>NZ_LGEK01000099.1 GCF_001636615.1 Mucilaginibacter sp. L294 | reverse complement strand
GATGTGTATAAGAGACAGGATATAATTACTTCCATAATTAGAAAATCGGGTTCTTGTCCTTTCGCAGGTAATGAAATTTCTAGTACATCTGCGTCTTTTGCATAAAAGTTTTTACCGTAATTAAATTGTCCGTTGTAGGAAGCTTTGTGAATTGCGGATGTTACGAAAATTGATGCAAATTTTGGTAACTTTTCTGTGGGTACAACTGCAATATGGTCATCTCCGCCATATTTATAATTACGGTATTTTGCTGATCCAAACATGTCGATGGTAGTAGTGTTTTCTGGGAACACATTAACATCGTTTCCAATAAAAGCGGAAACACCTTCTTCGGTCTCACCTGCTGTAACAAAAGGTAAACTACCGGAAATCCTGTCTGAGCTTTTAAGGCGTTTTCCGCGTGTAGATTTGCCAAATAATTTTTCGAGCTTAAATGTTTGCCATTTCAAGTTATCAAAATTATTTATGGAGTTTTGTTCATTGTCTGTTAATATAAAGCTATTAAGTTCCGTAATAGATAAATATGCATCAAGTTCAGCGGATAGCTCTCTTTCTATCTCTGCAATTAAGCTTTTAATAAATTTAAAATCTATTTTTCCATTTTTAATGGGTAGTGAAACCCTGTCTTTTTGGATTTTACTGCGACTTATACTATCACCCCAAGAGTATTTGGGACTTAAACTTTTATTAATACAAGCAGCTAAAAATAATTGATAAACCTTGGTTCGTTTTGAAATATCTTTTAAATACAAAACCAGATTATGACTATCATTAGAATAAAAATCATTTTCTTGATATGTGACAACAAACGTTTTTCCACCAATGAAAATACAATTCCCTTTATCTAAATATTTTTCATCGTAACTAATGAAAGAACTTACTGCATTATTTTCGGCGCTTGCACACAAATAAGGCGTTTGACCACTATTTTCGATAATATCTCTAGATAAGATATTTCCTGTGTTTTTTACGTCGAATACATCTATAATATTAAACTCACCCCACTCAACATTTTTTAAATTTTTGTCGAGTGGGGTATTTACTTTCCCAAGTTTTCGTGATTTCGGAGTTGTTCTTTTAAAATGTTCGAGACTTCCCAAGTTAAATAGTCGCTTACTGTTTTTTTAAAGTCTTGCAATGTTGGTTTAGCATCTGTAGGTGCCGTTTGATTCCAATCTGCGCCATTATGTGGATCAATAGCACCTTCGTAATATTCTTTTTGTGTAAAAACGTTAAGTTTTGTACTGCCAAATCTTACCAAATCCACTAATTCTGCGTACCGTTGCTTGGCATGATTTGTATCCTTTAAATTATTACTCGCTTTTTTACGATTTGTTCTTGTATATCCATCAATCGAAAAATCTATAAATTTCACTACCTCATCTTTGTGATGTTTTTCATTTACTTTAAAAACGTAAATATTTGTTTGAACGCTAGATTTACCGATAAAAATGTCTACAGGCATTTTGATACTAGCCAATAAAGTGTGTTTTTCCAAAATCCTTTTGCAATATTCTTTTGCTCTTCCAGACCCTGCCGAATTTTGAATAATGATAGCGGCGTAACCTTTGTTCATCATTCCAAGAGCCTTTTCAACGAAATTCATGCCATTGCCGAATGCAGAATATGGAGGATTTAAAATAAAGGCATCAGCGGGGAAATTGCTATCAGTTTTACCAAATCCATATTTCCCATCAAAATCTTTTATAGAATCAATATTTAAAATGTTTGAACTACCATCACCCATTAAAATCATATTGAGAATTGCTAACATATAAACACTTGAGAGCAACTCTAAGCCGAGTAATTGCTCGGATTTAATTTTTAACTCTTTTTGTGTTAACTCTTGGGGCGATGTGATATTGTTCTTCGCATCCACAAGCATTTCATTCATCGCAGCAACCAATAAGCCTGCCGAACCTGTTGCGAAATCCCATACATAAGAATCCTTATTTACTCTTGCTAGCTTAACTAAAAGTGTTGCTACGTATGAAGGAGTGAGTACAACATCGTTTAGTTTGTCTTGAGAAAACCCAAGCCAACCATACATTTCATTAAATAATTTACCTGTAAAATCGGTTGTCAAACCAATTTTATAATATATTCCTAGATCATCTACGATTTTACTGAAAACTCTTTTTAGTTGACTTTCGCCATTTTCAACTTTATTAATATTTTCTGTTGTAAGTGTGTTTTCTAAAGTTCTTAATATTAAGTTTTTCTTTTCTATAGGTATGTCTTTTTCGTCAAGAAATGCTTTTATTTTTCTTACAACGATGTCTCCGTCTTTATTACCATTTTCAACAGATGATTTTAAATCCGATTTTTCGAGTGGAGAAACTTTTCCTGGTATTCCTAGAGTAGCAATGATGGAAGCTGCAACGAGATATACTCGGTCATTTTCCCCTAAACCTTTTTCGTTTTGGTAAATATCATTATTGAGCTTAACCAAGCTTTGATCAATCTCTTTTTCCCTTTGTTCCTTTAATTTTTCAATCTCTTGCTGGGATAATTGTAACGTTTTTACATTTCCTATAAACCAATCAAAATTTTGAGGTGCCAGAAAAGATAAATCCGAGAACTCGCCAACTTTTTGTCCTGCACCAAGATTGCTTTTGGAGACATAATACACCCCAATTTTGTATTGGATTTTTCCTGTTTCATCTTTATGCCCAGTCATTCCGATAGCAATAATATCGGTGTAACTTGTATGATGAAGTAAAGCGTTTGCGTAATGAACTGCGCCGTTTACAGCGAAAGAATTAATATTTTTAAAATTTGGTTCATTCTTTGCAGTTCTGTTTTCGATCTGTCCATCCCCGTCAAGCTTTATGAGTTTTTCCTTATAACCCTTATATTCAATAAGAATTGGAAAATAATCTAAATTTTTATCTTGCAAAATGAGCTTTACGTCTGGACGATTTGCACCGGCTCCACCATTTTTAGTAAAGTTGTCAAAAAGTGCTTTATCTATTTCAGAATTTACAGACTCTTGTTCTAATTTGTAATCTAACTTGTGTGATTTAAGCCATCCGTTAGCTAAATCTGCAATATTTGGTTCAATTGATTGAATTGTTTTTCTCTCCATCGTTAACTGTATACTCAATAAAATTGTGTAGGTCCAAAGATACGTTTAACCTTTTTTACTAAAGGCTATATTTAAGCGTGCGATGTTTGAATATCAACATTTTTTAGCAAATTTGATGTACAACCCGTGTCAATATTCGGCATTAAATCTTTCGGCCTCACAATGAAAATAGATATCCATACGCATACGCGTAAAATAAAGGCCGGTGATGCCGACACTCGAAATATTGAAACTGAAAAATTTATTGAAATTATAAAAAGCACTGATGTTAAAATTTTGGCGATTACAAATCACAATCATTTCGACAAAACTCAATTTGAAGATTTCAGAGATGGTGTTGACGATAGTTGTCAAGTTTGGCCTGGCATTGAACTAGACATATTGGAAAATGGCAAGCGCGCCCACCTATTAGTAATTTGTAATCCTAAAAATCATTCACAATTTGCTGATGCAACATCTAAAATATTATCAACAAAATCACCTGATACCTTTACAACAACAATTAAAGCGACTGTTGATCATTTTGATAAACTTGATTGTGTTTACATAGCTCATTATTTTGTAAAAAAACCAAATTTAGGAGATCAAGAAATACAAATGTTGATGGATGCAATTTCCAATCCAAAGAGGATCCTTAAAGAGGCCACAAATGCTATATCTGCAGGCATTTACATTAGCCACGGACATAATTCAATATATGGATCAGATATACAAAACTGGGATGAGTACATAAAGATTTCAAAAACTTTACCTGAATTGAGATTGCCAGTTGAAAGTTTTGAACAGTTTTGTTTGCTACTGGAAAAGGATGAGGCTACTATCAACACTCTTTTGGATAAAAAAGTGAAAGAAAACATTCAGATTGCTCCTTTTTCAGCGGCGGAACTTATCAACTTGGATATATATAATGATATCAATATTCTATTTGGATCAAAAGGAACAGGGAAAACAGAGATACTTGAGGCTTTGTCTAAATACTTTAATGGCAAAGGCTACAAGACTTCTGTCTACAAGTCAAACGATAGCCATTTAAATGACGTGTTTGACATTCGGGGTAACGATTTTACTTGCCAGGCTGCCGATTTCGACATTGACGAATGCCAAGAGGAAATACTGTTTTTAAAAGAGGTCTCGGAGGAGGAGGTAACTAGCTTAAGTAAGTACTATTTGCATTTTGCTTATGAAGAAACTAACAAAATATCTTTAAAACTTAAAATTAAAAACATTCAGTATGAAGATGCTACACAATCGCAACGTGGACTTCGAGATGTTTCTGACTTATTGCAAAAATTTGAAAAAATAAATGCATTTGTTGTTGGAAATAAAGAACTGGAGGATCATATTGAAAACCCACTCATTGAAGAATTACTAAACGTAATAGATCGCATTATAATTGAGTTAAGAAATGGAACAGAAAACAAGTTCATAGACAATAGAAGCATTACCTTTCTTAATACTTTAGTAGAGACATTCGTTTCTGAAATAGCAAAAAAAACTGGTCAACCTCCAAAGCCGGTAAAGACTGGTTTTGCACAATATTCGCTAAACCGAGTAAAGATTGAAATGACCACAAAGAGGATTTTGGATTGTATAAAAACACCAATAGCGGCACTTGAAGACTATGCTGGTAGCTTGGGGACAAAAGGCGAACTTGTATGTAAAACGAATTTAATCTTACAAAATGGCTCATTCACCGATAGCCATTATTCGCCTGTTAAAAATGTAAAGAAAACCCCTCAAAAGCAGTTTGTCGGTTGTATCATTTCAATTAGTAAACATATCCATGCCGCCGAGTTATTTGGTAAAATTGCGGATTTAAATGCTATCGAAAGTATAGAAACTATAGTGTCAATTAGTGACTTGCTTTTAAAACAACGCCATTTTACGCTCGATGGCAACCATTATAGCCCATCGAATGGTGAATCTTCAATGATTCTTTTACATAAAGAGCTTATTGAGGATAAAGATATTTATTTGATTGATGAACCTGAAAAAAGCTTAGGAAATGATTATATAAACGATGTCATTGTTCCATTATTAAAGGAGAAGGCTTTATTAGGAAAGAAAGTTATTATAGCAACTCACGATGCAAATATTGCGGTTCGAACGTTACCCTATAATTCAGTATACAGAGTTCACGAACTTGGTCATTATTATACTCTAACAGGTAATCCCTTTACCAATTCACTGCGCTGTATACATAACTCGCTGCCTGAGCTTAATTGGAAGGAGATAAGTATGAAAACATTAGAAGGCGGTAAAGAAGCCTTTGGAGAAAGGGGTAAAATATATGGAAATTAAAAAAGCCACTATTAGTCGTGGTGAAGCAGAAACATCATTATTGTTAGAAATTGTCGATTCACCATTAAAAATTGTTTTGACAGACGACAATCCGAACAATGTTAAAACGGTTTTCAATATTCTTTTAAAAGAACTGAAAAATGGAATTTTTGAATTTGTACTTGAAGATGATGTTCAAGATTTATATTATCACTTATGTACGGAATACATTGTTCAATTAAATTTGGAAATGAAAGCTGTCTACCAAGAGCTGTTAGATTTTAGTCTGGTCAAAGCGATTGAAAATATTGAAATCGAAGAGAATGAAACTAAAGAAAATATTTGCGAGGATGCAAAAGATATTGAAAGCTAAGTTATATGTAGAAATTGGTACTTATCTAAAGAATTGATGATAAATTGCAGTAATATTTAAAAGCATAAATTAAGATTTTACCAAATTAAAACGATGTTTAAAGTTAAGATTCGAATCTTAACTTTAAACATCCAATTTATAGGATTTTTCGAAATTCTCACGGTCAAAACTGATATGTAAGCGATGGGTTTTACATCAGTCTTGAGAAGCTGCATATAACCAAATCGTTTTTTTACTAAAACATTACTTATAAAAGAATTATGGCAAAATTTTATGGAGATATTTCAAAATTGAAATTACACTTCACTGAACATGGAATTAACGGACGTTGGTCAAGTGGCAATGGAATCGAAAAGTTACAAACCTCAGACGGCGCAGTTCTTCTTTGGTATCCAAATACTGGGACATTACTAAGCCAAGGAAAGGGGCCCAGCAAAAGAAAAATTGAAGATGTTATAAAAGAATTTGATGCAGTCGCCATTGCAGTCGAAGCCGTACCCGAGAAAGCTGAAGCAAAGAATCCAGGCTTGTTTGTGGTCTATGGGCATGATGAAACTAGCAGAGATCAATTAGAGTTAATACTAGGAAAGCTTGGAATTGAACCTTTTATTTTGGCGAAATCAAGTGGACAAGGAATGACTATCATAGAAGCACTTGAAGAACAAGTAGGTCTAAATGGATCGGCTAGTGTAGGAATAGTACTATTAACTCCTGATGATAGAGGATACTCAAAAAAAGAAGGTGAAGAAGCTATTAAGGACCGAGCTCGTCAAAATGTCATTTTAGAAATGGGTATGCTTATCTCTAAGCTTGGCCGTTCAAATACCATAATTTTAGTGAAAGGTAGTTTAGAACGCCCTTCTGATACAGACGGAATCATTTATCTATCATACCAGAAACACATCAAAGAAACAGTAGGTAAATTAGTTGATAGACTTGAAAATTCAGGTTTTAAAATTAATCATAAAAAAGCGTTAGAAGCGGCGCAATAATGGCTAGAAGTAAAATTTCGAAATTTTATACAGTTTGGGTTGGTCGAGTTCCTGGTGTATATTCTTCATGGGAAGAATGCGAGGCTCAAATAAATGGATTTGAAAATGCCGTTTATAAAAGTTTTGGCTCGATAGAAGATGCCGTGGATGCGTTCAATAACAATAGCGCGGCTTACATAGGAACAAAGCAAATTAATCCAATCGTTTCATCAGAATTGAAAAATTTGGTTGGCGCTCCGCTTGAAAATACCATTTGTGTTGATGGTTCCTGGAATACTGCCACGAATGTAACAGAGTATCAAGGAGTATTGTATCCAAATAGAACACCGCTTTTTCATGGCGGTCCTTTTAGTGCAGGAACTAATAACATTGCTGAATTTCTTGCAATTGTCCATGCACTTACAATATGCTCAAAAGATAACTCGATTAAGGCTATATATTCGGATAGCAATACTGCAATCACGTGGGTCAAAAATAAAAAGGCTGCAACCAAAATTTCCCAGACCGAGGGCAATGTTCAGATTATTGGCATAGTACGACGTGCAGAAGACTGGCTCAATAAAAACACTTACAATGTTCCCATTTTGAAGTGGGAAACAAATGCCTGGGGTGAAAATCCTGCAGACTTTGGACGGAAGTGATACATACTCAAGATAAACCCACTTCTAACTGTAATTTTACTGCCCTGATATGGGATTATATAACACGAAAACATCTTGTATTGTGGATTATTATTTCTCATCCATTACTTATTCTGTTCTTTTAGCGAAGTACATCCAAAATCCTTTTCAATAAATCAATAGGCTAATTGTAATTTTACGTAACCCTGTGTTTCTTTTGTTACTTTTATTTGAAAAGAAAGGTAGTCCGATCATAACTATGTGAATAATCTATAGATTGGTTGTATAATGCATCTTTTAATGCTAAATATTGTAGCGTTAATTCATAACTTCAAAAATTATCTTATCACAATTAATTATGTCAAATTATACCTTAGACACTGGAAAGAAATACATTAAGGAAATTTTCGCCTCCCACTGTTTTTATAATATTCCTGAATACCAGCGCCCATATGTTTGGGGCGACGACCAAATTACAGCCTTATTGGACGATATAACTTCAGCCATGGAGCACGATAGAAATAAAGAGTACTTTCTCGGCTGCATGATATGGAATACAAAAAAAATCAAAGATGGTGACATAGATTATGTTTGCCAAGATATATTAGATGGACAACAACGATTTATAACTTTATATCTGCTTCAAGCTGTAATTAGAGATTTGTCCACCAGTAAACAACTTCATGATAAAGTTCAAGAGAGAATGTTGCAAGAGGAAGATCAATTTGATGGCATTCCTAAACGTAGCAGGATAGAATTTCAAATTAGGTATGATAAAAAATTTATAGATGAATTCATTATTGACTTAGGAAGTACTTCTGCCAAAATAGAATCAATAGTTACGATTTCCGAAAGCAAGGAATCTACTACATCAATTAAAAATATGGCTAATGCTATAATAGTTTTGAGAAATTGGTGGTTCAAAAAATTTGATGAATTGGTTAGTGAAGAAGCCGTTCAAAAATATTTAAATGAATTTTACTATTATCTATCGTCTAAAGTTTTGGCATTATACTTAGCTACACCAGATAATTTGGACGATGCTTATAATCTATTCACGGTTCTAAATAGCCGGGGGCTGCAATTACAAGTAAGTGATATTCTTCGCGCGCAAAATTTACGTGTAATCGAAGACGAAAAGCAGAGAAAGGAATATGCTAAACTTTGGGAAATATATGAAAGTAGTATTGATGCCCCCTATAAGTCATTTGATGAATTTCTTTGGGCTTTGGTTTTCATAAAAATGAAGTATAGAAGCGACGACAATCTTAGTCTCACAAAAGCTTTTAACTATATGTACGATAGAAAGCTCATTAAAAAGGGTAGTGACACATTTGAATTTGTTGGTAGATATATTAAGCACTTTGAAATCATTACTAGCAATAATTTTCTTTCAGATGAAACTGGGGCATTTTTTTCGAATCTTAACTATATACTTACTAGTACATTCGGCAGTACTTACATAGCTCCTCTTATGCATTACAGAGAATGTTTTGGTGATTATAAGATTGTAGAGTTTATAGTTAAACTAGATAATTTATGCTCTGCGTCCTGGTTACTAGGACACAAAGGCCTACAATCTAGAATTTTCATCATTTTGAGGAAAATGGATGAATTAACAAAAGGAAGTGTAATCAAAAAACAAGTTGCTGATGACTTTTTAGAAAGTGACATTCTAAAGTATGATTATCAAGACGAAAAGGCTTCAACAGCTCTTGATATGTCACGGCTATACGAATTATTTGATAATGAGAAATGGGGAAGTTTTTCTGGAACCAAAATAAATAAGACTAGATATTTACTATTGAAATTAGATTTATTATTGAGCAATTTTAACACACAGCTCTACTTTAATAAGACTGTTTCGTCAGTTGAACATTTAATACCACAAAAAATAGAAGGTACAGAATGGCCTATTACCGATGATGATCATAAACTTTGGCTTCATAGAATAGGAAACATAGTATTAGTAGACAGAAAGAAAAATTCTTCTTTGAGCAATCTACTTTACAAGAATAAAATTACGAAGTATGCAGGTTCTATAGAAAATAGAGCAAATACTAATTACGTATTTATAAATTTTCAGGATTGGAATGTTGAAACAGTTAAATTTAATCACGCTCGCGTTGTTAAACTACTTAAAGATTATTATGTTGGGAACAGCCTAAAAACCGTCAAGGAACTAAAAAGAAGTGTTAATCAACCTACGCTTAAATTTATACAGCCATCTCTTAATTTGCTTTAAACAGCTTTATAAATTAATTGCCTTTATTATGTTAAGTGTTTAAGTCCCTAAAGTTCCGGTTTCTTTTGCTCCTTTTCTTTACAAAGAAAAGGAGTTCGACCACTCGTCTGGCTTAAATTTTAATTTTTTTAATTGCTAATTGATTTGGATTATGTTCAGTTAAGGATATCGAAAGGCCAATGTTAGTCTTCGATATCTTTTAAGGGCAGCGAAAACTGGTTACGGTAGAATTCATTGTTGCTGTTTTGCGCTGCTTCATCGAGGTGGATGAAAGGGTCTAAGAAATAGCCGGGCTGGCCTTCCATCACGAAGCCGTGAACCAGTTCACTAAAAATCTCATTAAAGGTCTCGTCGCTGATATCCGTTACCACTTTTGAAAACGCCAGCGTTCGCGGATCGAGATAAGGCGTGAATTGATATGGGCTCACGGCCAGTACAGAGTTGTTTCGCATATAAGACAGCTTGCCGTTGGTGAGTAGGTCAACATCCAATTCGACCTGAAATATTTTACCCGCGTATAATTGTTTACAAAAAATGAGCAGGGTTTGAATGGCTAAAACCTCTTTATTCAGAGTGGTCAATTCAAGGCTTCCACCGAAATAAGTGGCGAACTCTACAGTGATATGAGTGGAGGTAATGCGCATCGCGGCTTCCTTGTACCAGTTGTTGGCATTACCCAATGAGAGCTTTTCGTAAAAATCAACCTGCTGTGCGTTGGAGGGCTGCTGGTAAACCGGGTTGAACAGGTGTAAATTGTTCTTTTTGAAGCCGTCGTAGAACTTGTGTAATTTTTGGATCAGTGTAGGCACGGAAAAACGATGGCCGATTAGGCCTATACGGATGATGGAATGGGTAAAAGATGGCAGCTGTGCTTGCAGGATACTGTCGGGAGTGGAGATCAAATGCTTGTTCTTAAGGTCAGCTTTAATCTCTTCGCCTTTCAACTGCTGGAGCATATAAGGCAGTTCATCTTCGAGCAACTGGTAAACGTCCAGAAGCTTTGCTAAAGGCAGGTCTTGGATATCGCGCAACAGGTCGTCAAAGTCCTCGATGCCGGTCTTTTCATCAAAGGTAAAATGCGGCGCGGTCACGGTATTGATCGCGTAGCTGCCCTGCTTGCCGCCTAGTATGAATAGGCGCACAGCCGGAAATTTGGTGTAATGGCGGTATCGTACGACCTTTTCCAACATATCGTCGACTTTGCCGCTTGTTTTGTCGGAAGTGATCTGGTAAGCGATGCGGGCTCTTTCATCACCAAGATCAAGTCCCGGGAAATTAGCGACCGAAACATTCAGGTTGATCAGTTGCAGACCGTAGGTTTTGTTCAGCAAGTGCTTCATTAGGTTCTCGCATTGCTTGTGGATATTGAGCACTCCGCGCTTAGCGCTTTGCGCGATCTCGACCCGAAGTATCGCTATTTTTTCGTTGATCTTGTCAAAAAGTTGGCCGCTGGCTATCATGGGATGTTTGGTTTAGCAGTAAAGGTAGGAATTTGAAAAGTAAAGGGCTAACTTGCAATACAAACCTGAACGATGTTCGCACATCGTTCTTTATAACACTGTAATCTAACGGATTTGAAGTCTCCTGTCATCAGCAGATCCCGTGTTTTGTTAACTTTATTTGTAAATTTCCACCTTATTTAATTCGATGCTACCATATCTGACCGTAACCGTTTTGATGAGTTCCTGGGAAACCGAAAACCCCAATTTTGTAGGGTTAAAAAATTATTTGCACGCACAGGGTATTTTCCTGAACACGACCGTAAAAGAAGCCTTTCCGGAAAGCGCGGAATCAGCTAAGGTGACGATCATTGCATATTCAGAACAAACTACAAAGCTGGAGGTCAAAGAGGAAGACCCGGAACTCAATGAGTTAGCTGCCATCTTCAATAAGCCTCCATACCGTCGCATAGTGATAGTGGGTCCAAACGTTTTGGCATCGGAACTCTATACCGATGGACTGGCTATTGTAGTCAAGCTTTCGGCCCAAACCCAAGAATTCAAACTCGACTTCCCGCACTACTTTTTTGATATTAGCAGTGGCCTAAATGCAGAAGGAGTAAAGATCGCTGCTGTCGTTCGCTCGGCAGGTATCAGGGATTTGACTGAGCGCTCCAACCGTCCTAATGATGAGGCGCTGTCGCAGCGGTTTTTATCTGCAAAACTTGACAGTGAAGAGTTTCCCGTTTTAGGCGATGGCACAAAAATTCTACCTGGCACGAAGATCTACGGCGGAAAGGGTTTTTTTTATGATGCCAATGGGTATATCCTGGATGCGCGGCGAATCGCCGACACCGGCCGCCTAGATGATGATTGGGTATTCTTGTGCGGGTTCGAAGCCTTCGAGTATAATGGATGGAAAGAAGTGGAGGGCAAATATGAATGGTTCAATATCTATGACCTAGCGACATCGCTGATTGCCGACTTGCTGCCGCCCCAAAAATTGCTTACCGGAGTCAAACCACTATTGAGGGCAGTTGACCGTGAAGTGATGGAATATTGCGCGCGCTACCCGAACGGATTAGATCACCTGACACCCGAGTCATTCGAAGACCTGATGGCTGCCATCTATCGCAACAGTGGTTTCGATGTCGAAAAAATTGGCCGTTGGAACCAGGGCGATGGTGGCGTTGATATCCTTGCGATACGAAAAGATCTGGATCTCGGTGAATATAAGGTAGCCATTCAGTGCAAGCACTCCAAGAACACGATCCGCCCGGGTGTGATCAGAGAACTGAACGGCACTATCGACCAGTTTAAGGCAAACGCCGGTGTCGTCGCCACAACTTCATTCTTCTCACCACAATCGCATGAGCTGGTAGAAAATACTATTTGGCGGATCAACCTGCAGGACCGCAGTAAAATCATCAAACGCCTTCAGGCTATCTTTAATCTATAGCTTATTGCATTTTATTTCTTGATCTTTTCTTGGGCGAACGGCCACGTCCACCTACTAGCTGCTAAAAGAAGTTACTTATTGAAGAACTTGAAATGTTATTTAACATCCCATTGATTGCTTAAAACCAATATATTAGGAATGATTAGGAAACGGCTAATAATCTTAAGTCGTCTAAAAAGGGGTTCGAAAAGTTTCCCCTACGGGCTACAAAGCTTCAGTAAAGATAAAGCGGCTTTTTGCTCTTGCGATAAGCGATATTGCTAAAAAAGCTGAATAACACGAAAGCGACTTTGTTAATACTAATGGGCTTAAAAATGGCACGGAATCCTTTGTAGTTTTACAGACTAGCCCTATCATAAGTCAAGCATTAAACTTAACGAGGCATAGGTCCGTGACTTAGGTTTAAATGTCAATATTATAAGTCTTATCTGATTTTAAATCGTGGAATACTTTGATTTAAACGCTATTTCATTTCAAGATCATATTTAGTTTCAAGTTCATTGCTGTTTACAGCAATTAGTTTTACATCATCAGAGATAAGTGCATCTGGTCTTACATAGAGCCATCTATTTGCAGTTTTCAATGTAATCATGGGAAACATAGCTCCTTTTGGCACTGTAACAGAAAATTTTTTGGAATTAATTGGAAATTTTAAATCTACTATCTTATTTTCTATTGATGCATTTAAGACATCAACAGTAATTTCAGCAAATGCGCCATGTGCCCAATTCCGAACAACACAAGATGCATAAGTTCCATCGCCTTGATCGGTTGAAATGATATCAACCCAAGCTTCATTCCAACCAATTCCTGTAACAATTCTCGGCCTTGCATTTCGAAAGATTTGACCAGGTCCGGCGTTAAATCTTACGGTTGTTAGTACAGCACAGTACTTCCCATCTCCAGGAGACCTTGTGGTACAATGACTATCCTGATCCCCTCCTGAACCGTAGCACGAAGTCCTTGGAGAAGTGGCTTCACCTATCTTTTTTTCTGGCCCCAACGTATTAATTATGTATGACAAATTTACTTCATTTGATTTACCATTTCTTTGCACCTCAATTGGGAACGATGAGCCCTTTGACGTGTTTAATATTATGGTTGCCTCTGTGGCATCGTCATTAAGCCATTTAAATTTCACAGCCTCGCCTAACTTTTTCATCGGTTTGTTTTTAAATTTCCTATTTGCTTCCGTTCCGTCTAGACCAGAGGAGCAAACAAATTCTTGGTAAGTTGGCGCTGACGATAAAAAATTGGCATTGTATTTAAAGGTAATAATTGCCTCACTTTGATTAGATACTACCTCAAACGGGAAAAGCTCATTTGAGCAAGAGTATTTGATACATTGAAGCCATGTTTTTCTCGCGTCATCCGTGGCTATTTGAGTGAATAAACTGCTTTTAGAAATTTTAGAAAAATCCCATTTCGTAGAACCTTTGTTTATTCTTCGTTTCTCCCATACGTCATTAGTTTCATGACTACCGCCAAATGTAAATGGTACACCTTCAAAAGGTACCGTAATGCTAAACCCATCGGCGTTGTTTCTTACTTCCTTTTCAAAATTATCATCAAAAAACCAACTAGCAAAAGATGCTGATATGTCTTGTGTTTTACTTAGCGATATTTTATCATAAATGACATCCAAATATTTATCGCAAGTTGTACATTGGGAAAATGATTGTGAAGATAATAAGGTGCCGATTAATAATGTAAGTAAGAAAGTGGAAATACTTTTCATTTCTTTTAAATTTATATATATGATAAAGAGAAAATACAAATGCAATTTAGGTTGCAGTCTAATATACAATTAACTATAATATTTTTATCTGGCAAATAACGTTCCTCTTCAGGACTTCTTTGACTTAAATTCGAACACAATGTATTGCAAAATGATTCTCTTCTCTGAGCCCGTAGGGGAATCGAACACGGCTTACGCAACTTTTAATTCGTTTAAAACCTTCAATTGTCCCACTAAATGGTTCGAATTATGGCCAGTCTGGGGAGCAACACTTCATGTCCGCGGGATCTCTTGTGAACAATCTTATATTCGCAGTAGTCAAAGACTACAGACTTTGTCTTAGGGTATTAAACTACAAGGTGGCAACAAAAAAGTGACCAAAGGCGCAAAGCTTCAAAAGTTAAAAAATGGTTAATTAAATTGTAGATTTAAAAGAATGGTTTTATCATCTTTCTTTGTACCAATTCTCATAGCGGCCAATAGCTACTTGAAGTGTGTCAATATAGTCTGATAAATTAGTTTGATAATCCAGTGAAAAAACTTGTTATCTTTCTTACGCTATTAACGTTTCTAATTGAGCCAGGTGCGATAACGTCGTCATTAATGGGGGCATCCGTTGTACGATAGTGTTCTCACCATTTGGCAATTAACCGGGTAATCATTAACTAACCAAACAAATATGATTGAGGTAAAATGCATATTCGGTTCCCGATAACACGCGTCGCAGCTACCGTTGGAATCCGCCTGGAACAGAAATATAAAACTTGGCATTCCAGGGATTTGCAGTAATCACAGCCGTGGTGGCTCTTCTGGGTCAACCCTTTTTTTTGCAGCCCGCTGTCGTGGCCGGGACCTTAACACTTTTTCCCTTTCATCTATCTGCTGATTGAAACTTTTCATCAGATCAGAAAGAAACGTAACCTGCGGCGATGGGAGGCCAGGATGCATATCCGGATGAAACCGTTTAGACAACTCTTTCTTTACCTTTTTCAATTCGGCCAAACTGTCTACATAACGAATATCCGGATTTAAGGCTTGGCTGTTCAATGGATGTTCGGCCAATTCCGCTTCTGAAATCAGCTGTGCATCATCAGCGTATTCGAACCGTGTCCTGTTTGGCGCATAAACGTTGATTCCTATTTTTCGGTTTACGTTAAACTGAAGGTATACGGTTTTATAATTGATATCCCGCCACATTAAGATTTTCTTAACAGAATCATACTCAAGATCGCTGTCACCAATTTTACAAATGAGGAACTGGTTGTTTAGTAAACTCTGAAAGCTTTGGCTTTTCTCCGGCTTCTTTCCATTGTTTTCGAAAACCGTTCCGACATCATAAGCCGTGAACTCCGCCGCCGTATAATTAACGACCACTGCGGCGCCCAGCCAAGTCAGCATTTTCGCGGCTTGCTGATAGAGGCGGCTGTCACGCCCAGTCCAGTCTACTTTAGATTGAAAAAGTAATGACTTTTTAATGGTCTCTCGGTTTCTCGTCAAAGAAAGCTCAATTATGCCATCGGCGCCAATGATAGATTCACTGGATCCGCCACCGCCACCACCGAAAGTCCCAAAGTCAATCTCCCATTTCCAACTGCCATTCACTTGGTCATCGGTGACGATCACTTCGTGCAGTTCTGTTTGCAAGGCGCCAAAAAGAAATCCGGTGACAGTATCCTCTTTTTCATAAACTGAAGAAAAACGCCGCACACATTTACTGACGGTGTTATCAATGTGTTGACTAATATCGGCCAGTACGATTTGCGGAATATAAAAACGATCGACCATGGCTAAGCTTAATATTGCTGCCGAAAGATAAGTGATTAAGCTGGTTTTTTGGCATTGATATTGTATTTTAAAACGGTTTCTGCTACGGAAAATGTCATGGGGAAAACATAGTCGTTTCTACTTCATTAACGAGATGATTTTTAATTCTTGAAACGCATCATACTCTATTTTCAGCATTTACTTGGCTCATCGATGCGGTGCACTAGCAATTGGGCAGCCGATCAACTACTTCGGCAAGTCGATTACTGGACAACCAACGCGCCTAAAGCTTATCGAATCAATTTCATGGGGTCACAGACCTTATGCTTTTTAGTTTCCGGCTGTGCGAAACTAAAAATCCATTTAATATTCTTTGAGCGGATTGAATTAGCCCCAATAGGAGTTTTAACGAACCGCTTATTGCAGGATTTACAAATATTCTCTTGCATCTAAGAATAGTTCGAACCAGTCTGAGGAGTTTACTTCGTCCACTAACTGGGCTCGAACCATATTCTAAAAATCAGATAAACTTTTTAAACAGGTAATTAGTTGGTTCGAAAAAAGTCCAGGTGGGTTCACACAGTCTGAGTAAACCTCATGGGATTTGAACCATCAAAAAATAAGGATTGATATAATTATTATGACTGATAGTCGTAGGGGCCAATTATTCATCTGTGAGGTCTAAAAAAGACGTCTACGATTCTTTTTCCAAAAATTCCGGTTCGTTTGCTTTTTAAGGGCCTCTTTTCTTTCGAAAGCAATTTTTTCTTAACAAAATAGTTTAGAATTTTTGATCTGTCTCTTATACACATC
>NZ_LGEK01000098.1 GCF_001636615.1 Mucilaginibacter sp. L294 | reverse complement strand
GATATACCTATCAATATAAAATATGAGTTTAACCCCGAAAAAAGTGATGCTTATATATCTGCAGGCTTAAGTTCGGGTACATTTATTGACGAAAGTTACACCTACCGTTATGTTTATGGCAATGGCACTTCCAACGCTGCAAGTAACCCCGAAGAGCAAACAACACACAATAGCTTTAACAACTTCTATTTTGGCAAAACACTTAACTTTTCGTTTGGTGTTGGCTATCCGGTTGGTGGTAACAGGCTAATTGTTGAGCCATTTGTAAAATACCCGCTTGGTGGCCTTGGTGCGCAGGATATACGTTTCGGCGCCGGTGGCATCAACCTTAAATTCAGCTTTAAAACGCAGAAGAAATAAATATAACAGAAGCCGCTTAGCAATATGCGGCTTTTTTATTTAAACCTGATAGCTTTTACCGGCGAGATGCGTGTAACCAGCATTGATGGGATAATAAGCACCAGTAAACAAGTAACCAATGTGCCCACGTTAAGCAATAACACATCTGTCCATACAATTTTTATAGGCACAAAAGTCATGTAGTAAGACGCCTGATCGAGCTTGAAGAACTGTGTATGCTGCTGAAAATAACCCAGGCCAAGCCCAAACGCGTTACCCAACAGTAAGCCCACCCCTATTAAAAAGGCTGCATTATATAAAAATATCTTTTGGATAGCCCAGTTACCCGCGCCCATTGCCTTAAACATGCCTATCATGGCGGTGCGCTCCAATATCATAATAAGCAAAGCAGAGATCATATTGATAACCGCTACGGCAATCATCAACACCAGCATCACAATGGTATTTACATCCAACATATTCAACCACTCAAAAATGGTGGGGTAATTATCTAAAACGGTATATGATTTCAGGTTGATGGGCAGTTTATCATCAATAGCGTTGGCGGCAAAATTCAGTTGGTTAAAAT
Source organism: Mucilaginibacter sp. L294 (assembly GCF_001636615.1). GTDB lineage: Bacteria > Bacteroidota > Bacteroidia > Sphingobacteriales > Sphingobacteriaceae > Mucilaginibacter. The sequence goes on along the minus strand of NZ_LGEK01000098.1, from coordinate 16,007 downwards.
CGCTTATGGTAACTTCATAACCGTTAACTTCTCCTTTTGTCCAGTCGTTAAGGCGTTTTATAAGTGCCAGGTCGCCAATTACAAACGTTTTATCAACTTCATCAACGCCTATATTAAATATACCTACAATTTTAAGCTTGCGTTTGCGCAGGGGCTCCTGTACAAAATACATCGTTACGTCATCGCCGGTTTTAAGTTTCAGGCGATCGGCGGTTGTTTGCGATATCATGATCTGTAACTGCACATCGGCAGTATCGGTATATTTAATCACCGTGCCGGATACCAGCGCTTTTTTAATATGGTCCCAGTTGTAGGTTTTGTCTACGCCTTTTAATATTACGCCCTCAATCTCATTATTGGCTTTGATAATACCGGGTTTTGTAGCGTATGGGTAAACGGCTTCAACCAGTTTAACCGACTTAATATCTTTAACAATATCAGCGCTGTCTACAAACCCCGCTTTTTGGTATGATACGTTGTTATCGGTCTTAACAATTTGAATATCCCCGGCAAACCCCCTAACCTTTTCGCGTATTTCTTGTTTAAATCCTTTTATAACGGCCAGCGAGAGTATCATTACGCCAAGGCCCAGCATAATACCAATAATAGCTATGCGCACAATCAACTTTGAAAAAGTACGCTTGCTTTTAAATGTAATACGACTTGATATAAACCCGGCGAAATTCAATGCAGAATGATTTTTAGTACCTTCGCAAAGATGCGTTTTTACAGTAAACATACCGCTTTAAAATTTGCTTTAATATTTAAAACTTATGATTGGCATTAAAATATATACTCCGCTTTTGGCCTTAAGCCTGCTGGCATTTAAATGCGATAATTTTGCGCAATCGCCAAAAGCAGCATCAAAAACAGTTAAACAGGTTGCGGTAAAAAAGATCATTGCCCCTATACTGCCGGCTGCCGACAGGACAAGCGAGTACCTTGATTATTTAAAAGGCCGCAAAATTGGGATGCTGATCAACCAGACATCCATCATAGGCAGCAATAAAAAACCTTTGGTAGATAGCCTGCTGAAATTAGGCGTCGGTATAAAAAAGATCTACGGGCCCGAGCATGGTTTTAGGGGTAACGCCAGCGATGGCGCCACCATTAATAATACAACAGATGCAATTACCGGCCTGCCCGCCATATCGCTTTACGGCAAACATTTTAAACCAACACCCGAAGACCTGAAGGGAATAGACCTGATGATTTTTGATGTGCAGGATGTGGGCACACGTTTTTACACCTACATATCTACCCTGCATTATGTAATGGAAGCCTGCGCCGAAAACAATATTGAACTGATGATATTGGACAGGCCAAACCCTAACGGCGTTTATATTGATGGCCCCATATTAGATACCGCCGGTTATCGCTCATTTGTAGGCATGCACCCCATACCCATTTTACATGGTATGACCATAGCCGAATACGCCCAAATGATAAACGGCGAGGGCTGGTTAAAAAACAAGGTAAAATGCAAGCTTAAAATTATCAAGGTAGCCAACTATGCCCACAATATGGATTATACCCTGCCGGTAGGCCCATCGCCAAATTTAAACACGGCGCAGTCGATATTACTGTATCCGCACATCTGCTTTTTTGAGGGGACGAAGTTGAGTTTAGGCCGCGGCACCTTATTCCCTTTCCAGGTTGTTGGTAGTCCTTTATTAAAAAATAAATATGAGTTTTCGTTTAAACCCGTAAGCATCCCCGGCATGAGTGATAACCCACCATTAAAAGATACGGTTTGTTACGGGCTCGACCTTAAAAATTACAATATGCAAACCATCCGCAACAGCGGAAAACTTAATTTGGCCTGGTTAATTGACATGTATAAAATATACCCGGATAAAGCGCATTTTTTTATCCCGTATTTTAAAAGGCTGGCAGGTAATGACGTTTTGCGGCAACAGATAATTGCCGGTAAAACCGAAGCAGAGATCCGCCAAAGCTGGGAGCCCGGTTTAACAAAATTTAAAGCTACACGCAGCAAATATTTGCTGTATAACTAAAATAACATTTCGCCCCTATGAGAATAATATTTATGGGTACCCCACAATTTGCCGTAGCATCGCTTGATGCGCTGATAAAAGCAGGTAGTGACATAGTTGCCGTTATAACCGCTCCTGATAAACCCGCCGGCCGTGGGCAAAAGATAAATCAATCGGCAGTAAAGCAATATGCCGATGCAAACGGCATAAAGGTATTGCAACCCGAAAAGCTGAAGGACCCTGAATTTATTACTGAGTTGGAAGCCCTTAAGGCTGATTTGCAGGTGGTGGTCGCATTCCGCATGTTGCCCGAGGTGGTTTGGAACATGCCGCCAAAGGGTACCATAAACCTGCATGCCTCTTTACTGCCGCAATACCGTGGCGCCGCTCCTATTAACTGGGCCATTATTAACGGCGAAAAAGAAAGCGGTGTTACCACGTTCTTTTTAAAGCATGATATTGATACCGGCGATATCTTGTTCACCGAAAAAGTAACCCTTACCGGCAAAGAAACCGCCGGCGACCTGCACGACCGCCTGATGAACAAAGGTGCTGGCCTGCTGGTAAAAACCGTAAAAGGGATTGAAAGCGGCCGTTATCACGAACACCCCCAGGAAGAACTGGCCGAAGGCATAGAACTAAAACATGCGCCTAAATTATTTAAGACAGATTGCCTGGTAGATTTTACCCAGCCCGCCGGGCAGGTTTATAATTTAATAAGGGGATTAAGCCCGTTACCTACCGCTTACACTGTGTTAAATGATAAAGTATTAAAAATATACAATGCCGATTACGAACCCGGCGAACCCGGTATAGCTGCGGGTGGCTTTGTAACCGATAATAAAACCCGGTTAAAATTTGCCGCAAAGGATGGTTTTATCAGTGTAACTGATGTGCAGTTGGAAGGCAAAAAGCGTATGAGTATAGAGGAATTTTTGAGAGGGAATAAATTTAATTAAATGAACAGTACTGATAGGATAGCACAATTAAAACAAGAGATTGAGCCGCTACGCAAACAATTGATAGCACACCCGCTATACCAAAATATTAACACCATTGATAGCCTGCATACCTTTATGCAGCACCATATATTTGCTGTTTGGGATTTCATGTCGTTACTAAAAGCCCTGCAGCAAAACCTAACCTGCACCACCCTGCCATGGATGCCCGTTGGCAATGCCAATACGCGTTACCTGATCAACGAGATAGTTACCGGCGAAGAAAGTGATGTGGACCACACCGGCGAACGCACCAGCCATTTTGAATTATACCTGAAAGCTATGGAACAGGCGGGTTGCAATACATCAGCTATTCTGTCTTTATTTAAACAGTTAAGCACACAAAAGGATGTAAACATTGCGTTAGCAAATGCCGATATACCTGCAGCAGCACATAGTTTTGTTAAGCATACCTTTGAGGTGATTGCTACCAATAAAAGTTTTTTGCAGGCAGCCGTTTTTACTTTTGGCCGTGAGGACCTGATTCCCGGTATGTTTATAGAAATGGTAAAAAAACTAAACGGACAACTGCCCGGAAAGGTTGAAATACTACTCTACTACCTGGAGCGCCACATTGAAGTTGACGGCGACCACCACTCGCAGTTAGCCTACCAAATGACAGCCGAACTTTGCGGCGATGATGACAGTAAATGGGCTGCAGCAACAGTTGCTGTTAAACAAGCATTGCAGGCAAGGGTAGCATTGTGGGATGGGATACTGGCGGGGATCAAGGCAGAAGTTGTTGAGGGATAATGTACTCTTGTAGAATAATTATAAAACGAGTAACTTTATATTATGAAGTTGGCAGAATTAAAATCAGAGTTTCATAGTTTGATAGACAAAACAAACGACCCCGAAATTATAGAACAATTTTTAGGTGCCATGAACCAATCTTTAAATTCTGATGGTTCAGTATGGCGGTCTTTATCCCCCGCCCAACAACAAAGTGTTTTAGATGCTTATGAAGAAAGCAAAAATGATGATAACCTTACAACTTTAGATGAGCTAAAAGCGAAGTATGCCAACTGGTCTTAAAGTAGTTTTATCTAAAAAAGCGGATAAAGATTTTGATGATATCATCAATTACATAAAAAAGGATTTTGGCAGTCAACGGGCTATAAGCTTTAAAGAACTAATCTTAAATTTCTTAGACCTTCTTCAGGCATTTCCAGAAATTGGGAGCTTAGAATTATCCGATAGCAACTTACGTGCTTTTGTGGCACATAAAAGACTGAAGATTTTTTACCGCATCGATACTAAGAAAATAATAATTCTGAGATTTTTTGATACCAGACAACATCCAGACAAACATTAATACTCCCCTACAACTTATTCAACTCATCCATCAACGCTTTGCTAATGCGGTTAAAATAACGTTTTACGCCGTAGCCCATAACCCATTGAATACCTTTGGTGGCGTTGGTTAAAAACACTTCGTCGGCCTGGTTTAATATTTCGGGGTTTATCTGGGCCTCGGTAACGGGGATATTATTATCAAGCGCAAGTTGTATCACTACCCGGCGCATTACGCCTTCTACACAGCCCTCACTTAGGGCCGGGGTGTATAAATGGTTTTGATACCAAACAAATATATTGGAGCTGTTGGCTTCGCATAAAAACCTGTTCTGGTTTATCAGGAATACGTCGTCCAGCTTATTCTGCTGTTTGTATATCCCCGCCATTACATAAATAAGCGAATTACATGTTTTGATATTGGATAACCAGTTAAGCGGTTTTGGCAGCTCGGTATATACATCCATGATGAGGCCTCGTTCGTTTAAAAAATAACGCGGCTCATCTACAGGCTGTATTTCCAGGCAGTATGCCATCTTATTTTGGGTAGGTGCGTACAACCCCTCGGCATCCCTAAAAACGGTAAGGCGCAACCGGCCATGCTTTATTTTATTGCGGCGAGCCAGTTCTTCAACCTTCTCCTTCAAAAACCAACTGTCGGCTTGTGAATAGCCGTCTATTTTTAAAGCTTTCATCCCTTTTTGCAGGCGTTCGGCATGCAGTTCGGGGAATTTAAGTTTGCCTTTCATTAACCGCATACTTTCAAACAAGCCATCGCCATACCTAAATGCCCTATTGGCAATGGTAAGCAGTATACTGTCTGCAGGTAATATCTCTCCGTTAAAATTTATATAAACAGGCGGCATTAGTAGATTTTAGATATGAGATTTGAGATGTTAGACTTTGCAGCCGTCACTCTCTTTAACAACATTTAATAATCGAAAAAATTTTACTTACTATTCTATTTATTTTGATGGAACCCTAATAATGACATTTTGTTCTCACGTCTCAAATCTCATCTCTCACATCTGTTTTAACGTATTTTCTCCACTTCTCTAAAACACCTTTAAAATCGTCAGGCAGCGGGGCTTCAAAGTAAATATCCTTTTTTAGCGATGGGTGTAAAAAACCAAGCGATTGTGCATGCAACGCCTGCCGGGGCATTATCTCGAAGCAGTTCTCAACAAACTGGCGGTATTTACTAAATACCGTACCCTTTAAAATTTTATCTCCGCCGTACATGGCATCGCTAAACAGCGGGTGACCAATATGCCTCATATGCGCGCGGATCTGGTGGGTACGCCCGGTTTCAAGCTTGCACTCTATCAGGGTAACATACCCCATCCGCTCCAATACCTTATAATGAGTTACCGCCCATTTACCTTTCTCAGGGTCGTCATATATCGACATCACCCTGCGGTCGTTCACACTGCGGCCTATGTAACCGCTTACGGTACCGTCCTCAGCTATATCGCCCCAGGCCAGGGCTATATATTTACGGTTGATGGTATGATCGTAAAACTGCTTGGCCAGGTAGTTCATGCTGCGCTCGTTCTTGCTAATAAGTAACAAACCCGACGTATCTTTATCTATCCGGTGCACTAAACCTGGGCGGCCATCATTGCCCGGCAAGGTTGGTAGCTGGTTAAAGTGATAAACCAGTGCATTCACCAAAGTGCCTGTATAATTATTATAGCCAGGGTGCACTACCATACCGGCAGCTTTATTTACAATAAGCACGTCGTTATCTTCGTATATAATCTCTATTGGTAAATTCTCGGGGTAAACTTCGGTATCGCGGGGCGGGTGTGGTAGTACTACAGATATTACATCCTGTGGTTTAACGCGGTAGCTGGCCTTTATAACCTTATCATTCACCAGCACATTGCCGGCATCAATAGCATTTTGGATGCGGTTACGCGATGCGTTTTCGACACGGTGCATCAAAAACTTATCAATACGCAACAGGGATTGGCCTTTATCAACAACCACGCGCAGGTGTTCAAACAAATCCTGTTCGTCGCTATCAATTATGGCTGTCTCGTCTATCATCGCGCAAAAGTAAGAAAAAACGTTTATGCTTTGAGGGGTATCATTGATTGCGTGACGTATAGTTTACTCACCCCGCGACACTTCGTGCGCGGCCCTCTCTTCGCTGCGCGCAAAGAGGGTTTTGTCTATTCTTACCCTCTTTGCGAAGCAGAGAGGGTCGACCAGCGCAGCGCAGTCGGGGTGAGTAAATAACCGATTAGCCTATTCCCGTTCAATAATTTTATAAGTTTGCAAAGTGAATATCAGTCTTGACATATACAGCCCTGTTCAGCAGATAAAGAATGAACTATTTGCCGGTAAAGGCATCGAGGTATTCATCAAACGCGACGACCTGATCCATCCCATTATCTCAGGCAATAAATGGAGGAAACTTAAATACGCATTAAAGCAGGCACAAGCCCAAAACAAAACCCACCTGGTAACATTTGGCGGGGCGTACTCTAACCATTTGCTGGCAACAGCCGCGGCAGCAGCCAAATTTGGTTTTAAAGCCACGGGCATTGTACGTGGCGAAGAAGTGCAGAACGATACCCTGTTCCTTTGCAAGCTGCATGGTATGCAGCTCATCTTTACCGATAGGGATAGCTACCGCGATAAGCAGGCCTTATTCAACAGTTTTTTTGGCCATGACGAGCAGGCCTTTTTTATTGACGAAGGCGGGGCATCTGCCGAAGGCGCAAAAGGCGTTAGCGAACTGGTTGATGAGCTGACCGACACCTATCATCACATCTTCTGCGCCTGCGGAACCGGCACTACAGCGGCAGGCATTATCAACGGGTTAACAAAGCATCAACTCTCCACCCAATTTAATGCCATCCCGGTATTAAAGAACGGCGGTTTTATGCAGGGTGAAATAGATCGTTTTCTAACAAGCCCGACTGCTTATTCCCTGCATCTCGATTATCACTTTGGCGGTTACGGTAAAACCACGCCCCAGCTTATCCAATTCATCAAACAATTTGTGGCCGATACCGGCATCCTGATAGAACCTATTTACATCGGCAAAATGCTTTATGCTTTATATGACCTGGCGGCAAAAGATCACTTCGCCCCCGGCAGCAAAATCCTGGCCATACACAGCGGTGGTATTTGGGGATTACTGGGAATGAAGGATAAGTTTTAACCGGGATTAAACTGTTTTTTACGATTGCCCGGATTTTAAAAGCGAAAATCACGTTCTATTTGGCTCTCGCAAAGACGAGAAAATATCACCAATTTCCTCCATCCGTATATCTAAAATCCGCACACCTGCACATCAATTATCGGTATACCGATAACCGCTTTAGTCCAAAAAATAGGTTTAGTTCATTTAAAGTTACTTTTTAGCCAATCGGTTCAAAAGCCTTTAAATTATTGTTATTTAGGGCTTTTTGTTAGATTTGTAGTAACCAATATAATACTATATGTACCAACTGCAAGTAACTCCACAGAATGTTCAGACTGCGTTAAGCAAGCATATCCTGGCCGATGGTTTCGACCTTACCTTTGATATGGAAAAAAGCCAGGGCGTTCATATTTATGATGCTAAAAACAACCGTACGCTGTTAGATTTTTTTACCTGTTTTGCTTCCGTTCCTCTGGGTTATAACCACCCCAAAATGCTTAACGACGAAGGCTTTAAAAAAAGCCTGATGCTGGCCGCATTAACCAACCCATCAAACTCTGATATTTATACCGAGCAATACGCGCAGTTTGTAGAAACATTTGGCCGTGTAGGCATCCCGGATTACCTGCCACACGCCTTTTTCATCTCAGGCGGATCATTAGCTATTGAGAATGCGCTTAAGGTAGCTATGGACTGGAAAGTACAAAAGAACTTTGCCAAAGGCCACACTACCGAAAAAGGTTTTAAGGTGATCCACTTTGAGAACGCTTTTCACGGTCGCTCAGGGTACACATTAAGTTTAACTAACACCCAGCCGGTTAAAACCAAGTGGTTTGCCAAATTCGACTGGCCAAGGGTATCGCTTCCGGAGATCCATTTCCCGCTGACGGATAGCAACCTCGACGACCTGCTGGCCCGCGAAGCAAAATCCATTGCCCAGATAAAAAAAGCATTTGCCGATAACCCGGATGATGTATGTGCCATTATCATCGAGCCCGTATTATCCGAAGGTGGTGATAAGCACGTGCGCCAGGAGTTTCTGGAACAATTAAGGGTACTGGCCGATGAGAACGAAGTGATGCTGGTTTATGATGAAGTACAAACCGGCGTTGGCCTTAGCGGTAAGTTTTGGCTGCACCAACACTTTGGCGAAAACGCCCGCCCTGATATTTTGGCCTTTGGTAAAAAAATGCAGGTATGTGGTATACTGGCAGGCAAGAAAGTGGACGAGATAGAGAACAACGTTTTCAACGTATCATCGCGCATCAACTCTACCTGGGGCGGTAGTTTGGTAGATATGGTACGCTCTTCCAAGATCATGGAAATTATTGAAGAAGACGGCCTTTGCAACAAAGCCGCCCAAACCGGCGAGCACCTGCAAACCAGGTTAAAAAACATTGCCGCCAAAAATGATATCATTACCAATGTACGCGGCAAAGGCTTATTAACCGCCTTTGATTTCCCTGATGCAAGTACCCGTAACGCGTTTATTAATTACGGATTGGAACATCATATTATGTACCTGGGCTGTGGTGACCGCAGCGTCCGTTTCAGGCCGGCGCTTATCATTGAGGAACAACATATTGACGAGGGTATGGATGTGCTCGAAAAAATATTGCTTCAACTATAATAAAAGTGTAATAATATTGCTACAAGCGCCTGTTTTAAACCCAACAGGCGCTTTTTTTATTCCTCAAATACTATAATTGCGGAATGGCGTTATTATAATATTATTAATAATTTACCGGCAGGTGTTATTAATTGATTTATGGTGACGTATATATTAAATACATTACATAATACTAAGGGTTACATAGGATGAACAGACAAATTGAAAAATTAAAAAAGCAACTTACAGAGATCGCTGAGGTTGTTAATTCTTTCCAGTCTGAAGCTGTACAAGTGAGAGTGGTTGACAGACTTTTAGACGAGATAATGGATACGGAGAAGGGAGATACGGAAGGATCTGATATTTTCAATAAAAGAGGCCGCAGGCCATCCCGCGAAAACGAGGTAAACGAAGCACATGGCCGTAAAAAGCCGGGCGCTACCAAGGTGTTAAACCAATTGCTAAGCAGCGATTATTTTAAAACCCCACACTCTATCTCGTCAATTGCAGATTATTGCAAAGAAAAATTCGACTCGGATTTTAAAACATCAGAACTATCGGGCATTTTGCTGAAGCTTGCCAAAGAGAACAAGCTAAAACGCGAAAGAAGCAACGAAAACAACCGCTTCGAATACGTAGGGGTTTAATAAAAAACAAAAGGCCGTTCAAATTGAACGGCCTTTTGTTTTTTACTTTTCATTGTCGTTGACTTCAGTCAACGGGTTCTGTCGTCGTGCGACTCCCCCCTACGGGAGGGAATTAAAATAGCTACTTCAAATCAAACAAATTATCTACCCCTAATATTTTACGGGAAGTAAAGCCTTCACCGTATTTGGCGTTGATGCTTTTGCCATACTCGCGGCCCCGGCCGTTTATCTGGTCAATAAAGTCGGGCGATGAAATATAAGTTTGCGGCTCGTCCTCCTTATAATCGGGGTTGTGGAACTGCGAAGCGTAGGCATAAACGCTTTCTATCTTTTTATCCCAAAACTCGGTTACATCAACAATAATATCCGGTTTAATATAGCGGTCTTGTATAAAGTGCAGTACCTGTGTTGGGCGCCATGGCTCCTGTAATTTACCGTCTTCGAAGGTTTCTATCCGGCGCAAGCCCGATAAAAAGGCTGATGCCTCTACCAGTTCATTAGCGCGGCCATGATCGGGATGGCGGTCGTGGTAGGCGTTGGTTATTACTATCTCCGGTTGGTACTTACGTATAGCGGCAATTACCTTAAGCTGGTACTCCTGCGTGTTGGTAAAAAAGCCATCGGGTATAGCCAGGTTCTCGCGAACGGTTAATCCCAATATTTCGGCAGCTTTAGCAGCTTCCCGGTCGCGGATCTCTGCAGTGCCTCGGGTGCCTAATTCGCCTCGGGTAAGGTCTACAACACCAACCTTATGGCCAAGTTTTATATGTTTTAATATGGTGCCGGCACAACCCAGTTCTGCGTCATCGGGGTGTACGGGTAAAACTAAAATATCTAATTTAAGCATAAACGTAAGAATATTATTTAGGTTCAGCAGCCAGCAGGCGCTGTATCCTTTTCTTTATTTTTGAAGATGTGGGTTTGGTAAACGGGTAAAAAAAGTCGGCCACGTTACCATTCCTGTCAATAAGGTATTTATGAAAATTCCAGCGGGGTGTTGAGTTAATTTTACCATTCGCCTTTTTATCTGCCAGGAGTTTATAAAGGGGTGCGGCATACGGGCCTCTCACCCTAATTTTCTCGAATATGGTAAAATTGTTACCATAGTTGCCGCAAAAAGCAGCTATCGCATCACCTTCCAGCGGTTCCTGCCCGCCAAAATCATTTGATGGGAAAGCGAGGATCTCAAAGTCCTGGTCGGCAAATTCTTTTTTAAGGTCGCTTAGGTCTTGCAGTTGGGGTGTAAAACCACACTGCGAAGCAATATTTACAACAAGTAATACTTTATTCCTGTAATCGGCAAGGCCTATATGCTCGCCGTTCAGTTTTTCAACCGTGAACTGATAAATGCTATTGTTATCCATTTAGTTAGAACTGGAAACATAACCGGCTTCAAGCAAAATCGTTTCAATGTCGCGTTGCTCTGATGCGTCGTACGTTTCTTTGAGGTTATGCCCGAATAAGCGGGCTACCGATTGGAAAAGGAAGGCGTTAAACCCGCCTTTTAATTCTTTAGCCAAAGCAAAGCTGGTTGCACCGGTTTCGCGGCTAACCAATTTAATTAATACTTCACCCTGACTTATTGACAGGTTTTTAATGTCTTTATTGAATACGGCTTTTACATCTGCTTCGCAGGCCTTCATCAATTCTTTTTGTTTCTTTTTATCACCGGTAAGGGCCAGGTCACGCTGTAGTTTCCTGTAACGCTCGCCCGCAAAACGCGCGTATGGCAATACTTTAAGCACATTATAGCGTAAGCGGCGGTAATTAAGCCTATCCTGCTCGCTTGCAAAAATGCGTGTATCAACTATACGTACCTCCGGGGTTACAATCCAGGGTACCAGTTCACCGTCAAGCTTGGTCAAATAAACCTTGGTGGTATCATTTTTGCCAAGTACCATAGGTGGCGCGGGTTTATCGTCCTGGGCTTTTAACCCAACGGCCGCGCAACAAAACAATAAAAGCGAAACAATAAATTTCATATTTTTACTTGATACAAAATTAACGCATTTTATTTTGTTATTTTATAATTACCTGCAATAATAATTATTGTTTGCGGGTTTACAATAGTATAATACCACGCTGATACATGAAAGATTTAGTGATTGACCTGGAAGCCGAGAAAAAAGAGATACTGAAAAGGTACCGGGCATTGCTGCGCGCAAGTAAATCTACCCTGCAAAAGGGCGATAAACGCATGATACGCAAGGCGTTTGAGATGGCGTTGGAGAGCCATAAAGATATGCGCCGTAAAAGCGGCGAGCCTTATATATACCACCCTATTGCCGTTGCCCAGATAGCAGCCGAAGAAATAGGTTTGGGTACCACATCAATAGTGTGCGCCCTGCTGCATGATGTCGTAGAGGATACTGATGTTACGCTGGAAGATATTGAGCTGGAGTTTGGTAAAAAAGTAGCCAAAATTATTGATGGCTTAACCAAAATATCGGGCGTGTTTGATACCAACAGCTCTTTACAGGCCGAAAACTTCCGTAAGATGCTGCTTACCCTTGCTGATGATGTAAGGGTGATACTGATAAAACTGGCCGACAGGCTGCACAATATGCGCACCATGGAGTTTATGCCGCGCGATAAGCAGCTTAAACTATCATCAGAAACGGTGTACCTGTACGCGCCCCTTGCCCACCGGTTGGGCTTATACGCCATAAAATCTGAACTGGAAGACCTTTCCATGAAATACATGGAGCGCGAAACCTACCAGTTCATCAAAAACAAGCTGAACGAGAAAAAAACGGAACGCGAGAAGTTCATCCGTGATTTTATTGAGCCGGTGCAAAAGGTATTGGAAGGGCAGGATCTGCACGGTGAGTTGTTCGGCCGCCCAAAATCTATCCACTCCATCTGGAATAAGATGAAGAAAAAGGCCATCCCTTTTGAGGAAGTGTATGACCTTTTCGCCATCAGGATTATTCTGGACAGCACACCTGAGAATGAAAAAGCCGACTGCTGGAAAGCATACTCGATAGTTACCGACCTGTACCGCCCAAACCCCGACAGGCTGCGAGACTGGATCTCGTCGCCTAAGGCAAACGGTTACGAATCATTACACACCACTGTTATGGGCCCGCGCGGGCAATGGGTTGAGGTGCAGATCCGTACCAAACGCATGAACGAGATTGCCGAGAAGGGTTTCGCGGCGCATTGGAAATATAAGGAATCATCAACCGATAGCGGGTTAGACCTATGGGTGCAAAAGGTTAGGGATATGCTGAAAAACCCCGACTCGAACGCGCTGGATTTCCTGGACGATTTCAAAATGAACCTGTTTAGCGATGAGATCTTCATCTTCACCCCAAAAGGTGCGCTGATACAGTTGCCGCTAAACGCTACCGCTTTAGATTTTGCATTCGAGATCCATACCGATGTGGGCGCAAGCTGTATCGGCGCCAAAGTGAACCATAAACTGGTACCATTAAGCTACAAGCTGCAAAACGGCGACCAGGTAGAGATCATCACCTCGGGCAAGCAAACCCCTAAAGAAGACTGGCTGAGTTTTGTGGTTACCGCAAAGGCGAAGGCCAAAATAAAATCGGCGCTGAAAGAGGAACGCCGCAAAATTGCTGACGACGGTAAGGAGATACTGGAGCGTAAGATGAAGTCGATAAAGCTCACTTACAACTCCGAGAACCTGCATAAACTGAGCTACTATTTTAAGCTTACTTCCACGCAAGACCTTTTTTACAATGTGGCCAAAGGCCTTATTGATATGAAGGACCTGAAAGAGTACCAGGCATCAGAAAAAGTAATTGAGAATAAACCACAGGATAAGATAGAGGCCGAGCAGCTGCAAAACATCGTCCGCAATATAAAAACCAAGGACAGCGACGTTCTGCTTTTTGGCGAGGACCTGCAAAAAATAGACTACAAACTGGCCAATTGCTGTAACCCTATCCCGGGCGATGATGTTTTTGGCTTTGTTACCGTAAGCGATGGCATCAAAATTCATCGTACCAACTGCCCTAACGCCGCCAAACTAATGGCTAACTATGGCTACCGTATTGTAAAAGCCAAATGGACCAAACAGCTTGAACTAGCCTTTTTAACCGGCCTGCGTATTACCGGTATTGATGATGTTGGTTTGATCAATAAACTAACCACCGTCATATCAAACGATTTTAAGGTGAATATCCGTTCTATTACGGTTGATAGCGATAACGGTATTTTTGAAGGCTCGATAATGGTTTATGTGAACGATACCGAGCACCTGGACAACCTCATTAAAAAACTGAACCAGGTTAAGGGTATTACCTCGGTTATCCGGTTTGATTCGGTTATCGATAAAGCCTCCTGATGGTGAATGGTTGATTATGTAAGCGGTGAGTAGTTTTACTTATCCACATATTCAACTTAATCAACACAATCAACTAAAAACTAAAATATTTAATACCTTTGCACTGTTAATTTAACATTATGCCTGTACAGGAAACCATTGCGTTGGTAAAAAAGATTTTTGAGGCCTACCTCGAAAATAAAAGCCTGAGGAAAACTCCTGAGCGTTTTGCCATACTTGAAGAGATCTATTCAAGAAGCGATCATTTTGATGTAGAATCGTTATACATCCACATGAAGAACAAGAAGTACCGCGTTAGCCGTGCTACTGTTTACAACACACTCGAACTTTTAGTATCATGCGACCTGGTGACTAAACACCAGTTTGGCAAGAATATGGCCCAGTTCGAAAAATCATACGGCTATAAGCAGCACGACCATATTATCTGCATTGATTGCGGTAAAGTGGTTGAGTTTTGTGATCCGCGCATTCAGCAGATCCAGAGTATGATGGGCGATATTTTAAAGTTCGATATTAAGCACCACTCTTTAAACCTGTACGGTAACTGCACCAAACTGCGCGATGGATTTTGCGACAGAAAAGCGCAATAATTACCCAAAATTCATTCAAAATTTATTTCAAGAAAAGTATCATTTAATGGCTATTGATGTATTATTAGGCCTCCAGTGGGGCGACGAAGGTAAAGGTAAAATTGTTGATGTACTAAGTGCAGGTTATGACCTGATAGCCCGTTTCCAGGGCGGCCCAAATGCAGGCCACACTTTAGAGTTTGAAGGCAAAAAGTTTGTTTTAAACACCATCCCTTCGGGTATTTTCTTTGATAACACCATGAACCTGATTGGTAATGGTGTTGTGATAGACCCTATCACCCTTAAAAAAGAACTGGACAAACTTAAAGATAACGGCCACGACCTGTTGGCTAAAAAGAATTTGATGATAGCCAAAAAGGCTCACCTTATTCTGCCAACCCACCAATTGCTTGATGCCGCCTCTGAAAAGAAAATGGGCGACGGCAAAATTGGATCAACCTTAAAAGGTATCGGCCCAACATATATGGATAAAACCGGCCGTAACGGTTTGCGCATTGGCGATATCACCCTGCCCGATTTTAAAGAGCGTTACCAGAAACTGGTAGATAAACACACCTCTATGCTGCAAGCCATGTATGGCGAAGTAGCTGATTTCAGCGAGCGCGAGGCGGCTTTCTTTGAAGCTGTTGATTATCTTAAACAATTCCCGCTGGTTGATTCAGAGCACCTGGTGAACCAATATATTAAAGACGGCAAAAAGATACTGGCAGAAGGCGCACAAGGCACTATGCTGGATATTGACTTTGGCTCTTACCCATTTGTAACTTCATCAAATACAACTACTGCCGGTGCTTGTACCGGTTTAGGTGTAGCCCCAAGCCAGATAGGTGACGTAATAGGTATTTTTAAAGCCTACTGTACCCGTGTTGGCGGTGGCCCCTTCCCTACCGAACTGCATGATGAAACCGGCGAAGAATTACGCCGTATTGGCCACGAGTTTGGCGCGGTAAGCGGCAGGCCACGCCGTTGCGGATGGATAGACCTGCCCGCCCTTAAATATGCTATTATGCTTAACGGTGTTACCCAACTGGTAATGACCAAGGCCGATGTATTAAGCGGTTTTGATAAGATCTACGCTTGTACGCACTACAATTACTTGGGCGAACAGATAGATTACATGCCTTACGATATTTGCTCGGTTGATGCCCACCCGGTTCTGAAAGAAATTGACGGCTGGAACGAAGACCTGACCGGCATTACCGAACTAAACGAGATCCCTGCAAAACTGCAATCGTACATCGAATACTTAGAGGCCGAACTTGAGGTACCTGTAAAATGGTTATCTGTAGGGCCGGATAGAAAACAGACTTTGGTATTGCACTAATTAGCAATTGGCGGTGCAGACATCGCCAATAAGGTTTTTATATACACCCCGTTTCGGTGACACTGTCTCTTATACAAATC
>NZ_LGEK01000097.1 GCF_001636615.1 Mucilaginibacter sp. L294 | reverse complement strand
ATTATAATTTAGGCGAAAATATTCGCATATTTATATGAAATTAATAATTCTTAACGTTTATTTAATATGCACACATAGTAAATAAGCTTAATAATCTAATTTTGCCAAAATTCACTTATACCTTATAATATATGGCCGAAAAAATTAAAGCAGTATTTTTAGATCGCGATGGAGTTTTAAACAAAGAAATGGGCGATTACGTTTGCCGCCTGGAAGACTTCCATGTGCTTGATAATTTTGACGCGCTTAAACAATTGCAGGACCGTGGATACATGCTTTTAGTTGCCACCAACCAGGGCGGCCTGGCCAAAGGGTGGTACACCGAAACCGAGCTTGGCAAAATGCACGCTCACTTAAAACAGGTGTACCAGGAGCATGGTGTAGAAATAACCGACTTTTTTTATTGCCCCCATCACCCCAACTTTACCGGCGACTGCGATTGCCGCAAACCAAAGCCTGGGTTGCTGTTTCAGGGCATCGAGAAATATAACATAGATCCATCAAAATCATATTTTATTGGCGACCGCGAGCGTGATGTAGAAGCCGGTACAGCTGCAGGTGTAAAAGGAATTTTAATAGACAGCGACCAGCCGATAAGTACGGTTTTGGATTTAATAGCTTAAGTTTATTTTAACTTAATTTAACCACAGAGAGCACAGAGATTTACACAGCGTTCACAGAGGCATATCTTTGTACTCTCAATGGTTAGTTAAAAACATTATAATTCTGCCAGGCTCAGTGTACGCTGTGTTTTTATCTTTGTGCCCTCTGTGGTTAACTAAACAGATATACTAACTTTAAAACAATTTTTGCTTTATATCCTTTAAAACATCAATGGGATTTTTAGAAAAACTAAAAAACTACGATACGCTGTTGTTTTCGGCAATAGCCGCTTTTGCTATATACCTGTATTGTAGCTATAGCGGGATTGGCATTTCGCCCGATTCTATTATGTACACCAGCGCGGCTCGTAGCTTTGCGGCGCATGGTACACTCCTTACCTTTAACCATATCCCCATTGTTGATTTCCCGGTATTTTACCCAACTTTTCTGGGTGTTATCAGCTTTATAACCGGTACAGACCCTGTTGCATTTGGCGCCATATTAAATATGGTGTTATTTGCCACGCTGCTATATGCCAGTGGGTGGATCATGTCGCGCTTTGTACCGGCATCGCATGTGTACAAATGGCTGGTTTTGGCTGCCATTGTTTTAAACCCGGGTTTGTTGCAGGTGTACTCCTACCTATGGTCGGAAACACTGTTCATCCTTGAGGTATTATTCTTTTTTATCGCCTTCAGGCAGTACCTGCTTACCCACGCGGGTAAGTGGCTGGTTGCAGCAGCCGCTATAGCAGCCGTGGCCTGTATAACCCGTTACGCTGCGGTAACTATTGTGGGTACCGGCGGTTTGCTTTTACTGCTGGATAGGAAGCTCCCTATCAAAAAGAAAATCATCCATATTATTATATATGGCTTTGTATGTATCTCGTTACTGGTAGCTAACCTTACTTTTAACGCCTTGCATACCGGTACTGTTACCGGCCCGCGCGAGCCATCTATCACCTCGTTCGGTAAAAACCTGTTTTATTTCGGATCGGTGTTTTGCGAGTGGATGGGCATCAACCCCAATATGTATGATACGTTTGCCACGCCGCTGGCCGTTATTATACTGGTTGGTTTTATAGCCGCTTTGGTGTACAACTTCATGCGCCGCAAGCTGGATAGTTTTGAGAACCTGGCTATCACCTTCGCGCTGGTATACGGGTTGTTTATTGTGCTGTCGTCTACCTTTTCGCGCTACGAACGGATCAACCCGAGGCTATTGGCACCCATGTATATACCTGCCCTTTGGGGGTACACCAGTTGGGGCATGCTGGTACTTAAACGCATTGCCGTAAAACGTGTGCGAATGGCCGTAGCTGCTGTATTTATACTGCTGATGCTGGGCTACATCACCAAAATATTTTTAGTAGATAAACAACGTTACAAAGACCAGATAGCCGATGAATACGGCAACCCGGGCTATACCGATAACGACTGGAAGGAATCTGAAATTGCCAACTACCTGAGGCATATAGATAAAGGTATGTTTAAGCCTAAAGTAGGCATCTATTCGGATGCGCACGAGGCGGTTTATTTCTTCTCGGGCATGTCGTCTTACCTTGTTCCGCATAAATTCTTTAAAAAGGATATCGAGAAATTCTACAGGATAAAACGTTTTTACCTCATCTGGTTCAACGACCTGGAGAACCCGGAACTGATCAACATCAAGGATATCCAAAAGGTGAAAAAATTGAAAGTGATCAAGCAATTTGAGGGCGGTGCCATCTACGAATATGAAGGCGAAATACCCCCGGCGAAACAAGACAGTTTAGCGACACATTAAGGCGAACTGAGGCCGTTTTTTGGCGAATGAAATCCACAAAAAGGCGAAAAAAATCGTGATATATCGCTAATGTGTTTTGATATAAAAACGCGTATAAAAAATACATAAGCACTTATACATATTGCCATTCTGATAAAAAATCATACTAAAAATTAAATTTTTGACAATCAATTTCACATAAAATTTTGATTTAATAAAATAGGACATATATTTGCATCGCTTACCCATAGCAAACTATATAAAATGAACGGACTTAACACATATCATTTACATCTGCACCATCACCACCATGTGGTGATCAGATAATATATGTTTCTACGCGAAATATCGTCCTCCGTTTATATTCATTTCCTAAAAATCAATTTGTGAAAACATTAAAAATAGCGATCCAGAAATCGGGTCGGCTCAACGAAAAATCCGTTGAATTATTAAAAAATTGCGGCCTTAATTTCGAAAATTATAAGAGCTCGCTTATCTCCCCCGTATCAAATTTCCCGTTAGAGATCCTTTTCCTGCGCGATGATGATATCCCCGAATATGTACAGGATGGCATTGCCGACCTGGGCATCGTAGGCGATAACGTAATACAGGAAACCGAGGTAGAAGTAAGCTATCTGCAAAAGCTGGGCTTTGGCAAATGCTCGCTAAAAATAGCGGTACCCAATAACAATACCATCACCAGCCTTGAGCAACTTAACGGTAAAGCCATTGCTACCACCTACCCGGTTATACTTGGTAAGTATCTGAAAGATAAAGGCATACAATCTGATATCCGTACTATTTCGGGTTCGGTGGAGATCTCGCCGGGCCTTGGCCTAAGCGATGCTATATGTGATCTGGTATCAACCGGCGGTACCTTAAAAAGTAACGGACTTGTCCCTTTTGCTGATGTTATGAGCAGCGAGGCGGTATTAATTGGCAGCAAAGGCAGCGAGAATGATGATCTGGTGAAAGAACTGATCCAACGCATACAATCGGTACTGCGGGCCAAAGAAACTAAATACGTGGTACTGAACGTTGAACGTAAAAACCTTGATGCTGTAACCGCATTGCTACCGGGTGTAAAAAGCCCATCGGTAGTGCCATTGGCCGAAGTTGATTGGGTTGCGGTACACACCGTGATACCCGAGCGCGACTTTTGGGACAGGATAAGCCAGCTAAAACAAGCCGGCGCACAGGGCATTGTGGTAATGCCGATAGAAAAGATTATTTTATAGTAGGCAGTTGCCGGTTTGCAGTGGGCTTAACTAACTGCAAACTGCCAACTAATAACTGCACACTAACATGGACACATTCAATTATTCAGACCTAAGTAAAGCGGACATATCCCGCCTGGTACAGCGCAATGTTGACCCTGCGAACGAGATCCGCGCGTTGGTTGAAAACGTGATTGAGCAGGTAAAACTACATGGCGACCGGGCATTATTTGACTACGCCCAACAGTTTGATAAGGTTGAATTGACCAAACTTTACCTGAATAAAACCGAATTAGAGCAACTGGCATCCACAGTATCTGAAGACCAGCAGGAGGCTTTGCAAACGGCTTATGCCAACATCTATAAGTTCCATAAAGCACAGTTAAAACAGGAAGATAAGGTAGAAACCATGCCCGGTGTAACCTGCTGGCGCGAATTAAGGGCTATTGAAAAAGTTGGCCTGTACATTCCCGGTGGTACTGCTGTATTACCTTCCACATTTTTAATGTTGGGCATCCCGGCGCGCATAGCGGGCTGCAACGAAATTGTGGTTTGCTCGCCTCCGCAAAAAAATGGCAAAGTGAACGCTTTTATAGCCTATGTGGCTTTGATGCTGGGGATTGACAGGGTTTATCTGGTGGGTGGCTCACAGGCTATAGCGGCTATGGCTTATGGTACCGAAACTATTACCAGGGTTGATAAGATCTTCGGTCCGGGCAACCAGTTTGTAACCAAGGCTAAAACCATTATACAAAGCACCACCACTACAGCCATTGATATGCCTGCGGGCCCGTCGGAAGTTTTGGTGATTGCCGACAGGACAGCCGAACCGGCCTACGTAGCTGCCGATCTGCTTGCACAGGCCGAGCATGGGATAGACAGCCAATCGATACTGGTTTGTACATCTCAGGATATTGCCGATAAAACACTTGCCGAAGTTGAAAAACAATTGGCCGTTTTACCACGTGCCGAAATAGCCAAACAAGCGATAGATAATTCGTACGTCATTATTACCCAAAACCTGGATGAGGCGATGGCGTTTAGCAACCAATACGCGCCCGAACACTTAATTTTGGCAACTACCGGCTGGCAACAGCTAACGGCAAAAATAGTGAACGCGGGTTCGGTATTCTTAGGCAATTTAACGCCAGAGAGTGCGGGAGATTATGCATCGGGCACCAACCATACACTGCCAACCAGCAGCTATGCAAGGGCATATTCGGGCGTATCGCTAGATTCATTTGTGAAGAAGATCACCTTCCAGTATTTAACGGAGGAGGGGATACAAAATATAGGGCCATCGGTAGAGATACTGGCCGAAATGGAAGGCCTGCACGCGCATAGGAATGCGGTGAGTGTGAGGATGAATAAGAAGTAAACAATAATAAGCGCGTCATTGCGAGGTACGAAGCACTGACGGTTGGAAATAAAGGAATACAATGTTCGAATTAAACAACATATTACGCGAAAATATCAAAAACCTAACCCCCTACTCCTCTGCACGGGATGAGTACACGGGTGAGGCCAGCGTGTTTTTAGATGCCAATGAAAACGCTTACGGTTCCCCGCTGGAAACAGCCTATAACCGCTACCCCGACCCATTACAGTACCAGGTTAAGCTTAAGCTAAGCCAGATAAAAGGTGTGCCGCCGCGCAATATATTTTTAGGCAACGGCAGCGATGAAGCCATCGATATCCTGTTTCGCAGTTTTTGTAACCCGGGGGTGGATAACGTCATCATCGTACCGCCAACCTATGGCATGTACCAGGTATCGGCCAATATTAATGATGTAGAGGCCAGGAAAGTATTACTTACTGAAGAATACCAGCTTGACCTGGAAGGCATTGCCGAAGCTATCGACAAGAACACTAAACTCATCTTCATCTGCTCACCAAATAACCCAACGGGCAACTCCATCAACCGCGATGATATTGAAACCCTGCTGGCCAACTTTAACGGCATCGTGGTGATTGATGAGGCCTACATCAACTTTAGCAGGCAAAAAACATTTATACAAGAGCTTACCGAATACGCCAATCTGGTTGTGCTGCAAACGCTCTCAAAAGCCTGGGGACTTGCCGGCTTACGTGTAGGCATGGCCTTCGCCAGTGAAGAGATCATCGAGGTGATGAATAAGGTAAAACCGCCGTATAATGTAAACGAAGCATCGCAGCAACTGGCTTTACAGGCGCTGAACAATGTATCGCTGGTAAACCTATGGATCAAGGAAACTTTAGAGCAGCGTGATCAATTAGTGCTGGCGTTAAAGAATTTTGATTTTGTGCTGGATATTTATCCCTCTGATGCCAATTTCATACTGGTGAAAACTACCAATGCCAAAGCCATTTACGACTTTTTGGTACAGAACGGTATCATCATACGCGATCGCTCAAAAGTTGAGCTTTGCGAGGGCTGCCTCCGCATCACCATCGGTACGCCCGATGAAAATAAAACACTACTATCAACCTTACAGCAATACAAATAATAATGAGCAAGCTGCAAAAAATACTTTTTATTGACCGCGACGGCACCCTCATCAACGAACCCGCCGACGAACAAATAGACTCGTTCGCCAAGCTGGAATTTTATCCCGGCGCTTTGCAATACCTGCCAAAAATTGCCGCCGAGCTTGATTACGAGCTGGTAATGGTGACCAACCAGGATGGTTTGGGCACTGCATCATATCCAGAGGATACTTTTTACCCGGTGCATAACTTCATTATCAAAACATTTGAGAACGAAGGCGTGCATTTTAGCTACCAAGCTATTGACCGTACCTGGCCTGCAGATAACGCCCCTACCCGCAAACCGGCAACAGGCTTATTAACCCAGTATTTAGATGCAACCAAATACGACCTGAAAAACTCATTCACCATTGGCGATCGAAAGAACGATGTGCTGCTGTCTAAGAATCTGGGTGCAAAAGCGATCTGGTTAAACAATAAGTCGGGGTTGGGTGATGGTGAGTTTAAGCCGGAAATAGACGCAGATGTAACCGGTGTGGTAGCCCTGCAAACTATCGATTGGAAAGAAATTTACGAGTTTTTAAAACTTGGCGAACGCGTTGTAGAACACAGCCGCGTTACCAAGGAAACTGATATCCACATCAAGCTAAACCTTGATGGCACCGGCGAGGCTAAGATCTCAACCGGCCTGCATTTTTTTGATCACATGCTTGATCAAATTGCCCGCCACGGCGGCATCGACCTGGAAGTAACCGCCAAAGGCGACTTGCATATTGATGAGCACCACACCATAGAAGATACCGGCATTGCCTTAGGCGAAGTTTTTGCTACCGCTTTGGGCAATAAAATGGGTATTGAGCGTTATGGTTTTTGCCTCCCTATGGACGATTGCCTGGCACAAGCCGCAATTGATTTTGGTGGGCGCAACTGGATTGTTTGGGAGGCTGATTTTAAACGCGAAAAAGTGGGCGACGTGCCGACAGAAATGTTTTATCACTTTTTCAAATCGTTCAGCGATGCATCAAAATGCAACCTGAACATAAAAGCCGAAGGGCAAAATGAACATCACAAAATAGAAGCTATATTTAAAGCCTTTGCCAAAGCCATTAAAATGGCCGTAAAGCGCGATGTAAATAAAATGGTTTTACCGAGTACTAAAGGACTTTTGTAAAAAGTTGGCAGTTTGAAGTTGCCGGTTTGCAGGATTTGCAGACTGGTGTTACTACAAACTGCATACTACAAACTGCATACTTAATGATAGGCATTATCAGATACGGCGCCGGGAACATCTTCTCACTTACAGCAGCATTAAACAGGCTGGGCATTGCCTATGGCATGGTGCATACTGAGGCCGATTTAGAGCAGTTTGACCGGTATATCATCCCCGGGGTAGGGCATGCGGGTGCGGCTATGCACAAACTGGAGCAAACCGGATTGGTGCCTGCTATAAAGGCACTAAAAAAACCTACATTGGGCATTTGCGTGGGTATGCAGCTGCTTACGTCATACAGTGAAGAGGGCGATGCTAAATTATTGAACCTTTTCCCTATCAAAACCCTGAAATTCCCCAATGAGGGTGGTTTTAAGGTACCGCACACCGGCTGGAACCAGGTTTACCCCGAAAAAGAAAACCCTCTATTTAAAAATATACCCGCCGGGTCACACTTTTACTTCGTACATTCATACTTTATTGAGTACGACCAATCATTCACTTTATCGTCAACCAGTTACATAAATAAATTTTCGGCATCAATTTGGCATAGTAACTTTTACGGTGTGCAGTTTCACCCCGAAAAGTCGGGCACTTATGGCGAAACATTATTAAAAAACTTCTCAAAAATTTAAATCATGTATATTATTCCTGCCATTGATATTCTTAACAAAAAGGTTGTGCGCCTGCGCGAAGGCGACTACTCGCAGGTAACAGAATACGACGTTACACTTGAAGAAATGATTGAAAAGTACCAAAGCAACGGTACAAATTTCATCCACATAATTGACCTTAACGGCGCTAAAAGCGATTTTAGCAACCAGCAATACCTGTTTGATGTGATCCGTAAAACGGATATGCAGGTACAATATGGCGGTGGTATCCGCAGTATTGACCAGGTAAAACAGTTAATAGATTCGGGCGTACACCGCGTTATTGTGGGTACACAAGCCATTACAAACCCATCGTTTTTAGATGAGCTTAGCAAAGCCATCTGCGGCCGCGATAAATGCAGCGACCAGGTGGTTATCGCCATTGATGTTTTAGACGAGGTGATCAAATATTCAGGCTGGATGGAAAGCTCGCCCATCAAACTGATGGATTATGTGGACAAGTGCCTGCAATTAGGGTTCTTCCGCTTTTTATGTACCGATATTAATAAAGATGGTAAACTGGGTGGTGCCGGTGTTGAGCTTTACAGCAAATTGCTTGACCATTCCCCCTTCATCAAACTGATCGCATCGGGCGGCGTAAGCTCTATGAAAGATATTGAAGAACTAAGTAAAATTAAAGTGGAAGCCTGCGTAGTAGGTAAAGCCATTTACGAAGACCACATCAGCATCGAAGAGATCAAAAACTGGAATTTGGAATCGTTAATGTCAATCTAAATACCCCCCAGCCCCCTGAAGGGGGAGCTTTTGATTAGCAATAGCGTCACCATGAGCAAACATTTATTTCTTAGCGCAGGCCCTGAAATCTTTGAAAATGCGAGGGCATTGCGCTACAATATGACAAAAGCTGAAACCATCTTATGGGGTTACTTAAAGGGCAACCAACTTGATGTAAGGTTTAGGCGACAACATCCGTTAGGTATTTACATTGCAGATTTTTACTGCCATAAACATAAATTGATTATCGAATTAGATGGCAGTATTCATCAACTTTCAGAAATAGCTGCAAATGATATTCAAAGACAGCGAAATCTTGAAGCTGATGGAATGAAATTCCTTCGATTTACCAACAATGAAATATTTAATCAACTTGAAAAAGTATTGACAACTATACAAAAAGAGCTTAGCTCCCCCTTCAGGGGGCGGGGGGGGTTAGCAAAACGAATTATCCCCTGCCTTGACGTTAAAGACGGCCGCACCGTAAAAGGTGTGAACTTTGTTGACCTGCGCGATGCCGGCGACCCGGTAGAACTGGCCTGGAACTACTCGCAGCAGGGCGCCGATGAACTGGTTTTCCTGGATATTACGGCTACCGTTGAGCGCCGCAAAACCATGGTAGAGCTGGTAAAATCGGTAGCCAGGCAAATCAATATCCCATTTACAATAGGTGGTGGCATCAACGAAATTGCCGATGCGGATGCTTTGCTGAATGCCGGTGCCGATAAGATCTCCATCAACTCGGCCGCGGTACGTAACCCGGCATTGATTGATGAACTGGCCAAAGCATTTGGGGTACAGTTTGTGGTAATAGCTGTTGATACCAGGGTTATGGGCGATAAGAATATCGTTCACCTGAACGGCGGGCGGCTGCCGACTGAAAAAGAAACTTTAGACTGGATCATAGAGGCCGAAAGCCGTGGCGCAGGCGAGATATTGCTTACCTCCATGGATCATGACGGCACAAAGGCCGGTTTTGATAACGGTTTGCTTACTTTAGTGAACAATACTGTAAACATCCCGGTGATCGCATCGGGTGGCGCGGGTTCGGTGCAGCACTTTGTAGATGTGTTTCAGCAAAGTAATGTAGATGCCGCGCTGGCAGCTTCGGTATTCCATTACGGTGAGATACTGATACCCGATTTAAAATTGATTTTAAAAGAGAATAATATAGAGGTGAGGGTTTAACCCACAAACGTCATTGCGAGCGTGGCAATCTTCGACATGCCTGTTGGCGACTTTTCTATCGAAGATTGCTTCATACCTCGTAATGACGTAATTTAAACATACCCGTTAGCGGTGCCTTCACCGCCAACTAATGAGTAAAACAAATGAACATCGATTTTAACAAAACAGACGGTTTAGTACCGGTTATTATACAAGACGAGCAAACGCTTGAGGTGCTGATGCTGGGTTACATGAACCAGGAAGCATACAATAAAACCGTTCAGGAAAACATCGTTACTTTCTTCTCGCGCTCAAAAAACCGCTTGTGGACAAAAGGAGAAACCAGCCAGAACTATTTGCATGTAAAAAGCATGCATATTGATTGCGATAACGATACCCTGCTGATAAAAGTTAAAGCTGATGGCCCTACCTGCCACACCGGCTCGCGCAGTTGTTTTAAAACAGAATACAATCAAAACTTTCTGATGCAGTTGGAGAACATCATCGCCGACAGGTACGAAAACCCAACGGAGGAATCGTACATCAACAAACTGCGCAAAAAAGGCCTTAAAAAAATCACCCAAAAAGTTGGCGAGGAAGGCGTTGAAGTAGTAATAGCCGCCCTGTATGAAACCGAAACCGAACTGGTTGATGAAGCATCCGACCTGATGTTTCACTTGCTGGTACTCCTAAAAGAAAAAGGTTTAAATTTGGAGCGTATAGCAAAGAATTTAGAGGGAAGACACCAATAGCCAGTTGGCAGTCACCAGTTGGCAGTTTCAAGTTTGCAGTAGCAATGTAATCCTGCAAACTGAGAACAATCTACTGTAAACTTGTCACCACCTACTGCAAACTGAAATGGAAGTACAAAAATCAGCAGAATTAACCGGCCACAGCAACCCCATATTTAGCCTGGAGCTTTCGCAAAAACCGGGCATCCTGTTTACGGGCGGTAATGATAAAGGATTGGTGGAATGGAGCCTGGAGAGTAATTCGTTCATTAAGGTGATGTTCCCTGTAATGGCTTCCATTTATGCTATACACTGCCCTGTGGGTTACCCGCTGATGTTTACCGGCCTGCGCAGCGGCGAAGTGCTTGTTTTTAACTTTGTTGAACAGAAGATCACCCATCGCTTAAGGCACCATGTAAAACCTGTTTTTGATATTAAATCATCGGAAAAGAAGAAGGAGTTACTGATAGCTTCAGAAGATGGCACCGTATCTGTGTGGAGTTTAGAAACTTTAGAACTGGTACACAGTATCAAAGTCGCTAACGATGCTATCCGTTGCATCACCATAAACCCTACCGAAGACCGTGTGGCTTTTGGCTGCCGCGATAGCCGCGTGGTAGTTTACGATCTGGAAGATTACAGCTCAATAAAAGCGCTTGTAGGCCATACCATGGCTGTATTTTCTCTTCAATACGCACCGGTTGGGGATTACCTGGTATCGGGTGCCCGCGATGCACAGGTAAAGATCTGGGATAATAAAACCTATACGCTTATACAAAATATTCCGGCCCATTTATTTGCCGTAAATCATATCCTCTTCCATCCTACCCGGCCCTATTTTGCAACCGCCAGTATGGATAAAAGTATTAAGATATGGGATGCTGTTGATTTTAAACTCCGTAAGATCATCAGTCGCGAGAAAGGTTATGCAAGTCACGCACTATCCATCAACAAACTCGCCTGGAATGGTGATCAGTTATTATCCGCAGGTGACGATAAGAAAGTAATTATTTGGGACGTATCGTTCTAAAAATACCGGCGTACCAGCTTCAGTCTGTGCGTATAACGTTTTAACTCTTCAGAATAAATACCTTGTGTGTCTATCGAATCGATCTTAACCTTGCCCGATGCATGGATGATCTTCCCCGCACCTAATATGATGCCTACGTGGGTAATACGCCCTTCATCATTATTAAAAAAGGCAAGGTCGCCCAGTTTAGCGGTAAGCACCGAATCTACAGCAGTACCTTCCTGCGCCTGCATAGATGCATCGCGTTTAAGGTTGATACCCGATAGTTTATAAACTATCTGCGTAAAACCCGAACAATCAATACCAAAATGGGTACGGCCACCCCACAGGTACGGCGCGTTTAAAAAAGATTTGGCGTTATTAGCTATACTATCCGTTTCGCCTATCTCGCCTATTATATCATATCGCTGGTCGCCAATATAGCTGGTTGTGCCTTCTAAAAAAGCAAGCGAACTGCCGGCGGGCAGGTATATTACCGTATTATCAATTATTTTCCAGGCCTGTGTAATGGCGCGGTATGTTACAGGGGCCGGTGTTTGCAACAGGCGTTTATAGGCCAAATGGCCCAGCATAACCACTTGCAGGCGGTCTATCCACCCGCTGTAGCCGTCAAAAGCGGTGGTAATTTGCACCCACTTTTCTTTCCACTCCAAAATTTCGAAAGCTTCGCCAAATAAAACCTGCGATACCATTTCACTGCGGTCGCTTGGTTCAGCACGTAGGGGCACCACAGCCAAGTTACAAATTCCGTATTCCATTGTTTATAATCACAGGATTAATACGTTAAGATAACAATAAAGTTTTGTTAAAATAAAAAGGGGAAGGCATTATCTGCTTTCCCCTTTCAAAATAAGTATTTTAAAAATTATCCGTTTTGGTGCAGCCAGTCTTTTTTGGCATGCAGTTCTTCTTCCGTTTCGCGCACATCCTCATCATCCACACAGCAATCAACCGGGCAAACGGCAGCGCATTGCGGCTCGTCATGAAAACCAACACATTCGGTGCATTTATCGGGTACGATGTAATAAATATCGTCAGACAGGGCAGCTTGTGCCTCTTCTGCGTTTAAGGTATTACCGTCACCAAAATCAATTACCCCTTTTAAATCTGTCCCGTCGCTAAAACGCCAGGCAGCACCAGCATCATAAATAGCATTATTAGGGCACTCTGGTTCGCAGGCCCCGCAGTTTATGCATTCATCGGTGATTATAATCGCCATATTATTTAAATATTCTTGTAGTATTCTATTTACCTTTGCCCTATAATAAGGCACTGCAAATATAACAAAAAAAGGCTTCAAGGGTTTACCCCCTTTACATATATATGTCAAAATTTAATATTACAGATACAGTAAATACATTTTCGGAATTGGGCAAACACCTTGCCACCCCCAATGCGCAGCTAATGGATATTATTGAAACCGAGCGCCAATACAACGCCTGGTTTACACCCGAAAGTGTATTAAACGCCGTAAAAGCAACCGGCGAAATGCTGAACAAAGCCGATCTTGAAAAATGGCTGGGTAAATACAATTTAACACAAAGGGGCAATAAAAAAGTAGGATTAGTTCTTGCAGGCAACATCCCACTGGTTGGTTTTCATGATGTGCTTTGTGTATTGGTTACGGGTAACCACGCGCTGATAAAAGCATCGTCGCAAGATTCGCGCCTCATCAAATATGTGCTGAATAAGCTTGTCGAGATCGATAATTCATACACCGATAGTTTTAGTTTTGTAGAAAGGCTGGAAAACTTTGATGCCATTATTGCCACCGGCAGCAACAACACATCGCGCTATTTTGAGTATTATTTTGGCAAAGTGCCCAACATTATCCGCAAAAACCGCAATAGTATAGCCTTGCTAACGGGTAATGAAACCGCCGAAGAACTGGCAGCACTTGGCCATGATATTTTTGATTATTATGGCCTTGGATGCCGTAACGTATCTAAACTATTAGTACCTGAAGGATACGTATTCAATTTCTTTTTTGAATCGATAGAGCACTTTGCCCCTATCATCCATCACCATAAATACAACAACAATTACGATTATAATAAATCTATTTACCTGGTAAACCGCGATGCGCATCTGGATAATGGCTTTTTACTGCTCAAGCAGGACGAGCGCTTAACCTCGCCCCTGTCATGCCTGCATTACGAAACTTATACCGACCTGCAATCGGCACAAAAACAACTGCAGGAACAAACCGACAGCCTACAATGTATAGTAACCACCGCGCCGCTACAAACACAAAACCAGGTGGTTAATTTTGGCCAAAGCCAGCACCCGCAATTATGGGATTATGCCGATGGGATTGATACGATGGAGTTCTTGTCAAATCTTTAAAATTACAATACCTTTGAGGATGATGACATCATTGTATCATTGAGTGATTAGGTCATTGTAAAGTGGCCGGAAAAATGACTCAATGACCGAATGACTCAATGACTAAAACATGTACATTATAAAAGTAAAAGGCGTTGCCAAAATACCCGATTATGTGCAGCTAAGGGATGATAAATTCACTTTGCTGGCTTATTTCAGGGTAGACAGGCCCGAAAAATCGTTAGATAAAATTGGCCTTACTCATAAGTACGACTATATAATGGGCGTTGTTAAAGACCTGCCCTTTGGTAAAATATTAAAATTAGAGCTGTAAGTAAGATGATTGGAAACTCTATTATAAAACTAAATAACGTTGATATTTTTCAGCAAAAACACCTGGTTTTATCAAACGTAAACCTGCATATTGATAAAGGCGATTTTGTATGGCTTATTGGCCAAACAGGCTCAGGCAAAAGCAGTTTACTAAAAGTTATTTATGGTGATCTGAGCATTGCCAGCGGTACCGGCCATGCCTGCGGTTACGAGTTAAGCAAACTGGCCACCAAAGATGTGCCCTACCTGCGCCGTAAACTGGGGATAGTTTTCCAGGATTTTCAATTACTGACCGACAGATCTGTTGAGCAAAACCTGCAATTTGTAATGCGTGCCACAGGTTGGGACGATAAAAAACAAATTGCCGACCGTATACTGGATGTGCTGGAAAAAGTTGGCCTGCGCTCTAAACTAAAGAAGATGCCGCATGAGCTATCAGGCGGCGAGCAGCAGCGTGTGGTTATTGCCCGCGCATTGCTTAATAACCCCGAAATTATTCTGGCGGATGAGCCTACCGGTAACCTTGACCCTGATACATCCGAAGAGATAGTACTGCTTTTAAAACAGATAAGCCAGGGCGGTACAGCCGTTGTAGTTGCCACACACGATTACCATATCATCCGCACCTTCCCGTCGCGTATTATTAAATGCGAAACAGGCAAGGTATTAGAGGATGTAAAGATGGCTTAGTTCAGTTTGCAGTAGGCGGGTTAGCAGTTGGCAGTTTTAAATTGCAAACTGCCAACTGAGATCTGCAAACTAAAGACACACTGCCAACTACAAACTCAAAACTGCAAACTTAACCGAATATTTTATTGACTACTGACACGTTGTCGGGTTTATACCGATGGCAGGATACTTGATTAGCATTACTTGCTATGAATTTTAATGATATGCTAAAGAAAAAAAATAAAGGAAATTCAGAAACTCCCGAAAACACTACTGATGTAAAAAGTGAGAACGGACAGGTTGACGGACAAGAGCAAGCTGCCCAAACTGAGGAAGCCCCTACCGCCGAAGAAAAGTTTAAGGAAGAGTTATCTCAGGCTAATGATAAATATTTAAGGCTTTATGCCGAGTTCGATAATTTCCGCCGCCGTACCAGTAAGGAACGTGAAGATGCCAGGAAAACCGAGGGTAAGGATATAATTGTTGCCCTGTTACCTGTGCTTGATGATTTTGAACGCGCCTTGCGCTCTATGGATACCGTTACCGATGTTGTACCGGTTAAAGAAGGTGTTGCGCTGATACAGCACAAGCTAAAAAATATATTGGCCCAAAAAGGTTTAAAAGAAATGCAATCAATAGGTACTACTTTTGATCCTGATTTGCACGAAGCTATAACCAGCATACCTGCCCCAACTGATGATATGAAAGGCAAAGTGGTTGATGAGATGGAAAAAGGTTACGAGCTTAACGAGAAAGTAGTGCGTTTTGCTAAAGTAATTGTTGGAGCGTAAGGACAATTAGTGAATTAATGAGTTAGTGAATTAGCTATTGAGCTTCTGCACAAAAAACTTACAAATTCATTAGAAAAGATTGATTTAGCTGATTTTAATTCACTAAATCACTAATTCAATAAATCATAATTAATTTAAAATGGCTAAGAGAGATTATTACGATGTGCTGGGTGTTAGCAAAGGCGCCGATGCTGATGAGATAAAAAAGGCATATCGTAAAATGGCTATTAAGTTTCACCCCGATAAAAACGAGGGCGATAAAGAAGCTGAAGAGAAATTTAAGGAAGCTGCAGAAGCTTACGAGGTTTTAAGTAACCCCGAAAAACGCCAGCGCTACAACCAGTTTGGCCACGCGGCCAATGCATCATCACCAAACGGTGGTGGTTATGGTGGCGGCAGCATGAATATGGACGACATATTTAGCCAGTTTGGTGATATATTCGGCGGCGGTAGCCCGTTCGAAGGTTTCTTTGGTGGTGGCGGTGGCCGCCAGGGTGGTGGCCGCAGGGTTGCCCGCGGTAGCAACTTGCGTATTAAAGTAAGATTATCGCTTGAAGAAATTGCAAACGGCGCCGAGAAGAAGATAAAAGTAAACAAGCAGATACTTTGTAAAACCTGCGATGGCACAGGCGCTAAGGATAAATCATCCTTTTCTACCTGTAAAACCTGCGGTGGCGCGGGTTCTGTACGCAGGGTAACCAATACCATTTTGGGCCAGATGCAAACAACCAGCACCTGCCCTACCTGTAATGGCGAAGGCTCAACCATCACCAGTAAATGTACTGTTTGCCATGGCGACGGTGTTGTACGCGGTGAAGAAACCATCACTATAAACGTACCTGCCGGTGTAAGCGAAGGCATGCAGTTAAGCATGAGCGGCAAAGGTAACGCTGCCCCACGCGGCGGTGTACCGGGCGATCTGATCATCCTGATAGAGGAAATTCCGCACGAAACTTTAAAACGCGATGGTAACAACGTGATATATGACCTGCATGTAAACTTTGTTGATGCAGCATTAGGTACCAGTATTGAAGTGCCAACCATTGATGGCAAGGCTAAAATCAAATTGGAGCCTGGCACACAGGGCGGTAAAATACTGCGTTTAAAAGGCAAAGGCGTACCCGAGGTAAACTCTTACCACCGCGGCGATCAATTGATCCACGTAAACATCTGGACACCAAAAGCCCTGAGCCGCGAAGAACGCGAAGCATTAGAGAAACTACAAGGCTCGCCAAACTTTAAACCCAACCCGGGCAAAAACGAAAAAAGCTTTTTTGAACGGATGAAAGAATACTTTGAGTAAGGATAGTCGAAACTTTTGTATAGAAGATAAAAAGCCCGGTATCGTGATGTGATACCGGGCTTTTGTGTCATAAAACTTTGCTTCCAATTTTAGTTTTCAGCTCCTCTAAAAATATTTTAACTATTTTTTGTTGTTCTTGATTAGAAATACTTTCATGATAAAGTTTAGAAAATACCTCGTGACTACCTTGGTCATCTATTATATATCTATAATCTTCAAAAATAATAGACCACATAATAATAAT
>NZ_LGEK01000096.1 GCF_001636615.1 Mucilaginibacter sp. L294 | reverse complement strand
GATGTGTATAAGATACAGCTAAATTATAGCCAATTTGTTTTAAGGAAAGTTTAATTTTTGTGCCATTTACGATAATTCGCAAAGCATTTAAGGGAATATTAGCCGCGAACCAACGGGGTATATAAGCGGGGATCTCACCATAATCCGGCTATGTTTTTTTGCAGTAAGCGCATAACAAAGCAAGGTTTAAATTAATGTTGCGGTTAGTGGTAAACCCTGCTTAAATCACAAAAAGAGCACAGAGGTCAACTAAATCTCAAATAAAAAACCCCTGTGCCTTTTTGTGAAAAATTCGCCCTCAAATATATCGGGTACACAAATAAATATTTTTATCACCCTATATAAAAACGTAATAGATAGCCACTGCAAGAACATAGACGAAGAGCCCTTTTTAACCGTTAAAAATTTACAAACAAAAATACCCCTGCTTATGCAGGGGCATCGTTTTATATGCCGGGTTTGTATTACTGTAAAAAGATATAAGCTTTATTGCCGTACTCTTCGTACACATGTAGTTTTTTGGTAACCTGGTTGTTGTCTGCATTTACAACCACCTGGTAGTCGCCGGTTTCAAGCTCAGATAAGTTGTAAGCTTTTTCAACCGCTTTACCCTTGGCCAGTTTATCGAATAATATAACATTGTTGTTTTTATCGGTAATAGTTACTGATGCTTTTGTAGCGTTTGCATTTTGTATACTAACACCAAAGCCTAAAGCTGTACGCATGGCCTGTACAACAATTGCTTTATTCGCGTCATCGCCGCCAAGGTTTTTTGTTGGTGTTGCTGCGAATAAACCGGTGCTTAATACTAATAATAATGCTGCTAATGTGAATGACTTTTTCATGATGTTTTTGTTTTTAATTATGTTTTTAAATTTTGTTATCAACTTTCAATACCCAAAGAAACAGCGCTTTACGTAACTAAAAAAACGCGATAGACCAGCGCCCGATACAAATAGACAGGTGGCCGTTTTTATTCGGCAAAAGCCGTTTTTTTGCCGGCTCACTTTTAAGCAGCGGTTTTAACCGATAAAAATGCCTGCCCATCGGTAAACTTTACCCCCCTGTAGATTATAATTGGCATTATGGCCATATCATTTGTAATATTGTGATATCCTGCTCATTATAAACCCAAGGGAATGATATTTCAAAGATCTAAAAGCACACTGGTTAACATCCTTATCCAAACCCTTATGTGGGTGGTGCTTGGTATAGTATTGCTGTTTAACCAGCCACTGGGTTGGGGCATTGTGGTACCGGGCCAATTTTGGATAAAGCAGATTTTTCTTTTTATCATATTAATAGCGGCTTATTATCTGAACGCCTACTACTTAGTGCCCGAATTTTTGTTGAAAAACCGCAGCCGTACCTATTTTTTATTGATCGCATTAGTGATAGCCGTTATCATGGTGTTTATGAGTTGGTTTGATAAGTATCTCGAACTTCCGCGCCTTTTTGTAGAAGCGTTTATGAAAAAGAAGGACTCATTAAAACACCTGGAAAACAAACAGGGGTATGATATCCTTACCCTGGCTATATCGGCATTGGTATTAGGTATAAGCACCAGCATAACCACCACCCAGATCTGGCAGAAAGACAGGCAACGCCACCAGGCAATGGAGCAGGAAAAGATAAGCTCTGAACTATCCTTTTTAAAAGCGCAGATAAACCCGCATTTCTTTTTTAATACACTCAATAACATCTACGCGCTTACTGTGGTAAACGTAGAAACATCGCGCACTGCCATACATCAGCTGTCGCGCATGATGCGTTATGTGCTTTACGATACCCAAAACAGCACCGCCCTGTTAAGCCAGGAAATAGCTTTTATAAAAGATTATATCAGCCTGATGCAACTGCGGCTAACAGAGAAAGTGACCGTTAACTTCATCACCCCACAGCCTTTAAAAGATTTTGCAGTAGCGCCGATGCTGTTCTTAACTTTTGTAGAGAATGCCTTTAAGCATGGCGTAAGCGATACCCTGCCAAGTACTATTAATGTTATTATTGAGCAGGATGATAACAAGATAAGCCTGATTGTAAAAAACGAAGTGTTTAAGGCCCATGGTAACAATATCGAAGAAAACCAGGGCATCGGGTTAAATAATACTATCCGCAGGTTAGACCTGCTTTACACGGGCAGATATACCCTAAAGGTGGATGATACCGGCGAAGGAAATACTTATATTATAAATTTAACCATCAACCTATAAACCATGACGATAAACTGCATAGCTGTTGATGATGAGCCCCTGGCCCTGGGGTTGATCTGTGCTTTTATAGAGCAAACTCCTTTCTTGAATTTGGTTGGCAAATACGGCAACGCAGTAGAGGCTTTGGGTGGATTGCAAAACCAAAAGGTCGACCTTATATTCCTGGATATACAAATGCCAAACCTAAACGGCATTGAGCTTGCCCGGGTATTGGATAGCCGCGGGCCTAATAAACCACGTATTATTTTTACTACTGCTTATAACCAGTTTGCATTAGAAGGTTACCGCGTAGATGCGTTAGACTACCTGTTAAAACCATTCAATTATGAGGAGTTTTTACACGCATCAAACAAAGCCCTGGCTTATGCCGAATTGATACATAAATCAACCGCGGCAAGTGTAACCGAAAGCACGCCGCCCGGGCAAATAGAGGATGAGTATTTATTTGTAAAGGTAGAGTACCAACTGGTGCGCATAGCCCTAACCGATATTTTATATATGGAAAGCCTTAAGGATTACGTAAAGATCTTTTTGCAGCATTCAGAAAAGGCCATTCTTACACTTGGCAGCCTAAAAGCGCTCGAAGAAAAACTACCTGCAAAGCGGTTTATGCGGGTGCATCGCTCGTACATCGTATCGCTCGATAAAATTAACTCCATAACCCGTAACGCTTTGCAAATTGGCAAAATTAATATTACCGTTGGCGATCAGTATAAAGAAGAATTCGGCAAGTTTTTGAGTAAGTGGATATAACCATGTTGCCATTCATCCACCCAAAAACAATTAATTGCCATAATTATTACGCCCGGAGATAATTGCAAAGCATAGTAATACCCATTCGTTTATCATGCAAATGAACTTACAAAAAATAAAATTTTGCAATGAAACCGTACTGCGCCTTTGTGATACAACCCAAATTAAATAAGTTTGCCAGGGAATTTACCGATAAAATAAAACCGGAGCTTTTATAACCCGTTTTACCTTGCATACATGAAAAGATCACTAACCGCTGTACTGGCAGGCGTTATATTATTAGCCGCCTGCTCTGCCCCAAAAAAAACAGAAAGCACATCTATTGCCAACAATGGCAAGGTTTGGGCGTCGCTTTGGCAGCAGCGCTCGGCCGAGTATAAGGCTTTGTGTTTCCAGGCATATAACACCGCTAAATGGCGCCTGGATGAAGCCCTGAAAAACCCCGGTAGCAAGCCCTTAGCCGTAGTTACCGATATTGATGAGACTTTGTTAGATAACAGCCCGTACGATGCTATGCGTGCTGCCAACAACCAGGAGTTCAGCCCGGAAACCTGGAAAGCATGGACAGCCAAAGCTGTGGCCGATACCGTGCCTGGTGCACCCGCTTTTTTCAAATATGCGGCATCAAAAGGTGTAACTGTATTTTATGTAACCAACCGCGATGAAGATGAACGCGCCCCTACCATAAAAAACCTGCAGCTATACGGCCTGCCAAATACCAATGATGCTAATGTATTGTTAAGGCTATCTGTATCAAGTAAAGAACCCCGCCGCCAGCAAATATTAAGCACTTACAACATTGTTTTATTATTCGGCGATAACCTGCCCGATTTTGATATGCTGTATGATAACAAACCCACCGAACAAACACGGCAGGCTGTTACCGAGCAATTGAAAAAGGACTTCGGCAGTAAATACATCGTGCTACCAAACCCGTCATACGGTGATTTTGAAGGCGCATTGTTCAATTACAATTACAACCAAAGCGGGGCACAAAAGGATTCTGTCATCAGGGCGAAGGTTAAGATGGATAAGCAATAAGCAAAACCGTCATTGCGAGAAGCGTAGCGACGAAGCAATCCCCGACATGCTTGTCGCCACTTTTCTATCGAAGATTGCCACGCTATCGCTCGCAATGACGTATGGGTTAAATCCCCATTTCTTTTCCTATTTTTATACAATAGAAACCAGATACAAACTTGTTTGTTGATATTTCTTTAAAACCATCACACAGCATGACCACCCTTGAGAATGAATTTCTGAAAGTAAAGATAGATGCCAAAGGCGCGCAGCTTACCTCCTTATCTAATAAAGAAACCGGCGTTGAACAACTATGGCAGGCCGACCCAAACACCTGGGGTTACCATGCGCCAAACCTGTTCCCTATTGTTGGCGGCTTGTTAAATAATGAATTGCATGTTGACGGGAAAACCTACCCCATGAACCGGCACGGGTTTGCACGCCAGTCGGATTTTATTTTGCTGGATAGCGACGACGCGCACGCGGGCTTTTCATTACCCCACTGCGAAAAAACACTGGCGGTATTCCCTTATAAATTCGATTTTCAGGTGTTGTACACTCTGATAGAAAACGCGCTAAGGGTAACTTATAAAGTAATTAACCGCGATAAAAAACCTGTGTACTTTTCGGTAGGCGGGCATCCGGCCTTTAACGTACCTTTTAATGCCGGCGAAAACTATGAAGACTATTACCTGGAGTTTGAAACGCAGGAAAACCTGAAAAGGCACCTCCTGAATAAAGATGGCTTATTTAGCGGCGAAACCGTATCTGTACCAACACCCAATAAAAAACTTGCCCTAACCCGCGATCTGTTCAAGGACGATGCCATGGTTTTTAAAAACCCTAAATCGCGCATGATCACGATCAAAAGCACCAAACACGAGCAAACTTTATCGGTAGAGTTTCCTCACTTTAATTACCTGGGCCTTTGGGCAAAACCCGGTGCCGATTTTGTATGTATTGAGCCCTGGTTAGGCTGTGCAGACAGTGCAGGCGAACCAAAGGACATTACCGCTAAAGAAGACATACAAAAGGTGGTTGTGGGCCATGTTTTTGAAGCTTCTTTTTACATTAGTATTTAAAATACTAATTATTTTATAGTTTTTTAAAACATTTGAATTGCTTTTATGCTTATCAGTAAATATTTACTTACAACATTTACAACTATGAAAAAGAAAATTTATCTAATCGCTATGACGATGCTACTGACTGTAGCTGCCTTTAATAGTAACGCTGCAACTTTTGATGACAAGAAAGATGCTTATAAAGAAGCGGCTGCCAGCATGACCAAAGAGCAGAAAGAAGCTCGCGTTGAAGAAATAAAAAGCCGTGTTGAAGAGATCAAAGCGATGGATAAATCGCAGTTAAACAAGGCCGAAAAGAAAGAATTAAAAACAGAACTAAAAGACCTTAAACACGAAGCACAAGCCATGGGTGGCGGTGGTGTTTACCTTTCAGTTGGTGCTATCATTATCATTATTTTAGTATTGATACTGATCCTGTAATTAGCAACACAAAAACACTTATAACAAAAGAAGGGCGCCAAAATGGTGCCCTTCTTTTGTTATGTGTAATGTTATCATTATTCTTTAACAACCTCGTTCAACACCGGGCGATCCAGTGAGGATATCGTTGTATGCCCGCCTTTCAGCTGGTCAAACACTACAACCTCATTAACACCCTTTTTTAGCCATGCGGCAGGCACGTACAAAGTTTGCTGCGGGCCTATGTTCCAGTATTTACCCAGGTTATGGCCGTTAACAAACACAAAGCCTTTCCCAAAGCTTTTCATATCCAGGTAGGTATCAACCGTGGTACGTAACGAGAATGTGCCCCGGTAAAGCGCTGGATATTCAGGTGGATAAATTGTTGTATGCCATCCTGCATCTATTTTTCCATCAGCGGCAGTGCCTTGAATTGGCAGATATTTAAACCCTGTTAACTCAGTAAAAGGTAACTTATACATTTTCCAGCCTAATAATTCCTGCCCGTTCAAAGTTACCTTATCGGTAATACCCTGGCGGTTATCAATCAGGTATGAGCCATAATTGATGCGGCCATTGTTTTCTACCAATATATCCAGCACACTGTTGGCGGTTGGGCTATTTAATTGCAGCGAATCCTGTTTTAAACGGCGGTCTAATACGCTGATGCGCTTGCCATTTAAATAAACGGTAGCGTAATCGCGCAGTTCTTTTATTTTAAGTACTCCGTTTGCCGCGTTAGCCAATGTAGTACGATACAGCACAAAGCCGTATCCCTGGTCAAGGTCTTCAAAACTTTGTGGTTTTTCAGCTTCTACCGGGGTACCTAGGTTACTGAACAGGTTGGCCACGCCGCTTATTTTTATTGCTTCCAAACCAAACGTACGGCGTTTCTTTTCGGGCACATCGGGCAGGGTTTGCCCTGCAGGCAGGTGTTTGGCAATAATTGCTCTTAGCTTATAATATTTTGGTGTGGGGTTGCCGGCTTCATCAAGCGGGGCATCATAATCATAGCTTGATGTTTGGGGCGCATAGGCTTCGGTACGGCTCATGTTGGCGCCGTTCATAAAATCGCGCGTGGTACCCCCATGAAACATGTACATATTGATGGAGATACCTGCCGATAAAATTTCATCCAGCTTTTTAGCATCCTCATCAGCATTGCTGCCGGTATGCGGTTTACCCCAGCTATCAAACCAACCCGGGTACCATTCGGCTATATAATACGGGCCTTTACCGTTATGGTATTTGTTGATGAGCGCTTTTGCTTTTGCAGGGTCGTCTTCACCGTTTACGGCAGGCAAAAACCCGGGCAAATAACCCGCAGGCATTTGGCTTGGGCCATCGCAGGTAAATAACAAGCCATCAAAACCCACCTGTCGAAAGATCTTCTCGTTTTGCGCAAGGTACTCCTTATCGTTGCTGAAAGAGCCGTACTCGTTCTCTATCTGCACCATCAGGATGTTACCACCGTGGTTTACCTGTAGTGGGGCTAATTGCTTTCCCACTTCCATCATATAGCTTTGGTAGGCATTGATAAAGGCCGGGTCTTTACTACGCACCTTCAGGTTCTTGTCTTTTAACAGCCACCAGGGGTAGCCACCAAATTCCCATTCGGCGCATACGTATGGGCTTGGGCGCAGTACTACCCAAAGGCCTTCTTCTTTTGCTATACGTACAAATTCGGCAATATCGTTATTACCGGTAAAATCATACTTGCCCTGTACCGGCTCATGCGCGTTCCAAAAAACGTAGGTGCCAATGGTGTTTAAGCCCATAGCCTTGGCCATCTTCATACGTTCGCGCCAGTACTCGCGCGGAATGCGGGTATAATGCATCTCGCCAGATATCATCTGTAGCGGCTTGCCATCCAACAAAAATGTACTATCGCCCAGGGCAAAGGTGTGCTCAGCTGTTTGTGCGTTAGTTGCGGTAAGTCCGCCTAAAAACAGGGCGCAACCAATTAATATCCTCTTCAACATATCTCTCTTCATATTAAAATAATCCTAACTGCCCTTTATCGTCTATATCAATATCATCCGGATTGGTTATCTCGAAATCAATCTTTTTCTTTGTCGATTCCACCGATTCTGGTTGTGATTTCACCGATTCCTCCGGCTTTGATTCGCCTTTTTCCGGCTTTAATTCGTCCTTTTTCGCCTTTGGTTCATCCGCTTTTGGCGCTGGTTCAACCGGTTTTTCTATAACGGGTTTTGCCGGTTCAGATTGTATTGGCGCGGCTTGTGGTTTTGCTTCTGCAGAAACCGGTGCGGTATCGGCACTGTCCTTTTCCTCGCCGGTTATTATAATCTCGGTATCCTCAACAGAGTCGGGTGCCGGGTCTGGTACGTCCTCCGCATCATCATGCTCGGTTAGCAGTTCAACACTTTTTACCTGGTGAACTGATAAGCGGTTACCCATAGCCTTCATCCCTTTTACATCAATCAGGTCGGTAAGGTTAAGGTCAGCCTCTTCGGGGATAAGTGCTTTGCCTTTTAGCTGTTCAACTTTAACAACAGGTTGCGCCGCGCCGGATATGATGATGAGTTTTGAGCCATTCTCTTCGCTGATGATGCTGGTTTGTTTACCTATTACGGTATTCTCAAACACAAAACGTTTCACCATGTAATTTTTCGATTTGCCATCGTAATGCACCACAGCAAATACCTTAGCCGGATCGTATTTCTCGATCACGATCATCTTATCATCAAAGTGATTATTAAGGTCGAAACTGGTTAGCTCATAGATGCCGTTGCTTAATACATTGAGTATCCGGTCATCGCCATCAAACTCGCCCAGGTATTTACCACGGCCATCGGCATTTAAACGTTTCAGGATATCATCATACCAAATTTTACGACCGGCCAGTGTGGAGATACCCTTACTTTTCAGGATCACCTTTTTAACCGGGTACTTGGTAACCATGTTCCCGATAGAGGCACGGCCTTTAATGGCAATCGCTGCAAAGTCTTCATCAAATTGCAGTTTCTTCAACTTAGCGTGGGGTTTCAGTTGCACGTTCACTACCTCCGCCTCGCCATTAGGGTTAGCAGTAAAGTATAAAGTGCGCGAGCCCTTACCGCCTTTGGTAAGGTCGTACTCTTTATCGCGGGTAATACCTGTTACCGAGAAACGTTTGATGTAGCTTACGCCACTTTGCCCGTCCTTATAGATCATGTTATAAACGGTGCGCTCATCGTTCTTTTTAAATACGGCAACGTGTTCAATATCCTTGCCTACAAAAACCTTATCCTGCACTTTGGTTACAATGAACCTCCCGTCGCCACGGAACACGATGATCTCATCAATATCCGAGCAATCGCAAACAAACTCGTCTTTCTTCAGGCCCGAACCGATGAAGCCATCCTCTCGGTTCACATAAAGTTTCACATTGGCCAAAGCTACCTGCGAAGCTTCCACCCTGTCAAAGGTGCGCAGCTCGGTTTTGCGGCCGCGGTCTTTACCATATTTCTCTTTCAGTTTTTCAAACCAGGCAATGGTGTACTCCGTAAGGTGTTTCAGGTGGTTCTTAACCGTTTTTATTTCGGCCTCTAAAGCTTTTATCTGCTCATCCGTTTTCTTCACATCAAAGCGGGTGATGCTGCTCATCGGTTTATCAATCAGCTTCTTGTAATCTTCGGGCAGTATGGTACGATAGAACTGCGGGAAGAACGGTTCGAATAATCTGTTCAACACTACCAACACGCCTTCAAAATCCGACGACTGCTCATAATCAGGGTGTTTGTACATCCCTTCCTGGATAAAGATCTTCAGTAACGAACTGAAGAAGATCTTCTCCATCAGTTCCCTCAGTTTTATCTCCAGTTCCTGCTTCAGCAACTCCTTGGTAAAAAAGGTGCTTTCGCTCAGCATATCGTTCACGCTCATAAAGCGTGGCTTATCAGCCTGTATTACACAGGTATTTGGCGATATAGATACCTCGCAATCGGTAAACGCGTAAAGCGCATCAATGGTAACATCGGGGGAGATCCCCGGCGCCAGATGGACTATAATTTCTACTTCGTTTGACGTGTGGTCATCAATCTTTTTTATCTTGATCTTCCCTTTATCGTTAGCATTTATAATGCTTTCTATTAAACTAACAGTGGTAGTAGAAAAAGGAACTTCGGTAATAACAAGCGTTTTTTTATCCCGCTCTTCAATTTTTGCCCTTACCCGCACCCTGCCACCACGTTGCCCTTCATTATAGGATGACACGTCTGCCATACCACCCGTAGGGAAATCGGGCAATATATTTGGCCTGTCGCCTTTTAGTACTGCTATAGAAGCATCTATCAGTTCAATAAAATTGTGTGGCAATACTTTGGTAGCTAAACCTACGGCAATACCCTCAGCACCCTGTGCCAGTAACAGCGGGAACTTTACCGGAAGTGTTATCGGTTCGCGGTTACGGCCATCATAACTGGCCTGCCAAACGGTGGTATCGGGGTTAAAAACAACATCCAGCGCGAATTTGGAAAGGCGTGCCTCAATATAACGTGGTGCCGCTGCCGAGTCGCCT
Source organism: Mucilaginibacter sp. L294 (assembly GCF_001636615.1). Lineage (GTDB taxonomy): Bacteria > Bacteroidota > Bacteroidia > Sphingobacteriales > Sphingobacteriaceae > Mucilaginibacter. The sequence continues at coordinate 7,326 of NZ_LGEK01000096.1, read as the reverse complement.
GTTACAGGTCTACCCCAGTTACCCTGTGTATCAATTAACAGTTCTTTTTGCCCCAACTGTACCATAGCATCACCTATAGAAGCATCTCCGTGCGGATGATATTTCATGGTGTTACCAATTACGTTGGCACCTTTATTAAAACGCCCGTCATCCAGTTCTTTAAGTGAGTGCAGGATACGGCGCTGTACGGGTTTTAACCCATCGTTTATATGCGGAACGGCACGGTCAAGTATTACATAGGATGCATAATCCAGGAACCAGTTTTCGTACAGCCCATCAAGAGAAGTGATTTTTTGAAGCTTATGGTCTTCGTTATTTTCAGGAATATCAGGATTGTTCAGATCGTCGCTCATGCTGCAGCTAAAAAATAATTATGGATGGGTAAAGATAGGGAAATGCACAGAAAAGCGGATGTTAAGGCGGGTAGTTTTTATACACAAAATTGACTATTTTAACACTGTGAAAAAGACACCAAAAAGTAATGCAAAAGCTGCCAGCTTTATGAAGGTGGTGGACGACCTTAAACCTGTTGGTGACTTTAATTACGATTTAAAGGAATCATACTACATAGATAAATTGCAAGCCTCCGATGAAGAGATGAAACGTATAAATGCCGGGCTTAAAGACATAGAAGAAGGTAGGATTTTCACTCAGGAAGAAGCAAAAAACCGGATAGATGAGAAACTTAAAAAGTTATTTAAATGAATACTACGGAAAACACTTTTACAAACATATGGTATTTGCCATCCAAAAACACATGGAAGGATTTTCAAGTAATGGCCATGAAAGATATTGGAACATTGCGTCTTTATACCCACGGATGCGCTTATGATGGTGACCAAACAAATATTAAAATCGCTAAAATAGCCAACGTTACTTATGGAAAACAAGGCCGAGATTTTATTAACAATTGGGTTAAATTAGAATACTATGATCATTTAAATGAATTAAAGGAAGCCTATTTCGCTGATGGAAATAAAGGGGGTTGGGCAGGCATTTTCGGCGGGACCAAAAAGATTTACACGTTAATTAAAGACATGTACAATTTATAACAAAGCCCGGCCAGTCCGGGCTTTATTGTTCCCTTAGTTTTTTCTGCTCGCGCAGCATAGCGCCATAATCCATGCGGCGCATGGCGGCGTTAATGGTTTTGGCTATACGGTTAGCCCGTGTTTCGGTTGTTTTGGCATCGGTTATCCATTTGATAAAATACCCCTGGTGCGATTTGGAGATGCTGTTAAAATATTCCAACGCTTCGGGTTCGCCAAATTCAAAACACTCCTGCAGATCTGCCGGTATCTCTAATTTAAAATCTTTATCATGTTCAATTTGCACCCGCAACATAGCACCCCGCCCCTTACGGATACCTTTTCGGATCTCCTCGCGCAGCGACATGAAAAAATCACCACCACCTACCGGCATTAAAGCCATCCCAGCAATAGCAAAATCATCAAGCTTGCCACGCACCCTAAACGCTTTTTTATTGCCGGGTAGCAATTGCTGGGCAACATCTGCCGGCACTATCAAATAAGTCCAGCCCAGCCTGTCGCCCTGTTCGGCTACCTGTAAAATAATGGTGCTAAAATCAACCATACCCAAATATATAGTATTGGGCGGCAAATGTTAAATGTTTGTTAAAAGTGATTATTTAACACTTCGGGGTGTAACTATTCATCATCTGCCTGCATCTTATAGATACAAACTAACTGATCGGTTACCACATATTCACAAAAAAATTAACACAACCTTAATTGTCAACGTTATGAAAACCTTAAAATCAGTTACCCTTGCCTTAGCCCTGTTTGCTACCTGCAGTTTTGCAAAAGCCAGCGATGTACCAACAGAGAACTTAACAAAAACCCACGCCATTAATGTTTATGTAGATGCCATGACACGCGGCCGCATCAACGACCTGAACCAGGTGCTTGATCAGTCGGCAAAGTTTAGCATGCAACGCGGGAAAAGCGTTATGCGCTTCTCTAAAAAAGAAATGACCGACTACCTTAAAAATCAAAAAAATATTGAGCAGGCCTGCACTACCAGCACCGACATTGTTGAAGAAAATGCCGACTCGGCCATAGTAAAAGTTGATATGAATTTTGAGCACTTTACCCGTACCAACTATGTAACCATAGCCAATACCGGTAACGGCTGGAAAATTACGAATGTTTATAGTGTGTTTAAATAGTTAAATTTTAGTGTTTGAGTGTGATTGGCCCTCCGGTATATTGGAGGGCCTTTCTTGTTTTAAATGATATCAAATAATGTATGCTGAAACCTATTCATCTACCAGATTGTCGATAAATTCTTTAAAAGATGCTGAGATTAATGTAACATACTCGTCTATCCAGTCGGGATCATAATGATGCATGTCGAAAAAGAAAACCTGATTAAAAAATTGAGGCAAGGTTGAGATACAAAAGTAGTCACCTCCATCATCTGCAGCAAATGGCAAAAACCCTTCTGGTAATATTTGTTCTGTTATAAACAAGTGTTCATAAATCGTTTCCAATCGACTAAAGCCATCATATTTGATGGAAAAAAAATGATTAATTCTCGTCTTAGCTCCGTCCTCTGGCCATAAGAAAAAGCTTTTTAAAGGGTAGCCTCCATTATATTTAAGGTAATGTTCTTTGAATTGGTTTGTAAACACGCTACCCAACTGCTCTTCAACTTCCGTTAAATCGGTTTCCGTTAGTTTTTTACTTACTTCTAAAAATTCCACAAATTTATTTTGTGTTTCACCTCTTTTATTATCCCGTGTTGTTTAACGCTCCCGAGATAAAGTATATTCTTCGATATTACTTTACAAACGGCTGCAAAGCTGCCTGCCATTTATCATAACCTTTGCTGTTAAGGTGTAGCATATCACTTTTAAACAGGGTGGTATCTGACTGATGCGTACCGGGAATAAATAATGCTGCCGATACATCTACATAGTGGGTACCCTTCCTTGTTTTTATAAAATCCTGGATCAGGGTGTTGGCCTTTCTAAATTCCGGGAAATATTTCTCCCTGCTTGGGCTTAGTTTTATCGCCATAAAATAGATCTCGGCCTTGGGCAGGTTTTGCCTGATGATGGCCCATAGTTTATAAAACTCGCGGGCGGTAAATTCGCCGGTTTTGCCTGCGGCTATGTCATTATCACCTGCATAAATAAATACTTTACGCGGATGATAAGGGTACATGATATATGGCGTAAAATAATCAACCAATTGCTCTATAGTACTGCCGCCCACCCCGCGCCTGATGATGGGTTTATCGCTAAAACGCTGTTCAAGGTCTGTCCACATACGGATAGATGAACTGCCGATAAACAGGATGCCATTTTTTGCCGGCATGTTCAGGCTGTCCTGGTGTTTAAAATCGCGGATCTCGTTATCAAACGGGAAGCCTTGCTGCGCACGGGCGGTTATACCAGCCGTTGCTAAAACAAAAAATAAAAGCAGTTTTAATTTCATAATGGCAATTGTACTAAACGTTCTTCAGAAAACATAAAAGGCATTAAACTTTGTATCCCATTAATTTCCCAAACCGGGCCGTTAATGCAATATAACAACATGCGCAAAGGGCTTTCCTGCATTTTTTCGCACTCGGCCATTACCTGCAGGCATGCCCCGCATGATGTTACAGGTTTTAGCAATTCAAACTCATCTGTATGGGCGGTTACGGCCATACTCACAATCGGGTCATCCAGGTGGTTAGCGCCCCAGTTAAATAAGGCCACACGCTCGGCACAAAGGCCCGATGGGTAAGCTACATTCTCCTGGTTGCTGCCGTAAAGTATTTTGCCGCTTTGCAATTGCAAAGCTACCCCTACCCTGAATTTTGAATATGGCGAATGTGAAGTTGCCAAAGCTTTAACGGCTTCGGCACAAAGGTTTTTATCTGCGGTGTTTAATTCTTCTAAGCTATCGTATTCTTTAAAAGCTATTTTTATTTCGTGTTCTGTCATTTTTCCTAATCCTCCCCATCTAACAGAAGTGGGCTCTTTAAGTTTCTAAATAAAAAATCCCCCAACCTAAAAAAGATTGGGGGATACAATATAGTGTTAATTTTATTTAGATTAATCTATTTTAACAACATTGCAGAATGGTGGATGCGAATTATAGCTATTTCAGTAATTGATACTATTTTATAAATTATACGATAGTTTCCTTCTATCAATTCTCTGATAACTTCATTTTCAAACTCGGGAACAACTCTTCCTATTTCTGGATGATCTTCCAGTATATCAACCTTTATCTATCAGTTTATCCACAAAACGGCCTGCATAGGTTACCGAATCTTTGGATATATAATTATATATAGACTGCAAGACCTCCAATGCAAATGGAGTCCAGGTTATTTCTGCCATTGTTTAACCTGCTGTTTTACATCTGCATGAGATATCATTTTCCCTGAATTAACTTGTTCAAGACCTTTTTCTACTTTTTCGATAAAAATCAGTTTTTCCATCAATACATCCAGATCAAAATCCTGTGGCATATCATTCACCGTTGCCAATACCTTGTTTCTATTCATAATCTCTATATTTTATTGAATAAACAATTCATTTACACAGCTACCGGCAGTTCCACTTCGTCTAAATTTTCGGCTATCAGCGGGTTTACGCTTTCGTCATCTTTCTCTACACGCAGGTTATTTACAATATGTTGCTGGCGGGTTGGCGTGTTCTTGCCCATAAAATACTCCAGTAGGGCTTTGATGTTGGCATCCTTCAGGAAAACAGGGTCCAACCTGATATCCTTACCGATGAACAAACCAAACTCATCCGGAGAGATCTCTCCTAAACCTTTAAAGCGGGTTATCTCGGGTTTAACACCCAATTTAGCTATGGCATTGCGGCGCTCTTCGTCGCTGTAGCAGTAAATAGTTTCTTTTTTGTTACGTACCCTAAATAATGGCGTTTGCAGAATAGACACGTGCCCGGCTTTCACCAGGTCGGGAAAAAATTGAAGGAAGAAGGTCATCAACAGTAAACGGATGTGCATACCATCCACATCGGCATCGGTAGCTACTACAATGTTGTTGTAACGCAAGCCGTCAATACCGTCTTCAATGTTCAGCGCGTGCTGCAACAGGTTAAATTCCTCGTTTTCGTAAACCACTTTTTTGGTAAGCCCGAAACAGTTTAGCGGCTTACCCTTTAAGCTGAATACCGCCTGGGTTTGCACATCGCGCGATTTGGTGATCGATCCGCTGGCCGAGTCGCCCTCGGTAATGAACAGGGTAGTTTCTTGTTTACGCTCGTGGTTATCGTCAAAATGCAGCTTACAATCGCGCAGCTTTCGGTTGTGCAATGATGCTTTTTTGGCGCGGTCATTAGCCAGTTTTTTGATCCCGGCAATATCCTTACGCTCGCGTTCCGACTGCAGGATGCGTTTCAGCAGGGCATCGGCAGCAGCCGGGTTTTTATGCAGGTAGTTATCCAGTTCCTTTTTCAGAAAATCGTTTATAAACCCACGTACCGACGGCCCCTCTGGACCAATATTTTGCGACCCCAGCTTGGTTTTGGTTTGCGATTCAAAAACCGGCTCCTGTACTTTTATGGCTATGGCTGCAACAATAGACGCGCGGATATCCGATGCGTCAAATTCTTTTTTATAAAACTCGCGGATGGTTTTTACAACCGCCTCACGGAAGGCTGCCTGGTGGGTACCGCCTTGTGTGGTGTGCTGCCCGTTTACAAACGAGTAGTATTCTTCACCGTACGACTGCCCGTGCGTCATGGCTATTTCTATATCCTCGCCTTTTAGATGGATAATAGGGTAACGCAGGTTTTCGGCATCGGCGTTACGTACCAGCAGGTCATACAGGCCACGCTCCGACAGGTATTTTTGTCCGTTAAAGTTTAGTGTTAAACCGGCATTCAGGAACACATAGTTCCATATCATGTTCTCTACAAACTCGGGTATAAAGCGGTAGTGGCGAAAAATGCTGTCATCCGGTATAAAATTAATGGCTGTACCGTTGCGCTGCGATGTTTCTTTTTCAGGCTCATCACGGATCAGCTCACCTTTTTCAAATTCGGCAATTTTGGTGCGGCCATCCCGGTATGATTGTACGGTGAATGAGTTTGACAGTGCATTAACCGCTTTGGTACCCACACCATTTAAACCAACCGATTTTTGGAAGGCCTTACTATCATACTTACCCCCTGTATTTATTTTTGATACACAATCGATCACTTTACCTAAGGGGATACCACGGCCATAGTCGCGAACAGAAACCTTATGATCGCTCATGTTCACCTCTATGGTTTTGCCCGATCCCATCACAAACTCATCTATCGAGTTATCTACTATCTCTTTAAGCAATACGTATACACCATCATCATAAGCAGAGCCATCGCCCAGCTTACCAATGTACATACCCGGCCTTAAGCGGATGTGCTCCTTCCAGTCAAGCGACCGGATACTATCATCATCATAATTTACTGTTTCTGCCATGTTCAGATCAATGTTTTTGGGTAGAGATTTTGCCCGTATGCAAAAATAAATTTATGCCACTTAAATTAGTATTTAAATGTGCCAACTTATTAACATTTGCGGTGCTATGGTTTAAACTTTATGCAGTTGCTGGCCTTATCAATGTTCTTGAAAAATTCGGGGCCTTTCTCGTTAGCAAAACAAACCGCCAGGATGGTGCCTATATGGTCTTTTTGCAGCGTTATCAGCAAGGCGTATTTGTAGCCTTTGGTTACTGCCTCGTTCTGCAGGTTTAGCAGGTATGATTTGCCGGCATCGGCATTATAACGTGCCAAATATTTTGGAGGGATAGTACGTTGTAAAAAATTATTGTCGCCCGTAAAGGTAATGGCATGCGCGGTCCCCATCCCCAGGTATAACGAATCTGGGTTGGCCTGCGCGGTATTTTTATCACCTATAGATTTTTCGTAGCTGGCGTAGTTCTCTTTTTGCGATTTTACCTGGAACCAGACCTCAAACTCTTTCCCTGGCAATTCCATCGCATAATCAAAAGAAAGATCTTCGTTATTGGGCGCTTTTATTTCTTTAAAACCCTGCGGGGCAATAAAACTTATGTTTGCTGCTGCAGTTAACTGCTGAAAATCTTTTAACTGGGGGCTAATATAGGCTGCTTTTGGCGCAGGTTTTACAGCCACGGCCTTTTTGGGTTTATAAGGGCGCCGCTGCGCCTCTACCATAAGTATAGGTGCAATACAAAACAGCAATATACCCGTAAGTAATATTTGTTTAAATTGCTTCAAAACATGTATAATTAATCAGGTAACACAAAATCAACAAACGAATTTAAATGATTTGAAACGTTAAATAAAATTAAATCTGTCTCTTATACACATCT
>NZ_LGEK01000095.1 GCF_001636615.1 Mucilaginibacter sp. L294 | reverse complement strand
AGATGTGTATAAGAGACAGTAACGCAACATTATTTATTTTTTGTATTATTACATTAAATGAGCCTTGAAAATCTGGAAGAATTTATTGCGAATGCCGATATAGAAGCTTTAGATGCTTTGCTTGCCCGTAACCCGGAACTCGCCAAAGAAAAAACAAGCCTTAACGTATCGCCGTTGATGCTTTCCTGCTATTATCATAAACCAGCGGTAACCAGTGTTTTACTAAAATACACTACAGATTTAAGCCTGTTTGAGGCTGCCGCTGCCGACAGGTTTGACGATGTTGCTTACCTTATTGCCACGCATCCCGAAAAAATAGATTTTTATGCGGAGGATGGCTTTACCGCGTTAGGCCTGGCCAGCTACTTTGGCCGGTTTGATATTGCCCGGTATTTGGTGCTGAAAGGTGCTGATGTTAACCGCCCCAGCGATAATGGTTTTAACGTTTATCCGCTCCACTCGGCAGCGGCCGGTAATTTTACCAGCACCGCTACCATGCTGATTGAGAACGGTGCCGATGTGAATGTAAAGCAGCAAGCCGGTACCACACCTTTACATTCGGCCGCGCAAAATGGCAACCTGGAGCTTTTGATACTATTGCTGGAAAAAGGCGCTAAGGTTGATATCCGCATGGAAGGCGGCAAACTCCCAGCCGACCTGGCCCGCGAAAAGGGGTTTGATGAAATAGCGGAGATACTGGAAAATTAGATATTGAATCGCTTTAACATTTTTTTAACCACAGAGTACATTGAGTATTGCAGGGTTATTAGCACAAAGAACACAGAGATTTACATGGATTTACATGTTATATTATTGATGCCTCTGTGCACTCTGTGGTTAAATAATTCTAAGTAGTTTTACCACAAATGGCACAAAGTATTGCCTGCACCAAACCGTCATTGCTGTAAGCGTAGCGTGGCAATCTTTGATAGAACAGTTTGCGACCAGCTTGTCGAAGATTGCCACGCCGCTATCGCTCCTCGCAATGATGTTGTGGTTGTGAATATTATTCAAACTGCAGTTCCCATTTATCCTCGCCGCCATCAACAACACGGAAGATGGTTTTTTCTACAGATGCGCCATCTACAGATGATTCTAACCTTACGGTTTCGTGGTCGTGATATTCGTCTTCGCGGGGTACCATTACAGCGGTAAGGTCGGTAGGGTTGCCATTAATTTTTATCGTTTTCATGATGAATAGGTATTTAAGAGTTTAACAAAGCAAACCTGAATAAGTTTCTTTTAACTCTGTCAGTCTGAGCTTGTCGAAGACCGAACAAGGCGGCCAATGTTTCGACAGGCTCACCATGACAGTTATTTATATTTCACCTGGCATTGCTCGCAATAAAAACTTGCCCGGTGCGACTGGCCCGTATCTTTTTCAATAAAGGGGATATGGTTGCGCGGGCATTCTTTTTTATGATATGCCTGCCAGTGTTTTTTTAAAGTACCGGCCTTTTTCTGTTCCAGAAATTCAAAGCTGTATTTAATAGCTTCATTGATCATCTCCTTTATCTTTTTTGGAGGCATGGCAGTAACAAGGCTTTCGGGGTGTATACGTGTACGGAACAGCACTTCGTTTTTGATGATATTACCCACGCCCGAAAAGATGTGCTGGTCCATCAGGGCATCGCAGGCCAGTAATTCGGGGTTTGCTTTCATCTTTTTGATGGCCTTTTTGGTATCCCATTCCTCGCTCATAATATCTGCCTGCCAATCGTAAACGTTGTCCAACGGCTCTGCTATCAGTTGCAGCAGGCAGGCATAAAAGTTTAGTTCGCCATCTTCAAACTGCAAGTGCAAACGCGGGGGCTTTTCGGTATGTTGGTTTATACGGTATGTGCCAAACATCATCATGTGGATGCGAATGGTAAACTTTGGGAAGCAGATCAAAAAATGCTTGCCCCAGCTTTTAAAGTCGGTAATGGGTTGGTCGGTAAGGATATCGGTATCCAGTGTGCCGTTGTTACAACTGGCGGCAATCACCTTGTCGCCTTTAAATTGCTGTACCTTTTCTTTTAATATGAGTATGCTTGGCCCCTCAGGCATGGTAATTGGTTTGAAGGGATGGGTGCAAAGATTGCGCCAAGGTAAATCCGCTTGCCATTTAGAACGAGCAGGACGGGCTAAGCAGTTCTCCTCGTACCTTGTTCTAAATAAAAATCGTTAAGTAGCTGCTCATCGAAATAAATTGATTTTCTGATGTTTACGTTATTTAAACGATACCTTTAGCAAATGCATACAGATGAACAGATATTTAAAACTGCCGATAAAACCATAGATATACTATATTCTTTCAGCGATTACGACTACGAGAAAAACGTTGACGTTTATGTAACGCTCGAAAAAGACGGGCAATCGCATGATTATATAGCTGTTTACACCAAAAAGGCCGTGAATAATGCGCCTGCGTGGGTGCACAGCCATATTAAAAAATCCTAATGGCCCTTCTTTTTCTTCAATAACCCACCTGTAGTATCGTCAACGCTTTGCTGTACAATAAAGGCGGCGGGGTCTATCTTTAATATCTCGCGTTTTATCAGCGGTACCTCAAGCCTTGTAGCTACTGTGAAGATAATTTCGCGCGGGGTATTAATATGTCCGTCTTTTCCGTAACCGCTTTTGCCTTGGTAAACCGTAACACCACGCCCAAGTGATTGGGTAATGGCCAGGCGGATCTCTTCGCCTTTGGCGGATATAATGGTCATGCCGGTGTATTGCTCTAAACCGTTCAGGATAAAATCTATCATTTTTGACGCCGCCAGGTAGGTTAAAATAGAGTATAACCCCGATTCGACCCCAAGCAGGAACACCGCAGCAATAAATATCACCACATTTAGTATCAGTATTACATCGCTTACGCGTACCACCTGTGTTTTTTTGCTTACCAGCAGGGCGGCTATCTCGGTACCATCAAGCACGGCGCCGCCACGGATGGCCATACCAATACCTGCACCTATAAATACACCACCAAATACGGCGGTAAGCAACTTATCGTGCGTAACATCGGGGAAGTGCACAAAAGCCAGGCACAGCGATAAGCCTGCTATAGCCAGCGCGCTTTTTATAGCGAATTGTAAACCCAGTTTACGGTAACCTAAAAACAGGAATGGTACGTTAATTACAAATATCAGTACAGAAAGCGGGGTTTTGGTAGCATCGGCCACAAGCATGGAGATACCTGTTACACCGCCATCAATAAAATGGCTGGACAGCAAGAAACCTTTAAGCCCCATGCCGGCAGATAAGATGCCAAATACAAGCAGGGTAAAATCAGTAAGTATGTTTTTGAATTTCATAAGCAACGGTAAAAATAGTAGTGAGGGCTTAATATAGCAAAATTGCGTGGAATGGCAGCATCTGCGCGGTAAATTGACAGGGAAAACACATCAAAAGCAGGTTGATGGGTTTAAAAAATAGTGCCATATAAACAAAGTTAAATAGCATTAATTCGCAGCACATTTAGCTTACGGGTCAAGAAAAATGCTGTTCCAAACTGAACAAAATGGAACAAGTGTTGAATTTTTAATTATCTGTAAATCAGTTATTTGATCTTAAATAACTAAATAGTCATTCCCGCTTGTTTGCAACCTAAAAAGGGCGAACCAAGGGCGAAAAAGGCCGGAACAAGGGCGAAAAAAGGCGAAAAAAATCCATTTTTGTCGCCTTTTTTCTTGTCTCGTTTTTGTTCCATTTTTCAAAAAGTGGAACAAAAACGATGTTTTTATAAGTGTTTGATATGGAGGTTTTTATACTAAGATCAGGAAGTAATACTTGAGATAGAGCGGTAAAATTAAAACAGCAAGGAATTGATTATCAATATGTTCCATTTGTTCCACTTGTTCCATTTTACAGTGGAACAAAACAAGCTGCAAATGCTGCTTAATTTAAAGGAGCTACCAACCGCTTTTCAAGCCTTCCTTTAATGCTGCCTGGTAATTTTCCAGGTCGAAGGAGTAGAGGTAAGGGGCTTTATGGGCGCCTCCTTTGCGGGTTTGCTCCAGCTTGTTTAATATGCCAAAGCCCAGCATGCGGCGTTGAAAGTTGCGCCTGTCCAGCTTTTTATCCAATATGGTTTCATAAAGTTTTTGCAACTCGGGCATGGTAAATTCCTTAGGCATCAGGTTATAGCCTATTGGCTGATAGTTTAGCTGCAGGCGCAGGGTATCTAAAGCGGTTTCAAATATCAACTTATGGTCCAGCTGAAATTTGGGTAGGTCGTTAAGGTCGCGCCAGGTACATATTTCAGATAAAGCATCAGCCATAGGTGTAACATTCATAAAGTCAACCAACGCATAATAACCTATAGATATAAAGCGCTGATTAAAGAAATTACCTTCCTGGGGCAGCATATCCCTGTATATTTCATTATGAAATTTGGTGCGCTGTGGGTCGCCAAAAACATGAAATTGCTGCAAAAATATCTTATCTATTCCTGTACGTTCCTGTAATATACGGTCGGCGGCTTTCTCAATTGGCTCTTCTTTACGTACAAAGCCACCCGGCAAGTACCAGGCCTCCTCATTGTTGCTTTTAAGCATCAAAACTTTCATCTGCCCTTCATGAAAACCAAATACCACACAATCAATAGATATATGGTTTAAATACATCTTACTTGTATTGGCCAAAAATTCTTCCAGTTCCTGCTTTGTTAACATTTACGGTAATGATAAAAATAACTTTGATTGTTTAAATTTAATATTTACAATTGTGTACCAATTACACCAAGCGTTAAGCAGCATTAAAAACAAACATTAAAAACAATTATAACTAATAAGTTTTACAGTAATTTAATATTACGGAAATTTAATAGCTACAACGATATATTAAATACACTCAAAACTATTGTTAATGAAAAAATATTTTGCCCATAGGCCTATCGTTTATCTAAGTGCTGCAGTATTGTTTTGTCTTCCGCTTAGTAAAGCCGTAGCCCAGGATAAAACTGAAACTGCTAAAATGAATGCTTTTGTTAGCGGTTTAATGAAAAAAATGACCGTTGATGAAAAAATAGGGCAGTTAAACCTGGTAACAGGCGGTATGGCTATAACGGGTTCGGTAACCAATAATGGTATTGGCGATGGTGTTAAAAAAGGCGCTATTGGCGGTATATTTGGCCTATACGGCACCGAGAAGGTTAGGCAAATGCAGGAAACCGCTGTAAAAGGCTCGCGTTTGCATATTCCTTTAATATTTGGGCTTGATGTGATACATGGGCACCGTACTATATTCCCCATACCGTTGGGGATGTCGGCCACGTGGGATCTTGGTATTATTGAGCATGCCGCGCATATTGCCGCCAAAGAGGCTACAGCCGAGGGTTTAAACTGGGTGTTTTCGCCCATGGTTGATATTGCCCGCGATGCACGCTGGGGCCGTATATCTGAGGGTAGCGGCGAAGACCCTTACTTAGGTGGTAAAGTTGCCGCGGCTATGGTAAGGGGCTACCAGGGCACCAGCCTTAAAAATGCCGACGCAGTGATGGCCTGTGTAAAACACTTTGCACTTTATGGCGCTGCCGAAGCAGGCCGGGAATATAATACGGTTGATATGAGCCGTGTGGCCATGTATAATTATTATCTGCCACCTTATAAAGCAGCACTTGATGCAGGTGCAGGCAGCTTCATGAGTTCATTTAACGTAGTTGACGGTGTACCGGCAACTACTAATAAATGGTTGTTAACAGATCTGTTGCGTAAACAATGGGGCTTTAAGGGTTTTGTGGTATCAGATTATACATCGTTGAACGAAACGGTTGAGCATGGTATGGGTAACCTGCAAACGGTATCGGCACTGGCGTTAAAAGCCGGCTTGGATATGGATATGGTAGGCGAAGGCTTTTTAAAAACACTTAAAACTTCATTACAACAAGGTAAAGTAACCCAGGCTGATATTGACCTGGCCTGCCGCCGTGTGCTTGAAGCAAAATATAAATTAGGCTTATTTGATAATCCTTACAAATCGTTAGATCCACAAAGAGAGAAAACCGAAGTAATGACCGATGCCAACCGCAAATCGGCACGGGTTACTGCCGAGCACTCTTTTGTGTTGTTAAAAAATGCAAACCAGGTATTGCCGCTAAAAAAATCGGGTGGCAGCATAGCGCTTGTTGGCCCGCTGGCTGATAATAAAAGGGATATGCTGGGTACCTGGGTTATTGGCGGCGAGTGGGAAAAATCGGTAAGCGTAATAGAGGGCATCAAACATATTGTTGGTGATAATGTGAAGATCAACTATGCAAAAGGAAGTAACATTACGGATGATACCACCTTTATGAAACGCCTTAATTTTGGCCCGGGGATGGTATCGTTAGATAAGCAATCGCCCGAAGACATGATAGATGATGCGGTAAAAGCCGCCAAAAAATCGGATATTATTGTAGCGGTTGTAGGCGAATCACAAAGCATGAGTGGCGAATCATCAAGCCGGTCGGACATTAATATACCCGAGAGCCAGAAAAACATGTTAAAGGCCCTTGCAAAATTAGGCAAGCCTATTGTTATTGTATTATTTAACGGCCGCCCGCTCACCTTAACCTGGGAAAACGATAACGCCGCTGCTATATTAGATGTATGGGCGCCGGGTACCGAAGCCGGTAATGCTATTGCTGAAGTATTATTTGGCAACTATAATCCATCGGGTAAGTTAACTACCACTTTTCCGCGCAGTGTTGGGCAAATACCTTTATATTATAACCACCTGAATACCGGCCGCCCTTATTCATCAGGCGCAACCAAGTTTAAATCAAATTATCTTGATATCAGTAACGATCCGCTTTATCCGTTTGGTTATGGCTTAAGCTACACCAATTTTAGCTATAGCAACCTTAAGCTCAGCAAAACCAAATTAAAAGGTAACGAAACATTAACAGCCACGGTTACGGTAACCAACAACGGTTCTCATTCCGGCGAAGAAGTTGTACAGCTATATATAGGCGACCCTGCTGCTAGCATAAGCCGCCCGGTTAAAGAACTTAAAGATTTTAAAAAGGTGAACCTACAGGTAGGCGAGAAGCAGGATGTTACCTTTAACATTACCCCAAAACAACTTAAATTTTATAATAGCCAGTTAAAGTATGATTGGGAGCCCGGCGATTTTGTAATACAGGTAGGAACAAACTCCGCAGATACTAAGACAGCCAGAGTACAGTGGGCTAAATAATAAAAATACCAGTATCGTTTAAAGAAATCTCTTCAATTTGTTTTATACAAAAATGTAAGTAATATGCCTTATTAATATTAATAAGGCATATTTTTTTTATACAAAACAGGCATTGCTTAAATAAAACACTTGGTGTAAATAAGCACATTTTATTAATGCCTGTTTTTATAATGGGTAATACATTCTTAACACAAGTTTAACCTATCGTTTATTTTATAACCCCTACTTCTTAAAAAAATAAGAGAAGTTTTTATTTTTTTTGGCGAAAGCTGTGGGGGACGGCCTTTTGTTAAAGCTAAATGCTCTTTTTGGTCAAAAAAACTTTTTATAACAACAATATTACATTGTGATATTATTAGCCAAAGCATTTGTTTATTAACAAGAGTTTAATAATTACTTATTAAAATGAAATATTGCTATCGGTATAAGGGCTAAAAATAAATAATTAATAATTCTTATAAATTAACTTGTGTAACCTGTACACTCTGTTTATATTAGAGCATTACCAATTATAAACTTTTCGTCTAAAAGAAAAGGAAACAAAACTTAACGAATAAACACAATAACGCGCTTTATGTATTAAAGCCGTTTTGTTGCTAACAGAATAGAAATTTTTAACAGGATAGTGTAACTATATGATAAAACTTTTACAAATCTCCGTTACTGATATTTCAAGCCCGGCCCGAGGCGCGCCATAGTCAAAAATATTTTGAGGTGGCCGGCTGTGTATCTCACCTGCATTTCGGCCATCCTCTCCATACGATCTTAAATCAAATATATTAATCAACTAAATCTCAATCTCATGTTTAAAAGTTTACTCCTTAAGGGAAGAACACTGTGCCTGCTATTATGCTGCATGGTTTCTTCATTGGTAGTTAATGCTCAAACAAACCACACTGGTAAAGTTACCGGTAGCGATGACAAGCTACCGGTGGTTGGAGCCACAGTGCGCGTGAAGGGTACAACTGCCGGTACACAAACAGATGTTAACGGACAGTTTTCTCTGAGTGTTAAATCGGGCGATGTATTGACTGTCTCATATCTGGGATATCAATCGCAAGATGTTACTGTAAGCGCCTCCGGGACACTCAACATTGTGTTACAGGCCGGCAATAACACATTAAACGAAGTAGTTGTAACAGGGTACGCTTCGCAACGTAAAAAGGATCTTGTAGGTGCTGTAGCTGTAGTAGATGTTGCCGCTTTAACAAGGCAGCCAACTGCATCTGTAGAAAACCAGTTACAAGGCCAGGCAGCGGGTGTTACTGTTGTAAACTCAGGCCAGCCGGGCCAAACTCCACAGGTGAAAATCCGTGGTGCTAACACATTTGGTAACAACCAGCCACTATATGTAGTAGATGGTATACCAACAACAAACATCAGTGACATTAACCCTAATGATGTTGCAAGCCTGCAAGTATTGAAAGATGCGGGTTCAGCCTCTATTTATGGTGCACGTGCATCAAATGGTGTAATTGTGATTACTACTAAAAAAGGTAACGGCAAAGTAAACATTAGCTATGATGCATACTATGGCACACAAACCCCTAAAGGTGGTAATGTTTACGATTTGCTTAACCCAACAGAAATGATGGCCCTCCGTAAAATGGCGATCAAAAACACAGCCACTTTAAACACGGCAACACCTAAAGCACCAGATTATAGCAGTAACCTATATGGCCCTAACGGAGACGTATTGCCAGAGTACATCAGTGTTGGTGTAAACGCGAAAAACGAAAACATCCCGCCATTTGGTGTTACGCCAGATCTTTCAAAGTATTTTGTAAACCCGTTATATACTACAGGTGATCCGGGTGCTTTTTTCCGTATAACCAAGGCTAACCAACAAGGTACTGACTGGTATCACGAAATATTTAGCTCTGCACCTATTCAAAGCCATAATCTTGCTTTAAGTGGTAGCACCGATCAGGCGTCTTATTTATTTTCAATGAACTACTTTAATCAACAAGGTACATTGATAAATACTTACAATAAACGTTATACTATCAGGGCTAATACAACCTTTAATGTAAGCAACCATTTTAGAGTAGGCGAGAACCTGGCGTTTTCATTAACTCAGAACCCGCAAATCAACCAGAATGATGAAGGTACCGCAATTGGTATGGCATTCCGCGAGCAACCTATTATCCCTGTACATGATATCAGAGGTAACTACGCAGGCTCAAACACGCCAAACTTAGGTAATGCCCGTAACCCGGTTGCTATTGCAGAACGTACCATGAATAACTACAATATTGCAAACAGGTTATTTGGTAATGTATTTGCAGAGGCCGATCTGGGTAAATATTTCACCTTACGCACACAATTTGGTGGTGAGTATTATTCAACTGCTTTCCATACATTTAGTTTCCCTGAGTATGAAAACTCAGAAAACAACATTACCAATAGCTACACTCAGGGTTCAACAACTGGATATAGTTATACCTGGACCAATACAGCACGTTATCACCAGATTATTGGTAAACACGATATTGCTTTATTAGCCGGTACAGAGGCGGTAAGAAATCAATATGAACAATTAGGTGGCAGCAATAGCGGGTACTTTAACTTTGACCCTAACTTTGTTAGTTTATCAACAGGTACAGGATCGCCAACTGCTTATAGTTCACGTTCTGCCGATAAATTATTCTCATACATTGGACGTTTAGATTATACCTATAACAACAGGGTGTTATTGAATGCTACAATACGTAGAGATGGTTCTTCAAGGTTCCTGAATAATACAACCGGTTGGTTCCCTGCTGTTAGTGCCGGTTATCGTTTATCAGAAGAAGGCTTTATTAAAAACCTTGGCTGGATCAATGACTTAAAGATCCGCGGTAGTTATGGTATCATGGGTAACCAGATCAATGTTGACCCAAGAAACGGATTTACCACTTATGCTCAAAATAAAGGTAACTCTTACTATGATATTACTGGTACAGGTACTAATACTGTACCAGGTATTGCGCTTGATTATTATGGTAACCCTGATGCACAATGGGAAAAAGATAAAAACTTTAACGTCGGTTTTGATGTATCGTTATTTAACCAAAAGTTAGAAATAACTGCTGATTATTATATCAAAAAAATCGATGGTTTATTATACAATCCTAACAACCCGGGTACTGCAGGTACTGCACAAGCTCCATATACTAACGTAGGTTCTATGCAAAATTCAGGTGTTGATGTTGCTATCACAAGCCATCATAACCTGTCTCACGATTTAAAGATGAATGCTACATTAACTTTCACTACCTATCACAACGTAGTTAAAGCTATTACATTAGGCCAAAAAGAAATTTTAGGCCAGGCCGGCCGTTTCAACGGTAGTAATATCAACCGTAGCGCAGTAGGTGGCCCGGTAAGTGCTTTCTATGGTTACAAAACTGATGGTTTTTGGAACTCACAGGCAGAAATTGATGCGGCTAATGCAGGTGCAACCGGTGGTAATTACCAGGAAGGTAGTGGTGTAGGCCGTTTTAAATATGCTGATATAAACGGCGATGGTATAATAACTGCTGCTGACCGTACAAACCTGGGCGACCCTAACCCTAAATACACAAGCGGTTTAAATCTTGATTTTTCTTATAAAAATTTCGATCTAAACATGTTCTTGTATGCTTCGGTTGGCGCCAAGATCTGGAATGATGTTAGATGGTGGACAGATTTTTACTCAAACTTTGGTGGTGTGAAAAGCAAAACTGCTTTGTATGACTCATGGACGCCTGAAAACCACAATGCATCTGCACCAATACAAGAGGTTAACGGTTCATTTAGTAGCAACACTACACCAAACTCTTATTACGTAGAAAATGGTTCATTCCTGCGCATGCGTAACGTTCAGTTAGGATATACATTTGACTCTGCACTTGCAAAGAGCATAGGCCTAAGCAAATTAAGGGTTTATGTTTCTGGTGCAAACTTATTTACTGTAACCGGTTACAAGGGGGTAGATCCTGAAATTACAGGTACTGGTGATAACACAGGCCAACAATCAAGTACAAACTTTGGTGTTGACCGTGGTAACTATGCCCCGGTACGTACATTGTTATTAGGCTTATCAGTTAAATTTTAATTAAACAGAATATGAAAAATATAAAAGTATTATCGGTATGTGCTTTAATTGCAACAGCTGGTATGTTACAAAGTTCATGTAAAAAGTACCTGGAGCAACCAGCTTTGGGCCACTTAAATGCAACACAGGTTAACTCAATTGATGGTGTTAACGGCCTTTTAATAGGTGCATATTCAGCACTTGATGGTGGTGGTGGTGATGGTAGCGCCTTAGGTGGCGGTTCATCATGGGAAGCTGCAGGAAGTAATTGGATCTACGGTAGTGTTGCCGGTGGCGACGCGCACAAAGGTAGTGATGGTACGGATCAGCCGGCAATCAACTCTATAGCGCAATGGACAACCGACGCGAGTAATGGCTTTTTTAACACTAAATGGAAAGCCGTTTACGAAGGTGTTACCAGGTGTAATAACGTTCTAAAAACCCTTGCCCAGGTACCAACCATCTCTGATGACGATAAGAAAAATATAACTGCACAAGCAAGGTTTTTACGCGGGCATTATTATTTTGAATTGAAAAAGATGTTTAACATGGTGCCTTATATTGATGAGACCACCACAGATTTTAAACAGCCTAATACAGACGATATCTGGCCTAAAATTATAGCCGATTTTCAGTTTGCTTATGATAACCTGCCAGCAACACAGCCGCAAATTGGCCGTGTAAATAAATGGGCAGCAGGCGCATATCTTGCAAAATCATACTTATATTCAAAAGATTACCCTAAAGCAGATCCAATTTTTACAGCTGTTATTACCAGTGGTACTAACTCTGCGGGTACGCCTTATGGCTTAACTGATAATTACGAAGACAACTTTGGTGCTTCTACAAAAAACAACAAAGAAACCGTGTTTGCTGTGCAACAAGCTGCAAATGATGGTACTAACCTTATCAGCGAAGCTAATGATGGCGACAGGTTAAACTTCCCGTACAACAGCCCGTTAAGGTGCTGCGGGTTTTATCAGCCAAGTATGGATTTAGCTAACTCTTTCCGTACGGATGAAAATGGCTTGCCTTATATTGATGATTATAACACACATCCGTTAAAAACTGACCAGGGTATTGCAAGTAATGTTGCATTTACACTTGATGATGGAAATTTAGACCCACGTTTAGACTGGACAGTTGGCCGCCGTGGTATCCCTTACCTTGATTGGGGTCTTCATCCTGGTCAAGCCTGGATCCGTTTACAAAGCTACGCAGGCCCGTACTCTCCTATCAAGAATACTTACTATCAATCTACTTTGGGTAAATATTCAGATCAGCACTCATGGGCCCCGGGTACTGCTAACCAAATCAATATTATCCGTTTTGCAGATGTATTGCTACTGGCAGCAGAAGTTAAAGCACAATTAGGTGAACTACCGGCTGCAGAAGCTTATGTTAACCGGGTAAGAGAACGTGCAGGTAAAAAAGAAAGTACTGTTTATACCTACGTTGACGCTACTGCCCCAACCAAAGGGTTTACTACAACACCTGCCGCTAACTATAAAGTTGAGCAATATCCTGTAGGTACATTTACCACTTACGGGCAGGCTAAAGCTTTAAAAGCAATTTATTTTGAACGTAAGATAGAATTAGGTATGGAAGGACAAAGATTTTTTGACCTTGCCCGTTGGGGTATAGCAGAACAAGCTTTAAATGCCTATTATGATTTTGATGGTCAGTTTATTACTGATATTGCAGGTGCGAAATATAAACCTAACAAAGTTTACTTCCCAATTCCACAGCCCCAGATAGATCTGGAAAGCGATGGTGGGCCGTCAAAACTTAAACAAAACCCGGGATACAATTAATATATAGTTTAATTTATCTTTATCAAAAGAGGCAGCACAGTAGCTGCCTCTTTTTTTGTTTTTTAACTTATATTCATCAAATATTTTGATTGTTTTTTAATGATGAGATTAACTGAAATAAAATCATACAAAAGAAGTAGCTTTTTCTTCTTCGTATTATTAGTTACACTTTATTTTTCGATAAGTAATTGCAGTAACACGCCCAAAGCACCACCACTTAACGAAGGGGAGCTTTTGGCAAAAAAGCACTGTAGCACCTGCCATAAATATCCCGAACCGGAATTTATTGATCGCGAATCGTGGGCAAAACATGTTTTGCCTGCTATGGCCCCGCGCCTGGGTATAAAGGTTTATATGGACGATCAGTATGTAAACAATCCTAATGCCATTACTGCTGTAACGTATGATGAATGGCTGAAAATAGTAGCATTCTATAAAAGCAAATCTCCTGTAACGCTTAAAGCTGCTAAATCATCTATAACCCCAATGAAAGATTGGGCCGTTTTTGCTTTAAAAAAGCCTGCCGCTAAAATGCAAATGGCTACTACAACGCTTGCCTCGTTTGATACAATTAGCAACAATATTTACACCAGCGATATGCTGTTAAACACCGTATATCAATGGTCGGATAAGCTTGTTCAGCAAGGGATATCAAAATTCCCGTCGGCAGCGGTAGATGTAAAATTTAATAAAAATATTAAAGGCGATGAACATGGAATATTTACGCTTATAGGCAGCTTTGACGCCCATGACCTTGAAAGCGGATTTTTAACCGATGTTGATCTGAAAAAATTTAAGAAGCCCTCATCTGCAAAAAATATTGCAAGTGGTTTAAATCGTGCGGTAGCTTCGGTCTCTGCCGACTTTAATAAAGATGGCCTGGCCGATTGGGTTGTATGCGAGTTTGGACATAACCGTGGAGGGTTAAGTTTGTTTACACAAACCACAAGCGGCACCTACAATAAAACGGCTATCCGTACTATAACAGGGCCAATTAATGTAACCACCGGCGATTTTAATAATGACGGCTGGCCGGATGTAATGTGCCTGTTTGCCCAGGGAGATGAAGGTTTGTGGATGTTTTTAAACGATCATAAAGGCGGGTTTACTACCCGGAACCTTTTAAGGTTCCCACCGGTTTATGGTTCCACCAGTTTTCAGCTGGTCGATTTTAATAATGATGGCAAACTGGATGTTTTATACACTTGCGGAGATAACAGCGACTACTCGCGTGTTTTAAAGCCTTACCACGGTGTTTATATATTTTTAAACGAGGGCAATTTCAAATATAAGCAGGCTTACTTTTATCCTGTAAACGGGGCCACCAAAGCCATAGCTGCCGATTTTAATGGCGATGGTAAATTGGATATCGCAGCAATAGCCTTCTTTTCTGACTTGAAAAGTAACCCGGCCGAGGGCTTTACCTATTTTGAACAAACCAAGCCCATGCAATTTATGCCTCATAATATACCGGTGAATAACGATGGCCGGTGGATTTGTATGGATGTGAAAGATTATAACCACGATGGTAAACCTGATATAATTTTAGGTAACTTTTCTTTTGGCTTTATTAACCAGGAGGGTGTAAAACCTAATTGGGATACAAAAACGCCATATATCGTGCTGGAAAATGTAAGGAAGTAATAGTGTTTGCTTAAGGAACGAGGCAGGTTAACCACTATACTGTAAGAATTTAGCAACATATTTTGTACGAAGTTATACGTACGAAATCGTACGTATAACTGTCCGTTTTCGTACACCTCTTTTAAAAATATTGCCCTTTCTGTATGTATTGGCCTGTTTTTTCATTGGCACTGGCTTTGTAAAACTTAACGAAACACTACTATAAAACTCATCGTTATGTTTAAAAATTTGTTTAAAACGGCGTGGCGTAATGTGTTGCGTAATAAATCGTACACATTTATCAATATCGTTGGCTTGGGGTCGGGTATATCTATCTGCCTGATGATATTTGTATTGATCCAGTTCCATTTAAGCTTTGATAATTTTCATGCAAAAAAGGATAGGATCTACCGGATGCTTACAGAGTATCATCATGCCGATTCAAAAGATGTTTTTTATGGCTCGGGTATTGCCCGTGGTATCCCGCAAACATTTAAAACTGACCTGCCCGAAATTGAAGCTTACGCGCCAATTTTGCATAACGATAACGAGCAAATACAGGTGCTTAATGCCAATGGCCAAATTGATAAGAAATTTAAGGAAACAGGTGTGTTTGCTACCACGCCATCCTTCTTTAAAATATTTGATTTCCCGCTGATACAGGGCGATGCCAATACCGCGCTAAAGAACCCTAATTCGGTATTGCTGACCAAAGAAACCGCCCAAAAATACTTTGGCAATTGGCAACAGGCAATGGGTAAAACCATAAAGTGGGATAATAAAGAAGTTTTAAAGGTAACCGGCATATTGGCGCCTATTCCTCAAAATTCCGATTTTCAATTCAAAGTAGTATTTTCTTTAGGTACGGGCCGTACTGCCGCGATGTTAAAATCAACCGATTATAATAGTACAGGTACTTATTACGGCTGTTATGTGCTGGCCCCGGCGGGTATGACAGAAGCGCAATTAACCGGTAAACTACTGGCGCTAATGAAAAAATACCGCGCGCCCGATAATAAAGACAGCGAGATAGCCCAGCCATTAAGCAAGGTTCATTTTGATAATAAAGCGGGCAATTACTCCAACAAAACCATCACTCCGCAAATGATTAATATGCTGTGGATGATTGCCTTTTTTATATTGGTTATAGCCTGTGTTAATTTTGTGAACCTGGCCACCGCGCAGACGGTTAACCGCGCAAAAGAGGTGGGCATACGCAAAGTGCTTGGCGGCAACCGCGGGCAACTGCAGCTGCAATTCCTTACAGAAACATTTGTGATAGTACTGATATCGCTTATCCTGTCTGCTGGTATAAGTGCGGTAGGAATTACTTTTATTGGTAAAATTATGGACTTGCCCTTAGCTACCGGTATGTTATTGCAGTTTAAGGTAGTGGCATTTATGGTATTGCTGGCTGTTGTTGTAACCTTAGTAGCAGGGTTTTATCCGTCTATGGTGCTATCGGGCTTTAACCCTATAAATGCTTTGAAAAGTAAGCTGGCATTAAAAACGCCCAAGGGGATATCATTGCGGCACGCGCTTGTAGTGTTTCAGTTTGTGATAGCGCAGGGGCTGATCATTTGTACCATCATCATTGTAAAGCAAATGAACTACTTTACGCACGAAAGTATGGGCTTTGCCAAAGATGCTATCGTAAATGTTCCGTTCCCGTCAGATAGTGCAAGCATCAGCAAGTTAGCGTACCTTAAAAAGAAGCTAATCGATATAAACGGGGTAGAAGAGGTGAGCTTAAGCTCAAACGTGCCCGCCGGCGAGGATGCCAACTGGACCATGTTCACTTATGAGAACGCACCCAAACCGGTCGATTTTTATTCGATCATCAAAATGGCCGACGAGGAATATATCCCAACCTATCAGTTACAACTTGCAGCCGGGCGCAATGTAGCGGCATCCGATACGATCAGGGAGTTCCTGGTGAACGAAGCGCTAACCCAAAAGCTGGGCCTGGTAAAACCCGAAGATGCTTTGAACAAACAGTTAGCATTAGGCAAATTTGCCAAAGGGAGGATAGTTGGGGTGCTGAAGAACTACCATAACCGGTCGTTTAAGGATGATTACGCGCCTATGCTGATAACTACGCTTAAAAATCAGTACGAGATCAGCAATATTAAACTATCATCTGCCAACATCAGTACATCATTAAAGGGGATAGAAAAATTATGGAACGAGGTGTATCCCGATTATGCCTTTGAATATCAGTTTATGGACCAGCGTATCGCGACTTTTTATAAGCAGGAGAACCAACTATCGCAGATCTATGAATGCTTTGCTGTGGTAGCCATATTGTTAAGCTGCCTTGGCTTATATGGGCTGGCATCATTTATGGCCGTACAGCGCATTAAAGAGGTAGGTATCCGCAAAGTGTTGGGCTCTTCAGTAGGGGCTATTGTTTACCTGTTCTCGAAAGAGTTTGTTATTTTAATAGGGATAGGGTTTGCCATTGCCTCCCCAATAACCTGGTATTTAATGAACCAATGGCTGCAAGATTATATTTATCGCATCCACATCCATTGGAGCATATTTTTGCTGTCGGGCATCATAGCAATGGGTATAGCCCTGGCAACTGTTAGTTACCAGCTTATAAAGGCCGCTTTGGTTAATCCGGTTAAAAGTTTAAGAAGCGAATAATAATTATATGTTTGATTATTAATTACTTACATTTATAAATAGTACCTGTCTCTTATACACATCT
>NZ_LGEK01000094.1 GCF_001636615.1 Mucilaginibacter sp. L294 | reverse complement strand
AACAATGTTTTTGAGTTCGCGGTAACCTATACTGAAAATATCCCTTATCGTAAATTTTAAATGCTTTTTTAAAGCCCAGTAGCCAAACACGGCACCTGCAAAAAAGGTGAACAGTGAAGCTATTGCAACCGCATACAAACTGTGAAAGATGAATATGCCCACAAAATCGCCTGTTATGTTAACAATAAGCATTAAAAGTACCTTAAGCATATTTAGATGCGGTTTGTTAATGATATCCAGCGTAATGCCAAAAAACCTGTCGATAGGCATCAGCATAACATAACACATAAACAGGCGGAATATATTAACCGCCTCGGTATCGCGGTATTGCTGGCCAAAAAGTAGCTCGATAACTAACTCGCCCAACAAAAAAGCGATGACAGCAATAGGTATAAGCGCTACCGTTAGCATGCCAGCATACCGTTTCATGATGCTCACAACCTCGTCGGGGTTGTTTTTATGTACGGCGGCAGAGAGCTCTGGCATAGCGGTAGCCACACCTGCCCGCATTGGTATCTCAAACACTTCCATTAAACGCTGCGGGATATAATAAACCGCCAGTAATGCGGGGTTAAACATCGCCTTGATGATAAAGGTATCAGAACTGCGCAGCAGGTATGAACTGATTGATGTGCCCACGCTGAATTTTCCGAAATGGGCCAGCTGGCTTACGCTTTCCTTAGTACGGTGTTTTATGGTGCGGATCTTCGACCAGCCGTTAAAGATGGTTAACAATGATGTTACGGCGCTGCCGGCAAAGTAGGCATATACCGCTGTTTGAAAAGACAGCTTATGTATAAATATCAAAATGAGAATAAATACCAGGAAAAGGCCCTGGTTAACTACCTGTAAAACAAGCATCCTGCCAAATTTTTCTTCGGCCTGTAAAATGTACGATGCTATAGCGGAGGGCAGGGTGGTCATGTAAATAATGCCAAACCATTGTATGGTTGTTTCTGCATCGGTGCTTCTGCTGTGATAAAAAAGATAAATAATCCCATCAATAGCAACAAATATCAGCGCCTGCATCAAACCTACATACCAGGCTGAGCCCGCAATTTCTACAGCCTTTTTTTTGCTCGCACCGGCATAAAATTTAATGAGGGATGTTTGTACAAAGCCGTTCCTAAAAGTGTCGGCCAATAGAATGGTTATCAGCAGGAATATGTAATTGCCAAAATCGGCTGTGGGCAGGTTATGGGCCATTAATGATAGTACCAGCATGCCAATAACAGGCATTGCCGCACTTGTGGCTAACGATATGGTATGCTTGTTTACAAGTTTATTTAAATCGGGCATATAGTGGTTATACGGCTAAACCCTGTCCCAGTTGCCGGTTTCAAAATTATATTTTTTTATAACCCTGGCGGGGTTACCTACAGCAACGCAATACTCGGGGATATCCTTGGTGACCACGCTGCCCGCGCCAATAACCGAGTGTTTACCAATGGTTACGCCGGCGGTGATAACGGAGTTGGCACCTATCCAAACATCATCGCAAACAGTAATTTGCTTAGTAACCACTTTTTGTAAGCGGGTTGATATGGTAACATCCTCAAAGCCATGGTTAAGGCCAGATAATACCACATGCTGCGCCATGGTAACATAGTTGCCAAGGGTAACCGGGCCGATAATAATATTACTTAACCCAACACCGGTATGGTGGCCTATAATAACATCGCCTACGCCATTGTTTATGGCTACAAAATCTTCAATAACGCTATTGGCGCCAAGCTCGAAATGGTTAAAGGGAAAAACATCCATGCGGGAATAAAACCTTACTACCGAACCCCTGCCACGTTTGTGTATAAAAGGGTTAACAAACCATTTTACCCATAAACGGGGCGCAGAACGACCGGTTTGTACGATCATCCAGTGTACAAACTTTTTTAAACGCGGATTTGATTTTACTATGGTAAGTAATGACATTCTAAATTTCTTATCAGGCGGTTAATTCAACAGCCTTTTTTTCGGCCAGTTCCTGTTTATCTAACCTCAACGTTACATTTAACAATGCACATGCAAGATAGAACAAAATATTTGACGGATATTGTACTAACGCCTGCTGCGGATAATTACCAATATTAAATACAAATATGATCAATACCATTGCTAAACAGTAAATTTTTAACTCGGGGTTTTTGATGAGATAATAATTATTGATGCCCGTTTTCAGTATGACAAACATTAGGGTACAAAACAAAATTAAACCAATATAACCCATCTCAACAGCAACGCGTACGTAACCACTATCGGGTGGGAATTTAGCCAGGAATGAGTTTGGCGCAAACCGCCGCCCCCATATACCAACCGAACCTAACCCACCGCCAATAGGGTGCGATAGTATATACGGTTTTATGCGTTTTTGGTTTTCGGCACGTACGTTAAACGAGGCATCGTCTGACGGCCTGAACGCTGTTTGGAAACGTTTAATAAACTGGTTTGAGGTAGGCATAAATATTAACCCTACTAAAACTATACCCGCACCAATAACAACAACCAATATCTTTTTATTAAAATTCATCACCGCCAGCATGGCCAGTGCCGCGGGTGGTAATACGAAAGCGCCCCTGGTGCCCGAGTATAGCATCACCAAAAAGAAGAACGGTATAGATACACCCAGTATAACTTTTTTGTACGTTTTAATTTTGGTGAACATGATGCAGAGGCACAAAACGGCTGCCACAACCATATTGTATGAAAACGTAACCGGATCTGGAAAGATGGCCACTTTACGCAAGTGCCCGTTTATATACAAAAAGCTTAAGCGCAGAGGATCTTGATAGTACCATGTTTTCTCGAACGGGAACAAACCGAAGTTCTCTTGCTGGAAACCCGATATGGCAGATAGAAAAGCCAGTACAAGCCACAGTTTAACCAAAAACTTTATGGTAGCTAATGAGCGGATCTGGTAAACAAATATAAAGTACATGAGCATGATAAAGCCCACCGTACGCACCGTATACACCCATGCCAGTATTGACGGCGATGCCGGGTTGATTGCCTCAAAAAAGTTATACGCCAGCCAGGCGAGTATTAAATAGCTTATGGGGTTTTTAAAATAACTCCAGTCTTTCTCGTACTTAAATTTTAGCAGGAAGCCGAAAATAAGGAGGTAGGTAATAGCATCCAGAATGATACCTGTAGGGGTTTCGGGTGGTAAAAATTCCGACACATAATTCAGGAAGAAGGCAACTACCATTAAAACGGCAATGCCAAATTTGGGGTAAGCAATTATGCCCAATACTACCGGTATGCCTATAAAAATGGCAAGTAAACCGCCTGCTGCAATAATGCCACCCAGAGCAATGGCAACGGCTATAACTACGGCCACAGGCAAAATAAGCAAGATCAGCTTAAGCGTAGAAATTTCTCCGGAAATAAGTTTCCTGAAAAAGTTAGCTATAAAGCCGGTTTTATGTGCCTGGTTATTAAGCATAGGCGCGTTACAAAAACAGGATTTTTACCGCCCAGCAAAATACGCCCACAAATGCTAATACAATTGCGGCTTTACGTGTTTTTTGTTCAAGAGGGCTAAGGTCTTTAAAAACATCACCCTCGTTTTCTGCCGGTTTTATCCTCATCTAAATAATTTAAAGGTTTACAGCGGGCAAGTGTTGCCGAAGTTTATTAGAACCTGTCCCGTTTCGGGTCGGTTTTATTTAATACCCAGCCGGCAAATTTGCCGTTAAGGTTTTTTAAGTATTTGATATCGTCTTTTTGCCATTTAGAGATTCCCTTATTAGCCTCGAAAACGGCAATGGTTTTATTAGCGAACAATAACCATTCTTTTGATTTATTAAGCGACGATAAAGGCGGAGTTTCGATGATAATGATATCATACTTCGTTTTTAGCTCGTTAAACTTGCTGCGGATAAAATTCTCGTCGCTAAGTTCAAGCAGGGTAACATCACCACCGTGGGTACCCATTACGTTTGTGGTATTAAACGCCTCGTAATTATCGGGGTTGTTCTTAAAATAATCTTCCAGGTAAACCTTGGGCTGTACGGTATTGCTAATGGTTGGGTTATCAAAGTTGCCATCTATCAATAATACCTTTTTGTTGATCATGGAGTAGGAGTACGCCAGGCTAATGGCAAGAACGGTTTTACCCTCATGGTTGGCCAGGCTAGTGATGCCTAAAACCTTTTCGCCCCGCAGTTCCTGGTCTATCTCAAAACGGATAGAACGGATCAGCTCTTTAAAAAGCCTCATTTTATCGCGGTGCTCAACATCCCAAAGCTTCTTAAGATCAAGCGAGCCCATTACCGTATTTAAATGGCCCAGTAAAGGCAAATGGGTACGGTTAACCAGGTCGCCGGGTTCTTTAATGGTATCATCAAAAAAGAACATCCCAAACAATACAATTATACAAAAGGCGAAGGTGATAAAGCCACTTAAAATAATGAGCAGCATTTTTTTGGAAGGTTCGGCAGCATCAGGCGTGGCAGACTCTGCCAGGCGCAATTTTATAGAGAATGTAGATTGCAGGTTGGTTGCGTTGTATTTATTCAATACATCCAGGTATTCCTTACTGGCAATATCAATGTCGTAATTAAAGGTTTTAACATTGGCATCAAAAGGCACCAGGCGGTTAAACTTGGCGTTAAGGTCGTTTAAAGAGCTGGTGATAGCGTTTATACTGTACTTGGCCAGGTCGCGGGTTACTTCAAGCGTAAGCTTTTGCTTTACAAGGTCATCCTTAGCTGTTAATGGGCTGGTGATATACTTGTCTGACGTTTGGTTTATTTGGGCCGTAAGCTTGTTTGATAACGAATCTATCGCGGGTTTTAACTTAGGGCTAAAACCGCTCCTAACGTACTTGTCGGTTAGCAAATGAAGCTGCTCCTGTGAACTGACCACATCCTGGTTGTATTTGCTGATCGTGGCTTCAATGTATTTACGTTCGCTGGGGTCAAACTTGTTATTGATCTTCTGGATAGCGCCTTCGTATGATGCAACATCTTTTTCGGCCTGTTGCTTGCGGTCGTTAAAGATCATGATCTGGTCGAAAATAGATTTCGACTGGTCGTCCAGATTAATGATGCCGTTCTTTATTTTATAATCCTGTAGCTGCTGGGTTTTTGTATTTAGCGCTTTTCGCTTTTCATCAAGCAGTTTGGACAGGTAATTAACGGCATCGGTTTCGTTTTGCCTAACGGTGTGGGTATAGTAGTCTATAAATTGATTACACAGGATATTAACTACAAAAGCCGATAGCTGCGGGTTGTTTGATTCATAACTTACGGTTATAAAGTCGCTATCCTCGTCGCGATTGATGTAAAGGTCTTTACGAAGCGAGCGTTCATCATATTTCATGGAGCGCAGCAACTCGTTCAGCCCTTCTTCGTCCTTATTGTAATAGGATAGGGGCTGCCTGGTGTTAAATTTATCAGTAAACAACTCAACCGCATGTGCACGCGCGGCGGGGTTCATGCTTAAAAACAGTTTGCTTTGTGGTTTAAACGGAACGCTGTCGGTAAGGTCATGCAGGATAAGCTGGTACGACACCTGGTTAACAAGTGTTTTAAGCTTCATGATCTCTATCAGGTTACTAAACTCGTGTGCTATGGATTGTTCTTTGGCTGCGCCGGATGGATCGGCATCAAGTAAATGGCGCGATTCATCAACAATACCGGTAGCTATCTGGGCGCTTGATATATACTTATCAGCAAGGTTTTTTACCAGGAAAAAAGAAACGATAATGGTGACCAGCGGAATGATGATCAGCAGGTTTAAATGTTTACGTAAAAGTTTTAAAAATTCCCCTAACTCCATGCCCTATTTAACCTCTTCTAATTTAACACCCAGAATTTCTTCAAGATTTGCCTTTGATGTAAGCATAGCCAATTCGCTTTGCACTTTGAATGAATTTTGATTGTATAAACTTGTTAAAGCTTCGTTATAATCATGAAAAGTGGTTTCACCTTTCTGAAACGTGTATTTTAATTGTTTAACCGCAATCTCACCGTCGGTAACAGCTCTTGCGCGGTTACGCAGGTCGGCCTGTGCTTCAAGATAAGAAAAGTAAAGGCGTTTAACTGATGCCTCAATACTTAAGCTATATTGCTGTTGCTGGTATTGCGCTATGTTAACATTTTCATGCGCTACACGTGTAGCAAAGGGTTTTGAAAGCAATGTGCCCAGGTTTACAGAAATACTTACCTGGTAGCCATTAAAAAAAGTTGGATTTGCCAGGTTTAACGAGTTACGCGGACTGTAAATATATGACCCGGTAAACGCATCAAGCCACATTACTTTTGATTGGGTAAGCGTAGCTTTTGCCGCGTTTACCTGTGCCTGGCGTACTTTTACTTCCGGATAGTTCTTTTTAGCGGTAGCTATCAGTTTATCAAGATAAGGGTAATTAACCTCTGTAACAAAACTTTCCTGTGCACGTACGGCTGTAGTGCTGATAGTTATAAAGAGTATTAATATGCTTAGTTTTTTCAATTTTAATTTCATTTAATTAAACCTTCTCTTTTTGAAACAACGCCGGAACGGTACCAACAATAATTTTCAGATCAAGCCATAACGAATATTTTTGCGCATAAAAATTATCAAGCTTTTTACGTTCCCTTTCGCTCATGTCTTCTTTACCGCGTTTGCTTATTTGCCACAAGCCGGTTAAGCCTGCCGGGCCTAAAAAACGCATCGACCACTCGTTTGAGGTTAGCATCTCTGCTTCGTAAACAGGTAACGGCCTGTTACCCACAACAGACATATCACCTTTAATGATATTAAACAACTGCGGCAATTCATCTAAACTGCTGTTACGTAAAAAGTTGCCCAGTTTGGTAACTCTTGGATCGTTCTTTATCTTCACAAATGCCGATTTTGCAGCGCCTTCCTCTTCGGCAGCGTACTGGTTGTTTGTAACAGCCATTTGCGCTAAAAGTTGGTCGGCATCGGTGCGCATACTGCGGAATTTATAAAAATCGAACACTTTATAGCCCGTACCTACGCGTTTGCTTTTGTAAAATATAGGGCCTTTCGAGTCTAATTTTATAGCGATGGCAACTATTGCCATCACCGGCAACAGGCAAATAAACATCCCGCCGGCGATGAACAGATCAATAAAACGCTTGCCAAAAGGCATTTTATAGGTGGTATCAACTTCCTTTGAAAGCTCTAACAACTTTGGTTTTATCAGTTTAAATTTAACCAGGAAATTCAATCGTTCCCGAAGGTCGGAAGTAGAGAACGGGTAGGTGTAAAAATCATGCAGTTTCATTTGCATGGCTTTTTGTACCTGTGCTTTGTTTTTATGGGTTGATAACATTACGATGATCAAACCATTCATCAAAAAATTTTGCCTGAGGCGCTCAACCAGGGCGAAGCATTGCTCATCTTTATCAACCTCAACTAAAATAATATCCGGGATGGTTAGTATTGACTGGTCGCCCAGGTACTCTTCCAGATCGTTGATAGTGTTATTAAAATGTATACTGAAGTAATTGGTCAGATCATTAGCGATCAAGTCCTTTAATTCCAAACCTGCATACGCAACCCTGATCTGGGAATTAGAATTTTCGTTCCAATCAGTTGCTGTCTTGTTCGTCATAAACTTGTAAAGCTTGATTAATGGCCGTTTTTAGGCTTGTAGGGTTAAAGGGTTTATGCATATAAGCATCTACTTTAAAGGGCATGTTGGCAACCTGTTCATCCAGATCGTGAGCTGCCGAAAGCATGATAACCGGTATATCACGATAAAAGCCACTTATTTTAACATTCTTAAGGAATGATTGCCCATCAAAATAGGGCATTTGCAGATCGGAGATTATCAGTTTGGGCATATTGCCATCCTCCAACCAGCTAAAAGCTTCAATGCCGTTGTTTTTGACAACTATCTCGTAATCCTTTGATAATATAAAATTGAGTAGTTTTAAAATACTCAAATCGTCATCAACAATCAGTAAAGTTTTTTTCATGCCGAATCTAATTCGTAGTTTCTGGTTATAAATATGACACTTTTATATGGAATACCTTTCAAAAATATCATGCCAATTGCTAACAAATGGCTGCCACACATACCAATTATTTATATCACAGCTAACTACGTGAAATTTTTGATTTAGATTTTCCATTAAAATTAGAGTAAATTATTAGATAGTGAATTAAATTCCGCAATTCGGGAATGTATTTGTTGACAAAAACTACCATTGTGGATTATTTTTTCAATATCTTCTGCTAAGTTTACACAGCAGGTTAAATAGTTTTCAGGATATGCAGAATTACTTTGTTGGTATTGATTTAGGCACAGGCAGCACAAAGGCGGTAGCAGTTGATGTGGCCGGTAAAACCATTGCAACAGCTCAAAGCTACTACCCAACCAATACCCCCAGGCCCGGTTACAGCGAACAAAACCCCGACCTGATCTGGCGGGCTTTTTTAAACTGCATCAGCAAGATAATAACCAACCTAAAACAGGCGCCAACCGCTATAAGCTTTAGTAGCGCCATGCACAGCATTATGCCTGTTGATGAAAAGGGAAACGCTTTGGCTGATGCCATGCTCTGGTCAGATTCGCGCAGCGCGGATATTGCCCTTAAAATACGAAACGCTGCTGATGGGGAAGATATTTACCGCCACACAGGTACGGCTATTTATGCCATGTCGCCTTTGTGTAAGATAACCTGGCTGCGCGAGCATGATAATGAACTGTTTAAAAAGGCGCACAAATTCATTTCCGTTAAGGAATATGTTTGGTTTAAACTGTTCGGCGCGTTTGAGGTGGATTACTCCATCGCATCGGCCATGGGGATGTTTGATATTTTGGATCTGAAATGGTACGATAAAGCTTGCGTATTGGCCGGTGTTGACGGCGCAAGGCTTTCAACCCCGGTAAATACGGTGTATAAACGATATTTAGCCTCGGCTGATATTTTACCCGGCATAGGCACAGATACAGCTTTTATAATTGGGGCCAGCGATGGCTGCTGTGCCAACCTTGGCGGTAATGCGGTACAGGAAGGCGTTGGTGCCTTAACTATTGGCACAAGCGGCGCGGTGAGGGTTGGGAGCAAGGCCCCAGTTTATAACTACCAGGCCATGACCTTTAATTACCTGCTTAAAGCCGGTACATTTATTTGTGGCGGTGCGGTAAATAATGGCGGGGCAGCTGTAAACTGGCTGCTAAAAAGCTTTTTAAAACTGGATACCGTAACCGACGAAACCTACAAACAGCTCTTTAAGGCCATAGACACCGTTAACCCCGGCAGCGACGGCCTTGTGTTTTTACCATATCTGTATGCCGAACGTGCGCCCATTTGGGATGCTAAAAGTTCGGGGGCGTTTATCAATATCAACTTTAAACACCAGCAGCAGCATTTTTTAAGAGCGGCTTTAGAAGGTATTTGCTTTGCACTGAATGATGTGCTTAATGCAGTTGAACGGCCGGAACAGCCCATCGAAGAAATTGTAGTAAGCGGCGGGTTCATCTCATCAGCAACATGGGTGCAAGTATTGGCCGATATTACCGGTAAAAAATTGGTGTTACTGCAATCTGGTGATGCATCGGCCATTGGAGCTATATACTTAGCTATGGAGGCGTTGGGGGTTGATATTAAAGAAATGCTGGGTAATGAGGACGCAGGCAGGGTGGTGGTATCACCTAACAACGAAGCACATGCCGTTTACAGCAAGATCTTCCCGGTATACAAAAAGCTTTATAGTGATATCAGATCATCCGTGCATCAGCTGCACGACCTGAGCAATTAGCGGATCATAACCCCCGGTTTGTTAATCACCGGTAGTTTAATAAAGTTATCATCTACAATACTTTCAGGCAAAAAGATAAATTTTTTATCATAGATCTCCCGGCCGATGTAATAACTGAGCCAATACTCATTATTCAGGCCGAAGGTTTCTTCGTCAATAGGTTCTATCAGCTTATAAGAGTTTGCCTCAACCAATGGGAATGAATGACGCAGGGTAGAAGTTTTAACCTGTTCGCCGTCCTTTTCTCCGTAACCTTTTGAGGTAACCAGCACATTCTCCAGCGGTATATTTTTGAGGTTGATAAGGTACACGTACCAAACTTTACTCTCGGCATTTTCACCTTCTAAGGCAACCGCTATTGCTATATCTTTTACTAAGTTTGAAGGGAGGTCTTTTATCATGGCATTATGGTGAGTGGTTGATTAGGTGAGTAGTGAATAGTTGTTAAATATCTAACCACTCTCCACTCACTCAATCAACCAATAACTTACTTTTTCTTCGCTACCGCTTTTTTCTTAGCAGGTGCTTTTTTGGCTGCAGGTTTTGCAGCGGGTGCTGCTTTACCAAAACGGCCTTTTTTAGCATCCTTAGGCATCGCGTCGGCCAAAGCCTTGCACTGCTCATAGGTCAAGGTGGTAGGGTCGGTGATGTCCTTTGGTATTTTAACGTTCAGTTTACCAAATTCAATATATGGGCCCCAGCGGCCATTTAAAACTTTAACAGTTTCGTCCTCGGGGAAAGCTTTGATCAGTTTCTCCGCGTCTTTTTTGCGTTTGGCCTCTATCAGTTCAATCGCCTGCTCTTCTGTTACGTCAAGCGGGTCAATCTCTTTTGGTACCGATACAAAAGCGCTGTTGTGGCTTATATAAGGGCCAAAACGGCCTATCGCCACTTTCATTACTTTACCTTCATACTCACCAAGCACTTTCGGCAACTTGAATAATTCAAGTGCTTCTTCCAGGCTAATGGTTTCTATGCTTTGGCCGGTGCGTAAGCTGGCGTAAAGTGGTTTTTCTTCACTTTCGTCGCTTGGGTTTTCGCCAACCTGTACAAACGGGCCGTAACGGCCAATCCGTACCGACATTTTTTTACCGCTCTCCGGGTGTACACCCAATTCGCGTTCGCCGGTGGCTTTATCTGCGGTTTCTATAGTACTTTGAACATCCTTATGGAATGGATCGTAAAACGTGCGGATCATTTTTGTCCAGTCCTGCAGGCCCTGGGCAATCTCGTCAAACTGTTTCTCAACGCTGGCGGTAAAGTTAAAATCAACAATACCCTGGAAGTGTTGTACTAAAAAATCGTTCACTACCGCGCCAATATCTGTAGGGAAAAGCTTTCCGCGTTCGGCGCCGGTGTTTTCTACACGGGTATCTTTAATGATGTTATCACCTTTTAAAGTAAGCACACGGAAGTTCCGCTGGCGGCCTTCGCGTTCTTCTTTAACCACGTAACCACGATTTTGTATAGTTGATATGGTGGGGGCGTAGGTTGACGGGCGACCGATACCTAACTCCTCTAACTTCTTCACCAAACTTGCCTCGGTGTAACGAGCAGGCGGGCGGGAGAACCTTTCTGTAGCGGTTAGCTCCTGTAGGTCCAATACCTGTCCTTTTGTTAAAGGTGGTAATATAGCGTTCTCGCCATCGGCAGTTTGGTTATCATCATCCTCGTCGCTGCTTTCCAGGTATACTTTCAGGAAACCATCAAACTTCATTACCTCGCCGTTGGCAACTAAATCTTCTTTACGCGTTGATATACTGATCTTTGCAACGGTTTTCTCAAACTGTGCTTCGCT
Organism: Mucilaginibacter sp. L294; assembly: GCF_001636615.1. Lineage (GTDB taxonomy): Bacteria > Bacteroidota > Bacteroidia > Sphingobacteriales > Sphingobacteriaceae > Mucilaginibacter. The sequence goes on along the minus strand of NZ_LGEK01000094.1, from coordinate 6,032 downwards.
CATTTGCGATGCGATAGCACGTTTCCAGATCAGCTCATAAAGGCGTTTCTCGTTACTTTCGCCATCAATAGTATGGTTGTTGAAGTAGGTAGGGCGGATGGCCTCGTGGGCTTCCTGTGCGCCTGCGCTTTTGGTTTTATATTTTCTGTGCTGATGGTATTTATCGCCGTAGGCCGAAACAATTTCTTTTTCGGCAGCATTCAAAGCGGTATCGCTTAGGTTCACCGAGTCGGTACGCATATAGGTAATATAACCCGATTCATACAGCCTTTGGGCAACCTGCATGGTACGTGCAACCGAGTAACCCAATTTACGGCTGGCTTCCTGTTGCAGGGTAGATGTGGTGAACGGAGCGGCCGGCGAACGTTTGGCTGGCCTGGTCTCTAACGATTTGATATCGAAAATAGCCTTAACGCAATCCTGCAAAAACTTCTCGGCATCATCCTGCTGGGCAAAGCGCTCGGGCAGTTCGGCTTTGAAAGCGTTTCTTCCGGTACCAAATATGGCTACTATCTTAAACGCAGCTTCCGATTTAAATTTATTTACCTCACGTTCGCGGTCAACAATTAACCTAACGGCTACTGATTGCACACGCCCGGCAGATAAGGATGGTTTAACCTTTTTCCACAAAACAGGCGAAAGTTCAAAACCCACCAAACGGTCAAGAACACGACGTGCCTGTTGCGCATTTACCAGGTTGTAATCTATTTTACGCGGGTTTTCTATCGCCTTCATAATAGCCGGCTTTGTGATCTCGTGGAAAACAATACGGCGGGTATCGGGCTCTTTTAATCCTAATGTTTCAAATAAGTGCCAGGATATGGCTTCCCCCTCGCGGTCCTCATCGGATGCGAGCCATACAATGTCTGCTTCTTTAGCTAATTTCTTTAATTCGCTCACTATCTGCTTCTTATCAGCGGGTACTTCGTATCGCTGACTGAAGTTGTTGTTGATATCAATGGCATCTTCAGACTTCACCAGGTCGCGGATATGGCCGTAACTTGATTTTACGGTAAAGTCCTTGCCGAGGTATCCTTCAATGGTTTTGGCTTTCGCCGGTGATTCAACTATGAGTAAATTTTTAGCCATTTAAGCGGGTGTTTTTTTGCAAAGAAAACATAAAATGCATTAGAAACACAAATTTGTTTTTTTGTTGGGGTGATATTGTAGTAAATGAAGTAGCGGTAAAAATGTTTTGATGCGAGGGATTTTAGGCCAGCGGGCAGCAAAAAGGTTTTATCACGCAAAGACGCGAAGCCGCAAGTTTTATGTGTCATGGTGAGCTTGTCTAACCATTAGCCGCTTGTATAGGTCTTCGACAGGCTCAGACTGACAGGCATTTTGTTATAAACTGATTTATATCAAAAAGCCACCGCCCAATAAATCGTTGCCTTCATAGAAAACAGCCGACTGGCCCGGCGCAATGCCCGATACCATGTGATCAAACGATACTTTCATGTGATCGCCTATTTGTACGATCTTGCTTTCGGTACCTGCGTCTTTGTAGCGTATTTTAGTAACGGCTTCAATAGGTTCTTTAATGCTTTCGTACTTAACCAGGTTAAGGTTACGTACCCATGCTTCCTTCTTTTCCAACTCTTCAATCGTACCTAAAACAACTGTATTGTTTTCCGGCTGAATTTTGGTGACAAACATCGGTTTGCCCAAAGCAATACCCAGGCCTTTACGCTGGCCTATGGTATAATAAGGATAACCAAGGTGTTTACCTATAACGGTGCCATCTGTTAACACAAAATTACCCGGGCCAACACGTTCGTCTAGGTCTTCCACCTTATGGCGCAAGAATGCACGGTAATCGTTATCAGGTACAAAACAAATCTCGTAGCTTTCGCTTTTGCCTGCCAGTTCCAATTGCCCCATGTCAACGGCCATCTGCCTGATCTCGGGCTTAGAAAAACTGCCTAAAGGGAATTTTGTACGCGCAAGGTTTTGCTGCGATACACCCCAAAGCACGTATGATTGGTCTTTATTTTCGTCCTTACCTTTTGAGATCACGTATCGGCCGTTATCCTGCTCTCGGATATTAGCATAATGGCCGGTCGCGATAAATTCGCAATCCAGTTTATCGGCACGTTTTAAAAGGGCTTCCCATTTTATGTGGGTATTGCAAAGCACGCATGGGTTAGGGGTGCGGCCGGCAAGGTACTCGTCAACAAAGTTATCGATCACAAAATCGCCAAACTCGTTGCGGATGTCCAATATGTAATGCGGGAAACCATAGCCAACGGCCAAAGCACGCGCATCATTTATACTATCCAGGCTGCAGCAACCGGTTTCTTTTGAACTGCCACCGCTTGCGGCATAGTCCCAGGTTTTCATGGTAAGGCCAATGACCTCATAGCCCTGTTCATGCAGCATTACCGCCGCTACAGAACTATCAACTCCGCCACTCATTGCCACTAAGATCCTACCGTGCTTACTCATATTGCGTGCAAAGATAAGGTTTTAGTGTTTATGGTGTTTATGGCTTGGGTCAGAGGAGGGTAAAATGAAGATAAGCATTAATACTTATCAAATATCGGTTTATCTCTGGGCGTCCATAAACATGCTTTTTGCCCACAGGCTTTAAGAGCGTTATTAGCCCATGTATTACACGTATAAAAAAGATTGTACCTGCGTTTGGCTTCATAAAATGCATCGGTATCGCCGTAGTTGGCATTTGTTTTTATATTGATGATATGGCCGTTGATATCGGTCTGAAAGCTATTTTGAATGTAGGCTATCAGCCTGGCATATTGCTCTTTGTTTATCGATATTTTTTTGCATGATGAACTTTCTGTCAGCTGCTTATGAAATGTGGTGTGTATAGCAGATGTACTTAAGGCAAATGCCGCCTTAAAAGCCACGCTGAATTTAAGCTGCGCCCAGGTAGGTGTGTTTAAATAAAATCCTTTATCGCCCCAGCCGAAAGCAACCAATGTAGCGGTAGTGTCAGGGCGAAAGGTATTATCAAATTTTACTTCTTTACTCCAGTCTACCTGCTCATTTTTTAGCGGGACAACCACATCCGTATGCACACCATTGGTCAGAATATAAATATCAATTGTTTGCGCGGTTGCGGGTTCTGCCGAAAGAGTGATTTTGGGTAGGCCGAAAGCGTCTAAAAGATACAGTGCTACAAAGGCAATGAAACATAAAAACATGCGTAAAGCGATCTTCAGTAATTTTTTCAATAGGATATACTTGGTTATCCTTTAATTACCTGTTGTGGTGTAAAGTAACCCTAAGGCGTTAAATTAATTTTAACTCTTCCTTATCTGTCCATTACCTTTAATAATCCATTTGTAACTGGTCAGTTCTTCCAACCCCATTGGCCCGCGGGCATGCAGTTTTTGGGTGCTGATGCCAATTTCGGCACCGAGGCCAAACTGGGCGCCATCGGTAAAGGCGGTAGAGGTATTTACATACACTGCGGCGGCATCAACCCGGTTCAGGAAGGTTTCGATATTCAGTTCATCTTCAGATATAATGGCCTCACTATGTTTGGAGCTATTGATGGCGATGTGTCCCAAAGCCTGTTCTAAGGTATCAACAGTTTTTATCGACATTGTCATAGACAAAAACTCCGTGCCGAAATGCTCCGGTTGGGCATGTTCTAAAAGCCCGGCAGGGTACAAGCCGTCTAATATTTCATAAGCCTTTTTATCAGCATAAATTTTTACACCCTTTTTACCAAGCGGCTCGGTGATGTGTACCAAATCGCCAAGGCGTTTACTGTTGATGATGAGGCAATCCAGGGCGTTACAAACGCTTACGCGGCGGGTTTTGGCATTATCGATGATGGCAATGGCTTTTTCCAGATCGCCGGTTTCATCAAAATAGGTGTGTACAATGCCTGCTCCGGTTTCAATCACCGGTACTTTACTGCTACTGCGCACATAATTGATGAGCGATTGGCTGCCGCGCGGTATCAATACATCTACATAGCCAACCGCGTTAAGTAAAGCCTCGCTAGCTTCGCGCTCTACAGGCAGCAGGGTAGCAAAATTTACATCAATACCGTGCGCTGATAATACCCCGTGAATAACTTTCATGATTGCCCGGTTAGAATTATCAGCATCGCTGCCACCTTTTAATATGCTGATGTTGCCTGTTTTAAAACACAGGGCAAACACATCAAACGTAACATTTGGCCGGGCTTCGTAAATTACGCCCACCACGCCAAGCGGTACGCGTACCTTTTTAATATACAATCCGTTAGGCAGGGTTTTCTCAGATAATACTTTACCCAACGGACTATCCAGTTTCGCCACATTCTCCATATCGCCGGCAATGGCTTTTATCCTGTCGGCGGTGAGGGTAAGGCGGTCGTATTTCGGGTCGGCGGGATCCATACGCTCCAGGTCTTTTTTATTTTCCTGCAGCAGGTAATCCGTTTGTTCGATGGCTGCTTTCGCCACATCCAACAGTACTTTATTGATAACAGCAGGTGCCAGGGTAGCGTTCCTGCCGGCAATTAAAGCGTTCTCGAAATAGTGTTTGTAATCCATATTATCCCTGCAAATAAAGGTAATCGTAATGTACCAGCGCTTTCTGGTTTTTTTTGCCGGTAAGCTCGCGGGCTTTATCTGAACCATACTCGGCCAGCCCCAGGCCTATGGTTTTGTTATGCTCATCGATGATCTTAATGATCTCTCCCTTTTTAAAATCGGATATTATATTGATGATACCAACGGGTAAAAGGCTTGATGCCTTGCTGGATACCAGCACCGTTTTAGCACCCTCGTTTACTTGTACCACACCGGTAGCAGCGTTTTCTGAATGGGCCAGCCATTTCTTCTTACCGGATGCTTTTTTAGTAGGGGTAAAGCGGGTATGTATCACTTTGCTTGCCAGTACATCTGTAAGTATATTTTCTTTTGTGCCGTTGGCGATGTGTACCGCGATACCCAGCTTAGCCACTTTATGCGCAATGGTTGATTTGGTGATCATCCCCCCGCGACCAAATTGCGACCGGCCCGAGCTAACAAACGATGCGAAATCAATCCCGGCATCGTTCACCTCGGTGATAACAGATGAAGTTTCCAGCTTAGGGTCGCCGGTGTAGATACCATCCACATTAGTTAAAACTATTAATGCCTGCGCGTTAAGCATAGAGGCGATTAGCCCCGCCAGTTCATCGTTATCGGTAAACATCAGTTCGGTAACGGATACCACATCATTCTCGTTTATTACGGGGATAACCTGGTGCTGTAACAGTATCTCTAAACAGTTACGCATATTCAGGTAATGCAGCCTGTCGCGAAAATCCTCTTTGGTTACCAATACCTGTGAGCACAGGATGTTAAACTTTTCGAAAAGATGGGCGTAGGTATTGATCAGCTTTACCTGCCCGATAGAAGCAAGTAACTGGCGTACGGCTACCGCGTCATATTTCTCTGAAACAGATATCAAACTCCTGCCGGATGCAACAGCGCCCGATGATACCAATATCACTTCAATACCCTGCTTCTTAATTTCGGCTATCTGGTTAACCAGGTGCGCAATACGCTCCACATCGGGCAGGCCATCGGCCCGGGTAATAACGTTTGATCCTATTTTAATAATGATGCGGCGATAATTGAACGACATTAAAGTATATGAGTTTAGTCGACAATAATACTCATTTCCTGTGTAAATGGCGGCTTTTTAGATGGTTAACTCATATTATTTTCAAAAAATAAGACATTTTTTTTGGTGGAAGTAAAAGTTTTGATACATTTGTCTACTTATCCGATAGACAATGTATAAATTAAATACACAGCGTTTCATTTTTATCCTGACACACATCACTCCCGGATGCTGTTGTTGCTGAACTACGGCTAAGATTATTCAACTTTCTGAAATTATTTAGCTGTCTCTGAATCCGATAGAAGTCGGATACCCCACTTATTAGCAAGGAGAATTACTCGCTTTTAAAAAATCACCGGCTGGTAGCGGAGGTGGGGCTAAATAGTTACAATTTATCCATAAAAATTTAAACCTAATTCTTAATCATTTAATATACGATGAAACTTATACTTTACACCTGT
>NZ_LGEK01000093.1 GCF_001636615.1 Mucilaginibacter sp. L294 | reverse complement strand
ATTTCATTCCTAAGGTACGAAATCCACTCTCTCCCGTAAAATACTCCCGGATGATCTTTGACTTGGTGCTCGTCTTTTTCATTTCCTGACTTTTGTGTCAACCTATTTCAGGACAAGACAGGAAATTAGCCGACAACAATCGTAAAAAAGTGCTTTTTTTCACCTTTTTTCGACCTTGTTTCGCCTTTTTTCGCCCTCAGTTCGGCCTTTTTAGCGTATCTGTAAAGGGATGGGAATATAGACCTGTTGTTATTTAAATATTTGATTATTAGGTTTTTATAAAAAAAAGACTTGTCCCATTTTGTCCCGAATGGAACAACGTTTTTGGTGACGTATCATTGCATTTCTGCATTTTAAAACCCCGGGGTGTTGATAAGGGGAATTTACTACCAAAGCAGCGATGTTTAAACTTTGTATAAAACAGGTACAGCAGTTTTTTGTAATATTGGCTAATGATTTACCAGGACACCTTACCATTTGCCCTTCAGTTGGATGAGCAGGATGCTTTAAAAAGCTTTCGCGATGAGTTTTTGATACCAAAGCATAACGGGCACGATGCCATTTACCTGTGCGGAAACTCATTAGGCCTGCAGCCCCGATCGGCCAAAAAATACATTCACGATCAGCTAAACGCCTGGGAAGCTAACGCGGTAGAAGGCTGGTTTATGGGTGATGAACCCTGGCTTAAATATCATAAATCTTTACTCGGCCCATTATCAAATATTTTAGGCGCTAAACAAACCGAAATAACGGTCATGAACTCGCTTACAGTAAACCTTCATTTACTGATGGTAAGTTTCTATAAACCAACTAATAAACGATATAAAATATTGATGGAGGCGGGGGCTTTTCCGTCAGACCAATACGCCATGGAGAGCCAGGTGCGTTTCCACGGCTTCAACCCAAAAGATGCTGTTATAGAAGTAGCACCACGTACCGGGGAAACCACCTTGCGTACCCAGGATATCCTGCAACAGATAGCAGATAACGCCGATGAACTGGCATTAGTGATGTTCAGCGGGATCAATTACTATACAGGGCAGCTGTTCGATATGGAGGCTATCGCAAAAGCAGGCCATGCCGCCGGCGCTATCGTAGGGTTCGACCTGGCGCATGCCGCGGGTAATGTGCCCCTAAAACTGCACGATTGGGATGCCGACTTCGCCTGCTGGTGTTCGTATAAATACATGAACTCGGGCCCTGGTGGCATCAGCGGCATTTTTGTGCACGAAAAACATTTTACCGATGATAGCCTGAACCGCTTTGCCGGATGGTGGGGCTACCGCAAAGACAAACAGTTTTTAATGGCGCCCGGTTTTGAGCCCGAAAATGGGGCAGAAGGATGGAATGTAAGTACCAGCCCTATACTGTTGATGGCCCTGCATCGCGCATCGCTGGATATTTTTGAGAAAGCCGGCGGCCTGCAGGCACTGCGCGCCAAAAGCGAAACATTAACCGCTTACCTGGAATACCTGATAGGCCAGGTGAATAGAAAGTATGGCGAAGATGTTTACCAGATCATCACCCCAAGTGATAAAACACAGCGGGGCTGCCAGTTATCGGTAGTGTGCAGGCGTAATGCAAAAGCTATTTTTAACTACCTGGCAGATAATGGTGTAATTGGCGACTGGCGCGAACCGGATGTGATCCGCTTAAGTCCGGTACCGCTTTACAACTCTTATACCGATGTTTACAAAGCCGCTGAAAGCCTTTTTAAAGCCCTTGAAGCTGTTAAATAATGCGAGATGGTGCAGAACACCCGAGCTATTAAATTATGCAAAAGTAAGGCCTTGTGCGATTCCCTCCCTTGGGAGGGTGAAGGGAGGGGTTTAACAAGCGATAACAGCGTCGAAACCCCTCCCTGCTACCGCACCTTCCAACACACCCCTCCCAAGGGAGGGAATTAATTGACTGTCAACTATAACCATCATCTAAATGACGTTAAATAATATAAAATGATATACTATAACCCTAAGAGCTGGTTCTCGCTTATATTCAAATTTAATAAGGCCGATACGCTGCGCGAGCTTTTCCCGCTGATGGTTTGCGTAAGTATTTACGCAGGCGTGGTTACCTATTTACTGATTGACTTTTGGCAGGTGCCAGAAACCAGTATCCTGCGCAAAGTGATCTACGTACATCAAACCATTGGGTTTGTATTCTCGTTATTGCTGGCTTTTCGCATCAACTCCGCGTACGACCGCTGGTGGGAGGGCCGAAAGATATGGGGCAGCTTAACCAATAACAGCCGTAACCTGGCCATCAAGTTAAAGCACCTCATTACCGCTAAAGATGCTGCATTTTTTAACTATGCTATTCCGTTGTATGCACGGTCGCTCAGGGATCATTTACGTGATGAGTATGTAGCGGGCAATCAGGCTATACTAACTACTGATGGTAATAAACACGTACCTAACCAGGTTGCATCGGCCATCATCAAAAACGTTTACCGCTTAAACAAAGAGGGGCAGATAAACCCGGAGCAATTGGTGAGCATAACCGCCGAAATAACCTCTTTCACAGATATTTGTGGTGGTTGCGAACGCATCAGGAAAACGCCGATACCTTTCTCATACAGCGTATTTATCAAAAAGTTCATTTTTACTTACATCATGACGCTGCCCTTCACCTGGGCTTTTGATCTGAAGTATTTTATTATGCCCATCATCGGGTTTATCCTGTTTGTATTTGCCAGTATTGAGCTGATAGCCGAAGAGATTGAAGACCCGTTTGGTTATGATGCCAACGACCTGCCGCTGGATAACATCTGCGAAAACATTGAAAAACATGTTGGCGAGATCTTTGCCAAATAGTATTTTACATGCTTAAAATAGCTTACGACCCTATATACGCGCACCCCTTGCCACCGGGTCACCGTTTCCCCATGCTTAAGTATGAGCTGATCCCCGCGCAACTGCTGCATGAAGGCATCATCACCACTGATAACCTTTTTTCGCCCGATGCTGTTGATGAGGCTACCATACTGTTAACCCATAATGCGGATTACTGGCACCAGCTGCGCGACCTTACATTGCCCCCAAAGGAGCAAAGGCGGATTGGTTTTCCCTTATCGGCGCAACTGGTAGAACGCGAAGTACGGATTGCCCAGGGCACAATTGACGGCTGCCGGTACGCTTTTGAATATGGTGTGGCCTTTAATGTAGCCGGTGGTACGCATCATGCAGGCACCAATTGGGGAGAGGGTTTCTGTATGCTGAACGACCAAGCCATCGCTGCTAATTATCTATTAACTAATAATTTAGCCACATCTATCTTAATCATTGATTTAGATGTACACCAGGGCAACGGCACCGCGCAGATCTTTGAGAATGAACCACGGGTGTTTACCTTTTCCATGCATGGCGATAAGAATTTTCCGTTCAGAAAAGAACGATCAGACCTTGATATCCCTTTACCCGATGGCATTGCCGATGACGAATATTTAGGTTTACTAAAAGATACTTTGCCCAGATTAATGGAGAGCCACAAGCCCGATTTTATATTTTACCTCTCCGGGGTGGATATTTTAGCATCAGATAAGCTTGGCAAACTGGCCCTGTCAAAAGAAGCCTGCAAAGAGCGCGACCGCTTTGTATTTGAACAATGTAAGCTAAACAATATACCGGTGCAGGTAAGTATGGGTGGGGGGTATTCGCCGCAAATAAAAGATATAGTGGAAGCGCATTGCAATACTTACCGGGTGGCTAATGATCTGTATTTTTAATGGTTACCTAACCCAATTGTCATTTCGAGCGAGCATTGGGGGATGTAGCGTAGGGGCGACGAGAAATCTTGTTCATTATGCAAGTCCGCCTGCATGTTTGAACAGGATTTCTCATGCAGTCGCTCGGCTCCAGCCGAGTGACCAATATTATAAGGCCTCCGGCCGCCTACTTACAAACTGCGGCGGGACGCCGCTTAATAGTCGTCACTCGGCTGGAGCCGAGCGACTGCATAAACCATCACTCGGCATAAGCCGAGCGATGGCGTATTTATACTTATTCTATATCATCCACAATAATTAAATTATTGCTTTTGCTAATCTTTTGAAACCGCAGGAACAGCATAATTGAGGAAGCCATCAGCCCTAAAACCAACCCGTACCAAACACCCATAACGCCAAGGTTAAAGTATACGCCCAACAGGTAGGCGATAGGTAAACCAATTATCCAGTAGGATATAAAGGTGATAATGGTTGGCATATTCACATCGCCCATACCGCGTAGCACACCCAGGCCAACAACCTGCGTACCATCAAACAACTGGAAGAAGGCCGCAACGATAAGTAACTGTGCTGCAATAACAATTACAGCCTTATCTGAAGTATATATCCATGGCAAATACTGGTTAAACAAGGCAAATATTATGGCTGTGCAGCTCATAAATACAATAACAATGTGGTAATTAGAGATGGCCGAAAGCCGCAGCTCCTTATGGTTACCCGAACCAAAATAGTTACCGGAACGAATAGCCGCAGCCGACGAAACGCCGCTGGCCATCATATACGTCATGGCGGCAAGGCTAATGGCAACCTGGTGGGCGGCCTGCTCAATCATCCCAATACTGCCAATAATCAGCGCGGCGCCACCAAAGGCACCAACCTCAAAAACATATTGCATAGCAACCGGGGTGCCTATCTTCATGAGCTGCAAACCGCGCACACGGTCGATGTTACGGATAGCAAAGTCTTTAAGATACTTTTTAAAAATTGGGGAGCGTAAAACATATATGGCCATTACAATAGCCATTACACAACGATCTATCAGGGTGCTGTAACCTACGCCTTTTATCCCCATAGGGGTAACGCCAAACAAGCCCTTTACAAATATGACCCCTAATACAATATTAAGCGCATTGCCCCATATAGATATCAGCATGGCTTGTTTGGTAAAGCCCAAACCCTCGGCAAATTGTTTAAACGTATTAAATACCAGCAACGGGATAATAGACAAGCTCAACAGGAATAAATAGGGCTTAGCCTGTACTACAACTTCGGGCGATTGATGTAGCTTATCTATAAACAAGATCACCCCGAAATAGATGCCGCAGAATAAAACGATACCGGTAATAACGTTTAAAAAGAAACTGTTAGAGAGCAACCGCCCGCATTCGGCAAAATTGCCACGGCCGTTGTTTTGTGCTATTAAAGGGGTTATGCCGTAGCTAATGCCCATACCTATTACCAGCGGTACTAAAAACAAGCTATTTACCAATGATACTGCCGCCAATGCCGTAGTACCCGCAAAGTGGCCAACGATAATAGAATCAGAAGTTTGTACAAGGGTGTGGCCCAGTTGCGATATCACAACCGGTATAGCCAATTTCAGGCTATCGCGATAGTAGGAACGATATTTTTGGTAGAGGGCTTTCATTACTGTGGGGAGGCAAAAGTAACGAATAGCCCGCTAAATCAGGAGGCTGTGTAAAACTCTTCTTTTTCGGTAGTGTGTACACGGAGTATGCCACTCAGCACCAGGTCTACCAGGATGCGTTGCGCGCGCCTGCGGCCAATATTCAGCAAGGTGCAAAATTCTTTTACGGTGATGCGTTCTTCTTTATCCAGATGCTCCAGCAGGGCTTTTTCTTTTGATGAATACTCTATCAGCACGCCTTTATCATCTGCCGACCGTTTCAACACATCAACCACCACTTTACTGGCCAGTACGCTTTTATCCTTCACCCGGATGTACACCCACCATTTACCGTCTTCGGCAAGCGAGTAATGGGGTTTTTCCTGGCTTTGGGGGATGTCGACAATCAGCACCAGCTTATCGTCATAATAAACCTCCTCAAAAATTGGCTCGAGGGCCGGCCGGGTAAAAAAGTGCGCGGCTTTGGTTATCATATAACGTTCCTCATCCTCGGCTTTTACACCTTTTATGGTGCCATCATCCAGCACACCGATAAGCAAACGGCCACCAACGTTATTGGCGAACGACACCATGGTTTTGGCTATCTTTTCGCAGCTGGTAATGGTTTTCTTAAAATCGAGCGATACGCCTTCTCCTTCAAAAATCTGTCGCTTTAAATTCATTGTCAAATCCTCGTTATTCTGCTATGTAAGGCGTAAAAATCTGCATCCAGCGTTCGGGGTTATTAATTTCATTAAACCCAAACTGTTTATATAAACCGTGCGCATCTAATGTAGCTAACGACCACCGGCGCAACCCCTGTAACCCGGCATGTGCCATAATAGTTTGCATTAGCCATTTTGATAAACCAACGCCCTGGTATGCCGGCAATATAAATACATCACAAAGGTAAGCGAAGGTGGCTTCATCGGTCACCACACGCGCAAAACCTGCCTGTACGCCATCTTTATACACACCAAAGCATAACGAATGCGCTATGGCCCGCTTTAGCGTAGCAGGCGGCATGCCTTTTGCCCAGTACGATTGCTGGTCAAGATAATTAAATATCGCATCAAAATCCAGTAATGACTTATCTGTTGATATTTGGTAACCTTTTTTAATAAAGGCCTCGTCGTTCATAAATACAGGCATTTTATAAAACAGCTGTTGGTTTAAAATTAAGGTCGCGTAGGTAAACTTCGTTCATTAATGATGCGCAAACCTCGTTATTATTGTCATATATCTCTACCAGGAAGCCATGCTCGTACTTACCGTTAGTATTTAACGTTTGTATGGCCAGTTCAATATCGGCATCCGTTAAAATTATATGGAACGAAACGCTGGATAGGGCAGGCTTCAAAAAATCAATTTTTGATGATTTAGACCAGATCCTCAGTTTCCTGTCGCCGGTATTTAGCACCCTGTCAAACAATACCGGGTAAAAAGGATCTGCCGCGGCGAAAATGGTGCCGCCAAATATAGACCCGTTATAGTTTTTATTAAAGATGCTTTTGATGATCTTAACCCTGACACCTCTAAAACCTTCATCAAAACCCCTCACCCAGATCCGTTGAAATAAAAGGGGAGGGTAGAGGCGCATGATCCACTTAAGGGTGTTTTCTGATACTACCATTAGCGTTAAATATCAGCATAATATTATTTACTTTATCGATGTGAAACACATTGTTGATATTTATTTGACATAAAAACAACCATCAGATAGGCTGTTTTGGAACGCTAATTGAATAATAAAGGAAAGTTTATTAAACAACTTTGGTGTTTAGGGGTTTATAACCTGAACGCATTTTGTTTAACATCACTATTAAATTTATATCTATGAAAAAGCACATTTTAAGTTTCGCGTTAGTCGCGACAATGGTTGGTTCAATTGCAGCGGGCTGTAGTTCAACAAAATCTACTGATGGCTCTGACAGCACAAAAACCGACTCAACCGCAACTGTAGCTCCGGCAGCAACAGACAGTACCAGCAGCAAAACTGATACTACCAAACAAGATACAACTAAAAAACCAATGTAATTGGTTAACGATATCTGATAAAAAGCCCGGGCTAATTAAATAGTCCGGGCTTTTGTTTTTTATAGAATTTGATGATTAAAACGCTGTTTTGATCACACCGCCATCGGTACGCAAGGTTGCGCCATTTGTAGCCGATGATAACGGGCTGGCTATATATGTTACCATATTAGCAATCTCTACAGGATCAAGGAAACGTTTTATTAATGAGGAGCCACGCATATTAGTAAAAAACTCCGTTTCCATTTCGGCATCTGTTTTTCCCTGATCAGCGGCTAAGGCTTTCATAAAATCGCCAACACCATCAGAAAGGGTTGGGCCGGGCAATACAGTATTTACGGTTACGCCGGTATTAACAGTAAGCTCGGCAAGGCCACGTGCTACTGCAATTTGGGCGGTTTTAGTTACCCCGTAATGGATCATTTCGGCAGGGATCTGGATACCAGATTCGCTGGAAATGAATATGATACGACCCCAGTTTTTAGCCAGCATTTTATCGAAATACACGCGTGCCAGGCGCACTCCACTTAAAACATTCACTTCAAAAAATTTAAGCCAATCTTCATCAGGGATGTTTTTAAATTCTTTAGGCTCAAATATCCCAACGTTATTCACCAGTATATCCACCTCAGGTAATTGTTTAAGTAAAGCGTTAACCTGCTGCCCGTCAGAAAAATCGGCAGCTATGCCTTTAATATTCGCGTTACCGGTTTCGGCTTTTAATTTCTCAACAACTTCGTCAACCTTATTTTGGTTGCGGCCATTAATGTAAACGGTAGCGCCTTCGGTTGCTAATGACCGGGCAATGGCATTGCCAATACCTGCGGTTGAACCGCTAACTAAAGCTATTTTATCTTTTAATTTTAAATCCATTTTGAGGTGTTATTAAATTTCAGGTAAGTTTAGATAAAACTGTAATAAAGTAATACACGGCAGTACAAAAGATGTTTCATTCCTGACAATGGTATATGGATATGGCTTACTGCAGACAAAGAAGAATGACATTTTAATTTGCACGCAACAGACTTGAGTATTAAGTTAATCAGCACCAATAACTACAGGCTATTTAATAAATAGCCTGTGTATGAATGAATTAAATAAATATATTTAGCATATCTAAATTATTAAAACCATAATCAATATGCAACGCAGGAAATTCCTCCAATCCTCACTTGCGGTTACCGCAGGTTTAGCCGTATCTATTAACCCTGCAGTAGCGGGTGATAACCCAACACAAAAAGAAGTATACGAATGGCGTGAGTATGAAATGAATTTTGGTGTTGACCAGGGGCAGCTGGAAAATTACTTTAAAACGGCGCTTATCCCTGCGTTAAATAAATATGGTGTTAAAACAGTTGGTGTTTTTAGTGAATGGAATAAAACATCGCCGGCTAAATTTTATTTACTGGTGCCTTATTCATCACTTGATAACTATTTGGCCGTAAATACAAAGGTAAAGGCAGATGCAGATTACATCAAAAATAGTGCAGCATACAACGCTATAACAGCCGACAAAGCCGTTTACAGCCGCTTTACCGCATCGCTGATGATCGCTTTTGATGGTTGGCCTGCAATAGTTGTTCCGGCTGATAAACCCCAGATATTTGAAATAAGAACGTACGAAGGCTATAGCGAAGATGCTGTAAGACGGAAAATTAAAATGTTCCATGACGGGGAGTTTGGCATTTTTAAGAGAGCGAAATTGAATCCCGTTTTCTTTGGTGATGTAATTGCCGGCGACAAGATGCCAAACATCACTTATATGCTTGCTTGCGACAACAAGGAAGAAAGCGACAAAGGCTGGGCTGCTTTTGTAACTGACCCTGAATGGAAAAAATTAGTGTCAAACCCGCAGTATGCAAATACTATTTCTAAAATCAGTAACACCTTTTTGGTTCCAACGGCATATTCACAAGTGTAATAAGGTAATGTACTGAAAATAGTTATTCTGTTTAGCAATGGCGCTTTCTATTTGGGTCGATATTTAATTCTCATAATTAACATTATGTTAAGTAATAATACAAATTTAAAGCCCACCTATCAGTGGGCTTTAAATTTGGTGCACCCTATTACTTAGGTAACGCTGCTATTTGCGCGTTTATCTTTGCAATATTAGCAGTGTCTTTTTTGCCTTTATAATAAGTAAGCAAATTGTTTAATGCATCGTATGATTTTGGATTCAACTCTACTGCTTTTAGCAAGTATGGTTTTGCCAGATCAAACTGTGCATTAGCCTTTGCTATTGCAGCATCGTATGCTTTTTGTTGGTTGGTTGGCAATCTATTAGCTGCATTGTATGCATCAATTGCTGGCGAAATGATTACGTATCCAAGGTTCAGGTTAGCTTCAAAATAGTTTGCATCAATCTCAATCGCTTTTTTGTACATATCAGCTGCCTTTTGGAAGTTCTGATCCTTCTCGGTTTGTAACGCGGCTTTACTTGCTGCTGGAGCTTTAGCTATCTTTTGAGCCGCAGCATCACCAATATTAGAATAAACTAAACCTGCGTAATAATAAAGGTTTTTGTTTTTTGGATCGTTCGCAATAGCGCTTGTAATTTTGTCAAGCACTTCTTTTTGTTTGCCTTGTTGCAGGCTTATTTCAATTTCTGTCCTTCTAAGATCGGCGTTGTTAGGGTATTTTACCAAACCATCTGTTATGGTTTTTAATGCCCCTGTTGTGTCCCTATTGTTAAGGTATAGCATTACCAGGTCGTTATAAACACCTTCTACCTTAGAGTATTTGGTGGTAACCAATTTATTATAATTGGTAATTGCAGCGGGATAATTTTTGGCGTTTGCTGCTGCTAAACCTGTATAAAATATAGCATTGGTATCTTCAGGTAATACCGAACGGTAAAACTCAAAAGATTTATAAGCCTGGTCATATTTTTGGGTCTGGAATTCTTTAACGCCTTTATTTAACTGGTAACGGGCTAAAATAATATTAGCATTATCAATAAGTTTTTTGTTCTCTGCTTTTGTATCCAATTCTTTAGCTTTTTTCAAAGCTTCTTCTGCAGTGGTAAATAAAGGCAATGAGGTTGTAGCAACGCTATCCAATTCGGCAAGTGAGCCGTATACGCTTGCTTTTACAGCATATGTTTGTGGCAATGCAGCCAATTTTTGGTTTAAAACAGCTTTATCAATAGCTTCTTTAGCTTTGTTAAGGCTTGGGATGGCTAAAGCTGGCTGTGATCTTAAACCTTCAAATTTCTCGTATTCTGATTGTGCAGTAGTTACATCCTTTTGTGCAAAGGTTGTTGCCGTTATGAAGGCTAAAAGGCCTGTCATTAAGAATTTAATTTTCATTTGTTATTGTTTTAAATTGGTAATGATTAATTACAGTTGTTAGTGCTTGCAACTGTAATATTTATAGTGTTTAGTGTGTTTTAATTTAACTGCTCAATCCGGTTATTTATCCTGTCTAACTGGTTTTGATTGCCCGTTTTTGTGTAGGCTAATTGTAATAACTCCAGGCATTTTTTATCCGCCGGGGCCATCTCATTCGCCTTTTCAAGCCACAATATAGCACTTGTTATATTTTTATCGTCGTTATTATTTTTTAAAGTGCTTTTCTTAAAGTATAATAATCCTAAATTAAATACAGGGTCGTAGGCGGTGCCGTTTAACTCAATTGCCCGCAGGTATAATGATTCGGCCTTGTCATACTGGTTTAAATTATCGTAACAATTGGCAGCAACAAAGGTAATATCCGGGTTATTAACGTTGTTATCAATCAACGGAATTAACAAAGGCTCTAACGCTTTGTAGTCTCTTTTGTTATTGTAAATATTAGCCTCGTCATGCAAGAGCTGCTTGTTTTGTGGCAGTAAACGCCTCCCCTTTTTTACAATTTGCAGCGCTTTTGTGGTATCGCCAAGTGATTTATAAATGGTCGACGCGGTTTCCAGGTATTCTACCTTGGTGCTATCGGTGCTAATAAGGTTACTGTAATATTTTGCGGCATCCTGCAGGTTACCCAGTTTATTATTAGCGTAAGCAATGTATGAGTTTATTTGCTTTTGTGCGGGCGCGTATTTCTTAGCTTTTTGGAAAGCATCAACAGCGTTTTTAAAATCGCTGTTTTTGGTTAGTAAAAACCCTTTGCGGATATACACATTTGCCAAACAGCGCCTGGCGTAGTCCATTTCCGGTTGGTATTTGTATATCTTACCCTTATCAGCAAACTTATCAAGCAGCGTACTGGTTTGGTCAAGAAACGCCTCGGGCTGGCCCAATTTGTTTAAAGAGTCGGTATACAAAATGCTGGAATTTACAATTATGCGGTAAACATTCTTCTCCAGATCCGCAGAATCTTTTCTGGTCACCACTAAACTATCAGCAGATTTTTTGGCGTTTGCTAAAAATTTAAGGTCGCCCTTTTGCTTATAAAAAGCAAGGTTGTTTACCACAACCTTTAACGCTTCAGACTGGCCGAAGGCAAAAGATGTAGTAAACAACGCTAAAATCAATATCCCGATCTTTCGCTTTTGCATTAATTATTCAGTTTTGTCGTCGTCGGCAGCGGGCTCTTCGCCTTTGCTTTCGTCGGTATCTGTAATTGTGTCTGTTGTTTCACCGGCAGGTTGTTCACCTTCAGTTATCTCCGCACCTTCAATCAACTCCTCTTCCTCTTCTTCGTGCTCAATTTTTGCAACCGATGCTATCTCATCATTACCTTTAAGGGTAATTAACCTTACGCCTTGTGTAGCGCGGCCCATTGTACGCAATTCGCTTATAGCCATACGTATAATAATACCCGATTTATTGATGATCATCAGATCCTCTTTATCAGTAACACCTTTTATGGCAACAAGTTTTCCTGTTTTATCAGTAATGTTTAGTGTTTTAACACCTTTGCCACCACGGTTGGTTACCCTGTAGTCGTCAATATCGGTACGTTTACCGTAACCTTTTTCAGATACTACCAGTACAGTTGTTTCTTTATCGTCGATACTGATCATACCGATAACTTCGTCGTTATCGCTATCAAGGCTAATACCACGTACACCTGTAGCGGTACGCCCCATTGGCCTAACGGTACTTTCGTTAAAGCGGATTGCACGGCCTGATTGCAGCGCCATAACAATTTCGCTGCTACCGGTTGTTAATGTTGCTTCCAGTAATGAATCGCCCTCGTTAATATTGATGGCATTGATACCATTAGCACGCGGGCGTGAGTATGCTTCTAAAGATGTTTTCTTGATAACACCTTTACGGGTACACATGATGATAAAGTTGTTCTCCAGGTAATCTTTATCCTTAAGCGATTTAAGCTTGATGTAAGCCTTAATGTTCTCTTCTTTAGGGATATTGATGATATTTTGGATAGCACGGCCTTTAGAAGTACGCGTACCTTCCGGAATTTCAAACACCCTTAACCAGAAACACTGGCCGCTTTCGGTAAAGAACAGCATGTAGTTGTGGTTACTTGCTATCAACAAATGCTCAATAAAATCGGCATCGCGGCTGTTACTGCCAATTGCTCCTTTACCACCCCTGCCCTGTCTGCGATATTCAGTAAGCGAGGTGCGTTTGATGTAGCCTTCGCGAGAAATGGTGATCACAACATCCTCATCCTCTATAAAGTCTTCGGTTTGCATTTCTGCTGATGAGTGTACCATTTCTGTTTTACGCTCATCACCGTATTTTTCCCTTATCTCTATCAGCTCGTCTTTAATGATCTGCATCCGCAGGCCTTCATCAGCAAGGATAGATTTTAAGTACTCGATAGTTTTCATTAAAGCATCGAACTCATCGCGGATCTTATCGCGTTCCAGTCCGGTTAAACGCCTTAAGGTCATATCCAATATAGCACGTGCCTGGATATCGCTTAAGCCAAACTGGCTTATCAAACCTTCCCTTGCTTCATCAGGTGTTGATGATGCGCGGATCAGCTTTATTACTTCCTCTATATGGTCAAGCGCTATCAGTAAACCTTCTAAGATATGCGCGCGTTTTTCTGCCTCGGCAAGTTCAAACTTGGTACGGCGTACAACTACCTCATGCCTGTGCTCAACAAAATGATGGATCAGGTCCCTTAGGTTAAGCAGCATTGGGCGGCCATGTACCAGCGCGATGTTATTTACGCTGAAGGATGTTTGCAGCGCGGTGTATTTATATAGGTTGTTTAATACGATAGCCGCGTTCGAGTCGCGTTTTATCTCGTAAACAACACGGATACCCTCGCGGTTACTTTCATCGCGAATAGCGGATATGCCTTCAATTTTTTTCTCGTTAACCAATTCGGCGGTACGCTCAATCATCAGCGCCTTGTTTACCTGGTAAGGTATTTCGCTCACAATGATACGCTCGCGGTCGCTGCCGTAGGTTTCAATTTCGGCGCGTGAACGTATCACAATACGGCCACGGCCTGTTTCTAAAGCCTGGCGCGGCCCTTCGTAACCGTATATGATACCACCTGTAGGGAAATCCGGACCTTTAACATAGGTCATCAGTTCGGCTATATCAATCTGGCGGTTATCAATAAGGGCGATGGTAGCATTAATAACTTCTGTTAAGTTATGTGGCGCCATATTGGTCGCCATACCTACCGCTATACCCGATGCACCGTTAACCAAAAGGTTAGGAAATTTTGCAGGCAGTACGGTTGGTTCCTGTAACGAGTCGTCAAAGTTCAGCTGGAAATCAATAGTATCCTTGTTGATATCGGCCAGCATCTCCTCGGCTATCTTTTGCAATTTGGCCTCCGTATAACGCATTGCTGCCGGTTGGTCACCATCAATAGAACCGTAGTTACCCTGCCCTTCAACAAACGGGTAACGTAAGCTCCAATCCTGGGCCATACGTACCATAGCATCATATACAGAGGTATCGCCATGCGGGTGGTACTTACCCAAAACCTCACCCACAATACGGGCCGATTTTTTATAAGGCTTGTTATTGGCCAGGCCCAGATCAAGCATGCCGTACAATACACGCCTGTGTACGGGTTTTAAACCATCACGTACATCGGGCAATGCCCTTGATACGATAACTGACATTGAATAATCAATGTAAGCGGCTCGCATCTCTTCGTCAATATTTATCGAAATTATCCTGTCTTCTTTGTGCGAATTATCTTCGGTTTCTTCAGCCATTGGTTTTTCTTAGTGGAAAATTCTAACAGTAAATGCGTATATAAAAAAGTGTTTTTATATGACCTGCGAAGTTATGAAATTTTATGGTTTTTGAGGCATGTTTTTGCTAACATTTATACTTGTTTTCCACGTTTTTTGCCGTAAAACCATCGTAATGTTACAATATAAAAAGCCGCCGCTTATTTTACCCTTTTCCAGTACTCCTGCACAACGGTACCATTGGGTAAAATACCGTTAAAAGTAAGGGTATCATTTTTTATCCGGTAATGATATCTGAGGGTGATATTAAGCAATTTGGATGGCTCGGCGCTAAAGGTTTGGGTTTCCAGGCAAGTATCCTGTTTTAAAACGTAGTCGCCTTTTTCATAAGGGATAGGCTCCGCCCCTTTTTCAATAAATAAAGCGGTGTAATGTGCATCATCATACTGCCTGCGTAAGGTATAATCTTTTGAGGCAGGCTCGAGTTTGCCGTTATAAATGCCACCGCCGTATTCCCAGTTGCCGGTAAGAGGTTTTACATATGAAGCACCAAGTAATGCAAATAAACCCGTTAACAAAAGAATTTTATGCATAGTTAACATTGAATAGTTCCTAAAATCAAACAAACCGACGTTACCAAAAACGTCAAAGCAAAAACAGATAATAATACGTATGAATTTCGGCCAGCGAAGTCATCTTTAAAGTAACAAGAGAATGCCCTGAATATCGTAAAACTGCCAAAAGCAACAAAGATAGCGCAGGAAATCAAAAGTAATGGGCCATCTATAGTTTTATCCTTAATAAATAGCAATAAGGCGAATACCGCTACGGAGTAAACTAGCAGTACAAAACCATTTAAGCGCAGCTTTTGCAGATTTAAATCCAATTAATTCCTTTTTTTAATAAAGATAAGGTTTTCTCCTCCTCGCTGCCCGGCTGTGCCTGGTAGTTATAAACCCATTTTGCGGTTGGTGGCAGGCTCATTAATATCGATTCGATACGGCCGTTGGTTTCCAGCCCGAATTTGGTACCGGCATCATAAACCAGGTTAAACTCGGCGTAGCGGCTGCGGCGCTGGTATTGCCATTGCTGCTCGTCGGCGGTGAATTGTTTGTCGCGGTTGCGGTTAACCAATTCCGTATAGGTTGGGATAAATGAGCGGCCCAATGCCTTTGAGAACTCAAATACGGTTTCCCAGGTAATCTCGTCGGTGGCGGTTAAACGGTCATAAAATATGCCGCCTATGCCGCGGGTCTCATCCCGGTGTTTGATGAAGAAATAGTTATCGGCCCAAACTTTAAAACGCTGGTAAAAATCGTGGTTAAAGCGATCGCAAACATCCTTTAATTGCTGATGGAAAAAGCGGGCGTCATCCTCAATTACGTAATGCGGTGTAAGATCTATCCCACCACCAAACCAGCGTACCGGCGGTGTTGCGTTGTTAAATGACGATGGCATTTCAAAGTACCTGATATTCATGTGGATGATAGGCACCAGCGGATGATTGGGATGAATTACGATAGATACCCCCGTGGCAAAAAAGTCATCCTCTTCTACATTAAGGGCTTTTTTGATAGTGTGCGGCAACTGCCCATATACGGCCGAAAAGTTCACGCCGCCTTTTTCAAATATATGACCATCCTGGATAACACGCGTACGGCCGCCGCCGCCGCCTTCACGCTCCCACAGCTCTTCTTCAAATTTCGCTTTGCCGTCTGTGGCTTCAAGCGCGGCACATATCTCGTCCTGTATCTGTTTATAATCTGCAGCTATTTGTTCCTTGCTTATCATTGGCACAAAAGTAATGAATAGTTGGATTAGTTGATTATTGAATGGCTGTTTGGATTAAGCGTACGTAACTACTCACTTAATCAACCACTCACCATTTAACTGATCCCCGCTTCTTCCTCAACGTAGTTCAAATCCTTACCAAAAGTTTCTTTTAGCTGGCTTAACGAGAACAGCGATATAAGCGTTAGTATCACCATCATGATATAACCGCTGGTAACCATGCCGTAATGCACTACAAGGGCATTAAAAGCGATATTGATGGGTATTAACGAGCCGCGTACAAAGTTAGGCACCGTAGTGGTTACTGTTGAGCGGATATTGGTGCCGAATTGCTCGGCAGCTATGGTCACAAATGTTGCCCAGTAGCCAACGGTGCAGCCCATAAAGAAACAGATCCAAACAAACTTATCATGCGTGATGCCTTTTGAGCCAAGGTACATGAACGCGCTTACAACCGACAATAGTAAAAATACCATCATGGTTAACCTGCGCGATTTGGTGATCTGCGCCAGCAAGCCTGCAAAAATATCGCCTATGGCAATACCAATGTAGGTATAAAGTACACCCTCCCCTGCGCTAAGCGGTTCGGCAGCGCCAAGCGCTTTCCCAAACTCTGGCGATAGGGTTACAAGCACGCCTACTACGTACCAAAGCGGTGCGCCTATCAGGATACAGTACAGGTATTTTTTAAACCGATCGGCATTGGTGAACAACATAAAGAAATTGCCTTTTGATACTTTGCTTTCGTGCACTGTTTTAAACATGCCCGATTCAAATGTACCCACACGCAACAGCAGTAATACAATACCTAAACCGCCGCCTACCATATAGGCATGCTGCCAGCCATTTTTGGCTACAGCATAAGCCGCGGCAGCACCAAATAAACCTATTACAGCAACTATCATAGTGCCGTAGCCGCGCTTCTCTTTACTCAGCGTTTCTGTTACCAGGGTTATGCCTGCGCCAAGCTCGCCTGCCAAACCAACACCGGCTATGAAACGGACGATGGCATAGGTATTTACATCGGTTACAAAAGCATTTGCAAAATTGGCAATTGAGTATAACAGGATTGAACCGAACAGCACCTTTATCCTGCCCATTTTATCGCCTATAACGCCCCATAACAAGCCGCCCAGCAGCAAGCCGAACATTTGTACGTTGATGATAAACTGGCCTTTAGGCAGCATATCTGCATCACTTACACCAATATCATGCAAACTGGCTTTGCGCACTATCGAGAACACTAAAAGATCGTATATATCAACGAAATAGCCCAGGGAGGCTACCAGTACCAGGAATATAGCATTCCGGGTAAGTTTTGCTGAAGTAGTATCAGTCATAAATCGGGGTTAATAGTTTTGGTTTGGCTAAGGTATAAAATGCGTGCAAAAAACAAATTATATTGCATAAAAAAACCCCTGGTTTTAAACAGGGGTTTATATTTTATAAGGCAGCTAATTAAACTTTTTTTACGTTTACTGCCTGTAAACCTTTACGTCCTTCTTCTTCTTCGTACTCAACGTTGTCGTTGTCTTTAATAGCGTTTACACCGCCTTGTACATCCTTAAAATGTACAAATAAGTCTTTACCATCATCGGTAATAATAAATCCGTAACCTTTTTGTGTGTTAAACCATTTTACTTTTCCAGTTTTCATAATAATAATATAAGCGTATTAAATAATTGTGTTAAGATCAGTAAGTAATTCAACTGAATATAAAAATGGTTTAATAATCAATATAGAATGTACAACTATCTATACCAAATATATAAAATTATTAATAACCAAATAAATTTATTTAATAAGTAACATTTGTTGAAAACAAAAAAAGTCATTGGCCTAAACCAATGACTTTCAAACAAATATATGTTGTGTTAATTATTTTACCTGCTGAAAGAAGTAAACACCGGCAGATGGTGTAACCCTTACCAAAACTTCTTCTTTGCTGTTTTTAAGGTCAACAAAATACACGATAGAATCTAAGCCGCCATCACCGTTATCAAGCTTGATAACTTCGTTTGCGAAATAGCCTTCATATTTAGCGCCTATTTCTTTTTTTGCCCTTGCTGGCAATTCCCTGTATTGTACGTTCTCTGTAACACCAAGCAAATCACCTTTAATTGTGTAAAAAGCAGATTTTTTCACACCATCGATAACGAATGATGCTTTCTGGAACTTAGAGGTAACTTTCCAGGTTATGTTTTCGGCTCCGCTAAAATCGCTGTTAAATTTTGCAGATACTGAATATGATACCTTATCAGAACCATCTTCTGATTTAGAAACTGTGTTAGCAGCAAAAACATTCACTGTGAACAATGCTGCGATAGCGGTTGATATACTGTCTCTTATACACATCT
>NZ_LGEK01000092.1 GCF_001636615.1 Mucilaginibacter sp. L294 | reverse complement strand
AAAAATAAATGATACTTACAGTATATTACGTCTATATATTCCCCTTCTTCATTTCACTTAAGGCGTGGTCAACCGCGCGGGCAGTAAAAGCCATGTAGGTAAGTGATGGATTTTGGCAACTGGTTGATGTCATGCTCGCGCCGTCTGTAACGTAAACATTTTTACAGGCGTGCAGGCGATGCCACTTATCAAGCATTGATGTTTTAGGGTCGTTACCCATGCGCACACCACCCATTTCGTGTATATCAAGCCCCGGTGCCCTATGGTCTGTTGATGCCTTGATATTGGTAAAACCGGCAGAGGTAAACATTTCTGTCATCTGCTCTACATAATCCTTTTTCATTTTCTCGTCGTTATCGTCATAATCAACCGAGATCTTTAGCTGGGGTATCCCCCATGGGTCTTTCAGCGATTTATCCAACGCAACGTAGTTTGTTTCTTTAGGGATGGTTTCTCCCATCATGTGCGACCCTACATGCCAGCCGCTAAGGTCTTTTTTAACCAGGTTATTTTTCAGGTCCTGGCCAATACCGTCGCTGCTGTGCTGCTGGTAACGGTAAGCGCTAAAGCCTGCCGCGTAGCCACGCAAAAAGTTGGTTTCCTGTTTGTAAACGTTCCTGAAACGCGGGATATAACCGCCGCCCGCAGGGTTACGGCCATCGGTGGTCCATTCTTTAGCGCCATCGTACTCGGCGTTGATATGTGCCGAATAATTATGAAATGCTACATATTTACCCAACGTACCGCTATCGTTACCCAAACCGTTAGGGAAACGGCTTGATGTTGAGTTAAGCAATATGAGGTTACTGTTTAGGGCAGCCGCGTTTACAAAAATAACATCGGCATAGTATTCTATAGCTTCTTTTGTATTGGTATCGATAACCCGCACACCGGTTGCTTTACCTTTTTTCTCATCGTAGATGATGGATTCGACAACCGAATGCGGCCTTAATGTACAATGGCCGGATTTTAATGCCCATGGAATAGTTGATGAATTGGCACTAAAGTAGCCGCCAAACGGGCAACCGCGCTGGCATAAGGTACGTTCCTGGCACTGGCCCCTGCCCTGGTCCAAATGGATCTGGTTGGGTTTTGATAAATGTGCACAACGCGCGCTTATTACGTGCCTGTTGTTATATGTTTTTTTAACGTGGTTGCTAAAATAGGTTTCTACCGCGTTTAACGGGAAAGCGGGTAAAAACTCGCCATCCGGCAGTTCGGCTAAACCATCGCGGTTACCGGAGATACCTGCAAATTTCTCTACATAGCTGTACCATGGTGCTATATCTGCATAACGGATAGGCCAGTCAACAGCGAAACCATCACGTGCGGGCCCCTGAAAATCAAAATCGCTCCAGCGCTGGGTTTGGCGCGCCCATAACAGGGATTTACCACCGGTTTGGTATCCACGGATCCAATCGAAGGGTTTTTCCTGCACGTAAGGGTGCTCGGCATCTTTCACAAAAAAGTGCGCGGCATCCTCGCCAAAGGCATAGCAACGGTTTACAATCGGGTTTGCCTTTTGCACCTCATCAGGTAATACGCCGTGATGCGGAAACTCCCAGGGGTATAAGTTTGTTGTTGGGTAATCTTTTAAGTGTTTTACATCGCGGCCGCGTTCTAAAACAAGTGTTTTAAGGCCTTTATCTGTAAACTCTTTTGCGGCCCAGCCACCACTCATCCCCGATCCTATTACGATGGCATCAAACGTACGGTCCTTTACACTATCTATATTTAAATTTGCCATTACTATACTGCTGCTGCTGCTTGCTTTTTAACCGGGAAATAAGCGTTATACCTCCCCGGAACTAATTCATAAACTATTTGCTTTGTCATAAAATATTTGGATGTGGTGTAGCCAAATACAGTTTGGTCTTTAACCATTTTGTAAAAAGCCGTAAGCTTTGTATTATCCTTATATTTTTCGTCTTTGCTGTTTTTATCCACTCCGCTTACAAACGTTGCACGCTCTTTTGCAGTGCTGTCATTAAACGATTTGCCTAACTGTTTTTTGGCTTCGGCAGCAAAATCGCCCAGGCCGGTAATAAAATCCTGCTGATGCTCATTGTCATAGCAATCGTCTATCATTTTAAAAACAAAAAGATTTATGCCAAGGTCCATTGCGCCGGGGGTATCGGTTTTTGGCAGGATAGTTTCGGCAAGGCTGTTTACCAGCTTTTCCTGGTCGGCATCAATTTTAAGGTGCGTTAACTGTACAACAGGTTTACCTTTATCGCTTAAGCACGATGGCAAAACTGCCGCGCTGCCTAAAATTAAAGCCATATTCCGTATAGCAATCCGGCGGTTCATATTCAAATTCAATAGGTTATAATATTCTGAGTGTTAAAAATACAATTAGGAGCCGTTAAAGTAACTTTAAACTATTAATATCCCCACTTTTTCATGGTTTGTAAATCAATTTTTACACAATCAATCGGGTCAAGTCCCTGGTATGATTCCTGCTCGATGATCAGATACACGGTACCGCCGGTTTTTTTAGCGGCTTTTAACACCTCTTTTACCGGTAATACACCGCGGCCCAATATGGTACTTTCATAACCGGTACCTTCTGTATTGGTAGCGCTTTTCACCTCATCCTTAACGTGCATAGAAATAAACCTGCCCGGGTATTTATTGATGATTGAAATAGCATCATTCTCGCGGCCATACATATTCCCAATATCCAGTTGCTGTGCAACTTTTGATGAATCGGTATTTTGCATGATATAGTCGAACAAACGAATATCGCCTACCATGGTGGTAAATTCAAAATCGTGGTTATGGTAGCCAAACTTCATGTTATATTTTTGGCAAAGCTCGCCGCTTTTGTTAAACTGATCCATTGTGCGTTTAAGCAGGTCGGTATCGTGGCGCACTTTATCGTCCATCCATGGGCTTATTACAAATTTCTGGCCCATGTAGGCGGCATCTTCAACAGTAGCTTTCCAAACATCGGTAAAGTCGTTCTTAGCAGCATCCCAATGTTCTGGCGTCATCACGGTATGGCCGCTTGGCATTTGCAGGCCAAGATCATCCAACACCTTTTTAAACTCTTTTGCTGTCCACCCATAAAATTTATGGTTTACATAATTAGCGTGCTCTACATGCTGATAACCCATATCGGCCAGTTTTTTCAAAGTGGTCGATGGATCTTTCATCATAGCATCGCGTACCGAGTATAACTGGAGGCCTACCCTTTGGATCTGAGCAGGTGCTGCAAACAAATTATTGGGCATTAAGGCCGCGGCAGTAGCTGCAATGGCGCTGTTTTTCAAAAAAGTTCTGCGAGATGATGTCATTTTATTAGGTTTTAGTTGAGATTTAGTTCTTACTTATTGGAAACGCCTGAAACAATAAATTGGTATTGCTTACAAACGCGATGTGCTTACTATCCGGCGACCATGAAGGGGTATTGATAGTGCCCTGCCCACCGTATAAATAGGCAACTACCTTGGGCTGCCCGCCTGTAATTGGCATTACACGTATATAAACGTGTTTATAAAAAGGGTGATCGCCGGGGGCAACCTCGTTTTTAAGGAAGGTGATAAATACTATCCATTTACCATCTGGTGATACATGCGGGAACCAGTTGTTATTATCATCATTTGTGATCTGCGTTTGATTGCTGCCATCGGCGTTCATTCGCCAAACCTGCATTAAACCGCTGCGTACCGAGTTAAAATAGATAAACTTGCCATCGGGCGTGTACTCGGGGCCATCGTCAAGCCCGGGGGTGTTGGTTAGACGCTCCTCGGGGCCGCCGGCAACAGGCACCCGGTAAACATCATATTCTTTATTACGTTCGCCGCAAAATACCAGGAACTTACCATCAGGCGACCAGCCATGCATATACGATGCGCCTTTTCCGGTTTCGGTAACCCTGCGCGGCTCACCACCGGTAACCGGCACAACAAAACCAACCGACGGGCTGCCATTATCGTTATTGCTTATGGTTAGCCATTTGCCATCAAATGATAAAACATGATCGTTATTATTGCCTTTGGCCGAACCTGTGTTTAACACCGAAGGTGTATTTGCAGCCAGATCATACTTGTATAATAAACCTTCGCTATTATATATAAGGGACTTATTATCGGTTGTCCAGTTTGGCGCCTGTAATGATTTTGGGGATTGATAGATGATACGGCTATTATGCGTTTGCATATCCAAAACCTCTATGTTACTGCCCAGGTATTGTTTGTAGGCTACCAGATCTGCAGGAGCGGGTGTAACGATACGCACATTGCTGAATATGGCTTTCTCTGATACCCCGGCATTATGCGAGCAAACAAAAATGCCTACGTAAACATCATCACCCAGGTCAAGGTCTATCTTTTCTTCCGGCCCAAACACATCGCCTTTACGGGCAACCGACATGGTGTAGGTTTTGCCCTTCCTTTCTAACTGGATAACACCGGCAGCTGTAATACCCGCCTTTTGTTCTTTGGTATTGTCGCCATCGGCAGCGCGATACTGCAGTGAGGTTAGCCCGTCGCCATGTACAACCGCGTTAACGTGTGCAGATGTGCCATCTAACGATTTACGCACCATCAGCCCAAACTTACGATGGGCCTCGGTACCCTTGCCAACAAACTCAGCATTGGTACGTAATATAAAATCGCCTTTTATACGCTTCCATACAAAGTGAAACTCATCCTTATCAAACCAGATATTGGTACCCGAACCGGTAACCGTGTATTGCTGGCCGGCTGCATTATATACAACACCGCCTTTGTTTTTTACAGGCCCTACATCGGTATTACCATCAAATATTCCTACAGGTTTATTTTGCGCATAAATGTTCGCAACAAATACAGCACTTACCAGCATGCCGGTAAATAAGCAGATAGTTTTTTTGAGCATGAGCGTTAGGCTTTGTTTATTGGTTGCCTAAGATATATATTCATTTGTAAAAAACCAGTTTATGCGCAGCTTTTAAACAAAAAAGGGACGCGAAAGCGTCCCTTTTTTTATGTAACCAGTATAACAGGTTAAAATAGTATCATTAAATGTTAAATAGCTTCTGTAGCAAAGATCTGCTTGCCGGTTGTAGGGCAAAACACTGGTTTAGCCGCCACTGCTACCTTAACAGGTTCTTTAATATAATCTTTATAGAATTGTTTTTTTGAATCGTGGTAATGGCTGATTGCCCCTACCATGCTCATAAACTTAATGTAATACCAAGCGCTATCAACCTGGTGTGGCTTAAAGCCCGAACGCGCGCTTTTTGGATATAAATGGTGGTTGTTATGCCATTCGCCGGCAACAATGCCCGGCCAAAGCTGGTTAACCGACATATCCTTACGGTTATGATCTACCCCTTCACGGCGTTTATCTTCGCCTTTTCCGTGGCCTTCATAGTTAAAGGTACGTACGCCTACCGCCCAAAAGCCTGCCGCGCCAAATATAGCACAAGCTAAACCCGGCCCGCCAAGTAAGTAAAATACAGTGAACCAAAACGCCCAGTTTGCTACCACGCCCAATACCATGTGGAACGGATTAGCTACCGAACCCCATTTTTTATATTGCGCGTAAGTATTACAGGTAACACCGGTATGCTTCA
This sequence comes from Mucilaginibacter sp. L294, assembly GCF_001636615.1. Taxonomy (GTDB): domain Bacteria; phylum Bacteroidota; class Bacteroidia; order Sphingobacteriales; family Sphingobacteriaceae; genus Mucilaginibacter. Next base: position 13,246 of record NZ_LGEK01000092.1, on the reverse strand, counting down.
TTAAAGTAAGGCAACGGTTGTAGCCTTTCTCGTCTAAATTACGGTTAACGGGTTGGTGGTTGGCATCAGCCAGGAAGCAGTATAGGAAACCGCCCTGCGCGTTGTATGGATCGCCCGGGGTATCAGATAATGCGTGGTGCACGTGGTGCGATATCGCATAGATCTCTTCGGGAATAATTTTCAGGGTAAGGTTTTGGGTAAAGAAACGCCAAAAATTGTTTTTGAATTTAAAGGCGCCATGCGTGCAATACCTGTGGTACCAGATAGTACCATGGGTGCCCATCACTATCATACTGTAAACAAAGGCTACAATTAAGCCTGTTACAGAAAAATATTTAAATACGAACAGGAACAGGAATGGGGCGAGAAAAAGCACCATACCCCAGCTCATAAAAGAGAGCCAGTTTTTTTTATCCTTAAATATATTTAAACGGGAGAAAAATTCAGAGAAAATTTGCTTTGGTGTTGGCTTCGAAAGTTCGCCATCGGCGTTTTTCCATCCGTAAGATGGTTCTTGCAACACCTCGTGTATAAATGCCATTAGTAGCGGGATTTTAATTTAATCAATTGGTTCTATAGGGGGATTTACGGATTAAAGATACCGAAAGGTTTTCAATTAACGTTAAAAAGTTTAATAAATAATTAATTTGTCATTAAAGTGTCTGCTTCATTGCAACAAGTATATGACGCTCACAGCGCGCCCTGCAACAATTGTATGACGATAACTATTATATCTAAACTTCGTAATACATTCATTGTCATTAGATAAATAATCAATAGTAATGACAAAGTTTACACCCCTTGCTCTTTTGTTTTGTTTTCTATTTTTATCTCATCATGTGTTTGCACAGCAGCCACGTGAAGTTAGCGGTTCTGTTGCCGATACACTTGGCGCCGTGCCGGGTATAATTGTTAAACTCATTTCAAATACTGATAGCATTGTTACTACAAGTGATGTAAAGGGTGTGTATCGTTTCCCGGCCGTTAAAGAAAAAAACTTTAAGCTAACAGTATCCGGCCTGGGCTACCAGGCGTTTACCCGTAAGTATACCATGGATAACGGCACAAAGCCTATCATGTTGCCTCCTATCAAACTTAATATCCAGATGAACTACTTAGGGGTGGTAAATATAACCGCTGTTATACCTATCGTAATAAAAGAGGATACGGTTCAATATAACGCCGCCGCATACAAGGTGCGGGAAGGATCGCAGGTGGAAGACCTGATCAAAAAGATGCCGGGTATTACCGTTGATAAAGATGGCAATGTTACCGCACATGGTAAACAGGTAACCAAGGTACGCGTTAACGGTAAAGATTACTTTACCGGCGATGTGCAAACAGCCACCCAAAACCTGCCTGCTGATATTGTAGATAACATACAGGTAATTGATGATTACGGCGACCAGGCCAACCTAACCGGCATAAAAACCGGCGAACCCGATAAAATTTTAAACATCACCATACAAAAGGGTAAGCGTACAGGTAATTTTGGGCAGGCCACCGTTGGTGCAGGTAACGACGACCGGTACCTGGCCAAACTATCGGCCAATAATTTTAAGGAGGACAGGCAGATAGCAGTTATAGGTACCTGGAATAACAACAATACCAACTCGTTTAACCTGGGCAGCGGCGGCAGTGGCGGCGGGCGGGGTGGCCGCGGAGGTGGCGGAGGCGATGCCGGGAGTGGTATCAGTACGGCAAACGGCATCACCACAAACAAATCTGCCGGGTTTAACTACCGTGATGAATGGGGCAAAAAAATAACCGCTTACGGTAGTTACAGCTTTGCCGACAGGGACAGGCTAACCACCAGCACATCGCAAACGCAAAACCTTTTTCAAAGCGGCGCAATTATTAATAATGACAACAGCACAGGCCGTACACATAACATTAACCACCGGTTTGGTTTTAATATAGAATACCGCATTGATACGGCAAATTATATGAAGATAAGCCCAAGCTTTTCTTACAATTCATCAAACAGTACCAATACCGATATTTTCAGCAATACCCGTAACAATACGCTGATAACGGGTAATGAGCTGGCACTTACCAATTCCACATCGCCAAGCGGCGGGGTAAGCGTACTGTATAACCATAAGTTCAAAAAAAAGGGGCGTAACTTCAGTATCAATACCGGCCTTAGTTTTTCAAAAAACACACAGGGACTGAACGACCAATACACCACCCAGCAGGATAGTATTATCACCCCGTTGTTCCAGCAGATCAATACCGATAATAGCTCGGTACGGGGGAATATTAACCTAAGTTATACCGAGCCGGTTGGCAAAAGCACTTACCTGGAAGCAAATTACAGCTACAACCAAACCAACACCGATAATAACCGGTACAATTACAATATTGACCCGGTTACCGGCAAACAAACGTATGTGGACTCGTTGAGCACTTTATATAATTACCAGTTCATCACCAACCGCTTTGGGTTAAACCTGCGTGGTGTAGAGGCTAAATATAACTATACGGTTGGTTTGGCGGTGCAACCGGCCACGCTTGATGGGCAATCGCACAATTTTGAAACATCAACACACACTTTTAATTACATACCCACAGCAAGGTTTATTTACAACTTTAAAAAGAACCATTCGCTATCGGTAAATTATACAGGCACAAACAACCAGCCATCGTTTACGCAATTGCAGCTTCAGCCCGATTTTTCGAACCCGCAAAACCGGGTGTACGGTAACCCCGATCTGAAACCGGAGTTTAGCAACAACATCAGCCTGCGTTATAACCAGTTTGACATTGCCAGCGGTAATTCATTGTTCACCAACCTATCGTTCAACAGCACACAAAATAAAATTGTGACCAGCACCCAGCCGGTAACTTTAGCCGGTGGCACAAATAACACCGTGCAAGAAACGCGCTATTTAAACACCGATGGGTTTTACTCGGCCAACGGTAACTATGCATTCTCTAAACCCTTTGCCAACCGCAAGTATACGGCAACGCTAAACGGTGGGGCCAGCTTTAGCAATAACATCAACTTTATTGAGAACGAACGTAACCAGGGCAAAAACTGGGTATTTAACCAGGGTGCCAAACTACGGGTAGACCTTGACAGCCTTATGGATACCGAAATAAGCGGCAACTACAGCGTTAATACTACCCGCTACAGCCTGCCATCATCTATCAGTACCGATGCCAAAACATGGGTAATAGGGCTTGACGGCCGCAATTATTTTTTTAACAACCTGGTACTGGGCTATAACCTAACCCAAACGCTTAACAGCGGCTTTAGCAGCACGGTTAAGGCCAACCCTACCCTGTTAAGTACGTATGTAGAATACCAATTTCTGAAAAACCATTTGGCCGCGCTGCGTGTGCAGGGGTTTGACTTGTTTAACCAAAATACAGGCGTATCGCGTGTGGTAAGCGGTAACCAGATCATTGATACCCGCACCAACCGCCTTGGCCGTTATTTTATGCTCACGTTTACCATGCGCCTGCAAAAGTTTGCCGGCAGCCGTAGCGGGCGTGGTGGTGGCGGCGGTAACCGTGGCGGCAGGCGCGGGGGCGGCGGTAACCGCGGCGGGGCTTAATTTAAACCAGTTTTTGTATATTTATTGCATGATTGCAGCCAACGTTGTTTACCCATCAAAAAAGGGTATAGTTGTTTATATCCCCATTGTTATTTTAGCAGGGGTAGTGGCTTTCAATATCATTAATGGCGATTATTGGGGCAGCATTTTTTGCGCAGTCATCGTGCTGATCATTTTGGCGCCTATGATATTGAACACCAACTATACCATCAAAGGCGACGGCTCATTAAGGGTTAGGTGCGGCTTTTTGATAAATATCCTGATAGATATCAACTCGATAAGAAAAATACAGACAACAAAAAGTGTGTTAAGCTCTCCTGCCCTGTCGATGGACAGGTTGGAGGTGTTTTATAATAAATATGATTCGGTGATGATCTCACCACAAAACAAGGAAGATTTTGTTGCCCAACTGCAAAACATAAACCCCGCCATTGAGTATATAAACAAGACCAGATAATATTTTTACTACCATATACCATGTTAAAACGTTACCTACTCTTACTAACTGCCCTGCTTTTTATAAACCATTGTTTTGCACAAGACACCATTGAAGTAAAACGGAAACTATCGGGTGATGTAACCGAAATTTTCAGGGTGCTGGCGAAAGATGTGAACATCAGGGAGGGGCTATTCAAGGCGGTTTATAAAAAGAACAGGATTGTTGCTACCGGCGCGTATGAAAACGATAAAAAAGTTAGCCTGTGGCAGTTTTACGACCCAAACGGCACAGTGATGCAAACTTACGACTACTCTACCGGCCGCCTGTTTTATGAGGCCCCCGAGGATACAACATCACATTTAAGATACCTTGCGGATAAGTTTCTTAAGGAAGGCGACAAGGTTACAAAACCAATTAAAGTGGGTGGAAGGTATTATGGCTATCTGCCCTATTTAAGCCTGTTCACCCTGCCAAAAGAATATGCTTATATAAACCGTAACGAGCTTTCGGCAACGGTTGAATTACTGGTGAGCCCCGGGGGCAGGCTGGCTGATTACAAGGTTAACCTGCTGGCCGGCGATTCGGGCGTGCCTTTACGAACAATCAACATGAATATTAAACTGCCTGACCCGGCCGACCTGGTGTTTATCCCGGCCACCTTAAACGGCGATCCCATTGCCTGCCGTATAATTATAGCATGCGCTGTAACCAATGCCGGGCACCTGGCTTTTGAATAAAAGCTGTAAACAAAAAGAGACGCGAAGTATCGCGTCTCTACATATTTTTTCGCTATAAATTAGTGAGCGTGGTGACCATCCGGGCCATGCGCGTGGCCATGTGAAAGCTCTTCTGGCGTAGCCGGGCGCACGTTCAATATCTCGCCTTTAAAGTGCAGTTCCTGGCCTGCCATCGGGTGGTTCAGGTCAACAATTACAGAATCTTCTGTTACTGATACAACCTGGCCCTGGAAACGGTTCCCGTTGTTATCCTGCAATGGTAAAACCTCGCCAATTTGCGGCAGGTCCTGCCCCTGGAACATTTCTTTAGGCAGGTTAGCCACAGCTTCTTCGTCAAATTCGCCGTAACCTTCTGCTGCTGTTATGCGGAAGTCATAGGTATCGCCGGTTGAAAGCGTGCTTAATTCCTCTTCAAATTTTGGGATCATTTGCCCTGCACCAAATAAAAAGGTTAGCGGTTGCTCTTGCGTTGCGCTTTCCTGTAAGCCTTCGGTTCCGTCTTCTTTTTTAACATACAGGTCGTACGTTAATGACACTACGTGTTGTGGTTGAATTTTCATCTGATGGTTGTTTTTTAAGATATCGGAACTCCTTCCCTGCTTTAACCGGGTTATCTCAATACCTGTTATTTATATTAAGGAATTAGTTATTTATTTGTTTTAATGCATCTGCCACATTGTATGCCGGTAAACCACAGGTTTTATCCCTGCATACAAAAATGCGTGTATCGTTGTTAAATTTTTCTGCCAGCAAAGGTAAACTTCCATTCTTACCACCCAACATAATTTTATTAGGAATGTAATTTTGTTCTGTTTCAATCCTCTTTATTTCAGCATTGTTACCTGTAATGGCTACCTCATAGGTGCCAAAAACCTCGTCAAGCAGCAATATTGTCCAGTTTGAGTAAGCGGTGCTGTACTTAGCCAGTTGCGGCACAATATTTCGTAACAATTGTGCAGAAACTTCCAGGTAACCTTCATTATCAAAAAACAGGCCCAGTTTTTTAAGGTTCCTCGCCATAACCGAATTGGAGGCAGGTATCACCCCATCCATTATTTCAGATTTGCGGGCAATGAGCACCTCATCATTATCGGCCGTGTAAAAGAATATGCCCCCCTCTTTATGGTAATAATGGGCAAGCGTGTAATCGACCAGTTTTTGGGCTTGTATCAGCCACGCTTCGTTAAAGGTAACTTCATACAAGGCAATAAAGCCATCCACAACGTTAGCATAATCATCAAGGAATGTAGCTACCCCGCTTTTCCCCTCCTTTTTATAAACCCTTGAAAGTTTGGCCCCGGTTAGCAGGTTATTGGTTATAAATTCGGCATTCTTTAATGCCAGTTCCAAATACTCCTGTTTGTTAAACGCGCGGTAAGCTTCGCAAAGGCCTTTTAGCATCAGGCCGTTCCATGATGCTAATATTTTGTTATCCAGGCCCGGGCGAACGCGTTTGCTGCGGGCATCCAAAACTTTTTTGCGGGATATGTTTATCCTGCTTGTCAGTTCATCAACAGTTAAGCCTAATTTACCTGCCAGTTCGGCATCTTCTTCGCGGCGGAAGAATACGTTGGATTGCTCCTCTTCCCAGTTACCATCTTCGGTAACATGGTAGTAAATATTGAAAAGGTCGGCATCCTCACCTAAAACCTCTCCGATCTCGGTTTTGGTGAATATGTAGAATTTGCCCTCCTTGCCTTCGCTATCCGCATCCAACGCCGAGTAAAAACCATTTTGGGGCGAGGTTAGTTCACGGCTTACAAAAGTGACAATCTCATCGGCAATAGTTTTATAAAGCGGGTCGGGGTTCCAGATATAAGCTTCGGCATATAAGCCCAATAGCTGCGCGTTATCATACAACATCTTCTCGAAATGCGGCACATGCCAAACGCCATCAACCGCGTAACGGGCAAAGCCACCGCCAACATGGTCGTAAATACCACCGAAGGCCATTTTCCGGAGCGTTAGCTTTACATTTTCTGCCAGGCCATCATCCTTCATTAAATGGGCATAGCGCATCAAAAACAACGAATTATTCGGCATCGGGAATTTTGGCGCGCCGCCAAAACCACCTTCAACCGGGTCAATGTAACGTCGCCAGGTGGTCAGGATAGTTTCCAGGTCGGCTTTGGTATACGCGGGCTGCTCGGCTACAAAAGCGACCGATTCATATTGTTTAATGCCTTCGGTTAAGCGCGCGGCATAATCCTCGGCTTCTTCGGGTTTGGTTTTGTAGAAATCGGCCAGGTTAAAGAGCAGGCTTGTCCAGTCGTTTTTACGGAAATAGGTGCCGCCGTAAATGGGCCTTTGGTCGGGCAGACAAATACAGTTTAGCGGCCAGCCACCACGGCCACTCATGAGTTGTATAGCACTCATATAGATCTGGTCGACGTCAGGGCGTTCCTCACGGTCGACTTTGATACATACAAAATACTCGTTCATTACACCGGCTACGGCTTCATCCTCAAAGCTCTCGTGCTCCATTACGTGGCACCAGTGGCAGGCCGAGTAGCCAATGCTCACCAGTATCAGTTTGTTCTCGTCCTTTGCTTTTTGCAGGGCTTCCGGCCCCCAGGGGTACCAGTTAACCGGGTTATTGGCATGCTGCAGTAAGTATGGCGAGGTAGAGTTGGCAAGTTTGTTCATGTACTTAGATAATTGGCTAAATTGATAATTGTTTTAAGGATGTGCAAATGGAAAAGTTTGTTTTAACCACAGAGCGCACAGAGATTTGCAGCGCGCATAGGCACAAAGAACACAGAGAATGCATTACAAATAAATCTCTGTGCCCTTTGTGTTTTTCTTCGTGCCCTCTGTGGTTAAAATATCGCAACACATAATTACAAACTATTATATTTAACCAATTATGACTATCAAACTCAAAGCAGCCAAAACCATTATGCTCCTGGCAGCCGTTTACAATATTTTCTGGGGGATAGTGATCTCTGCTTATCCGCAGATCATTCTTTTCGGCAACCCGCCTACCGATTTCCTGCTGATCATCCTGCGTTGCGTGGGGATGCTGGTTGGGGTGTATGGCATCACTTATTATTTTGCCTCGAAAGATCCGGTGGCTTACTGGCCGCTTATACTGGTTGGCTTTATCGGTAAGGTGCTGGGGCCAATTGGTTCGGTGTATTATATCTGGCTGGGCAAGCTTGCCCCTTCCTTCTTTTGGGTGAATGTTTGGAACGATATGATCTGGCTGCTACCCTTCGGCTGGATCATTTACCAGGCGGTAAAAAGAGGTTATAAAACCTCCATCGAATAGTTTGCCCGGTGTTGTTTTTTTCATTGAAAAAACAGTACAAATCAAACCGATACAGATCGTTACAGGACGTTTAAAAGTCGTTTTTTTCCTTTTAAAGGCGATTAAAGGCGCTAATTTCTCCCCTCATTTTTAACTATAAAGAAACCCACTTTTTCGTCGTTAATATTTCAATCGTTAACAAAATTGGGCACGTGGAAAATTTCAGTTGCCAATTTATTTAGCTTTCCCGTGCAAATAACTAATTTCGCGGTACTAAGAAAAGAGGAACAGGATTTGGATTATTTAGCAGGGTTAAACCCCGAACAAAAAGCTGCCGTATTACAAACAAAAGGGCCGGTAATGATCATTGCCGGTGCTGGCTCGGGCAAAACGCGTGTTATTACCTTTAGGGTTGCGCACCTTATCCGCAGCGGGGTTGATAGCTTTAATATACTGGTGCTTACATTTACCAACAAAGCCGCCCGCGAAATGCGCGAGCGTATTAATCATATTTGCGGCCCCGAGGCAAAAAACATCTGGATGGGTACCTTCCACTCGGTTTTTGCCAAGCTTTTAAGGGTTGAGGCCGATAAAATTGGCTACCCCAACAACTTTACCATTTATGATACTGATGATAGCAAAAGCGTTATCCGTGCCATTTTGAAAGAAATGCAGCTGGATGATAAGCTGTACAGTGTAAACTTTGTGTTGAACCGCATTTCGGCAGCAAAAAGCAGCTTGCTTACTGCTGCCGATTATCAGAATAACCCACAGATACAAGCCGACGACGATTCAGCCAAACGCCCCCTGCTTGGGAAAATATATGAAACTTATGCGCAGCGCTGCTACCGCGCCGGGGCTATGGACTTTGATGACCTGCTTTTTAAAACCAATGAGCTATTAAGGGACCACCCGGATGTAAGGAACAAGTATCAGCACAAGTTTAAATACATTATGGTGGATGAGTACCAGGATACCAACCACTCACAATATAAAATTGTAAAAACGCTTGCTTCCGTACACGAGAATTTATGCGTGGTGGGTGATGACGCGCAAAGTATATATGCTTTCCGCGGGGCTACCATAGCGAACATCCTGAATTTTGAAAAGGATTACCCCGACCTGCATGTGTTTAAGCTGGAGCAAAATTACCGCTCAACCCAAAACATTGTAAATGTTGCCAACAGCATCATCGCCAATAATAAAGAACAGCTTAAAAAACACGTTTTTTCTGAAAAGGAAACGGGCGATAAAATAAAAGTGATGCGTGCCTTTAGCGATAACGAGGAAGGCAAACAGGTGGCTGATGCCATTATGTTTCAACGCAGCACAAACGGCCTTAAATGGCATGATTTTGCCATCCTTTACCGCACCAATGCACAGTCGCGCTCTATGGAGGAGGCTTTGCGTAAGAACGGCATCCCATATAAAATTTATGGTGGCTTGTCTTTCTATCAGCGTAAAGAGATCAAAGATCTGATAGCCTACTTTAGGCTTACCTTTAACCCAAGTGACGAGGAAGCGCTTAAACGGGTTATTAATTACCCCAAACGCGGCATTGGCGACACCACGGTTGACAGGATAATTGTTGCTGCCGATAAGAACGGCATCACCCCTTTTGAAGCAATTATAGAAGCACACCGGTATATAGAGAAAGCACCTGCTTCTTTATTTGCTTTCGCGGCCATGATCCAAAGCTTTCAGGTGATCACCAAAAACCAGAGCGCTTACGAATCGGCTTTGCATATAGCCAAACACTCGGGCTTGCTGAAAGACCTTTACGAAGATAAATCTGTTGAGGGGCTTAATCGTTACGAAAACATTCAGGAGCTGTTAAACGGGATAAAAGAGTTTTCGGAAAGGGAAGATATTGAGGAAAAGGGCCTGGATGTATTTATGCAGGATATTGCTTTATTGACCAACGACGATAAGGATAAAGATAAGGATGCCGACACGGTATCGTTAATGACCATCCACTCATCAAAGGGCCTTGAGTTTCCGCAGGTGCATATTGTAGGGCTGGAAGAGAACCTGTTCCCGTCGCAAATGTCGCTTAATTCGCGCACCGACCTGGAGGAAGAGCGCCGCCTGTTCTATGTAGCTATTACCCGTGCCGAGTATAAACTAACTATTAGTTATGCCACATCGCGCTTTAAGTTTGGCACGTTAATAAGTTGCGAACCAAGCCGCTTTTTAGATGAGATAGATGCCAAATACCTGGAGCTTGACTTTACAGCTAAGCCGGCATCATCTGCAGGGTCATCATCATACGATGACGAGCGCACTGCCTGGAGCCGTAAAAACGATACCTACTCAAAGCCCAAGGCCGCTGCTGCCCCGCCTGTTAAAACAACCTCAATACTGGCAAAAGCACACGTACCATCGGCTGATTTTAAACCTTCTGATACATCAAACCTGCAGGTAGGCATGCAGGTTGAGCATGAGCGCTTTGGCTTTGGCAAAGTGCTTACCCTTGAAGGTAATAAACCCGACATTAAGGCAACCATATTTTTTAAAGAAATTGGGCAAAAACAACTGCTGCTAAAATTTGCTAAACTTAGTATAATAAGTGGGGTAGAGTAACCTATTATTCCCATAATTTGTAGAACATATTCCACAATTTTTTTAAGGCAAACATTAACTGTCTGTTAATTACGTATAAATAGGCCTATTTAAGATATGGCACTGCGTTTGGTTAATAGTTAATACCCTTTATCCCTTTAATTAACTATTATGTACATGATGAGCGAGACCATAAAAAAGAAAACCAACAAATCGGCCGGTAAAAACATTCGCACCCTTCGCCACGAACATGGCTGGAGCCAGGAAGATGTGGCAAACCGTTTAGGTATTTCTATCCCTGCATTCTCAAAAATTGAGACAGGTGTTACCGATATTAATTTATCGAGATTAGAGCAAATTGCTAACATTTTTGAAGTGAGTGTTGTTAACCTGCTTTCGCTTGAATACACCGAGGAGCCAAGTACGCAAGACCTGAGCTTAAGCATCATCCAGAAAAAACTTACCGACAGAGAGGTTGAGATCACCAATTTACAACGTAAAGTAATATTACTTTATGAAGAATTGCTGAGCAAAAACCACGTGGCCGTATAATCTTCATCATTACTGTTCATTAAATACAACAGTTAGTCTATTTTTACTTCGGTAATAATTTGATTTTTATTCACTTTCGATTAATTATTTTAAGTAAGTCTTAATTAATTAAACAAAATGAAAATTTAAATTGATTTATTACCGTTTTGCATTTTAAATGGGCCCAAATGCGCTTTAATAGTGCGTTTGGTTTTAAAATTGCAATCATACAGGTATAAACATAACTATCCATGTCTAACTACCTGATATCAATTTCAAACGCCGACCATTTAAAAGTGGATACTATACATGATAGGCGCAGCAAATTAAAAGTAAAAGCGTTTGACCTGTTCAGGTCGAGGGTTAAACAACGTGAGGGCGAAGTACGTTTTTTTGTTACTGCCGGTAACGAGACCCTGGCATTTGAAACCGAAGGCTATAAAAAACACAGGCAACTGCTTATCCTGCAAATGATATCAAGATACTGTGTTTACTTAGGCTTGCTTGAGGCAACCATACACAGTACTTATCCAAATTAATTTTAGCTTGTATATTTATGGTTAAAATGCGCTTTTGCTGGTATCATTTAGCATTTCGCTCATTTCGATGATCTTCTGATCGATATCTGATACGCATTTATCCATCATGTTAATGCATTCTTTTTCATCAACAAGGCCTTCTTTCTCCAGATTCATTAACCCGCGTAGCGTAGCTATAGGCCCGCGTATCTGGTGCGAAAGATAGGATGAGTACTCGGAGAGTTTCTTATTCTTTATCTGCAGATCTTTGGTACGTTCATTAATAATTTCTTCGAGATGATGGTTCACCCTGTCCAGATTATCCTTTTGCCGTGAAACCTCCTCGTTCAGATCTGTAAGTTTAAGGTTGGTTACCGTTTTACGCTTAACATTACTTATTAACAAGGCTATAACAACAAGCAAAAGGCCTGCTACTACAGTAACGGCCCAAAATTTAATCCTGTCGTTTTGCTGGCGCTGTATGGTCAGTTCGTTCTCGCGCTGCTTTGCCTGCTGCTTAAACTGCTCCTGCAGCATGTTTATTTGGGTAGATTCATTAGAGGTATGCACAGTACTATCCTGTTTCCAAATAAGCTGCAGGTAGTATAAGGCACGTTCAAAATTCTTTCGTTTAGATTCTAACTGGTATATCGTATAATTATAATCGGTTGTAAGCTTTTCATCCTTCAGGGCTCTGGCATAAGCCAGCCCTTCCTGTACAATACCTTCGGCAGCATCAAATTTATTCTGTACAATGTATAATGCTGCCAGGGTGAGGTTAGTACTGGCTACCGGTTTATTCAAATCTCTTTCTTTACCTGCTTTATTAGCGGCAAGCAGTAATTTCTCAGCAATATCATACTGATGAAGATTGTAATAAATTACCCCCCTGTTTTGCAGGCATTGCACCAGGTTGATAGAGTCGCCTAACGATGAGAAAATAACATTGCTTTTATCATAGTAAATTAACGCCTGGCTAAAGCTTTTTTTACGGTAATATACGTTACCAATGTTCATATATAACGAGGCCTTCAGCCCCGGGTCATAAACTTTCTGAGTGAGGCTGAGGGCGCTTTTTAAGTATTCTAAAGCCTTGCCGTAATCATTATCAAGATATAAGTTACCTATGTTGTTTAATACTTTGGCTTGGCTTCGCAAATCGCCTGTTTTTTTAAAAAACTCTAATGATTTTAAGTAGTTGTTGATAGCTGCACCCGCCTGGTTTAAATAGTAATTACCTATACCCATAATACGGTATGATTCGCCAATCCCCCTGGTGTATTGCAATTTTTCTGCAATGGATAATGCTTTGGTAGCATCAGCTATGGTTTGCTCGGGGCTTGTGTAACGGTTATCATAAGCTTGCTTATTTAACTTAATAACCTCACTGGTATCTTTTAAAGCAACATCAACGCTACCCTTCGCGCATACAGAACAGCCAACAAGTAAATAAACAAAAAGGGTAAATACTTTATACATCAAAGCTCTATACGTTATATTGGGGTGAAAGTTATAAAATAATTGCAAACAAACTTAATAGGTTAAATTTAGTAATAAACAATAATTTTTTTTGAATATTGACTTATATTTAAAAAACATAATTATATTTGTCTTGTTAATTTACTGATTGTTAATAAGTTATAGAG
>NZ_LGEK01000091.1 GCF_001636615.1 Mucilaginibacter sp. L294 | reverse complement strand
AGATGTGTATAAGAGAACAGATATTTATGATAGTAAACAGGTGAAGAAATGATAAAAGAAACTTACGTATGATGAGAATAAAAAAAGTATAAAAAAGCCCTGCCGGGAGGTCGCATTCCCAGACAGGGTTAGAATAGTTTTTAATCGCTTTAACAAATAAAAAACCAAATCAAATGTACAAAAATGTATTAGATCAATACACTTTAGGCAAAATTCTATTAATTATATCATGTTTTACATCCTACAACGCTTCGGCACAGCTAACATTCACTGGGCAGCTTAAAATAAGGGGCGAATTACGTGATGGTTATGGAACTTTAAAGCCTGTTGGTAGTAATAATGCCGCCCTTATATCGCAACGATCGCGGCTAACCTTTAATTATAAGAGCAGCAGGCTCATTTTTCAAACATCGTTGCAAGATGTAAGGCTTTGGGGGCAGGATGCATCAACCATTACCGTTAACGATGGCAGCCGGCTTAGCCTTCACGAAGCATGGGCAGAACTGATCTTATCGAATAAGAACGACACCACTTTCAAGATATCACCGGTAGATTATTTTGCCGTTAAAATTGGCCGGCAGGAGCTGGTATACGATGATGAACGCCTGTTGGGTAATTCCGACTGGCTACAACAAGCCCGCCGGCACGACGCAATTGTTTTTAAGCTGATACAAAAAGGCTGGCAGGTAGATTTAGGTGGTGCTTTTAACCAAAGCAGCGATGCTATAAATTACAATGGCACATATTATACCCCGGCTAATGTACCTGCTACGGTAAAAGATAGTAAAGGCAATATAGCTAATACGCCCGCGGGTTTTATTCCCCTGCTAAACGCCGCGGGGCTAAGTTCAAAAACCGGTAACCCTGCATTTTTAAACCCGCCCGGTACAAATGGGTTAAATCAAAACTACAAAGCGCTACAATATTTATATGTGGCCAAAAAGTTTAACAAAACAAAAATATCAGGGCTATTCCTGGCCGATCAGTTTGGTAAATATAAACTCGATTCGGTAAAAAACGTTTCTGGTACGGATGAAGGATATATTTACGGTAACCGGTTTAATCAGTCGGGTGTAAATAGCAGGTACACAACAGGGGCAATGATCAACCCCGTTTTTGGTAGTAAGGATCAATGGGGTGTTAACGGCGGTTTTTACTACCAGGGAGGGAATGATAAAGACGGCATTAAGCTAAGTGCCTACACCTATACTATAGCTTTATTATATAGAGGCAGTAATATAAGTTATACCGCAGGTTGGGATTATTTATCGGGTAACGATGCGTTATCTGCATCCAAAACCAATCACCGGTTCGATCCGCTTTATGGCACCCCGCACAAGTTTTGGGGCTATATGGATTATTTTTATGCGGGTAGCGGCTCACCAACGGGCGGCTTAAGCAATCCATATTTAAAACTGAAATACGTTTCTGATAATAAACTTTTCAGCACGGAATTCGCCGGGCATGGCTTTATGCTGGCTCAAGATCAAAAAGGTACCGATGGGCAGGCAATTGAAAAATACCTGGGTACCGAGTTTGATCTCACTACGGTGTATAAGCTCAATAAATTCACTACTGTAGATCTTGGGCTATCCTACATGGCAGCCACCCGCAGCATGGAATACGCTAAGGCTTTAACGCCGGGTACAAGCAAACTGCACCCCGTGTGGGCCTACCTGCAACTCAATATCAAACCCGAATTTTTGAATAAATAATAAACGTAAAACTGCTTTTATTTAAACAGATCATGGAAAAACAACTTACCAAACTTAATATATTTTCGCTTAAAGGTGTGCAAATGCGCACCTTCCACACCACCTGGCTTATGTTTTTTGTGTGCTTTTTTGGCTGGTTCGGCCTTGCACCATTAATGCCAACCATACGCACCGAACTGCATTTAACAAAAGGGCAGGTGGGCAACACCATCATTGCATCGGTGGCTGCTACCATTATTGCCCGCCTCATTATTGGTAAATTTTGCGATACCTGGGGGCCGCGTAAAACGGCTGTAAGGTTACTGCTTGTTGGCTGCCTGCCCGTGTTTTTTGTGGGCCTGGCGCACGATTATACATCCTTCCTGTTATTTAGGCTGGCTATTGGGGTTATAGGGGCCTCTTTTGTGATCACACAGTTTCATACCTCCATGATGTTTGCGCCCAATATAAAAGGTACCGCCAATGCGGTAACCGGCGGCTGGGGCAACCTTGGCGGCGGCGTAACCAATATGGTAATGCCTTTAATTTTTGCTGCAATTGTAGGTTTCGGCTATACCAAGGGGGAGGCCTGGCGCTACGCAATGATCGTACCCGGGATAATGATGCTTGTTATGGCGTTATTATATTGGAAATACACCAAAGATACACCCAACGGTAATTACGACGAAGTAGGTTATGCGAAAGCCAACCCTTCTAAAGCCGACTGGTCTATACTTGGCGATTGGCGCATTTGGGCGCTTACCATGGCTTATGCCATGTGCTTTGGTATGGAGATCACTTTTGATAATGTGGCATCGCTGCACTTTGTAGATACCTTTAAATTGTCACAAAGTTCGGCCGGTTTTTGGGCAGGCGTTTTTGGTTTGATGAACATTTTTGCCCGTGCGTTGGGTGGTATTGTATCTGATAAGGTTGGCAGTAAGTTTGGCATGCGCGGCAAAGGGCTGCTATTAGCCGGTGTATTACTGCTTGAAGGTATTGGCTTAGTACTTTTTGCTCATGCAGGCTCGTTGGTATTGGCTATTGTAGCAATGCTTTCGTTCGCGTTGTTCCTAAAAATGTCAAACGGGGCCACTTATGGTATTGTGCCTTTTGTAAACGCTAAAAACGTAGGCATGGTAAGTGGTATAGTTGGCGCGGGTGGTAACCTGGGCGGTATGTTGTTCGGCTTTTTGTTTAAGTCAGAATCTATCACTTACGTGCAGGCATTTACTTATATAGGTTATACGGTAATTGTGGTTTCCATAATTGTTTTCATAACCCGTTTTCAAAAGCAGGCCTTGCCGAAGCAAGCGCCGGCGTCGGCTTTAGAATCAAGCATGGCTTAAGCCATAAACTGCAATAATAACAATGGCCAAAACCAAGCTATCCACCAATACCTATAAAAGTACCTGCTGCTATTGCGGGGTGGGTTGCGGCGTTGTTGTTAATAAGGAGAAAAATGGAAGTATAACGCTGCAGGGCAATAAAGACCATCCGGTAAACAAAGGCATGTTATGCAGCAAGGGGCTTAACCTGCACTATACCGTTAACGATAAAACCGACCGACTGCTGTACCCGCAAATGCGCTACAACAAAAGCATGCCCATGCAAAAAGTAAGCTGGGACGATGCTTTAGAGCGTACAGCGGCTGTCTTTAAAACATTCATTAATAAATACGGGCCAGATTCGGTTGCCTTTTATGCCTCGGGGCAATGCTTAACCGAGGAGTATTATGTAGTTAATAAGCTGATGAAGGGTTTTATCGGCAGTAATAATATCGATACCAATTCGCGCCTGTGTATGAGCAGCGCGGTAGCCGCCTATAAAATAGCCTTAGGCGAAGATAGTGTGCCCGTTTGTTATGATGATATAGAACTGGCCAACGTTTTTTATGTAACCGGTGCCAACCCAGCCTGGTGCCATCCTATTTTATGGCGACGAGTAGAGGCGCATAAGGCCGCCAACCCAGGTGTAAAAATAGTTGTGGTAGACCCACGTGCTACAGATAGCTGCGGCATTGCCGATCTGCATCTGCAAATAAACCCGGGTACCGATATTGTCTTGAACCATGCAATAGGGCGGGTACTGATAGAGAACGGCGATATTGATGTTGATTTTATAACCAATCATGCTGATGGTTTTGAGCAATACAGTCAGTTAGTATTTGAACGGAGCATAGCCGAAGCTGCAAACATTTGCGGCGTAAGTGAAAATGATATTCGCCTTGCGGCCAAGTACATTGGCGGGGCAAAAGGTTTTATATCGATGTGGACGATGGGGCTTAATCAAAGTTCAGTAGGGGTTAACAAAAATTTAAGTTTGATCAACCTTAATTTAATAACAGGGCATATTGGTAAACCGGGATCTGGCCCTTTATCATTAACCGGGCAACCAAATGCGATGGGCGGGCGCGAGGTTGGCGGTTTAGCTAATTTGTTACCTGCCCATCGCAACCTGGGCAACCCCTTGCATCGCGCCGAAGTTCAAAAGTTTTGGGGCGGCACTGAAATAGCAGCTAAGCCGGGCCTTACTGCTACCGAAATGTTTGAAGCTTTGAATGATGGCCGTTTAAAAGCTATTTGGATCATGTGCACCAACCCGCTAACCAGTTTACCCAATGTGCGTTTGGCCGAAGAAGCATTAAAGAAAGCGAAGTTTGTGGTGGTACAGGAAATTAGCAATAAACCCGAAACTTTGGCCTATGCCGACGTGATACTCCCCGCCGCTGCATGGGCAGAAAAGGAAGGCACCATGACCAATTCTGAACGGCGTATTAGTTACCTGGAGAAGATTATAGATGCACCGGGCGAGGCGCTGCCTGATAGTGAGATCATTTGTCGCTTTGCGCAAAAAATGGGTTATAAAGGCTTCGATTTTAAAAGTGCCTCAGAAATTTATGCCGAACATGTTAAGCTCACGGCAAAAACTACTATTGATATTAGTGGCCTGAACTATGACATACTAAAGCAACACGGAACCATACAATGGCCTTACAAAGCTAAAAAAGGAGGCGCAGGCACACCGCGTTTATTTACCGATAAGCGTTTTTATACCCAAACCCAAAATGCGCTGATAAGCGCCGTTCCAGATGCATTAAATAGTGAGTTACCCGATAAAGATTACCCGTTTGTGCTCACCACGGGCCGTATCCGCGACCAGTGGCACACTATGAGCAAAACCGGTAAGGTGAATAAGTTAAACCAGCACATTAAACAAGCTTTTTTAGAGATCCACCCGCTTGATGCCGCGCGCCTTGGTGTAAAAGAAGGCGACGTAACGGTAATTACATCCCGTAGGGGAGAGGTGATGGTAAAAGCCAAACTATCCCCGCAAATAAAACAGGGTGTGGTTTTTATGCCGATGCATTGGGGCAAAATATTAGGTAACGATCTTAACCGCGTGAATAATTTAACCAGTGATGTGGTGGACCCGATATCAAAAGAACCCGATTTTAAATATTGCGCTGTAAACATTCAAAAATATAAAAAGCCTTTCCAGCGTATAGTTGTAGTGGGTGCAGGTGCGGGAGCATACGGCTTTGTAAAGTCGTACAGAGAGTTGAACAAGGATGATGAGATCACCATATTCAGTAAAGAAAACTTCCCTTTCTATAACCGTGTAATGCTGCCCGATTACATTAGTGGTGAGCAGCAATGGGAACAATTGGTGAAAATGACCGATGCGGAAGAACCTGGCTACAACATCAGGCTACTGCGTGGTATAAGCGTGGAGAAGATAGACCGTGCCAAGAAATATGTAGTTGATAGCCGTGGCATTAAAACCTATTACGATATTTTGTTGCTGGCCACTGGCAGCAGGGCAGCTATCCCCAAAAATGTACCAACCTTACCCGGCATATTTAGTATGCGAAACCGTAACGATGCCGATAATTTTAAAAAGCATGTACCAAAAGGCGGGCATGTGGTTATTGTAGGCGGCGGCTTGTTAGGCCTGGAAATGGCGGCCTCGTTGCGCGAAATAGGCATCACCATCACAATTATTCAGCGTACTTCAAGGTTTTTAAACCGGCAATTAGATGAATTGGGTAGCCGCTTGTTGCACGAAGAAATGGCCGATCAGGGTTGCGATATTTTTTATGATGATGAGGTACAGCTTTTCTTTGGCCGATCGAAACTTACGGGGATCGGCTTAAGAAGCGGTCGTAAAATAAACTGCGACGCCATGATACTGGCCATTGGCACAACCCCCAACCTGGAGATCGCTAAAGATTGCGGGCTGGACTGCAAACGCGGCGTAATAGTTAATGAGCGATTGCTTACCAGCGACCCATTTATATACGCTATTGGCGAAATAGCAGAGTTTGAGGGGACACTATACGGCATCACAGCTGCTGCCGAGCAACAGGCTGCTGTTGTAGCCGCTTATATGAACGGCGACATAGCCAGTTATTACAAAGGCAGCTTGTTTATGAATATCATTAAGATACATGGGTTTGACCTTTGCAGTATTGGGTTGTCCGATTGCCCTAACGATAGGGACTATGAGGAGATTGTATTTATTGATAAGGCCAAGCGATATTATAAAAAGTGCATTATTCATCAGGATAAGCTGGTAGGCACTATTTTGATAGGTGATAAAAGTGAGTTTCTGGAGTTTAAAGAACTCATAGCTAATAAAACCGAGCTGAGTGATAAACGGCTGCAATTGCTCCGTAGTGGTAAAACCGCCGAACCGGTTTTAGGCAAGCTGGTATGCAGCTGTAATAATGTTGGTGCCGGTAATATTCGCAATAAAAT
The DNA here is from genome assembly GCF_001636615.1 of Mucilaginibacter sp. L294. Taxonomy (GTDB): domain Bacteria; phylum Bacteroidota; class Bacteroidia; order Sphingobacteriales; family Sphingobacteriaceae; genus Mucilaginibacter. Next base: position 12,406 of record NZ_LGEK01000091.1, on the reverse strand, counting down.
AAACGAGGGCTGCAATAACCTAACCAGCCTTTGCCATGCCACAGGTGCGGGCATGGGCTGCGGCAGTTGTAAGCCCGAAGTGAAGCGGTTATTGGAGGAACAACAGGTAGAACAAATGGCTAGTTAGTTAATATGCAAAGCAATAGCAAAAAACAGATCAAACTAAACTTGCCCGGCGGGGTAGTATCCGCCGGTGATTTTTATGAGATATTACTGGTTGCCCAAAATGCCAATGCTACACACATTAGGTTTGGCAACAGGCAACAGTTGTATTTTGAAATTGATGAAACTGAACTGGATAACCTTGATACCGAATTGTTAAGTGCAGGTATTGAGTATGAGGTGGATGCCGCCATGTTTCCAAATATTGTAAGCTCTTACATTGCCGATGGTGTTTTTAACCAGGAAAATTGGCTGAAGGAAGGTGTTTACAAAGATATTTTTGACCTGTTTGATTATAAACCCCTGCTTAAAATTAACGTAGTTGATGGCAGCCAAACTTTTGCCCCATTTTTTACCGGTAATATCAACTTTATATCCTCGGCGGTGAGTAATTATTGGTATTTACAAATACGGTATCCCAAAACAAATATCTTGTACAGCTGGCCCACATTGATTTATTCGGATTATATTCCCGCCATCGCTAAAGTGATACAAAATGTTATCTTGGCTAATAAAGAACAGTTTTACGATCAGCCTGAGATAAATTCACAGCTGTTGCATCAAATGGTATCTGCAGATAGTGATTTCGTCATCCAACAAATAGACCAACCTTTGAAATTGCCCGAATTTCAATTACCATACTACGAAGGATTTAATAAACAGGGTGATAAATATTGGTTGGGCATATACCGGCGGGATGAGTTGTTTTCAATAGAATTGTTAATGGATATGTGCAGCTTGTGTATGCAAATTCGTATTGGCCAGCTATACATCAGCCCATGGAAATCTTTACTGATAAAGAATATTGAGCCCGCGCAACGCCCGTTATTTGGCAATATATTGAATAAATACAAGGTAAACATAAGGCATGCATCAAATGAGTTAAACTGGCAGGTGGAAGATCTTTGCAGCCAATGCCTCCAGCTAAAACAGCAATTGGTACGCGAATTTGAAGCAGCCGATCAGCGCACCTACCGGCTGAGTTTTGTGATCAAACGATCGCCAAAATCAGGGTTGTACGGCTCTGTCATCATTCGTGAACGCGATAATGGGCTGTTTCAAATAACGCACACCCGTGATTTCAATCCCAATACCAAAGAATTAGTCATTAAATGGGAGAGCGTTCCAAAACGTGAATTAAGTACCTGTCTTATTGCGCTATGCGACGAGTTTTACTCGAGGCATAGCCATAAATTACCGGTACAAGCAATTGTTGTTGAAAAAGGGGTTTCTGTTATTGAACAAAAGCAGGTATACCAATGTGGATATTGTCTAACTATGTACGATGATACATATGGGGACGAGCAGAACGGGGTACCACCAGGTACGCCATTTACGACCCTGAATAATTATAGCTGCCCCGTATGTGAATCGGGAAGGGATAAGTTTAAGCCGGTTCAAAAAATGATGGTATAACACGGTTTTTATTTCAGCGGAGAGCTACATCCGTACGCTGTAGTATTCGAACCGCCTGTTAAAGCAATTAAAGTTTTCTTGCAAATGATAATAATTAGAAATTAAAGCCTGTTTATTGACATTAAGCCTTGGCGATGAATAATTGAGTACTATTGATTCTTGGAATGATGATCTCGAACCAAAGAGATTATTTATTTGAACTTTATTCAAAACCGCTCCGATACTGCTATTTTTCATTAAGAGATTGCCGCTTCAATCCTTTTAGCTTAAGAGATTTTTATGAGTAATAATACCAGTATAGCAATCCTGCTAAAATTGATTTTGAGATGCTTTATAGCTATCGCAAGCTGATTTTCAACAGTGTGTTTATTGATCCCCAACTGTTCGGCGATCTCGGTATTGCTCAACTGCCGGAACTTGCTCAAATAAAAGATCTCCCGGCATCGCTTCGGCAAATCTTTCAGGCAATCATCTAACAGGTTATTATTATCAGCCTCGTTCAATTTTTCATACCCCTCATTATATACAACCGCGCAAGCAGTTTTGCCTTCGTGAAATTCCAGGAAAGCATTTTTGGATGCTTTAAGTCTTCTGTAAACTTCATAACGTGTTGAAGAGTTGAGATAGGCTGCAAAGTTTTTTATATCCAATGTTTGGCGCTTATTCCAAATGATCAGAAAGACTTCTTGCACAACTTCTTCGCTTGCATACACATCCCTTAAATAATGGAGGGCTGCTTTATACATACGCAACCAGTAACGGTCGTAAATTATGGCAAATGACTCGTTGTCACCAGCCACAATATTGCGCCACAACTCATCATCATTCAAAGACGCCCTCGCCATATCAATTTATTTTTAGGTACTTGCATTAAAATTAGTTGAATAGGCAAGCAATATTCATTTGCTATATACTCAGCAAAGAACCATTCTAAATGCAGTTAAGTGGTTTTGATGTATAATCATCTTATAACTGCCTTTAAAACCTTTCCTTTTAAAAAAAATTAACGTAAATAATTGGTTTATGCGACTAATATAAATCACTTTTTTGTATTAACTATCCCGCACTGTTCTGATTTATTCTTTTTTTAATCTTCGGCGGCACTTAAGGCATTGTCGGTTCAAGGTATCTGAGCGTTTGAGTTTGCAAAACCATTTTTGATTAGGTGGATAATAGTAGATTAATGCTTTTTAAACGGATCTTTTTACAATCTGTTAAATAAATAAAAAGTATGGGAGTTCTTGATGGCTATATACTCTTAGCATAAAACCAATTGTATTTTATGACCCAGGAAGAATACATTATCCTTTACGGGAAATTTTTGTCGGGTAGTGTTACCCCGGAAGAAACCGAGATGTTAACGCGTTATAAAGATGAATTTGATCTTTCGAGATTCGATGACGGTGAAACTATTCCGGATCAGAAATTGATTAGAGATCGTATATACGTGCAAATCCAAAACAAAATGAGGATAAATACGCAGCCAAAACCGATCAGAAGGCTTTGGTGGTCAGTAGCAGCGTCATTTCTTCTTTTGAGCAGTATGGGGCTTTACCTGGTTAATAAGCACACCAGCAAAGGCACTGATAAGACCACTCAATTTGTTAAGGCACAAAAGCCAATTGTTCCGGGAACTAACAAAGCTATCCTAATTCTTGGGAACGGAGATACAGTAAATCTGGATCAAACCGGAAACGGCCGTATTGCGCAGGCCGGTAAAATGGTAATCAATAAAATGAATAACGGGAAATTAGCGTACGAGAAAAAAGGATCAGCAATAAATGGTGAGGACAAAATATCTTTTAATACAATTATGACACCCAGAGGGGGGCAATACCAGGTTACGTTGCCTGATGGTACATCCGTTTGGTTAAATTCCGCATCCTCCCTGCGATATCCAACATCCTTTACTGGTGCAGAAAGACACGTGGAACTTAAAGGAGAAGCCTATTTTGAGGTGGCCAAAAATAAGGATATGCCATTTACCGTAAACGCCGGCAGAGTAGATGTGAAGGTTTTGGGTACCCATTTTAACATTGCAGCTTATAGCGATGATGCATCTTCTAAAACCACCTTGCTGGAAGGGGCGATCAGATTAACCAAAAACGATCAACAGGTTATCTTAACTCCAGGGCAGCAAGCCATTTCAGCAAATGAAGGCCCTAAATTAGTCATGAAAACAGTGAATGCAGAGGATGCCATCGCCTGGAAAAATGGTTATTTCTCATTCAGAAAGGAAACACTCGAATGCGCTATGCGGAAAATTGCCAGATGGTATGACGTAGAAGTTGAATATCAGGGCAAGATGAGCGATAAAATTCTGGGCGGATCTGTATTGCGTACAGAAAGCATTAACGAGGTACTTAAAATACTTGAATCAACAGAAATAGCAAAATTTAAGATTGTAGGAAGGAGGATTATGGTAAAAGCAAACTAACCTACTTTTACATTATAGCCTAAATAATAAAATCAGAGAGCGTCGTTACCGCTCCCTGACTTACCAGCCCGAAGAGCTGAATCAGGCTTAAGAATCTAGTTCTCCTAAAAAACCGATTACTAATCAACCTAATATTCAAATGTATAAAGAATTTACTAAAGTTCTTTGCCGGCGTATGCCCGGCAGAAGCCTTAATTTAATATTAAAGATGAAACTAACATTTGTTATTTGTTTGCTCACCTTTATGCAGGTTTCAGCAACAAGCCTTGCGCAAAAGATAACGCTCAATGTTAAAAACCTTCCATTCGAGAAGCTATTAGATGACCTGACCGCGCAAAGCGGCTATCATTTTGTCTATGAAGACCAGTTGTTGAGCCGTGCCAAGCCGGCAACTATCAATGTCAAAAATGCACCGTTTAGCGAAGTGCTGGCTGAATGTTTTTCGGATCAGCCGCTGACCTACGTGGTCGACGGCAAAAATATTGCTATTGTTGCCAGGAAAAAAGCGCCCGCCGCCACACCAGTTAGCAGTGCAATAGATGTAACTGGTGTGGTGACCGATGAAAAAAACCAGCCGTTACCAGGAGTGACCGTTGCTGTGAAGGGAACAACAATAGGCGCTGTAACTGATAAGGACGGCGTTTATTCGCTTCCGCGGTTAGAGCCTAACGCTGTACTGATCTTCAGTTTCATTGGATATGCGAGCCAGGAAATAGCATTGAACGGGAATAAACAGATCAATATTCGGCTACAGAAAGCTGATAGTCAACTTAATGAAGTTGTTGTTGTTGGCTATGGCAGCCAGAGAAAAGCAACGGTAACCGGGTCGATCTCTACAATATCCGCGAAGGAGATCAAAACTGCGACAAACGCCAACGTAGTAAATTTACTGGCCGGTAAGCTACCCGGTTTGCGGGTAGCCCAAAGGACGAGCGAGCCTGGTGACTATGCATCAGATTTTGATATTCGCGGTTTCGGCGCACCGTTAGTTGTTGTTGATGGTATACCCAGAACCAATTTTACTCGGTTGGACCCTAACGAAATTGAAAGTATCTCGGTTTTGAAGGATGCTTCGGCGGCTGTCTATGGCGTAAAAGGCGGCAATGGTGTAGTACTGATCACCACAAAGCGAGGAAGCGGAAAAACCGTATTTAATTATAGCTCTACCTTTGGGTTATCACAGATCGCAAATTCTCCGGATATTCTCAACGCATATGAATATGCTACATTGACGAATGAGTCTTACGTTAATTCCGGCAATCCACCACCATATTCGGCAGAAACTCTTGAGAAATACCGGACAGGCGCATTGCCTAGTACTAACTGGTTAGACCTGGTAATTAGAAAGAATGCTCCGCAGCAGCAACATAGCATAAGTGCCAGCGGTTCCTCTGATAAAGTAAGATATTTCATTTCATTAGGTTATATGAATGATGGCGGTATTTATAAATCTGGTGATATTTATGCCAACAGGTATAATTTCCGTTCCAATATTACGGCTGACCTTACAAAAGACCTGCAGGCAGAAGTTTTACTGAATGGGATCAAGGACCTTAAAAACACACCGGGGGAAAATACGGGGAGTATTTTTCAGGCATTATGGTCAGAACCCCCTACTATTTCTGTGTATGCAAACAATAATCCGAATTATTTAAGCAATATGCCGGATGCCACGCACCCAATATCCATCACAAATTCATCCTATTCGGGTTACACTAACAATGTCAATAAGATATTCAACGGCAGTTTTGCATTAAACTATAAGGTTCCTGCTATTGAGGGGTTAAAGGCCAGGATTTTGTATGCTTATGATAACACCAGTAGTTTTAACAAAGTTTGGCAGAAAGCTGTCCAGGTATATGATTATGACGCGGCTACAGATACCTATAATAATACCGGCACCCGCAATGCGCCGACAAAATTGTCGCAGTACTATAGCGAATCTACGTCTACGACCGCACAGGCGTCTTTAGAATATGCCAAAACAATTCATTCTTCGCATAATATCAAAGCGCTACTACTTGTTGAAGAGCGGAAACAATCGGGCCTTGCCTTTAACGGTTCAAGGCAATTTTCACTGGATGCGGTTGATCAGCTTTATGCTGGGAATACCACTAACCAGGCCATTACCTCAGCTAATATTGACCCTAATGTTAACCAGGGCGTAGTAGGAAGGGTAAATTATGATTATAAGGGTAAATACCTACTGGAAGGTAGCTTCCGCGAGGATGGTTCATCGAAATTTGCGGCGGGACGACGGTGGGGTTTCTTCCCCGCGGTATCGGCCGGATGGCGCGTGTCAGAAGAATCCTTTCTGAAAAATAAGATTTCCTTTCTGGACAACCTGAAAATAAGGGCGTCATACGGTAAACTCGGCGATGATGCATCATCAACCTACCAGTATTTAACAGGCTATAATTATCCCGGATCAAATTATTTCCTCAACGGAACATTAGTCAACGGCCTTGGTTTCCGTGGTCTGGCTAATCAGAATCTGTCCTGGTTTACCAGTAAATTGGCTAATATAGGTATTGATGCCGACCTGTTTTCGAGCAAACTGCATATAGAAGCTGATGTATTCAGTAAAAAAAGAGAGGGCCTGCTGGCCACCCGCAATTTAAGCCTGCCAGCTACAGTTGGCGCAGGTCTGCCACAAGAGAATTTGAATAGTGACCTGACAAAGGGTTTTGAGTTCTCCGTTGCTTACCGGGACCATATCGGAGACTTTAACTTTAACCTTTCAGGGAATGTGGCTTATACCCGTACGAAGAATCTCTACATTGAGCAAGCCGCTCCAACCAATTCTTATAGCAACTGGCGTGGTAATGGCGCTGAACGGTGGAACGACAATTACTTTGGATACAATGTTATTGGCCAATTCCAGTCGTACGATGAGATCAGGAATTCTCCTATTACTGATGGTAATGGAAACCGCAGTGTTTTGCCCGGTGACCTGAAGTACGAGGACTTGAACCACGACGGTATCATCGACGACAATGATGTGCAGGTGATCGGGAAAAACAACAATACGCCACGAATGACCTATGGTTTCAGCATCGCGGCCCAATGGAGAGGGCTTGATTTTAATGCCTTGTTCCAGGGAGGGTCCCAGTTCTCTGTATCCTACTTAAATACGATAGCATTTGACGGACCGCTTGCCTGGGGCCGGAATGGTCTGGACGTTTTTATGGATCGCTGGCACCAGGCCGATGGGTTTGACCCGAACAGCGCCTGGATACCTGGTAAATATCCATCTACCAGGACAAAAAGTGGTTTAACCAGGCCAGACGGATGGAATTACCGTCCTTCAAATTTTTGGCTGCAGGACGCTTCTTATTTGCGTTTGAAGAGTGTCGAGATCGGCTATACGCTTCCAGCTTCTATAGTAGGCAAAACCGGCATTGTCAAATCGTTGAGAGTTTATGTTAATGGATTTAACCTGGCAACCTGGTCGGGGCTTAGCAGCCTGATAGACCCGGAGCATACAAATGCCGGCTTTGGTAATACCTACCCGATCATGAAGAATTACAATTTCGGAGTAAACCTTACCTTTTAAAAAACAATCATGAAAAAGAAATTTCAAGCTATACTATTTTCTGCCCTATGCGCTTTACTGTTCTTTTCTTGTAAAAACGACCTGAACGTAGCGCCGCAGAATATCATCCAGGATGAAACTGTATTTTCGAACGAATCGGCCATTACCGCCTATTTTGCTTCCATGTATAATGATTTGCCCATAGAGGACTTTAACTTTCACTCTTACGCTGGTTTTAATACAAACTCTCAGTCCCCGCTGTCGGATATAACCGACGAAGCTATGAATTGCCTGAACGATGACCGGTTGGATATTGGCAATGGGGTATCCCTGGGCTGGTGGAGCTACGGACCGGTCAGAAACGTTAACATATTCCTTCAAAAAATAGGCGCTGCCCCTTTCCCCGAAGAAAAAAAGAACGGCTGGCTGGGAGAAGCGAAATTTATACGCGCTTATTACTATTGGGGTATGGTAAAACGTTATGGTGGCGTACCGCTAATAACAGACGTGCAAAGTTTTACCGGCAACAATCTTGAAGAATTAAAGGTGCCAAGGAACACAGAAAAGGAAGTTTATGACTTTATTGCCAAGGAGCTGGATGAAGCTATTGCTTTATTACCTGAAACCAGCGACGGCACCCGGGCTAACAAATATGCGGCATATGCCTTAAAATCACGTGCGATGCTGTATGCCGCATCCGAAGCGACGTACGGGAGCGTACAATTAAACGGATTGATCGGTATACCATCATCAAATTCGGCGGCTTATTGGCAAGCAGCATATGATGCTGCCAATAAGGTTATCACTTCCGGCAAATATTTGTTGTATAATAAAGATGCCAACAAGGCGGTTAATTACACCAATGCCTTCCTTGATGTTACCAGCACGGAAAATATTTTCGTTAAAAAGTTCCAATATCCCGATAAGACACATTCCTACGATCTTTGGGTGCTGCCGCGGAACGGTGTCGGGCCTTCTATTGGTTACGGCAGCCGCGTTAATCCTACACTTGAACTGGTTGAAAGTTATGAATATACCGACGGTACAGACGGTAAACTTAAACTTAAGGATGGTGCCGGAAATCCTATCCCATATACTAATCCCACAGATGTATTTTTGAATAAAGACCCCCGCCTTGACGCAACCATTTTACTACCGTTTGCCGATTGGAAAGGCTATAAAATGGATGTAAGAGCGGGCCTGATCGACAATGGTAAGTTAATTACAGCCGGAAACTATAATGATCTGTATAACAATATCCATATCATCGGTTTAAATGGCATTGGCGGTGGCGGAGAGGTCTCACAGACGGGCTTTTATGTTCGTAAGTACCTTCAGCCTGCTTATGATAAAGCACTGGTTGTCAACAATAGTTCGTTTCAGCAATATATTGATCTACGTTATGCAGAAGTGCTGCTGAATTATGCGGAGGCCGCGATCGAACTGGGGAAAACAGCGGATGCCAAAGTTGCCATTAATCTGATCCGCGACCGTGCGGGCATCAAAGCTCTCACTGACGCGGAAGTTACCCGTGATAAAGTGCGGCACGAGCGGCAAATAGAGCTTGCCCTTGAACCGCACCGCTATTGGGATATTCGCAGGTGGCGCCTGGCCGACAAGCTGTTGAACAATACACGATTCACCGCTATTATGCCCTACCGGGTGTTGCCGGGAAACACCTATCAATACAATACTAAGTTGGTAGGCAACCCAAAAACATTTACGCCTAATATGTACTATGAGCGTATAGATCCGGGAGAGATTTCCAAAAATCCAAAGCTAATTCAAAACCCAGGTTATTAATTAAACACTCTGCAAAATGAAATTCAAGCATATTATTATATATAGTTTTATAGGATCAGTATTAACATTCTCATCCTGTAAACAAGATAATTACCCGGGTCCTGACGCGGGTATTGAAGGCGCTATTGTCGATGAAACCGGTGTGGCCTTACAAACCGAACAACCTGGTGGTGTGAAAATACGCCTTATTGAAACAAAATATGGCAACAATGCCACACCAAATGATTTTTGGTGCAGCGCAAACGGATCATTTAAAAGTACGACTATTTTTGCCGGCCAATATAAAGCCGTCCCAATTGAAGGGGCTTTTTTTCCAGCGGATACAGCGGTAGTCAATGTAAGCGGGCTAACGACAGTGAACTTCAAAGTGACTCCCTATCTGATGATCAAAGCGACTTTTATACCATCAGCCGGTGGTGTAACGGCAAGCTATAAGATATCACGAACTAAAGTAGGCGAAAAAATTGTCTCAGCACGCACACTCGTTTCCGCTTATCCTACGGTGAGCAACACGATTAATGAGTTTAACACATCTACCGATCTGAGCGAGGTGGCCGATGGGGTTATATTAGCAACGCAGTATACTGACGCCATCAGCGGACTAACGACCGGGAAAACCTATTATGTTAGGGTAGCTGCCAGAACGGCGAATGCTAACAATAAGTTCAACTATAGTGAAATAGTGAAAATAGTGATTCCTTAATCCTTAAATTGTGCACCGGAGATGCTTTTAGCAGCCTCCGGTGCATTTTAATTACCCATGCAAAATAAAGTAACGTCATTTAGTGGGTCTTTCTTTGCGCTGCTTGATTCGCCCGGTTACGAAGCTCATTCCCAATCGAAAATCAGAGAAAAGAATTTACGATATCATTCAGGAACTCTGAATTTACTGTGATGGTTAACGTAATTATAATCACAATGTATTTTCAATGAACATATTTTAGCCGTTTACGGTGCCGGGCATTCGGCAAATTCAGCAGACCAAAGCTTTTTTCTAACATAGCATGGGCCAATCAAATTGTTTTATTCAACCAACCCTCATGCCACAATTTTAGCACAAGAAGTGTGTCATATTTAGTAAATTAAAATGTTTGTAACATGGTAAATTTAAACAGGAAGCCGGGTTGTATTCCAACAGCTAATTACCCAATTTCTGCAGAAAAAGGTTCAGGTCTTCCTCTTTGTTTAACCCCAGCTTTTGTTTTATCCGATACCGGCTCATGCGTACGCTTTTGAGTTCAATATGCATCAGTTGTGAAATTTGGCGGGTATCCATTTTAAGGTAAAGATAGGCACAGAGTTTAAGGTCGAGCAGAGTAAGTTTTCGCTGTGTTTTATCGTTAAGCAGGTTGAAAAAGTCGGGATGCACTTGTTGTATCTGCATAGTTGCATGCTCAAAGTCGTTATCCAGCATCGTTTCTTCCTTGAGTATCTTCTGCATATTTATCAGCCCGCCTTCCGTTAGCTTATCTTTAATATCTACCAGCATGCGGTTCTTATGTTCCAGTTGTAATAAGTTTGACATTACTTCCATTTTTAGCTGTTGTTGCTGCGTTTCCAGCAACTGCTGCTCGGCTCTTAGCCTGGCCTGCTCTTCTTTTTCGAGCTTTACCTGCATTTCCGCTTCCTGGTTTTCCAGTTGCAGTTGTTTTTCGCGCTGCATGGAGTAGCGTAGCTTAAAGTGATAGGCCCTGAACATGAATAACAATCCCAAAACAGAAGCAAACGCTATATAACCATACAGGTAATTTTGCAGCTTACGGCTTTTTTCTTGCTCCTTCAATACCCGCATTTCACTGTTTTTTTTTTCAGTTTCGTATTGTATTTCGAGTTTTTGGGCGTTAAGGGACTGTTGCTGGTTAAAGTTTTTGTTATTGTATTCTGTTACCTCTTTTTGAAAACTCAGGGCTTGTTGATAGTCGCCTTTTTTTTCATAAAACTCTGATAAAGCCTTCACCACATTGATCATGGTATAGTAATAGGGTTGCTGGTCGGTTTTCATTACACGATAAGCTTCCTGCAAGTAGTTTTCCTGTTGGAGGGTGTTCCTATCACGACGGGCATATTCGCTTAGTATGCCCAAACCGCTGGCCACAATTTCCTGGCTGTTAGCCGAGTTTTTTAAGACAGAGCGAGCATTGCCGGCATAACGGGTAGCCAAGTCCCTGGCATGTTTATCCGTTTCGGGATAATATCTCAAATAGGCATCGGCAATGTTAATACACGCAATTGCATAAGTATTAGCAGACACCCGCCCCGGATATTGCTGGTAAAGCGTTTCAGACCGGTTCAGGTAAAATAAAACACTATCAAGCTCAACCTTATTTTTCGACTTGTTGTAGTTGTATTCATGGGCTACCGATAGTGCGGTATAGCAATTACTCAACATGTTATAGTCTTTGGCCAGCAGCGCATTTTCGGTGGCTTTATGTGCATAAAAATTCACTTTGGCCTCGTTGTTCCAGTCGGAGTTTATTACATAAAGCCGGTAATATATTTTGGAGGCTAAAAGGGGGGCAGCCTTTTTTTCCAGTTGTTTTAAACCCAGTTGGCTGGCTTTAACCACATTTTCGGCATCGCCCAGTGTTTTATATAACCAACTCTGCGCATAATAAGCATAGGCCATGGCTATTGGATCATTAGCTTGTTGTGCCATAGTTAAGGCAGTATCACATGTTTGTTTCAGGTTAGCATACTGCTGTGTGGTAGCTTTAATATTGGCTATTAACGTATAAGCTTTTGTCGCTTCGGTAAAGTTTTTATGTTTTAACGCCAGGGCAATACCCTGCTTAGCGTTGGCAATGGCAGTATCATAATTTTTATTGATCCTGTTGGCTTCGGCCAATTGGTTAAGTAAAGCAGGCTTTTCTTTTTCGTTCAGGGCAGCGTTATTAATAACCGCTCGCAAACTATCCGCAACTGTGGTTTGGGACCGGGCAGTAAATGAAAATAGGATAATACAGGCACTTATAATTAGTTTATACCGAAAAAACACCATGCAGCCAAATTACTATAAATAGCTGATAGTTAATACCTGTCTCTTATACACATCT
>NZ_LGEK01000090.1 GCF_001636615.1 Mucilaginibacter sp. L294 | reverse complement strand
TAGATGTGTATAAGAGACAGGAATAAAGTTTCTTTCTCTTGCTTAGTGAGGCTGTCATAGCCACTGCCTGATATTTTATCAAGGATGCGGTCAACATCTTCCTGCCTTGGCGCACCGGATGCTTTACGTGGCACACCGCTGTTGGTAACCACTTTCAATTTGGGTTTTGGCGCGAACAATTGATTAATACTCTTTATCCAATCGTTGCCATTATTTAATTGCTTTATAAATATAAATCCCAACAACGCTCCACCGATTTGGGCTATTTCTGTACCTGGATTATTCCTTGCACCTATTAATGCAAACGCCACATAAATCACACAAATCCATTTTAATTTTACTCTGCCAATAATAATTAATGAGAGTTCGTAATTAGGCAATAAAGTTGCCGTCGCAACCATAATACTCATAATACTTACTGAAGCACCGGTAATACCGGCATCCGGGAAACTTATATTAAACGCATTTAGAATGTTATATGTGGCTATGTATAATAACGCGCCCACCAAACCACCAATAATGTATAACCCTATAAGCCGTTTGTGGTTCAAATACTCTTCAAATATCCGCCCCATCCAATACAACCAAAGCATATTAAAAAGAGCCGGGAAGAACCCCTCATTCATAAACATATAGGAAAGTGGCGTCCAAAAATGTTTTATAAGTATAGGCCAAGCGGCAAAAAGTGATAAGTACCCGTTGGTTAAAACACTTGTAACAGGAATATTAGCCAATAAAAAAACAATGATATTTATTCCTATCAACAGGTTTATCCTGCTGTTAGATTTCATCATTTTATATTGAATATCTTTCCAAAGGGTGCTCATTGTGTTTGTTATATATAAGTTATAACGGCTATTAGTAAAAATTGTTAGGGCGTTTTATACCCCAAAGCTTAATTAACAAAAAGCCAAATAATGCCCCGCCTAAGTGGGCAAAATGCGCTACCGAGTCGCCCGAATATTGTTTAACCCCCAGGAATAACTCAAGCACAATATAAACCGGGATAATGTATTTTGCTTTAACCGGCACAGGGATAAACATGATCATTAATTCCAGATTCGGGAATAGCATACCAAACCCTACTAAAATCCCAAATATTGCTCCAGAAGCACCCACCATTGCTCCGTTGTAAAGGCTATATAACGCCGCTGCTTGCGCCTCACCTCCACCATAAGCAAAGTACGACGCTTCTACTTGTGAATTTGGTATAGTAAAAGAGCCTGTTATAGCATGTATTTCTGCTGCATGCCACCCCATATTTAATAGGTAAGCCCCAATTCCTGTTAAGAAATAAAAGTTGAAAAACTTTTTTGAACCCAACGTACCTTCTAATATTGGCCCGAAAGAATATAAGGCAAACATGTTAAACAGGATATGCATAAAATCTTTCGAACTATGCATAAACATATAGGTAATTATCTGCCATGGCCTAAAATCAGGCGATCCAAAATAATAAGCTGAAAAATATAGTTCCATGTTAAAAAATGGCCTGAGGGCAAACATGGCTATATAGAATATGATATTGATGATCAGCAGGTTTTTTACAACCGGCGGCATATTGGCAAAAGGTGACTGCATTGTTATATATGTGTAATTATGGTTTAAGCTTTTAAGCTATTTTTCAAATCGTTCTGCTAATTCATTCAGGGTAAAGGTACTAATTACCGGCTTGCCATTTAGTGCAAGGTTTGGCATTTGGCAGGCAAAAAGTTGGTCAACCAATTGGTTCATCTCTTCCATATTTAGCTTCACCCCCGCTTTTAACGCCGCATTACGTGCCAGCGAACGGGCAAGGTTATCGCGTTTATCCAACTTTAAAACGGCCAGGTTGTTTTTAAACCCTTCCAGTAATTGCTCCAGCAATTCGTGCTCATTAGCATTGGTAATATCGGCCGGGATCCCGTCAACAACAACCGTATTACGGCCAAATTCACGGATATCAAAGCCTAACGCTTTTATATCGGGCAATAACTCTCTCAATAACTCAAAATCGGCGCTGTTTAGTGTAACCGATTGTGGAAATAAACTCTGCTGGCTCACGCCTGAGTGGTTCTCTAACTGGTGCAAATATCGTTCATACAAAATACGCTCGTGCGCGGCCTGCTGGTTAATAAGCATAAAGCCCGACTTTATCTGCGAAAGTATATACCGGTTATGTACCTGGAAGAATTGTTTCTCGCTGCTTTTGGTGATATCCTGCTCATTTACCGGGATGCTCTGTTCCTCGTGCATCTCGTGCTGCAGGTTTTCTTCCTTCTTGCTTATTTCATACAAGGTATCCCAGTTACGCGGGATAGCCGTACGATGATCGTTACTGCTATGCGAGAAAGACGGCTCCCTGTCGCCTGCTTTTTTCTCGGGCGCGAATGGATTAAAATTGGGATTAAAGGCAATGCTTGGCTGTACAATCTCCTCAAAAGGTTTTTGGGTGATGAGGTGGCCGATGCTGTTCTCCTGGTCAAAATCAAGCGTGGGGGTAATGTTATATTTACCCAATGAGCGTTTTACCGCCGAGCGGATAATGGCGTAGATGGATTTCTCGTCCTGGTATTTGATCTCGGTTTTGGTAGGGTGTACGTTGATATCGATCTTGGCCGGGTCAATATCTATAAAAAGCACATACAGCGGGAAGGTCTCATCTGGCAATAATTCCTGGAAAGCTGTAAGTACCGCATGGTTAAGGTAGTTATCCTTTATAAAACGGTTGTTCACAAAAAAGAACTGCTCGCCCCGGGTTTTACGGGCAAACTCGGGCTTGCCTACAAAGCCGCGCAGGTTTATAATGGTAGTTTCTTCCTCTACCGGTACCAGGCGCTGGTTATAATTATTACCAAACAGGTGTATAATGCGCTGCTTAAGTGCCGCGCCCGGTAAATGGTAAACCTCCTGCCCTTCATGATGCATGGTTAAAAACACCTGCGGATTGGCTAATGCCACACGCTGAAATTCGTCGATAATGTGGCGCATTTCTACCGGGTTGCTTTTTAAAAAGTTACGGCGGGCAGGTGTATTATAAAAAAGGTTTTTAATAGAGATGGATGTACCCGTATTGGCCGAGCAAGCCTCCTGGCTTATTACTTCCGATCCTTCGATAATGATACAGGTACCCAACTCATCCTCATGACGGCGGGTTTTTAGCTCCACCTGTGCAATAGCGGCTATCGAGGCCATAGCTTCGCCCCTGAAACCCATGGTACGGATGGCAAAAAGGTCTTCGGCCTTGCGAATTTTTGAGGTAGCATGGCGCTCAAAACACATGCGTGCGTCGGTAAGGCTCATACCGCAGCCATTATCAATAACCTGTATCAGTGATTTACCGGCATCCCTCAGTATCAGCTGAATTTTATCGGCACCGGCATCTATCGCGTTCTCTATCAATTCTTTTACTGCGGAAGCTGGTCGCTGCACTACTTCGCCTGCGGCAATCTGGTTGGCAACGGCATCCGGTAAAAGCTGTATTATATCTGGCATTAAAAATATTTCCCTTCTGCGCCCAAAAAAGGCGTGTCAATTAAGACGCTAAATTAATTATTTGATTGCATAACTTTACCGTTACATACTTGTATATACTATTTACGTTAATAATATTTACATCTACCTGTTTATTAATTCCATATGAAGAAACTCTGGCCGGTGCTGTTTTTACTCCTCGCAGCATGCAAACAAAAAGAATATAATGCCGATCTGCTTGTTAAAAACGCACTTGTATATACTGTAGATAGCACATTTAGCACAGCAAATGCCTTTGTGGTAAGCCACGGCAAAATTTTGGCAGTAGGTAATATTGATACGCTTGAGAAACAATATATAGCCCGTGAGGTGATAGATGCCGGCGGCAAAGCAGTTTACCCCGGTTTTATTGATGCACACGCGCATTTTTACGAATATGGCTTAGGCCTGCAGGATGTTAAACTGGTTGGCACCAAAAGCTGGAATGCCGTTTTAGATTCGGTAAGCAGTTACGCCACACACAAAACAGATGGCTGGATAATAGGCAACGGCTGGGACCAAAACATCTGGGCAAATAAAGCATTCCCTAACAAAGCCAAACTGGATTCGCTTTTCCCGGTGCGCCCGGTAATACTGAGCCGGGTTGACGGGCATGCCGCCATTGCTAACCAGGCCGCTTTAAATATTGCCGGCATAAAACCGGGGCAAAAAATAATAGGTGGTGAAATAGAAACCATTAACGGCAAACTAACCGGCATCCTGGTAGATAATGCCGTAGGTATTGTTACCCGTAAAATCCCCGCCCCAACTGAGCAAATTACACAAACCGCTTTACTGGATGCACAGCGCAATTGTTTTGCGGTTGGCCTAACCACGGTGGATGATTGCGGCCTGCCTTACACCATGGTAAATACCATTGCCGCACTGCAACACAAAGGCGACCTGAAAATGCGCATGTATGTAATGCTTGCCGATCAGCAGGAGAATTACGACTACCTTTTTAAACGCGGTGCCTACAAAACACCCGGCCTAAATGTACGTGCGTTTAAAGTTTATGCCGATGGCGCGCTGGGCTCAAGGGGCGCATGTTTACTGCATCCGTATGCTGACCAGAAAAACTGGAGCGGATTTTTATTGAGCAGTAAAGCCCACTTTGAAGAAGTCGCCAAAAAAATAGCGGCCCACGGTTTCCAGATGTGTACACATGCCATTGGCGATTCGGCCAACCGGGTGATGCTTAAAATTTATGCCGAAAACCTGAAAGGAAAGAATGATAAACGCTGGAGGATAGAACACGCCCAGATCGTATCGCCGGAGGATGTAAAGCTATTTGGCGATAATAACATCATCCCATCGGTACAGCCTACACATGCTACATCTGATATGGTATGGGCGGTAAAACGCCTGGGGGCCGATCGTTTAAAAAGCGGTTATGCCTACAAAAATTTAATGAAACAAAACGGCTGGATCCCGCTGGGGACGGATTTCCCGGTAGAAAACATAAACCCAATGTACACGTTCTATGCTGCAACAGAACGCAAAGATTTGAAAGGCTCACCCGAAGGTGGCTTCCAGATGGAAAACGCGCTTAGTCGTACCGAAGCACTGCGCGGCATGACCGTTTGGGCGGCCAAAGCAAACTTTGAGGAACACGAAAAAGGCAGTATTGAAGTAGGCAAGTATGCCGATTTTGTGATACTTGACCAGGATATTATGAAGGTAAAAGGCAGCGATTTGCCAAATGTTAAAGTTTTAAAAACATATATAAATGGTGCTAAGGTTTATGAGAAGAAATAGGCGGAATTTATACATCCTGCTGCTATCCGGGTTTGTACTTTTTAATTCTGCCTGCGCGCAAAACCCACCATTTACGGGTAAAGCCTATGTAAAAGAACAGCTGTCTGTTGAACAGGCCACCGTATTGCTCAATAATGAGAAACAGCTTATCCCCCTGCAAAACCTCGATAATAATAAAATTGCCAGTATCCACTTTTCGGGTACCTACGCGGTCGCGTTTGACAGTCTGATGAATAAATATGCTAAAGTTGATGCCATAAACGGCAACGATTATTTAGGTGCAAAACCCTTTGATATGCTGGCACAGGATACTAAGTTTTATAATACCCTTATCCTGCAGCTTACTGATGCCGAGGTGAACAATCCACAGATCATCAGTTTTATCAACGATAATCAAAAGCTAAAAAACGTTGTTGTTTCACTTATCGGCAATAGTTCGTCGCTTAGTAAGCTGAATGAGGTTAGCACGCCGGTTATCTGGTCAGCAAGGATATCGCCGGTGGCTGCATTATACAGCGCGCAGGCTATTTTTGGCGGGGTTGCCATTACACAGCGGCTCACCAAAACTTATGCGCCTAAATACACCGCTAACTCGGGCTTTTTAACCTCTAAAACCCGCCTGCAATATACCGTACCTGAGGATGCCGGCATCAATGCCGATAACCTGAAAGAGATAGACAACATTGCCCGCGAAGCCATTGCCAACCGCGCTACGCCGGGCTGTGTGGTTTTGGTAGCCAAGGATGGCAAGGTGATATTTAATAAAGCCTATGGCTATCACATGTATGACAATGGCATTGCCGATAAAATAACCGACATCTTCGATATCGCGTCTATGACCAAGATCTCGGCCACCACCATGGAGGCTATGCAGCTTTATGACCAGGGCAAACTTAACCTTGATTCTACCCTTGGTACGTATATGCCTATCACCCGCAATACCAATAAAAAAACGCTGAGCGTGCGCGAGTTGTTGGAACACCAGGCAGGGCTGATCCCGGATATCTCCACCTTTGAGGTGATCAAACCAACTGATCATAGTGCTGATTCATCCGCGGCATATCCAACTAAGGTAAACGATAACTATTACGTGCGTAAAAATTATTTTGAAGAGGTGATGCTACCTGCAGCCTTACGCTCGGCAGTTAAAACCCGGGGGCAATACGTATATAGCGATGTAGGTATGATATTTATGCAGCAGATAGTAGAAACCATTACCGCCATCCCCTTAAACAAATACGTACAGGATAAATTTTACACCCCCCTGGGGATGCAAACGGCCGGTTTTTTACCGCTTAACCGTTTCCCTGCAAACCGTATCCCCCCAACCGAAGATGATAAAAAGGACCGCAAAACCCTGATAGACGGCTACGTGCACGACCCCACCGCGGCCTTGATGGGTGGCGTTGCCGGCCATGCCGGTGTATTCGCCAACGCTAATGATGTAGCTATCCTTTACCAGATGATGCTTAACCGTGGCACCTACGGCGGCGTACAATACGTTAAACCCGAGACAGTTGACCTGTGGACATCCAAACAATCGCCCGTGAGCAGGCGCGGCCTGGGCTTTGACCGTTGGGACCCGATAGCCGACAGGCATTACCCGTCAAAACTGGCATCAGATATGGCCTATGGGCATACAGGTTTTACCGGCACCTGCGTTTGGGTTGATCCAAAATATAACCTGGTTTACGTGTTCCTATCAAATCGGGTACATCCAAATGTGGGCAACAAATTGGGCAGCCTGAACATCCGCCCGAGGATACAGGACGCGGTTTATGAGGCGATACAGAAAGGCTTGTAAAAGGCTTTAAACGCTCAGGCAAGAATGAATCATCAGCACTTACAAATACAAAGCATTGATTATTAGACAAATACAAACGCTAAAAATACAAATAGCTGACTATAAGGCAAATACGAGCGTTCACAGGCGTTCACGGTCGTGAACGTGAACATTTTGCACTTATCATATCGTTTTAAAGACGGTTAAAGGCGTTTCAGGACGTTTTAAGGCGCACTAATCTATCCACTCAAACTTAGTATAAGGCACTAATGCCTCCGGCACTTTAATGCCTCTGTCTGTTTGGTTGTTCTCTAACAAAGTAGCTACAATACGGGGCAGGGCCAATGCGCTGCCATTCAGTGTATGGGCCAATTGCGTTTTCCCTTCCGCATTACGGAAACGCAGTTTAAGGCGGTTACTTTGGAAAGTCTCGAAGTTTGATACTGATGATACCTCCAGCCAGCGTTGCTGCGCGGCGCTCCAGGTTTCCATATCGTAGGTTAAGGCGCTGCCAAAACCCATATCGCCGCCGCAAAGGCGTAAAACACGGTATGGCAAACCAAGCTTTTGCAACAAACCCTGTACGTGGGCACTCATATCTTCTAATACATCGTAAGAATTATCGGGATGCACTACCTGTACTATCTCCACCTTATCAAACTGGTGCAAGCGGTTTAAGCCACGTACATGCGCGCCATAAGAGCCAGCCTCGCGGCGGAAACACGGTGTATGCCCGCAATTTTTAACCGGCAGTTCTTCACCCTTTAAGATAACATCGCGGTACATGTTGGTGATCGGCACCTCGGCGGTAGGGATCAGGTACAGATCATCTACACCTACGTAATACATCTGCCCTTCCTTATCCGGCAACTGGCTTGTGCCAAAACCCGATGCCGCGTTCACCATCAATGGTACGCTCACTTCACTGTAACCCGCTTTTTCGGCCTCATCGATAAAGAAATTGATAAGCGCGCGTTGCAGCTTGGCACCTTTATTTTTATATACCGGGAAACCTGCCCCGGTTATTTTAACACCCAGTTCAAAATCTATCAGGTTATATTTTGCAGCCAGTTCCCAATGCGGCAGGGCGTTGGCGGGCAGTTCGGGTTTATTACCATTCTCCAGCACCACTTCGTTTTCCTCTGGCGTTATTCCTTTAGGTACAGATGCATGTGGAAGGTTGGGCAATAAAACAAGTTTATCCTGTAACTCAGCCTCCAGCGCAGCTAATTGCTCGCCAAGTTGTTTACCTTCTTCTTTCCATTTACCGGTATTGGCTTTTATGGCTTCTGCCTCGTCCTTTTTACCGGTACGCATCAGTTCGCCAATTTGTTTGGCTGCCGCGTTAGATTGTGACGATACGGTATCCAGTTGGTTCTGTGTCTGGCGGCGTTCCTCGTCAAGGCCAATCACTTCATCTACCAATTCGGGCTGTTTAAAATTTTTTACAGCCAAACGTTCTAAAACCTGTTCCCTGTTATCGCGGATATAACTAACTTGCAGCATTGATTTTATTTTAAAAGGCAAATATAACAGTTTGCAGTTTGCGGCAGGCAGTTTACAGTTTTTTTGTAAGTGCTTTCTTCATGCCAACTGCAAACAGCCAACTGCAAACTGAAAGAATGAGCGAAACCGGCAAACTATACTTAGTACCCACCCCCATTGGTAATCTGGAGGATATGACCTTTAGGGCTATCCGTGTTTTAAAAGAGGCCGACCTGATACTGGCCGAGGATACGCGTACATCGGCACCTATGCTGAAGCATTTCGAGATCCAGAACAAGGTGTTCGCGCATCATCAGCATAACGAGCACCAATCCAGTAACGAGATCATTAAGTTCCTGCTGATGGGGCAAAACATAGCGCTGATATCTGACGCGGGTACCCCCGCCATATCCGACCCCGGCTTTTTCCTGGTGCGTGAGGCTTTAAAATTCAACATCCCGGTGGAATGCCTGCCCGGTGCAACGGCTTTTGTGCCCGCGCTGGTCAACTCTGGCTTCCCCACCGATAAATTTTGCTTTGAGGGGTTTTTACCGCTGAAAAAAGGCCGCCAAACCCGCTATAAATTCCTGGCGACCGAAGAGCGTACCATTATACTTTACGAATCGCCACACCGTTTATTGAAAACGCTGGATGAAATGGCCATCTTTTTTGGTGCAGACAGGCAGCTATCCGTATCGCGCGAGCTGACAAAAATGTTCGAGGAAACGGTAAGGGGAACGGTGACCGAAGTAAAAACCTATTTTGAAACCCACCCACTTAAAGGCGAGTTTGTAATGTGTGTTGCCGGGGCAACGCCAGTTGAGGGTGATAAAAAGAAAAAGAAGTATGCGGATGAGGAGGAGGATTAGCTTCACCCAACCCTCTCGCTTAACAACCCGTCATTGCGAGGTACGAAGCAATCTCCCGATATGCATATCGGCTATGCAAAGTTCTGAGATTGCTTCGTACCTCGCAATGACGGGTTTGTATTGAAAATTATAACAAATGAAAAGAAACCTACTACTTTCCATATTCTCCGGCTTGCTGCTTTGGCTGGCATGGCCGCCTACACAGTACACCACGTTCTTTTTATTTGTGGGCTTGGTACCCATGCTGCTGGCCATGGAGAACATCATCCAATCAACAGCTACCGGCAAGGGCAAAAAAATTTTTAACACCACGTTCATCGGGTTCTTCATCTGGAATACGCTTTGTGTTTATTGGGTTTATAATTCGTTAAAGAGTATCGGCCCGGTTGTGGCCGTACCCCTTACGCTTATCCCTTATGCACTTGGGCCATTGTTGATGGCTACGGCCTGCTGGCTGTATTACCGGGTCAGGCTAATCGCCGGGCGTACCCTATCGTTAATTGCCCTGGTTTGCTTTTGGATAGGTTACGAATACCTGCACCAAAGCTGGGACCTTAACTTCCCCTGGATGACCCTGGGCAACGGGTTTGCGACTTCACACAAGTGGATCCAATGGTATGAATACACCGGCGTTTACGGCGGCACTATCTGGGTTTGGGCGATAAACATCCTGCTGTTTTTGCTTTATGTTGGCTTGCGCGAGGGACAAGCCAAACAAACCCGTTTAAAATTGATCACCGGTTTTGCATTGGTATTGATACTTCCATTAGCCTTGTCGTTTTATAAATATTACAGCTATAAAGAACAGGTAAACCCATCCAACATCGTGGTGGCGCAGCCAAATATCAACCCGTACGAAAAAGAAGGCACCATCCCTGTTCATGAGCAGATCGGCGTGCTTACGCACCTGTCAGATTCCATCGGTCAAAGAAACACCGAGTATTTCATCTGGCCGGAAACTGCCATACCGCAGGATATGGATGAAGATCGTATTTACACTGATAACTATTATTTACAGGTAAGGGGGTTTTTAAATAAGTACAAAAATGCCAACGTACTTACCGGCGGCGAAACACACAAATTCTACACTAAACGCGCTACCAAAACAGCCACCGAGATGCCTGATCAGCCTGGTATATTTTACGACAGGTTTAGTTCGGCCATTAATATCGAAAACTCATCAAAGGTTCAGTTTTACCATAAATCGAGATTGGTGCCGGGGCCGGAATTGCTGCCATTTGGCAGCACCCTTTCATTCCTGAAACCGGCGTTTGAGCACCTGGGCGGTGCAACGGGCGCCTATGGTATGCAAACAGAACCTACCGTACTTTACTCGCAAAGCGGGATAGGTGCGGCACCCGTTATCTGTTTCGAATCTATCTGGGGCGAATGGGTGTCTAAATATGTAAAGCAAGGCGCGCAGTTCATCGCTATCATCACCAACGACGGCTGGTGGGAAAACACATCGGGCAAAGACCAGCACCTTGATTATGCCAAACTACGCGCTATTGAAACCCGCCGCTGGGTGTGCCGGTCGGCCAATACGGGTATTTCCGCTTTCATCAATCAGCGTGGCGATGTAGTGCAGCAAAGTAAATGGTGGGTACGCACCGCGTTAAAGCAGGATATTAACCTCAATTCGGATATTACCTTTTATGTTGAATATGGCGATTACTTGCCAAAAGCCGCGAGTATTTTAGCGGTGCTGGGGATATTTTTGATCGGGATAAAAAGAGGGTTTAATCATTAGCCTGCATATACCATTTTAAATAGGTGCCGAATAACTGATTCCCTCCTCGGGGAGGGGTGCGGTTGGTTGGGTGGTGGCAGGGAGGGGTAAATCGCCTTGCTATCAACCTAAATATCTATTAAACCCCTACCTCCTCCTTCCCCAGGGAAGGAATCGCACGTTGCCCAACGCTTTTATTTTCGCCGTTGTTGGTGTTGTCACCAACAACCTTTAGGACGACTAATTTGTAAGGTTTGGATGCATAGCGGTTGGTGACAACACCAACAAGGGCGAGATGGGTCACCTTACCGGCTTTTATGTATTAATACTTAAACCGCTCTTATGAGATCCTTTAAGCTTTTATCCCTATTACTTGTATTTAAACATACTTATCTCCGGATTCTCGTGTAATAATACCATGTTGAGGGTCCAAAATAGTTCTAAGGAAAAGATCACGATTGTATATTCAAATACTAATAACCCTTCTTCTACAGAAGAAAACAATATTGCTTATTACATTGCTGATTATGTGCTTATTAAGCCCGACTCCGTAAACAGCATCCGAATAGACGGAAATAAATACGCATGGCACCGTTACATTAAAAGAGGCAAAGAGAACCAATTGTATTTATTCGTTTTTTCAGTAGACAGCCTTAAACAATATGATGGAGTTTATTCCATAAATGAATTATGCCACATGGGCAAATATTTAAAAATGCTTAAATATTCTGAGCCTGAATTGAAAAAGATGAACTGGAAAATTAACTACAAAGGCGATTAAAGCCTACCCCCTTTTCAAAATAAACTCCAACAGGTCAATAATCGGCTGGCGGATGATCTTGCCTACATGTACCCCATTCTGCTCGCAAACGGCTTTTAGTTCGTCGGCAAAAACGTAGGCAATGGAGCCCACAAAATGGCATTTAAATTTATCATACTGCGGGTATGATGCTTTTACGTTAGTATCAACAAACTCCTGGAAACCTCTTTGCAGTAAACTTTGCGCATAGTCCGTTTCCCTTATCTCTGACAGGAATTTGGAGAATGATGCCAGGTATGAGTTTGGCCTTGCTTTTTGATAAACGTTGATGATAACGTCTTCTTTGGTGAGGTGATGGTTCTTTTTAAATTTCGCGTTGATATCCTCGGGCATATTGCCGTATAGGTAATCGGTTACCAGGGCTTTGCCAAACCAAGTACCAGAGCCTTCATCGCCCAGGGCGTACCCAAGGCCATGCTGCCCATCGTGAATGTCCTCACCATCAAAAAAAGAAATGTTTGAGCCGGTGCCCAGCACACAGCAAATCCCTTTCTCGTGCCCGCAAGTTGCGTAGGCTGATGCTAAAAGATCGCTATCTACACTTACATAGGCGGCGGGGATTAAGCTGCTGATGGCGTTTGATACGATCTCGTGCCTATCGGGACTTGAGCAGCCTGCACCAAAAAAGTAAATTTCTGTGATCCCCTCACCCAAAGCTACCATATCAGGAACCTGCTCCTGTATAATTTTGGCTATTTCTTTTTCTGTTAAAAAGTATGGGTTTAATCCGGCCGATTTAAATGCCCTGTTTTCCTGCCCCGGCGCCGATAGCAGCCAGTCTGTTTTCGATGATCCGCTGTCTGCTACTAATATCATGTACAAAGTTCCTCAAGCGCCTGGTAGGTTAGCGGCTTATGCACAAACTGGGCAACGTATTTATTGCTTTTTGAGTTCTGCATGTCGATTGGATCAAGCGATGACGAGAGCATAAATATTTTTGTAAGCTCTTTGTTGTCCATTTCAAGCGTTTCATATTCCTGTAAAAACTCAAAACCACTCATCTGCGGCATGCGTATATCCAGGAAAATAACGTTAGGCTTAACACTCCCATCGCGCAAAGCGGCTATTGCCTCGTGTGGCGATTGTATTACAATTATGTTATCTGCAAAGTTGCCGCTTTCTAAAATTTTACGCGTAACGAAGTTGTCAATATAATTGTCATCTATCAGCAGGCATGTATTAAAGTGAACAGGCATCGTTCAAAAATAATCCTTTTACTACAATTAAATATAGTTTATTGAATATTTATGCTGTTAGTTATCTGTTGCAGTGTTACTTCGGCCATTTTTGACTGGTATTGCGCCGAAAAGAATTTTGATTGTGCATCCAGGTAATTGCGTTGCGCCTCGCGGATCTCTAACTGGGTGATGTTGCCTATCTTATATTTTTCTAAAGAGATATCCAGGTTTTTCTTAGCCAGCTCAACGCTTGATTGCCCTATCTTGATCAGATCGAGGCCGGAAAGGTAAGCTATATAAAAATTGCTTATCTGCGCTTCAACATCCAAACGGGTTTGCTTGGCGCTGATATCCGCGTTAGCTATTTGCAGCTTGGCGTTACGTTCGCGGCGCCACTGGTTAAGGCCATCAAAAATATTGATGGATGCCGTTAAGCCATAAGCCAGGCCGTGTGCATTTTGGCTTAGTGTAAAGCCCGCAGGTGTTTTGCTGTTGGTAAATGTATAGCCCGAGGTTACACCAATAACCGGGTAACGGGTAGATTTTACCTGCCTCAGGCTGATCTCGGCCAGGCGCTTATTTATTTGTGATGCCAGTATCGCCGCGTTTTGTGACTGCGCTTTGGCAATAATATCGCCAAGTATTAAATTGTTGTTCACCACAATGGTATCACCCACCGAGAAATCGGTTTGAAGATCGCGCACTAACAGTTGGTTCAATTGTAATTTGGTGGTCCTGAACTGCTGTAGCTGTATCACCAGGTTTGATGTATCGGTATTTAAATTAACCTGCGCGTTGTACACATCCAGCTTTGATACCCGGCCTACGCCAAATTTATCGTTAGAGTAACGTAACTGCGTGCGCGAGATCTCGATAGCGCCACGTAAGGCTTTGATCTGCTCGTTCTGGCTTATCAGGTTGTAATACGTATTAATTACGTTGGCTACCGTGCTTTGTATGGTATCCTGCAAGCGTATGGCGCCCAGTTTATCCTGCTGCTTTAACATATCGTAATTGGCAAACATGTTAAAGCCGTCAAAAATTGTCCAGTTAAGGTTTACGCCGTAGTTGTTATTACTGTTATTTGCAGTAAGGTTATTAACGGTACCGTCGCTACGCGTTTGTTTTATTTTTTGGTTGCTGGCATTTATTGCTGCATCGCCGGTTACCAGGGGTAAAAAACCCGCGTTACCCAACGTTACGTTATTGGCGGCTATAGTTGAGTTATTTTGCGATAGCTGTATGTTATAGTTATTCTTCAGTGCTATTTGAACGGCATCCTTCAGGGTAAGCAAAGCCGTATCCTGGGCCTTTGCCACTATGCAGGCGGTAACACAAAAAACCAAGCAAATTATTTTTTTAATATTCATATGTTGCTTACTGTTTTTCAATTAATAAAGGTTTTTTCAAATCCGCTTCGGCTTCATCCTCGTCGGGTTCATGATCGGGGTCGCGGCGTGTTTTTGATGCAAACACCATGTACATGGTTGGGATAACATATAAGGTTAAAACCAGCGAGAACAGCATACCACCAATAATTACAATACCTAATGATACACGGCTTTTTGCACCCGCGCCCAACGCAAGGGCAATGGGTACCGAACCCAGCACAACCGCCAAACTGGTCATCAGGATGGGGCGTAAACGCGATGTGGCAGCTTCAACAACAGCCTCATATTTACTAAGGCCATGCTCCATACGCTGGTTGGCAAACTCTACGATCAGGATCCCGTTTTTGGTTACCAGCCCCACAAGGGTAATGATACCTATCTGGCTAAAAATGTTAAACGTTTGATCGAACAGCCAAAGCGACAGGAACGCGCCCGATATAGCCAGCGGCACTGTAAGCATTACGATGAATGGGTCCATAAAGCTCTCGAACTGCGCGGCAAGCACCAGGTATATCAGCAATAGGGCAAAGCCAAATGCAAATAATATGTTTGATGAACCTTCGGCATAATCACGAGATGGGCCACTTAGGGCTGTACTAAAAGTATCGTCAAGTAATTTATCTTTTATGCGTTCCATTTCGGCAATACCATCACCTACGGTATGTCCCGGTGAAAGGCCCGCCTGTACCGTTGCCGATTTATACCTGTTAAAGTGATAAATAGATGGCGGGCTGGCGCTCTCGGCAACTGTAACTACGTTATCAAGCTGTACCAGGTTACCCCTTGTACTGCGTACGTAAACAGATTTCAGATCGAGCGGCTGGTCGCGGTTGGCGCGGTCAACCTGGGCAATTACCTGGTATTGTTTACCATTGATCAGGAAGTAATCCAGGCGGCCGGCACTGTAATACAATTGCAGGGTTTGCGCTATAGCATCAACAGAAACACCCAAGTCACGTGCCCGGTCGCGGTTGGTTGTTACCCTAAGCTCGGGCTTGGTAAATTTAAGGTTAACGTCTGTCCCCTGGAACACCGGGCTTTTTGATACCTCTGCAAAAAACTCGGGCAGCACCTTACGGATCTTTTCAAAATCCTGGTTTTGTATAACATATTGCACCGGTAATGAAGTACGCGCACCGCTACCACCCCCGCTTATGGTTTGCTCCTGCACTACAATGGCGCGGGCATCGGGCATTTTGGTTAGTTTTTTATTTAGCCAGTCGGCCAGTTCCTGCTGCGTGCGCTCACGCTTATCGGGCGTAACCAACCCCACGCGGCCAAAGCCAGAGTTGGCCGAGCCACCGCCACCGCCTGATGGCGATATAACCTCGAGGTTTACATTAGCTTCGGGGATAGAATCGGCAACCAAGTTGGCAACCTTATCCATATAACGGGTCATGTATTCGTAGGTAGCGCCCTCTGAGCCGGTTACCGAATAACGTAGTAAGCTACGGTCATCCAATGGTGCCAACTCTGATGGTGTTATTTTAAACAACACGCCGGTTAATATTAATGAGCCGCCCAATATTACAAATGACACCCATTTCTTTTTCATGAAGTTAACCAGGGTTTCGGTGTACCCGTTGGTCATGCCCACAAAGAAAGGTTCGGTTTTTTCGTAGAATTTAGATTTCTTCTGGTTTTTACGGATCAGTTTTACGTTAAGCATTGGCGTTAACGATAGCGATACAAAAGCCGAGATCAACACCGCCCCGGCCACGACGACCGCAAACTCGCGGAACAGCCTGCCTGTAAAGCCCTGTAAAAATACAATTGGTAAAAACACCGCCGCCAGCGTAACCGATGTGGATACTACCGCGAAGAAGATCTCGGCAGAGCCTTCAAAAGCCGCTTTGCGGATGGCCATACCGGCTTCTACTTTTTTGTAGATGTTTTCTGTTACCACAATACCGTCATCCACCACAAGGCCGGTGGCCAGCACTATCCCCAACAGCGTAAGGATGTTGATAGAGAACCCGAACACATACATGATAAAGAATGCCCCTATCAGCGATACCGGGATATCTATCAGCGGGCGGAAAGCGATGAGCCAATCCCTAAAAAACAGGTAAATGATAATTACCACCAGTATAAACGATATCAGCAGGGTTTCTTTAACCTCGGTAATAGAGTTGTTGATGAATTTGGTGTTATCCAATGCAACTTTTACCGTAATATCAGGCGGTAAATCTTTCTTTATCTGCTCTAAACGTTTGTAAAAATCTTCGGCAATTTGTACGTAGTTGGCACCCGGCTGCGGCACAACGGCCAAACCCACCATGGGTACACCCGATTCTTTCAATGAGGTTTCTTCATTAGCAGAACCCATTACGGCGTAACCAATATCACTTAGCCTTATAACCCGGTTACTATCTGCACGAATGATGAGGTTGTTAAAATCTTTCTCGGTAGTAAGTTTACCCAAAGCACGAATAGTGATCTCGGTATTGTTACCCTCAATTTTACCGGCAGGCAGCTCCACATTCTCCTGGGCCAGTGCGGCACCTATATCAGTAGCGGTGAGGCCTAATGATGATAGCTTATTAGGGTCTATCCACAAGCGCATGGCGTATTGGCGCTGGCCCTGTACGTTAATGGTACTTACCCCGGGGATGGTTTGCAAACCTTCAAGCAAAACGTTTTCGGCGTAGTCATCCACCTGTGTAATATTACGGGTGGTACTGCTTACGGTAAGGGTGATGATCTGGTCGGCGCTGGCATCGGCTTTGGTAACAACCGGCGGCGCGTTAATATCCTGCGGTAACTGGCGCTGTGCTTGCGATACTTTATCGCGCACATCATTGGCGGCGGTTTCCAGATCGGCATCCAGGTCAAACTCAACCGTGATGTTACTTGACCCTACCGAACTTGTTGACGATATGTTACGGATACCCGGCACCCCGTTTATGGCTTTCTCCAGCGGCTCGGTTATCTGCGATTCGATAACATCTGAGTTGGCGCCCGAGTATTGTGTAGATACTGAAATGATTGGCGGATCTACCGAAGGGAAATCCCGCACCCCTAAAAATTTGTAGCCAATAACCCCAAATACTACTATCACAACAGACATAACTGTTGCCAATACGGGCCTTTTTATACTTACGGAAGATAAACTCATACTGGTTACTTGATAACTTTAAGGATCTTCAATGGCGATTTAGGGCGAATTTGTATCAAGCCTGATATTACTAAACTGTCGCCGGCTTTTAACCCGTCAATAATTTGAATTTTGGTATCGGTACGCAGGTCGGTTTTTACATCTTTAGCGATAGCTATACCGTTCTTATAAATATAAACCTTGCTGCTTTTCAGATCGGGTATTACGCATTCGGTAGGTACCATGATGGTTTTAGGGATCTGATCAAGCGTGAGATTGATCTTGGCAAACGAACCTGCGGTAAGGATATTTTTTGGGTTTGGTGCTTTGGCACGTACCGTAATGGTACGCGAGTTAGCATCAAGCGCCGGCTCTATTGCGTAAACCGTGGCGTTAAAATTATCCCTTGAACTTTCTACCGTAAAAGTTACTTTACTGCCTTTATTAATAATGGGTAAATAACGCTCAGGTACCGAGAATGTAAGTTTTGCCGGATCGATATTTACCAGTGTAGCAATTGAAGTAGCCGGCGAAAGGTAACCACCGGGGCTAACATTCCTTAACCCGATCACCCCCGAAAAGGGCGCGCGGATCTCGGTACGGCTAATTTGCGCCCTTACCACATCGGCCTGTGCCTTTAATGAGTTTAATGACGAAAGCGACGTTTCGTACTCCTCTTTACTAACAGCTTCTTTTTCTAATAATATTTTATTGCGGTTATTAATATCGCGGGCAAGTATCATCTGCGCTTCGTATTGCTGAAGCGAGGCCTGCAGGTCCTGGTTGTAAACTTTAACCAGCAGCTGGCCTTTTTGTACATGGGTGCCCTCGTTAAAGTATATCCCGGTTATATTCCCGGCTGTCTGGCTTATCAGGTTTACTTTTTCATTGGCATCAATAGTACCAGTAATATCTATCTGGTTACGTACGGCGGTATCTTTAACCACCATAATATTAACAGATACGGGGGCGCTTTTTCTTTTGCCTTTACCGGCAGTAGCTGCTGTGTTTTGCTTAGCCCTTTTACTGAAAAACTTATTATAAATTAAAAATGCAACAAGCAATGCAAGTAAAGTGTATATAATATATTTTGTTTTCATATCAGCTTGTTGGTATCGGTATTAGTATTCATTTATAATATAACCATTAAATATGTACGTAAATATAATATAGCTGCGTGTTTATTGGCAATGTTATTACCGGTACGCACCTATTTTAGTAACTATTTGCAATATTAACGGCTTAGTATTCAAAATGATTACATGTATCCTGTCTCTTATACACATCT
>NZ_LGEK01000008.1 GCF_001636615.1 Mucilaginibacter sp. L294 | reverse complement strand
AGCGTCAGATGTGTATAAGAGCCAGGGTAAGCATTGGTCTTCAGGTTCAATGCGAAGTTTAGGCCGGCAAACCCGCCGCCAATCACGATTATATTTTTCATAAGTGCCTGGTGTTATTCATATTTTATTTGTTAAACTAAGCAACCGGTTGCAGCACCCGGTCCTTGCATTTAAAATCAGAAAAGCTCATGCCGGTAGTGTTTTTAAAAAATTTGCTAAAATGGGCCATGTCGTAGAATCCAAGATCGTAGGCAATGTTTTTCATGCAGAAATTTGTGCATAATGCCTGGCGCTTTGCCTCAAGCGCAATGCGCTGCCTAATATGATGGCCGGCTGAATTCCCGGTCGTTTTTTTGATCACCTCGTTAAGGTAATTGGGCGTAACTGCTAAAGCGCCTGCATAATCTGCCACCATTTTTTGTGCGCGGAAATTTTTTTCGAGCAACGCGTTAAAATTATTTAACAGCTCTTCGTGTCTTGTTTGTCGATAGATCTTTTCAGGCACTTCAAGCAGGCGCGATAGGTTTAGCATGATGATTTTGAAATACTGTTTAATCAATTCATCTTTATAAAGTTCAGTATTGCAATACTCTTTCAGCATAATGGTGGAGATACAAGTTAGATCAGCCAATTGCTCGTTACCGAGCCCGGTTCCACGGCTATGCGCGCATAATTGCAACAGGTTACCATATATGGATCCGGCATCGCGATTGGCGGTATCAAGAAATTTTTGAGAGAAAGAAAGCAAAAAACCTTCTGGAGTACCTGCTAATTGTAAACTGTTAAGTTCGCCCGGTTTAATAAAAAGTAAGTGATTATTAGCAATGACCCCTTTTTGATTATTAATGCAATAACTGCCCTTTCCGTTAATGACAACGATGATCAGGAAATGATCATCCCGCTGAAAAAAGTTATTTGTTAACTTGTCTTCGCCGCTACGCCCGATTGAACGGATGTGAAATGGCGACTCTTCGATAATGTTATATAACTGTGTGGGTGCAAGGTTTAACTGCGTTTTCATTGTTGGCATTTTAGGGTTAACGACACCAGCCACAGTTCTACAATTATGCCTAAATATGTAACTATCTATAAGTCAATACATTGTTTAATATTAGAGTGGTATTTAAATACGATATTTACCTAACATTATTAATATTTACGAAATGTCGTAAATGGGAGAGAGGGCTATCAATACAAGGCGGTGCTAAATAAGCAGTAAAGAGTACATCAATCACGATAGTTTGTACATCTGGTTAAAGGCTATACCTCTTAGCTTTATTTATTAAAAGTATATTGATATCACCATTGTGAATTATTAATTGGCCAAATGAGCATTATTTAATAAATTTATACTGATCATAATATTATTAATGCAAAGTATGAAGTTGGGTATAGGCAAAAACTTTAACGGTAGGAGAGCCTAACAAAAAACATACGGATCATATACAGGGAATAATTAACTGCCATAAGTATATTATGGATTATATGAGAACAAAAATGCACAAATACATATTGATATGCTTTTTTTTGTTCCCATTATTAGTAATTACGGCTCAGCCGGTTTTAGCGCAAAAGTTAGCCGTCGCGGATACTAACAGGGTAAACACTCTTCTGCAATTAGGTATTGATCAAGTTAATAAATCGGGCGAATTTCAAAAAGACCTTGATAGTGCGCTGCGATACCTCAATGAGGCCGAGCAATTGAGCGTTAAGATCAAGTTTCGCAAAGGCCAATTAAATGCATTAACCTACAAGGGAAAGGCTTATTTGGAGGCACGCGATCTTGCAAAGGCCAAACCTTTTTTTTTACGGGTTATAAATTTTTATCATAACCAGGGAGATTTGCTCAACGAAGCCTTGGCGTGTAATGAATTTGCAGATGATATGTACACGGAAGACGAAATATATAACGACGAAAGAATCCCTTATTACAAACGTGCCGCAGCTCTTTTTGATCAAACAAATCATAAGCTCAAAATGCTATTGGCTTTAAAAGATCTTGCTGATATTCACCTTGACCAGGGGAAATATGATTTGGCAAAATCTGAATTAATATTTGTTGCAGGGGAGTTAAAGATCCTGAAGTACCCCAAAATTTATCAAACGTATCATTTGCTTGCTGTACTTTTTAGCCGTTTAACAGATACTAAAAACGAGTTATTTTACCGGATCGCTGCTGTTAAAAGTATGGAAGATGACCCCAAGCCATCTAATCCCGGAAAATATTATTACAACCTTTCCATTACCTATTCCAATATGCATCGATTCGATGTAGCGATATATTATGGAAAAAAGAGCTTAGAGGTAGCAAAGAGAAGTGAGGATAATAATGCATACTATAAATGTACCGCTGCAATTGTGATATATTTAGGGGGTCTGTATAAGTTTAAAGAAGCTTTGATTTTTTTAGATAACGCGGAAAGACAACTGCCGCCACAAAACGACGATCAAAAAAGAACCATAGTTGACATGTAAGGGGGGTTAAACGACTTGTCCTATTCTTATCTTACACACAAAATATAAAAAAGTGCGATTTTTGTGCATTTACAGCGCACAGAGGCGCTTTTTGAGCCAACGAGAAAATTCGGCGAAATAAAACGACTTGTCCAAATCAGTTGGTTTATGTTGTATTTGGGTTGGATTATTTTAAATACCCTTTAAAAGCTTTTTAAAGTATCTTCTATTTGGATAGTAGATTGTTGGTTTTAAGCACGCGTAACACCTCTGTTAAGTCGGCTTCGAGGTTGTTAATGCGCTTGTACATATCTGTTGGGTGTCTAAACTTTTTATTAAAGTGCATCACCGAAAACCATATTTCTAAAATATCATCCTGTGGTATTTCAATATTTTGGTACTGGTTTCTGTTATCTACAGCATCAGACTTTAAAACAAGGTAACCATACTCATTTATACGGTTTAACACACGTTTTATAAGCACACCACGCTCTTTAGATACGATAACGTGTACGTAATCCTCGACGATATCGTCAATGCTTTCAACCCATCTACCTATTACAGCCTCTTTATTTTCCAGCGTTGGAAACATACTATCACCATCTACCTCAAACGTCCTGAACGTGCCATTACGCAGTCCTGGCATGTTAAACGCTGGTAACGTTCCTAAGTATTCAGGGTCGGCATGTCCTTTAACATAACCAGCCGAGGCGCGTACGTTTACCCACAGTATATTTTCGGTTTCATCCTTATTTACAGTTACGTATTTAGGTACTAAAGTAAGCTTTGCGGGGGCACTTGCGGGGGCATTTTTACGCTTAGTTGGGGGGGCGTAATGTGCATTTTTAGGCTCTGAAAGGATAGGTATTACGTCAGTTTCGTATGGGGTATTGTCATAATGTAGCGTGCGAATACCCGTGGTAGATGTAATTTCTTTCAATCTTGCATCCATTTCACCCCTACCGGTTAAAAGCCAATTGCCATCAACGGGAAAGTTATTTACAATATTCTGTAAAGGCTTGCCGCCCGGATTACTCCTACCCTTTAAAATTTCGGTAATAGATGAGCGGCTCACGTCTATTTTAGACGCAAAGTCGGTATCATTCTTTACTAATTGCTCGGCTTTAAGCCATTCAAACGCCGCTATAAAGCGCCCTGTTAAATCATCTGCCATGATTTATTTACAGAATATTGTATTTTTCATTTGGTATTGTTACAGAATACTGTATTTTTGTGTCGCAAATAGACACAAACAGCACGAATATATGAAAAATAAAAACCAATTGTCCCAAAAAGAAGCAGAGCTGAATGCTTTATTAAAGTCATTAATGAGCGATAAAAGGCAGCTAACCAATAGGGAAATAGCCGGTGCGTACAATGATATGGCTGCGTCATACGGGCTTAACGTGCTAAGTATAGCCGCAATTGGTAGAATACGACAGAATACTGTAGACGAAATAATGCTACCTGCCGAGATAACCGCCAAGGTTGCTGGGGTATCTGCATCACTGGTAAAGGGTGTACGTAGCGGTGAGCGCAACGCCACCAAAGGCAAAGGGCTACGTGCTGCAATCGCAGATGATCTACTAAAAACAGGGTTTAAAGCCCTGATTTCGGAAGTATCACGCATGGTTAAATTTAAATAAGCAGGCCTAAGATGTTATACCTAAACGATAATAAACTTTGCTTAACCTACGACGAGTTTGTCGGGATTTTTGGCGTGGAAACGTACAAATCCGACAAAAAACGCGAAAATATTACCGTGCATGGCCTCGGTGGTAACGGCCGCAAGGTGTTTATTGAGTACGAAACCATGCAGCCCAAACGCAAGGAAGAGATTAAAAAACGTTACGGCAACCCTTACGAATATCTTGCAAAACAGCCCGTTTTAGACCTTATTGATTGGGATTATCAGGCGCACAAGTTCTACCAAGATTATGTATTACCCAATAATTTAAAGCTACCGGCTACAAACGTAGATGCTAAAGGCAAGCCGCAAATAAACTACGTAGAGCGATACACCAAAGCAGCTAACTGGCTAAACATGATTGGCCGCATAACCACTGATAAAAAGGCACTAAAAAACAACCTGAAACTAACCATTGGCGAGTTTTGGGACACGGTAAGCGAGTTAATACTCAAAGAAAATATTGCTATCCCTGCATCATACAAGCAACTAACCGCCAAACTAAGAGCATATAACCAGTTACCAACCGCCGAGGAACGTTATGAGTTGTTGATAGAAAAACACCGCTTCGGCAACGATAACGCAAAGAAAATTGATACCGACGAGGCAGAGGCATTGCTATTAAAAATGCTTTCAGACCCGCGTAAGCATGATGATACGGTTATAGCGGCTGCATATAATCAGTATGCTAAAGCTAAAGATAAAGAGACAATTACCCCCGCCGCTGTAGGCAACTTTAGACGCAAAAACGAGCATGTTTTAGCAGCTACCCGAGATGGTAAAAAGAAAGCTTACAACAAATACACCAAAGAAATGCAGCGCGACCGAGCAAGCGCACCGCTATTGTTTATTAATGCTGATGATAACTGCCTTGATCTATTTTTCGAGGTTGAAACATGGACAGAGGCAGGCGGCACCAAAAAAAGCAAGTATTACCGCCCGATGGTATACGTCATTACCGACACCTATAACGATTACATTTTGGGCTATGCAGTTGGCGATAAGGTAACACATGAGCTGGTTTATCAGGCCTTTAGAAACGCCTTAAATCACATTCAAATGCTTACCGGCTCTTACTACCTGCCGCATCAATTGCAAACCGACCGTTGGGGGCTTGATGTAAAAATGAAAAATGCCCTGGGCGAGTTCTACAAACGCGTTGCAAGCTTCACGCCGCAGGCGCACGGTGTACCGCAGGGTAAATACATCGAAAGAAGCTTTGGCACCGAATGGCACCAAGTACTTAAGGCCATGCCAACCAATAACTATGCAGGTCAAAACATCACCGCAAAAGAGCGGCTAAGTGCTGAATATATTGTTGATGCGGCCAAAAACTACCCCAAAATTGATAGAGTGCCCGAAGTGGTAGAAACCTTTATCAATATCATGCGCATGAAAGCTAACCCTAAAACGGGTATCAGCCGCCAAAAGGAATGGATTGAGGCTTTTAACGCATCTGAAAAGAGCAAAGCAAAGCAGATAAATGCAGGTATGAAGCTGCAAATAATGGGCAAAAAGCACCTTAACCCTAAAAATCCCGATAACAGCCTTTTAACTATCACATCAGCAGGTTTACGCCCTACAATCAACGGCAAGCAGGTGAGCATAGACCTGCCCGACGAGGTGATATTTCAGCACAACGGTAAAAAGGTAGAGGTGTTTTACGACCCTGAAAAACTTACCGAGTTCTTAATAACAGATAGCAAAGGGCTGCGCTTTGTGGCTCAAAAATACAATAACGTACCCGGTGCATTGGCTGATTATCTGCCGGGTGATGGTAAGCGCATACAGGGCTTATTTGATGCCAAAAAGCAAGTAGCAAACCTGCTAACCGAAACGCTGAATACAAGGCTATTGGCCTTAGAGGGTACTAACATAGACCCGCAAGCACTGATACAGGCAGGGGTATTACTGAAAGATGTAAAACAGGGTGCCGAAATGGGTTACCTCGAAAGTATGTATCAGCCAAAAGTTGCATCGATTGAAATAGCACCGCAAACGGGAAGCCTTATCAACACTACCGACGAGGCCGAGGATATAGACCATTACGATTTATACTAAACAAAAAAACCACCTCTGGAAAGGTGGCCATTATAAACACTTTAAAAGCGATAAAATGAATACAGAAGCAAAACAACAAATTAAAAACGACTTGTCACAATTTGTTCAACAAGTCGGCGGACAAATGGCCGCATCACGCCGTTTTGTCGGCGTTTCAAACGCTACAATTAGCAACATTATCAATGACAAGTGGGATAATATTGCTGATGGCATGTGGCTTTCTATTCAAAACCAACTTGCAGGGTTTAAAGAGGATTGGGTTATAGACCATAGCGTTAGGCGTATGCGAATGATGCCAGCCATTTACTCAGATGCGATGAAATTCGCCGAATTTTTCTTTGTGGTTGCAAAAGAGGGAAGCGGTAAATCTGAACCCGCGAAGCATTTCGCAAAAAATGAGAACGTCTTTATCCTTAAGGCTAAAGACTACCTGAACCGCAAAACATTTTTAGCTGAAATGCTGGCAGCAATGGATAAAAACCACGGTGGCTATACCATTTACGAAATGATGGATTTGCTTGTGGAGGCAATACTGCGATTTGAGCATCCCCCCGTGTTTATAATCGACGAGGGCGACAAGCTTAGCGACCTTATACTTTACTTCTTTATAACTATCTACAACGAGACAGAGGGCAAGTGTTCTATCGTAATACAGGCTACCGAGTACCTTAAAAAGCGCATAATCAAAGGCGTTGAAATGAATAAGAAAGGCTACAGAGAGTTGTACAGCCGTGGCGGCAGGCGCTTTATAGAATTGCCTGACAATACCAACGATGAGATTAAAGGAATAATCCGGCTGAACGGAGTAAGTGACGAGGCCACAGTTAATAGGATTGCTAACGATAGTGAGGGTGACATACGCCGTGTAAAACGCCTTGTAAAGGCATACAAAGCAAAAAAGGAGGCTGCATAATGAAAACTATAACCATGTACACCGATAGGGTTTTTAGGCTGCCTCGAAAACTTAAAAAAGCCCTTGGTAAACGGTGGCAAATGTGCGATTGGTATCGCAACCGCAGGCAACAACAGGCACAGTTTAAATACGATGCCGCACTATTTATGGACGAAATTAAAAACTTACCAATACACCGGAACAATGAAAAGCACAGCAATTAAAACAATACAAGGCGTAACCCGCGAACTGGTTATGCGCTCATTAGGCTGGGATGATCTGCAATACGGCCAGTACCAGGAAAGCAAAGGGCTTGAATGGTTGCGCGGTTACTGCGGCGATGATGAAGAGGTTATAGGCCATTACGCAAAACACCCGCTGTTTTGGAAGTGGTATCGCAATCATTGGCATGCGCGCGACATGGTGTTTCTCGCTAACACAAAGCGCATGAGCGTAGCCGAAAAGATAACCCATTACCATAACGCCCACAACATGAAAGGCTTTAGGTATAAGCCGCATAGGGTTATCATGGAGCGCACCATGTATGAGGCTGTGATATATCCGGCTACTCACGAACAGGAGGTAACCGCATGATGCCTGCCGAAATTATGCAACATATAGCGCAAGTGTGTGGGGTAACGGTTGAGCAAATGCAAAACCAAACCCGAAAACAGGAGGTGGTATTTGCACGATGGATAACCGTTAAAATGCTGCTTGACGGCAAGGTGTCACCAATGCGAATACTTGATTTATTCCCTAATCACACACGCCCTACAATCCTCAATTATAGCAATAATGTATTTGAGGACATGCTGAAACACAAGCCCTTTAAAACGTTGTACGCGGCTTGCGAGGCCGCTTTAAAACCACTTTAAAATGACCTTTAAACCCAATAGATGCCAGCTTGACGGATTAGAATTATTGCTGCGCGTTTTGCTAAACGAGAACAAACCGGACAATATTGCCGAGCGCCTTGTTTACAGCCACGTTGCGAAAGCTTACAACAAAATAAGGGCTAAAACAGAAGCTGTATTTATTGGCAAATCTACATGGCAGTTTTCTTTAACAGATCAGGAAGCCTGGGCGCTGCATGTGTTTTTTTACAACGTTACGGTTGACTTTGTGGCTTACCACTACGAGGTATTAACCCTGCAATCAATTATTAACCAAATAGACCAAATGTACCATGGACAAATTAACCCAACAAATTACACAAACCGAGGATTGGCTGCGGGAACATCCGCACGCCGATTGGGTGGCAAGGCATGACATGATAGCCAAGCTTGCCGAGTTAAACCAGCAAAAAGAATTAACAGAAAGCACTAACAACCTTAAAAAATTAACCAAATAACAACATGCAAAATTTACAAGTAATTCAACAGAAGCCAGCGGATAGGGTTTGGCTAAACGAGGCAGGCGACACCATACCATACGACCGAACCAAACCAAGCGAACGAGCCAACGAGCGTAAACTGCCAAGCCTGGCTAAAAAGCGCATTGCATTGCGCAAACAGTTAGAAGAGCATAAAGCCGAATGCTTTGCGATAGGTAAAGAGCTATACCAGTTATTCCTTGATGAAAACGGCGGTAAAGCCCCGCGCGGTAAAGGCAAAGGTAATATCATCCGGTACAACTTCGACCGCTCAATTAAAATTGAGATCAATGTAAACGAGCCGATTGTATTTGACGAAAGCCTGTTACAACTGGCAAAGGCGAAGTTAGACGAGCTTTTAAGCGATGGCCTAACATCTGCCCCCGAATGGTTTAAACCTATCGTAATGGAAGCCTTTAGCAGCCAGGGCGGCACAATTGATACTAAACGAGTGCTGGGCTTGCGCAGGTATGCCGACAGTATCCCCGATAAACGCTACCACGAGGCCATGTCACTAATTGATAAGGCTATCCGCAGGCCAAGCAGTAAAGAGTATTTCAGCCTGTTTGTACGTAGCGATAACGGCGAGTATGTAGACGTTCACCTTAACTTCTCAAACATCTAAGCCATGGCAAAGGAAAATATGTATTTCGTTCGCCTAAAGGCTTACGAACCCGGCAGCCGGATAGTGAAATTTAAGCCCTCTGTAGTTAAAGGTTTGGTGGTAGCACCTAACCCTAAGATAGCAGGCGAAAAGGCTTACAATGAAGTAATAGGCATGGTTCGCAAAAAAATTCCAAAAGCTGATTTAAAGCAACTGGAATGTAAGCTAATCCCATTTGATTTTTTTATTAACCATACCCAATAACAATGCGACTTTACGAAAAGAAAACGATTTATGGCTGCGAGGCTCGCGGCGATAAAGACAGCGCATACTTGACGAGGTGGGAATTTTTCTCCTCGCATGACTTCGCTATATACCTGCACAGGTTTTACCGTAGCGACGATCGTAGTAGCCTGCATGACCACCCTTGGAATTTTATAACGATACCCCTGTGGCGCGGGTACAACGATTGCACCTATGACGGCCTCGTTGATGCTTATGGTGACCCAACTTTCAACCGCAAAAGGATGTGGCCGCTTACCGTTCATTATCGCCCGGCAACACATATCCACTTTGTTGAGCTGATAGATAATAAACCAGCGTGGACGCTTGTAATCAGATTTAGATATATACGGTGGTGGGGTTTTTGGCGCGATGGTGTCTACACCATGTTCGAGAAATACTTTAAACAAAACGGCTGCTAACAGCCATCTAACAACTAATCACAATGAAAAGAACAGCAATAATAATAGCGATAGCTATATACATCGTACTGGCTTTAGTAGCCTGTAAAAAAGATACTGTGCAGCCAAACCATTGCGCCGCTGATAGTACCAAGAAAAAAGATTTTCCGCGCAATATAATAATGTAGTAAATGAAAGTATTAGGCACACATCAATTTCAACAGAAAAAATATAAGCTTATGGGTTTAACGGGGGAGTTTGCCCCGCACCTGGGCGATGTACCGTTTGCCTTTCAAATGATAGTAGCCGGCAATAGCGGTAACGGAAAAACCGAATACTGTATCAGGCTGGCTAAAGCTTTGGCCAAGTATGGTAAGGTCGCTTGGTTAAGCTACGAACAGGGACACGGGTACGACCTGCAAAAAGCCTGTAACCGTAACCGCATGGACGAGGTAAGCGGTAGGTTTTACATCATTGACCCGAACGAAAGCCGTAAGCCTAACAAAAGCTATTTGGAAGAACTGGACGAGTATTTAAAGGCGCGTAACAGCCCCGACTTTATCTTCATTGATAGCTTAGATTATACAAAGTTCAGCTTTGATGATTACGACTTTCTGAAAAAGAAATACGGCAAGCGCAAGGCTTTAATATTCATTAGCCACGCTAACGGTAAGCGGCCAAAGAGTGCCGTGGGTGATCGTATTTGGTACGATGGAGGGATAGGTATATATGTAGAAAAGTTTATTGCATTCCCGTTTAAAAACAGGTTTGGGGGGCAGGCTGATTTTATGGTTTATGAAGCAAGGGCAAGGGAGTTAAACCCTGCATACTTCTTAGCTAAGGTAAAAGCCTCAACCAGTGCTAAACAAGGGGTTTTAAGTGCAGATAATGCCGCCACAACTCCCGAGAAAATGCACATACCCCCCTCTGAAAGTGAGGGGGTATGTGCAGAAAATACCACCAAAACCAAGGCTAAAAAAGCACCTAAAACCCCCGTAGAAGCATGAAAAAATACATTTTAACAGCGGAAAAGCTGCACGGAGCCTTAACCTTTGGCTATGATATCAATTCCTTGCTGGTGTTTTTTCATAACGAGGCCGAAATGGCCGAGCATCAAAAAAAGTGGTTGCTTCAACATTGCCCTTTCACCGAAGCCCAATTGCAGCAGCTTAAAGAAAAAATAAACGGCCAGTTAGAGGAGGTTGCCACCGAGATAACCTTTGATATATTTTGGGAGAAGTACGGCAAGAAGATAAACCGCAAACGCTGTTTAGCTATTTGGGCTAAAATGACAGAACGCCAACGAATGCAAGCAGTACACGGCATTTGGGTGTATGACCGCTACCTCACCCGAACCGGCTACCGAGCCAAGGCCGACCCATCAACCTATTTGAGCGACGAGTATTATTTAAATGATTGGGATAAATTAAAGTAGACTATGCAATTAGAAAAAAGCACACCGGCGCAAAACTCAACCATAGGCTATTTGATTAGTCGCCTGCG
The DNA here is from genome assembly GCF_001636615.1 of Mucilaginibacter sp. L294. Classification (GTDB taxonomy): domain Bacteria; phylum Bacteroidota; class Bacteroidia; order Sphingobacteriales; family Sphingobacteriaceae; genus Mucilaginibacter. The sequence goes on along the minus strand of NZ_LGEK01000008.1, from coordinate 74,088 downwards.
GTTAGACCCCGACACTAAAGAGGAATTGATTTACACGCACACAGATGGCCGTACAACGAGCATCAGGGCTTTGTACAAGCATGAGGCTATCAAAGTAATTCAAAGCCTTACAAGCGGCGAAAGTGCGCCGCAATCGCCTGCTAATAAAATGCGCCGTAAAGTATTAAGCATGGCGCATGAGCTGGGCTGGAAAATCCCCGATGGCAAAATTGATATGGAGCGCATTAACGCATGGTGCAACAAGTACGGCCATGTGAAACGCAACCTTGACAAATACACCGAAAACGAACTACCCGAACTGGTAACACAGTTTGAAAGGGCTTATTTCACACACATTAAAAACGTTTAATCATGTCAGAAATTGAAGATATAAATGCGGTGATGGCGGTGCTAACGGATGCATCTACCCGGCTATCGTATTTATTAGGCCAGCCGGTAGAGGTTAAAATAACAAAGCCGGTTGTTCCTGAAATGCACCCGGCAGAACAAAGTAACCTGCATTTAAAGAGCGAAGCCCTTAAGATTGAAATAACCCGGCAGGTTTGCGCACAGTACATGTTAAGCATGGCGGCCATAAAAGGCGAAAGCCGCAAACACCCGTTACCTGATGCTCGTAAGCTTATCATTTACCTGATACATGAATACGTGGCCGGTATTACAGACGGACAAATAGCTATGTTGCTGTGTATAGACCGCACCACCGTAATACACCACCGCAAAGCCTGTGAGGGCTTGCTGCATACGGATAAGGAATTAGGCTTCAATTTCAGACAGATTATTAAAAAATTAGATAAGTATATCAATAATAAAAATTAACCATGAAAAATACATTGACAAAGCAACAGGCCATTGAGGCCATGAAAAAAGGCCAAAAGGTAACGCATATATATTTTAGCTCTAATGAATGGGTGGCCATTTGTCCGGAAACAAACAAAATTATTACCGAAGAGGGTTATAAACATAACACAATAGACTTTTGGATTTTTAGAACAGGCCCAAGTTGGGAAACTGGTTATAGCCTTTATGAAACGGAAAAAGACACTACCTGCGATGGATGCTCAACCCCGTTAAACTTTGAAGAGGTGGCCTATGAGAACGACCAGGGGCATACGTATTGCACCGAATGCCACGAGGCCATACTGTCCGACCCTGAAAGCCGGGGCGATGCACCCGACCCTTTAAAAGAGTTAAAGCAGCATCTTAAAAACCGCCCCGATTGCATCATCATAACAGACCTTGACGATAAACCAAACTCCTGCAACACGATCATACATCAACGTGGCATCACGGGTTCATTTGATATAAATTAACCTATGGCAAAAAAATATATACCTATCGCCGATGGCTATTTTTCGGGCGCGGCAGGCATGGAACTTGGTTTTATGCGTGCGGGGGTGAGTGTGCAGCAATCGCTTGATTTAGATATCGACGCTATCAAATGTTTAAAGCTAAACCCGGCCTATATTCAGCATAAAATAGCCCATCAGGATATTAAAGATAAATTGGTAGACAAGGCCGAGTGTGACATAATGATAGGTACTTACCCCTGCACAAAATACTCGTCAATTGCAGATATTCACGGTACACGTACCGGTGATGATTTATTTTTGCATTTTTTTAGGCATGTAGCTATTGGACAGCCCGAAATGTATGTAATAGAGAATGTGCCCGGCATGAAAAAATTTCCTGTTGTTATGGAAGCTATGACGCAGTTACCCGGATATTATGTTAACGTTATATGCCCTGTAAATGCTTTAAACTGGTTGCCGCAAAATAGAGACAGGTTAATTATAATCGGGACAAAAAAGCCATTTTCTATTACTGCGCCCGTGGCTAAACGCCGTAAACTAAGGATTAAGGATATAATTGAAAAGAACCCAATTTATACAATGAAGCCGCATGTAATTGCGCGTATTACCGGCAAGTATAGAGATATGCCGATAATAGTTGACCCCAATAGCCCAGGTGCGTATGCGCCTACCTGCGTAGCACATTACAGTAAAGATCAGGGTACACGCATGGTTAAAGATAAAAATTCCGAATATGGCGCGAGGCCGTTTACCATCAGAGAGTATGCGCGGCTGCAAGGCTTCCCCGATGATTATTATTTCCCTGATAAATTAAGTTCCTATAAGTTGATAGGCAACGCCGTGCCTGTAGAACTCGGCGAATGGGCAGGGCAGCAAGCCATGCGCTATTTTAACTAATCACTTAAAGCCGCTATATTGCGGCTTTATTTGTTTAATGCCACTATGAAAAAAATATTACTATTCCTTTTCACCGCATTCTCCCTGCCAGCTTTAGCGCAAAATAAGGTTGTTGAAAATCCACGTATTGACCGGCTAAAACAGCAAATAACGATCTATACGGATAGCGGCTTTTTAAATAAAAAGGTGATATCAACCGACTTGCAGAAATTCAAATTATTGACATGGAACGGAAAGGGCTGGAAAGCCGAACGGAGCGGACTGTCTGCGCAGCCCGTAGACACCGTTTTTATAAAAGATGGACAGTTTGTTAGGACACCCGAATATCGTGCAGCCATTGAAAGCTATGAGCCAAAATTTAAGCAAATGCATGAAGCTTATTATAAGGGTTTGATTAAAGCCTACGGTAAAAAGATAGGCAGTGGTATATTTTTCGGCGTGCCTGTTGTTGGAATGACTACCCGGCAATTTTATATGTGTATGGACAGCCCCGACGATAAGAACACCACGCAAACGGCCTATGGTACAAGCGAGCAGTTTGTATATCGCTATGGCGAGTTTGGCACAAAATACTATTATTTCACAAACGGCAAGCTTACCGCTATACAGGATTGATTTAAAGCCGTTTTAAGCAGCCTTTTTTTCTGCTATAATAGCTTTCAATACCCCAAGGCTAATATTAGTGCGCACATGCTTTGTGCTTTGTAGGAATGTACCATGTTCGCTGATAAGTACTTTCAAATCTTCATACTCAAAAACATCTTCTGTAATTGTTGTTAACGTTGGTTCATCCTGCTTGTTTGAAAGCATTTTGTATTTTAAATCGTAACGGAATGTTGTTTGTTCGCCCTGGTATTTAAAGCCCAATGCCTCAAGTGTCGTATGGTTTACGGTGTTTAATACTTCGCTCATGCAACAAATATACAATCCTTTTTAAGCCCTTTAAAACCGCTTTAAATGTTTAATAACTTTTTTAGCAAATGCGCTGCCGCTAATGGATATTTGTAGTATAATAAATGAACATCAGAGGCACCCAAACCCTTACCGCAATCTTTACCGAACCCGAACCGAAACTTAGAAAAGTTAACGGCTCGTTTTTGGAGGATAGGGATATGGCCATGTGTTACCGTTTTTACTTTTATTATCACATCATACGCCAGCGTTTAGATGATATCCCCAACATTATGGAAAAGGAATTTTACATTGGCGCTACCACCATTTTTAAACGCCTTACCGCAAACGATTCATTGCTTAAGGATATCAACCAAAATGCACCAACCCGCGCCCAACTACGCAAACGCTACCCGCATTTAAATTGGGATTAATATATTTGAGGCATGCAGGAAAATTACCAAAGCGGTAGGTGGACGGATACATTAGCTTTGTCAATAGAAATGACCCGGCGATTTGAATTGCATTTTGATAAGGTTAGGGTATTATCAGATTACCACTCATTTAAGTTTTTTTACACAGTTTGGAAAGGTGGTAAAACCTACGTAAATGTGGCGCAATTAGTTGATTTGCCAAATGTGCCAATTGAAAAAAGGATTGCCTTTATTGATAATGAAATAGAAATTATAAATCAGGCACTATTAACCGTGTAATAAGAAAGGCCGCTAATTAGCGGCCTTTCTTGTTATTTCACTGTTGTTGTGCTATAATCAAACCGCACTATATCAAAATCCCCTCTATGCTCGTCAATCGTGCCGGTACATTCCCATGCGCTTGTAAAGTGGTTATCTAAAAAGCCCTGTAGTAACTCGTCAACCTGTTCAACCTTATCATAGTAAGCCAATGCCGCCGCCCTGTTGGGGTTAATGCTGCTGCCATCTGCCAGCCGCTCAAACGCAAACCGTATCGAGATTTTAACATCGCGCATCTGCGTTATTTTACTTAGGTTTTTGCGCCTTGGCATGTTAATAGTAACCAGCGCACAGGGGAACGCAAGTTCCGGCCTGTTGTCGTATTGGTCAATCTGCTTACGGTCGCGGTCAATCATTTTTAGCCATCCCAACGTAAGCAGTTTGGCCTCGGTTATTAAATAGATCTGTTTCATTTTAAATGATCTTTAAAAGTGGTTTTAAATCGTGTTTTTATCTCGCCTAACAATAATGGGTTTTTACCCATAAATTGCCGTTGTGGCATTTTAACGCTATAGGCCTTAAAGCTTAAGCCTTGCCCTGATGTAGTGCCTTTGCGAAATGCGCCCATCCCGCCAAACATCTTGCCTAACTTTCCCCTGGTATGGCGGTTGCGGATAATGTTTTCAGTCCGTGCAGGGTGGTTAATAGTCAAACCCTCATTGTGCGCCCTTGCATAAGGCACGCGGCTGTTACCGGCGCTTATCACAACCTTGCCCGGCGTTACGCTTTTGGGTTTAATGCTATTAAATAGCTGCATGCTGCGCATCATCAGGCTGCCTTTTTTGGGCTCGCGCTTTTTGTTCTTGTATGGTGCGTAGGCCTTGCCGTTCCAGCTTTTTGATATGAGCGCGTTTTTATAATGCTCAACCGCTGTTTCAGCAATCATATTGGGTATATACTGCTTTACCGCATTGGTGAACTTGCCAAAGAAAGTGTTTAGCTTGCTGTCAAAATCTTCCATCAGTTTTTAATAAGCAATCCGTTTCGCAAGGTTTCGTTATCAATCAGATGCCATGTTTCAACCTCCAATTTCAAGTTAGCAAGTCGGGCCACTACAGCCAGCACCTTGCCCTTGTAATATTTGACATAGGTATAATAGCTCAGGTCATCGGTGCCGGTGCTGTTTAGCCAAATTTCATCCGGTGCCTTTAGCACGTTTGGCAGCACTTCTAAATAAATTTGGTTGTCGGCTTGCTCGTCAACTGTTGCCCTGGTAATGCCAACCTCCCTGCCTGATATATCGCTTAAAGAATACCGCTTATTCACAGGTTTGCCCAAACCCTCAAAAAAGGCCGTCAATGCTTCGGCCTGTTGGCTGTCATTATACTTCATATTCAAATTAGCGCCCTGTTGCTGCCCTATAATGGCCTTTATTGCGTCAAGCTTATAATCAGCATAGCCAAGGCCGTTAAGTTGTTTATCAGCGTCTAAAAGGTCTGTAGCGTAGTGCTGGTTCTCTGTAAACACCTGCCCCTTGTTGGCTCGGTTTATACCCCAACCTCCTTTTTTAGCCTTTTTAAACTCTTCGCTGTTTAAATATGCCTTAACCCTTGCTTCACTTTCTTTGATCTGCTCGGCTGTTACCTCTGCCTTTGTACGCGGCACAATGAAGCAACGGCAATTCCAGTCATTAGGCGGCATAATCAGTTTCCAGTATGGGTGATTGTAGGGTAACACAATATCATGCAAAAGCATGTGGCTGTGTCTTACCTTGTCATCCATTACCGTTTTGTACTGCCAGTACGGGAATATCTCTACTTGCTTTAAAAGCCGTGTATAGGTTGATGCGCTTTCGCCGCTGGCCAAAGCGGTGTTATACTCGGTTTCTAACCAGGCGCGATTATGCACCGTTAGCATGCTGCTGGCAGTATCGTAAAACTCCTTAAAGCTTTTGGCCTTGCGGAATAACTCATTAAGTTGCTGCGCCTCGTAAAGCGTTTTTACACCCGCAAACCTAAACAGGTTCATTTCGTATGCGGTTAGCGTGGCGGGGTCGTCAAAACCATACTCAAACCCTAAATCCAACAGCTTAACCGGCTTTTTTCGCCAACCGTCAATAAAGCCGGTGTTTAGTGTTTTGGCTGTATAGTTAAACAGTTCCGCAGCAAACACAAATTCGCCCTGGGCATCATACGCCCGTTTAATCAGGCCGTCCTTTAAAGCCTCGAATACCTTATCAGCTACAAAGCTGGCAAGCTTAATTGTGTGGTGTTCGCCACATTGATGAATCGCCCCGGCTACCGGCTGTTGTGCCGATACCGAGGCCGAGCGAAAAAGGCGTAATAAACGCTTTGACCATGATAGCTTTTTGCTTTTTCCATCGCCCTCAACTACGGGCTTTTTGTCTTTTTTGCCCTTTGAAGCCGGGGGGGTATCTGCATTTTCGTCAACCTCTTTTTTGGCTAAATCTGCGTTTTTAGCATCGTTTGCCGCTTTTTTCAGCTCGTCGTAGTTGTCAGGCTTCCGCAGGCCATATTCCTCATACCAATAATCATCATCAATGGGCACACCCAACTCTAAAGCAATAGACTTGTGTATCTCGAACGTGTCTTTATCAAGCTGCTTTTTTTTCTTGATTACGAACGTGCCGCCCTTCGTATCAAGGCCCGCCGCTTTAAGTACCTTAATAAAGCGGCTGTTCAGGTTTCGGCGTACAAAGTTCAAATCCGTTTCGCCTTTGCCGTCCTGTTGTTCCTGGTGCGTTTGGCTTTGCGCGTATCCGCTGGTTTTGCTGCTGTCGGTGGTTTCGGTAACGCCCAAAAACACCTTACTGATGTAGGCATCCATTTTTGAGGCAAACTTGTCTTGCAGATCACCATTGGCGTTGCCTGTGTTATTCTTAATGTCAATGGTAGTGCCAACCGGGCGAATAATAACGCCGCCGCCGCCCATTTCCTGAATAGCCCTTGCAAGTTCCTGCCTTTGCTTAGGGTCGAACCCATCCCAGGTAGCATCAACAATGCCCCTCCCGAATATTTCAATAAATTCAGCCCAATCAGCTAAGTTGCCACGCTTTAAAATGGCGTACATACAGGCAGATAGCATTAAGCCTAAATCATCCGTTTTGCCGAACTCCATAACCGTTTTGGCATAAACGCCCTCACGAATGTTTATACCTGCATCGCCAAGCTGTTCATAGGCAATTACGCCCATTTCAGGGCGCATGTGTTTATTAGGCACTTTGTAAAGTGAAAACTCATGCTGTCCGTTATCGTTGATAAAAAAAGTAGGCTCACACATTTTATAACCGTCCCGCTTGCTTTCCATAATGGTGGCCAACAGTTCATCAAAGCCGATACAATCAATAAGCTGCTGTATCTCTTCAACAACCTGTCCGTCCTTATCGGTAAACTCCCACGGGGCAATTTGTATAGGCTCAACCCTCTTTGGCCAAGTGGCAATAATTTGCGCGTCTGTAGTGCCATAATCATGGTACAAGTCATACAAATAGGTGCGGCGCGGCACAATGCTCTCGGCGGCCTTGTTGGCGTTGCGCCAGTCCGTTAAATCGCTGCTACGGCGGTTCATCGGGCTAACGGTAATCTGTTGCATTATAACGGGGTTTTGCTGCCCGTCTGCGGTTTTTGTGGCTTTCCTGTCTCCGACACCAAAGCCTATGCTGTTATTAGAATAACTCATGTTTAAAATTGTGTTCTGCGTTTAGGGTTGCTTGCTACGGTGAATGGTGTTGCGTTGGCTTCCGTTTCGGGCAGTGGCCAGCCTTGCGGCTCTACTCGCATAGCCTGTATTTTGCCCAGTTCGGCAATGGCGTTCTTGTAATTGCTTTCAGCCATATCTAAATCAGTCGCCACATTAACCAGGTTGATAAATCGCCATTTGGCAATATCTTTTATATAGGTCATCAGGTCGGCGTACTTGTCGCGGTCTGCGCCCTCGGTGGCATAAATGGCCGCCACATCAAACCGGCTAATGTAGCTCGCTGCCGTTTGTTCTGCGCTGGTAATAGCCGTTTTTAAAATCTCTTCGTCATTGTCGCTTATCGCCTCAATAACGTATTCCTTTAAATGGGTTTTAAAATCTTCAATAGTAATAAATGCCATAGTTTATATGCGTTTAGAGCCTCGTTGGCTGGTGTTAATGGTTTCAATGTTGCTTATGTCGTTGGTTACGCGCTCGTTCACTTTGTACACGCCGCCCTCCACGCTATCCGGGCCGTCATCGTGGGCGCGGCTGGTTGCGCTTAATGCTAAAAATTGAGCCTCGGTATTTTTCATGTGTTCGGTGTCTTTGATCTTCTCATTAAAAATCAATTCCTCGTTGCGCACCAATGGTTCTAAGTTTTGCTCAATACGTGCCTTTTTTTCAAGCTTCTTCCGGTCGTCGGGTTTGGGGTGTACAGAAAGGCCGTGCCGCTGGTTAGCCGCTGCTATCTCCATTTTTAGTATTTCGTCTATCCAAGGCCACTCTATGTAAAAGAATACCGGCACCCGCCCGTTTACATACCTTAATATCTCATAGTTCCAATCCAGCATTTGCGCGGTGGTGCATTGGGCGCAATACATTTGGATAACATGATATTCAAAACAACCTGTGGCGGGGTTTTTCCACTTGCCTATTAGGCATGTAGCTTTAAAGTCGCCCCGACTTTTATACGAGGGGTCGGTATAGGCAATAAGGAATTGATACCTATGCAGCGGCATCATTTTGCCGTATTTCAGCTTTTTGAATACCCGTCCCTCTGTTACAGGGTTATTATAGTATTCGCCTTGTATGGCGTTATAGCTTAAAAAACGTAATGCTATGTTTATGGCCTCTTCGCTGTTTTTTTGCGGCCAGCTGCTTTTGCCGTTCTTGTCGCGGATATTGACAATTTGGTAATAATCACAAACGGCCATAGCTCGGAGCGTACAGCAGTCCTCGGCTATGATATTGCCGTTCCATATCACAAGCAGCGGGTTGCTGATAGATCGCGTACCAATGGCGGCGCGTTCAACCCAATCCCATTTTTGTTTTACAATATCGGGGTTGCGGCATTCCTCGTCGGTGTCAAAATCATCAAATACAATTCCATCGGGGCGTATCTCTTCGGCTTTTAAACCACGCGCTTTACTGTGCCAGCCCAACGCGGTAAAGGCCACACCTTTTTTGGTAACAAACCTATCCTCTGTCCACGTTCCGTAACCTTGCTGTACACCATAGTCATATATCAGCCTTTCGTTACGTTCAAGGTTGATTTTGATAGGTTTGATCAGCATTACCGCCGCATCCCATGTGGAACTGATGTAAAGCCAGTTTTTCTTTTTGCCGGTCATTGACAGAAAAAGAACTTCCATCATGGTAAGGCCTGTTTTCGATAGTTCCCTACTCCAAGGCCTCGCCTCAAACCATTCGGGATTATTCAGCACCCGGCGCGAACTGGCTTTATGAAACGCGGCAGGCTCGGCGGTGCAATATTTTCTGAAATGCCAAATTTTCCACTCTTCAAAGCAGTTCTCTAACCGGTCTATACGGGCGCGTTTTTGCAACTCCGTTTCGCCGACCGGCACAGGGCTTTGATTGCTCATGTTGGCAAAAAAAGCATCCCAGTCAAATATTGCCCTTTTGTCGGCTGCTGTTATGGAATTGCTTATCATTTCATCAGGGTTTTAATATAAATGTCTCCCCACTTCATAATGATCTTAGCCTCTTCCACATTTTCAGGCCGGGCAAATTTTACCAGTTCCATTATTGCCGCCACGGTTTCGGGTATGGAGGCTTTTACCTCTAATGCCTTAATGTCATTAACGAGCATACGCCTTACCAGGGCAAGTTTGTGATCTGCAAACTTTGCCCCTTTCACTTTCTCTTTAATGGCCGCCTGTATCTCTGTTAACTCATCCAGCATGTCGCTCATGCGCTCTTCACGGGTTAACAGGAAGTTCTTTTTGAGTTTAGCCCAATTACCATCATTTACCCATTTGGATATGGTGTTTTCGGACACATGAACACGCCTCGACAATTCCTTTTGGCTGGTAACGTTTTCGTGCAGGTACAACATTTTGGCGTGTCCCTTTGCCTCTTCTATCTCTTCATTTGTAAGCCGTTTTTGGGGTTGTTTTTTATCCATAACAAGCCAAAAGTGCATACTTATAAAGGGGGGTAAAAATGCGGTAATTCAAAGCATACACTTATTGTACCCTCTGAAAACCAAGCCCGTAGCCTACTGATTAGTCGATTTTTTTAGCCGTAAATACCAGCATACGTTTGTGCCACAATAGAGATTGAAATGGCATTAAAAAGAGCATCTAAACGTATCAGAATTACCAGTGAGCGAATTAATAATTATCGCTTCCGTGTGCTTACCGATGGTATAGACTTAAGCCAATACGACCTAAACCCATTAATGCTTTGGATGCATATAAGGCCATTTGGCAGCACTAAAGATCAGATACTGGCATTGGGTAATGTTATTGAGTTAAAAGTTGAAGACGACAAGACATTTGGAAGAGTTATAACCGGCTTGCCTTGTTTCGACGAAAGCGACACGTTCGCAATGGCTATTTACGAAAAGTACGAGAACGGTACGTATCGTATGGCATCTGCCGGGCTTCGCCCGGTTGAATGGAGCGAAGAGCCTAAATACCTTTTGCCCGGTCAAACCAAAGCAACACTTACTAAATCCCTCCTGGAAGAGATTAGCCTTTGCGACCTCGGCGGCAACGATGATGCCGTACAGGTTGCTCTTTACGACGAAAACGGCGATAAAATACAATTATCCCAAAACGGCGATAACGCTGCAATCCCCGCATTAAAAAACCCACAAATAGAAAACGAAATGAATAAAATCGAATTAACCGCCGAGAAAGCGGCAGTGCTGTTGGGCTTGACAGAAGTCAAAACAGCGGATCAGTTTGAAACCAAAGTTATGGAGGTGGTGCAATTAGCACAGCGCCAAAAAACGCAGATTGAAACCCTTGAACGCGAAAAGTTAGAACTGACCAACAAGGTTACAGAGCATGAAAATGCGGGCTTAAAAGACAACACCAAGGTGATGTTATCCCAGGCCGTAACCGACCGCAAGATCACACAGGATGAAGTCCCTTTTTACGAAAGCCAAATAAGGGATAAAGCAGGCTTCGACAAAGTGAAACTGCACCTGGACGGCAAAGCGGCAAATCCATCTATCCAAAGCGTAGTAAAACCCGATGGCGTTCAGTTGACAGGCAAATATGCCGGTAAAACATGGGCTGAATTGGACAAATCAGGCGACTTGGTACAACTGAAAAAAGATGATTTAAACCTGTTTAAAACCCTTTACAAAGCAGAGTTCAGTAAAGAGTGGGAATAATTTAAACCATCCTTTAAAACCTTTAAAACCAACAAAATCAAATAACACACTTAAAAATCAGTATGAAAAATTTAAAACTTAAGCCGCTCGACTACCTGTACAATGTGTTGGTGCTGGCTCTATTATTCGCATGCTTCGGCATTAATCCGGTATTGGCTTTGCCTTGTGCAGGCGTAACCGGCACGGTTCTAAGCGTGGCTAAAATGCCCAAAATGGCATTGTTTATGCCATTGCAAAAAACACTTTGGGCAACCGACATAGAAAAGAACCTCTATGCGGATAACCAGTTTCTAAAAACGTTTAGGCAGGCTGATAAAGCAAATATTAAAGGCCGTACGGTTACCATACCGCAAGCTGGCAAAGGTGGCGATGTAGTTAAAAATAGGACTGTGTTGCCCGCTACAGTTAAAACCCGTGCAGATTTGCCAACCTCTTATGAGATTGCCGAATATACATCAGACCCGATGCGCGTATCGAATGCAGATCAGGCAGAACTGTCTTATGACAAGCGTAACGATGTGATGCAGGACGAGCGCGACAACCTTGCGGCTGATGTTGCCGAAGATGTATTGTTAACTGTCGTAAACCCGGGCGTTGGTACTACTACCACTATTCCCGCAACCAGTATTTTACTTACTGATGGCGATGCAATCGCCGCCACCGCGCCGGATGCTACAGGCTTAAGAAAAGGTTACAGGTTGAAAGATTTTCAACGCGCCCGTTCGTTCTTTATTCGTCAAAAATCGTGGGTAGAGGGTGCGATGTATGCCCTTATTTCAGGCGAGGCAGAAGCTTTGATGTTCCCTGCCGAAAGTACCATCACTGCCACTTATATGGCTGCTGTTACGGAAGATGAGCGCAGGAATGGCGTAATGTACAAAGTGCAGGGCTTTAAGATTATGACCCGCTCGTCTGTGTACGTGTTCAATAATGCCGGTGCATTTAAACCAAATGCCGCAGCCGGTGCCGCTACCGACGATGAGGGTATATTATTCTATAATGGCCGCAACGTTGAGTTTGCACTGGGGGATATTGAAATATTCGAGGCTGAGAAAGACCCGACCTACTACAGCGATATATTCTCGTTCCTGGTACGTGCCGGTGCGCGTGCAAGACGCGAGCTTATGGAGGGTTTGCTTATTGTTAAACAAGCCAAAACCGTTTAATCCTATCACTTAAAAGCGGGTAGCCGTTCGGCTGCCCGCTCACTTAAAAACCATGAGTAGAGCAGCACGCATAATCGCCATAGCCAAGGGCTATATCGGTCAACTCGAATTAAAAGGCAACCAGGGCTTTGTGAATAAGGATTTTGGTAAAAAACTTATACAGGTAGGTTTCTATCAGGGTGCGCCCTGGTGTGCATTCTTTGTAAAGCTGGTTTACGGCGAAGCCTATTACGATATAAAATTTCTGCATGAGGCTATTGCAAAAAACAATACAGGCGGGGCTTTAGATACGCTAAAGCGACACGAAAACGCCGGTGTGTTCACCGTTGGCGAAACACCAAAGCCGGGGGCAATAGTATTATGGCGACACGGCAGCGGCACTACCGGCCACGCTGGTATTGTGGTTGCAGTTGATGAAGCTAACAACACCATGACCACCGTAGAGGGTAACACCAACGCTAACGGCAGCCGCGAGGGCGACAGGGTGGCGCAAAAGCTTCGCACCATTACAAGGCCGTTTCAGGAAAACGGTTTAAACGTGGCGGGTTATATCTATCCATTCGAGATATAGGCCACCCAATTTAATTACCAAATAAAACCCTCACACCGTTGGAAAATACAGAAGAAAGCCTACAAAAAATATCTCTAAAAGAGATAGCGCAAACACCACTGGCCTATGCGCTTTATGTGGTGGTTGTTGTGCTGGTTGGGGTGATTACAGGGCAAAGGCTTGACGCTAAATCCGACCGCGCCGAAGATTTGCAAAGGATTGAAAAACTCGAAAAGCAAGTACAGGACGAGCGTAGCGAAAAGGACGTTGTTTTTAAAGCCTACATCGTTGAGCGGTCGGCTAACCAACAAATACAAAAAGCGGTAGACAGTACCGCAATAAACAACATCAAACGAAATGAAAAGTAACACAGGTTTAAAATCATTACTAATTGCGGCAGGTGTCGTAATTATTGTGCTGGGTGTTAAGTTGTATTTACAAGCCCACCGAAGCGCACAAACAAACGGCAGCGCCTCTGCAATTATTGATGAGGCTAAAACTGCCGCTACTAAAATTGCCACATCGGTTGATAACAAAGGCTACGCTAAAACCACTTTTGAGCGTAAAAAGGATATCATAGGCAACGGCGATATATCAAAGCTGCCGGTGAGCCAGTCGGTGCTTGACAGCCTGCGCCTCGACAACCTGGACAAATCCAAAAAGCTGCAACAGGCATCATACATAAACGCCACGTTGCAGGCAAACGAGTTACGGGCTGTTAAAAAGATTGACAGCTTAAACAGGGTGCATTACGAGTATTCGGACGCATTCGCAAACGTTGGCTTTACGCCCGATAGCCTCGGCGGCAAGTTCGACTTGAAGTATAATATCAAATTAATCAGGCATGACTATTACAGCCCTAAAAAGCTGTTTAAATCGCAGGTTAACTACACTGATATTTTAAGCCCGGATAAGCGCATAACTATTGATGGCCTGCAAACGCTCAGGATTGAAAGCCCGCAGCCAAGCCGCCTGTCATTAGGCCTGCACGCTGGTTACGATTATATCCCGGCACTTAACCGTTTCATGCCCGGCGTTGGCCTGGGCTTAACCTTTACAATAAAATCCTTTTAATATGAAAAAAGAACTTTTAGAGCAGCTCAAAGCACTATTTGAGAAAAACGCCGATGTAAACAAAGCATACGTTACTTCGGATGGAAATGTATTCAGGGCAGGCCACTACGCTGAAAACTGGAAACAAACGCTGGCAAACAAAGCCGTGGACGAATACACCCGCGAGGCAATTTGTGGAACGTCTGCGGGTAGTACAGCGGATACCGATAGCGATACCGATGGCGACAGCGGTAGCAAGGTAGACACCGGCGATAAGGATAAGTTGGCCGCCGTAATCAAAAAGTTTATTGAACTTTTTGATACCAAACCGGCAGCCGGGTTAACCGCGCAGGAGATAGAGAAGCAAATAGCCGATTACGAGGCCGAGAAACTTAAAAACGCCGGTAACGATCAACCCGACCCCGCAAAGGCCGAACGTGCTGCCCTGGCTAAAGAGTTCACCGAGTTAACAGGCAAGCAGCCTATAGGCTTATCAGTGGATAAGATTAAGGCCAAAATAGCCGAAGCGAAAGCAAAATAACCATCCTAAACCAATAAACGAGCGGCTTGCGCGCTGAGCGCAAGCCGTATTTAAAACAACTTTAAAACCCTTTAAAATTATCATTATGTCAGAATTTAGTATAGACATTAGAACCCTTAAAACTGGTGCGGTTGCCGTTGATGGCGGTATGGGTACCACCTTAACCGAGCCGGGCGAAATTCACGAAAATACTGTGAAAGTAAACATGGCCGATGATACGGTGACCCCGATTAAAAACATCAAAGGCAAATCTGTAATTGTAGCTATCGAGGGGGGCAATATTGATATTGCCTACGATATCATAACGTTTGATGTTGAAGTGATACAGGATTTCTGCGGCGGCACCTTGGTTGGCACCGCGCCAAACCAAATGTGGCATATGCCAAAAGGCACCCAGCCCATCATTGAAAAGAGCCACGAGATCGTGGACGGCCAAGGCGGTACCTGGGAACTTGCACGTGTGCAGGTATCAGGCAAACTGGTTGGCGCGTTCTCTAAAACAGAGCCTAACGTTATACGCGTAAAGGGCATGGTGTTAGAGCCAACCAAAGAGGCTGTTGGTGCTATTGCTTACGGTAATAAAGCGTAACCAATGGACAGGCAGATTGAACAACGCGCTGCCAATACTTTATTAGACAAGGGCGTTTCGGTTAGTTTCCGTGCGCCCTTGTTTTTAAGGCTCTTTGGCAAAAAGCGCATCAATACCACCATTGGTAATCCTACAGGCGGCACTTACCTACAACTAACCATCTGTTTTTTAAAGATGATGTTGAGCGATACCGAAATGGCAGATATGAATTTTGGCAGCCTTTTAAATCACCAGGTTAAATATCACAAAACAGTTTACCGCGCGGTTGCCTGCGCCCTGTTAAACAGCCGTTGGCTACGCTGGCCGCTAACAAGGCCATTGGCGTGGATGCTGGCAGATGTACTGCCCTATAAAACAGCTTGCAGGTTGTTTGAGGTGCTGATAGTACAAGGCGGCGTTGAGGATTTTACGAATATTATCGGATTGGGTGCGAGGTTGAATATGACGACAGCCAAGACGAGCCAGACAAGCGACCATACGAGTTAAAGGCCTGCGGGCTTGATAGCGTATGGGGGGTGATATTCTCAATAGCCGAGCGAACCGGATGGACATACCATTACATACTATGGGGTACAAGCTGGGTAAACATCAGGCTAATGCTTGCCGATGCACCCGCAATGAAAAGAGTAAAGAAACAACCTAAAAAAGTAAGCGGCAGCCAACTGGCCGCAAAATTTGGACTGTTAAAATAAACCATGAGCGATTTAGATTTAGACGTAGCATTTAATATAAACGAGGCCGAGGTAGACGCGGCAACCCGTACCACCCGGCAACGCATACAGGCCGTAGGTGCTGAGGCGCGTTCGCAGGGGCAGGTAGCTACGCGAAGCTTTAACGGTCTGCAAAACTCCATTAACCAAATTGGCCGCGAGTTGCCAGCGTTCACCTATTCAGCCCAAACGGGCTTTATGGCCATAGCTAATAACATTCCAATACTAACAGATGAAATTGGCAGGTTGAGGGCAGCAAACGCCGCGCTCACCGCATCAGGCCAAACGGCTGTGCCGGTATGGAAGCAAGTACTTAGCGGGTTGTTCTCCTGGGGAACTGCAATGTCAGTGGGTATAACCTTAATGACTGTTTACGGCAAGGAACTTGGTAATCTATTTACCTCGTTTTTTAAGGGTAAGGATGCTATAAACAACGCACTGTTAGCACTGAAAAACTTTAACGAAGTGATGACTAAAGCTAACGAAGCGGCAGCCCCTCAAATATCCAAACTTAAGGTTTTATATAGCGTTACGCGAGACGTTACTCAGGCGATGGATGAGCGCGTAAAAGCTGCGCAGGAGCTAAAAAAAGAGTTTCCAAATGAATTTGCGAACGCCTCAACCTTAGAAATTATCAACGGTAAACTGGCAAGCAGTTATGATGCGGTAACAAAATCGATTATTAGCCAGGCAAGAGCTAAAGCAGGCTTTGACAAAATTAGTGACCTGGAAAAAACAAAGCTTAACGCGGAAATTCAAAAGCAGAAGATTACGAGCGCAGAAAACGCCGAAACAGAAAGGGCTATTAAAAGCGATTTGGCTTTTACGATGAATAAAAACCCGGGCATGACACGGGAAGAGGCTAAAGCTTATGTATTGTCGCATCAGGCTGTTATGCAACGTAATAAAGTTGGCGCTGATGTGGTGTTAAAGTCAGGTATGGCCAGTGGCGTTGACCTTATCCATAATCGCGCTGTTGAGGCGGCTAAATCACAGGATGAGATTATAAATTCTACAAAAATACAACAAGACAATATTGAAAAACTTGTAGGCGGTGGCGCAAAGATTGCCAGTATAATAGAGGGTAATAACAAGCTAATCCAAGACCCGCTAAAAAACTTCGATGCAATAGTTAAAAACGCATCCCAAAAATCAGATTTAGAAACGCTTGAAAAGTCGCTACAAGCCAAGCTTGATGCTTTAGCGCCGAACGACAAACAGAGGGAATTACTGAGTGATAAGATTGAACAGGTTAAAAAAATCATTAAGGATGCCTATACTATTGATGACGGCAAAAGCGCAGAGGATGCCCTGAAAAACATTACCGATGGTCGGGAGAGTGTTTACAAACAATTGTACGCGCTTGACGCCGAATATTCCCGCAAAGGCTTTACTAAGGATGAAGAGGAAAAACAAGCCCTAAAAGACAAGTTTACTGCGTTCCGAAAGATCATTGCCGACGAGAACGCCAAAATAGCCGAGTACAATAAAACCCATAAAAAGCAGATCGGTACTATTGATGTAGGCGCGGTGCAACCCATAGAGGATAAAGCAACTGCCGACCTCGCCTACAGGCAGGACACCACTAAGCTTAAAACATCACTGGACGAGCAAAAAAAGCTGTACAAGGAATACGAGGACTATAAAACCAGCTTCGGCGAAACCAAAGCGAACGAGCGTTATAGCTGGGATTTAAACGCCTCAAAAACCTACCTGCAAAAGCTTACAGACGAGTACACAAAGTTAACAGATCAGCAAGGCAATGCGCCGTTGAGCGGTGTGCAAACTGAACGCCTTAAAATGGTTGAGGCTGCTTTAAAGGAAGAGCAAAAGGCTACCGAAGCGAGTTTTTTAAAGCTGCTTGCCGATAATCAATCATTCGAGGATAAGCGTACCGGCATTCAGGAGAACGCTGTGGCTAAAATTCAGGAGCTGCGCAAAAAGGGCAATACTGTTGAGGCTGATAACCTGCGCAAAAAGACAGAGGCGGAATTAACCGAGTTTGATAAAAAACGTGTTGAGCAATTGGATAGCTATAAAGAGTTATACGATAATCTCGACCGTATGAGTACCGAGGCCTTGCGTAAAAGCCTTGCAGGCTTACAAAGCCAGGTTAGCAAGCTTGCATTAACGCCGAAAGCTAAAGAGTTTTTCGATAAGCTGTTTGGTGATATGAAGTATCGCATTGATACCAAATCGGCAACCGACTTGAAAAACATTGCTTCATCGTTAAACGATG
This sequence comes from Mucilaginibacter sp. L294, assembly GCF_001636615.1. Classification (GTDB taxonomy): domain Bacteria; phylum Bacteroidota; class Bacteroidia; order Sphingobacteriales; family Sphingobacteriaceae; genus Mucilaginibacter. The sequence goes on along the minus strand of NZ_LGEK01000008.1, from coordinate 56,102 downwards.
CGGCGCAATATGCCGATAAGTTTAGCGAGGGGCTTGGCGAGGCCTTGCGCACCGCCGCTGATCTTGTCGGGCAGGTAGGTAATATCAAACAAGGTATGGCCGACTTTAAGAAAGCAACAGCGGATAAAGATATGTTCGGGCAGATCAGTTCAGGCCTTGGCATGGTTGGCGCGGCAATGGGTATAATTTCAACTATTGGCGGCTTGTTTAGCAATGCAAAGGCAAAAGCCGAACAGCAAAAATATATTACTGATTTGCAGCTAAAGGCTACCGAGGCGGTGAACAAAGCCCTTGAACGCCAATTAGCATTGACTAAAGAAACATACGGTCCTGAAAGGCTTATCGCTTATAAAAAATCATTAGAGGATATCGCAAAGGCGCAGGCTGATGCACAGGCCAAGCTTGCAGGGCGGTTGAGCCTAACCGGTAATAAAACCATTGATGAAAAGTATATTGATAAGAAGAATAACGGTGAAAGCGCAAACGATTTTTTAAAGCAAACGGTTGAATATTTTAAAAGCATCGGAAGTATTGTTGATGTGTCAAAGCAATCTATTGAACAAATGCAGGTATTGCTGGACAGTGGTAAGCTTGACGAAAGAACCGGCGCTATTGTTAAAAGCCTTATAGACCTTAAGCAACAAGCTAAAGATACCGCCAACGCACTTACCGAAGAAATTACCGGCATTAACTTCGATACACTCAATAGTAACATCAAGTCGCTGTTTGCGGATGGAAAAACACAGGCTAAAGATTTTGCAGATGTTATTGAGAACTCTATAAAAGATGCCTTTTCAAATGCCTTTCAGCGTAATGAGATTGAAAATGCTATGCAACCTTTCTATGACCAGCTTTACAAGGCCGGTGAGGATGGTGTCTTTAGCCAGGATGAGATTGATACGTTACGAGCGCAAAAAGATAATATAGCCAAGCTATTGGCCGATAAAGCCGCCGCATACCAAAAAATTATTGGTGCCGATGATACAGTCACCAATGACAACAGCTTGCAAGGTGCTTTTAAATCAGCCTCGCAGGAAAGCATTGATTTGCTGTCGGCAAATACAGGAGGGCTGCGTTTGGCCGCTGTAGAGGGTAATAACCTAACCAAAGCGGGTAACGCCACGCTGGCCGATGGCCTCGCCGAAATGAAAAAGCAAACATTGTCATTAATGGAAATAGCGGAGAATACTAAAATATCTGCCGACTATGCGCCCTACCTGGAGCATTTAGAATCTATGGATAAGAAAATGGACGACTATAAAAATTATGCCGCTGGCACGGGGAGGGTTGTTTAATGGAAGATCACGGAAACTTTGACGGACTTGGATTTTGGAGTGCTTACAGGTGCGAACTACAAAGTGGATTAGATAGCCTGACCGATTTTGTAGAAATGAAAGAATTTGAAACTTACGATTGGGGCGATGAAAACGGGGTAGAGATTTATACAGATAAGGTTTTTATTAAGCCGCGTAATATTCAATTAGGCTTTTTGATGATGGCCGACAATGAGGCTGATTTTTGGGTTCGTCGCATGGCTTTGCAAGGTATGTTGATTGCGCCCGGTTTAAGGCGTGTTTACATAGATCAGCTTAAAAGAAGCTTTTATCTGAGGTACCAAAAGCCCAGCAATAACAAAGCTATTACCCTTTTTAGCCAGGATAGCAAAGTGTGCGGCACATTTATACTTGAATTTATAGAGCCTAATCCCTCACTTTTTCAGCCGTACACTTTCCTTGTTGACAAAAACGGCGACTACATAACAACAAAACAAGGTGATAAAATTTTAATAACAACATAACCCATGAACGAAAATATATCAATGCCGGAAATACCGGCAGCATCAAATATTAGTGGACAATCTAAGATATTAGGCTTAAATGATGATGGTTCAACCGTTTTGTTTGAGGCTATAAACTTGCGTGGCGACAGCTTAGGCTTGGCCACAACAACGGTTATACCGCCGATAACTCCGCTAATTAACCAATTTTATGAATTAAGCGGCTCAGGTACTTATGCTAATCTTTTAACGGCACCAACAACGCCATTGGTAATACCAGCGCCCGCAGCCGGTACCGCAATTATGCAGCCAAGGGCATATTTTAACGGTACATATTGGATTGCTGATTTTAAGGCGGTAGTGTTGCCAATTGTCAATAATAAGATTTTAACATACGTTACTGGAACGGCCTATAGTTTAGGTGCGCAGGTAATTTCAAACGGAGTTGTTTATGAGGCAACAAACGACACGCTTACCACTGATGTGCCGGGAATTAGCAGTGTTTGGAAAATGAAACTTGATTATCTGCAAAAATCGACGGTTACCACACCGGGTAAAAACCTGTTAGATAATAGCCTTGTGGTTGCTGGTTCGTACAGCACGGTTGGCGTGCCGGGCAGTGCTGTTAGTGACATACGTACACCGTTAATTAAGGTTTCCGAATTAACGGACTATACTTTATCGGGTATTGGCTCAATATCAAACTCGCGCTCACGCATTGCCTTTTTTACCATAGGGGGAGTTTATATTAGTTCAATTTTAGGTAACAGTACATCTGCCGCGGTTGCGTTTACTACACCGGCCACAGCGGCGTACGTAGGTATAAGTTTAGCCAGCGGTACAAACATAGGTGTTGACCCTACCAATAGCGCGTATAAAAACACCATGATGTTGAGGTTAGCCGCTACATCATCGGACTATGAGGGTTATGGTCGCTTTGTGCCTGTGGAAAGGATTTCAGGCAGCATTGCTAAAGATTACAGCGATATATATGTTTCGTTCAACCCTGTCGGCTCTACAAGCGGCAAAGAACTGTTTACAGTGTATTGCCGCCGAGGGAAAAGTAACCACTATGTAGGTTATCTCTTAGGGCATTTATATGATATGGCAGATTTGATCTATATGGATTTGTGGCGGGTGTATGGAGGGTCTGAGTATGTGTTTAACGGGGCGACAATGACCCCAACAGGGGATTTGGTTGTTATAGCTGGTGAAAATGAATGTGTTTACAACCAGGTGCAAAGAGTTGGAATAGACCCGTATGCAAAGGATGATTTTACAGGCGGTTATCATGGTGATGAAGTTGCACAAAGTGTGCAGTTGTTTATTAACAACATACCAGTTACAGACCTGGCAACGCCATTTACATTACGCCCGTGTGAGCTGTTTTATTATTTACAGGCCAGCACAATGCATGAGTGCGCAAATGTAATTTCCGGCACGCCTACCTACGTGCCTGGGCACCCTGTACAGGCTAATCACCTAAAACGCACTGAGTTCAGATCGGGCGGTTACAAAACGACCAACACTTTGACATTTCAACAGGCATTCCAGTTGTATTGGCTTCATGGCATATTCTGCATGGGTAAAATGCAGGCTACAAATGGCTATGATGAATTATATAATACCGCGGCATTTACTGGTTCAAATTCTCATTTCCTACAAAATGTAGGGACAAGGGATATTCATTATTATAATACAGTTAAGGGCTTTACAAGTGAAATAAGCAGCACCCTTTTGTTGCCATCAAATCAGGATGCGGCATGTAGCTTGTTTGTATGGGATAGAACCAATGATAGCAAGTACTACAGGCAAACGCCAACCTTAATAGTTGCGGTGGGTGATATTTGGAAAAGTGAAATGGTTGTTAAACACGGGGTAGCCTGATAGACGCAATGAGATATCAAATTAAAAGAGCCGGTGAGACAATAGTAACTGTGCGCCCCGATAGCGGCGAACAAAAAAAAGAAATCATGCTTACCGATATGGTAAGCATGGCTTTTACTTTGAACACAGCGGCACACTTTCAGCATGGCGATTACGTGGACGTATGGGCAGAGCGGTACTACCTAAATGAATTGTCGCAGCCCGAAAAGCTATCAACTATTAAACACAAGTATAGTTTAACCTTTCAGGCTGGCTGGTATGATCTTGGTAAGCCGTTGTTTTTCATGTACGATAGCCTTAACCTGCTTTGGTCTTATTCAGAGTTTCAACTGATGTGCACAGCCGATGAGGCCTTGGATTTGGTTATAGCAAACGCCAACCGTGAGCAAACGGGCTGGGTAAAGGGTAACGTGCAGCCAACAACTACAAAACAACTTGCTTTTACCGGTGAGGAAACCGTATTGCAGGCCTTAACACAGATTGCTCAGGCATTTGAGTGCGAATGGTGGATAGTTGGCAAAACCATTCATTTAGAGAACCGCCAAAATGTAAGCGGCTACCACTTTGAATATGGACGCGGTAAAGGTTTGCGCGGTGGCCTCAAACGTACCAATGTAGACGCTACAGGTGCGTTTAGCCGCCTGTATGTTCGTGGTTCAGAGCAAAACCTACCTTTTGATTATAGAGGCGGTCAAAGCCGTTTAATATTGCCTGCGCCGTTACCATACATACAGGGCGTTAAATACGGTGCGCACGAAATTGAACGCGCGGTAACGTTTGATGATATTAAGCCGGAGCGCCTCGGCACTGTTACAGCCATTGGCGATAAATACACCTTTTCGGATAGTGGTTTAGATTTTGATATTAACGAGCAACTATTGCCCGACCTTTCACCAAAAATCACCTTTCAAAATGGCCAGTGCGCCGGGTATGTTTTCGAGATAAGGAAAGGCGGTTATAATCATGCCACCCGTACCATTACCTTTTTACCGGCTGAACAGGAAAAGGCATTAGATATGCCGTCCGACCTATTGAGGCCTGCTATTGGCGACACCTACGTTTTGAGTGATGTTAAAATGCCCGGTAGTTACATTACAAATGCCGAGGCGCGGCTGTTGGCAAAGGGTACGGAGTATTTTACATTGAACTCGCCGCCAAAAGTAAGTTACACCATACCACCCGACCCGTTCCATTTTGAGCGGCACGACATAGTTTTGACTATTGGCGATACGGTAAATGTTTCTGATTTGGATATCGAGATAAATAAAGATATCCGTGTTACTGCCTATTCCCGCGATCTTCACAATAGGTTTAAATATACATCGGTAACAATTAGCGACATTGTAAAGGGTGGTATCATAAATAGCCAGTTTACCAAGGCCGAGGATTTAAGCAAGGCAATTGCTTTAAATAAGATCAGCGATATACAGAGGGCTAAACGCAACTGGAAAACTACCGGCGAACTTTCTACGCTTTTAGATACCGTTAAAGCCGAAATGCTTTTAATTACTATGGATGGCGGGGCGTATAGTACTAACCTGGTTGCAACTGTTGGCTTGGCTGACTTTGCGGTAACAGCCGGGCGTGTAGTGCATGAGCAATACACCGAGGGTAACGGCATTTGGGAGGTGGCCGCATTTAACGGCGTTGGCGCATTGGCTGATAATAAGCCGTATTATGTGTATATAAAGGCTGGCCGCAATACCGGCACAGCAACAATTCAACTATCATTAACCAAACTGGCTGTAGAAAGCGACCCTTTATACTACTACTTTCCGTTTGCGGTAATATCGTCTATAATAGACGGCGGCAGGCTGTTTACATCATTGCGGGGTTATACCCGCGTTACGGGCGATACCATATCTTTAGGCCGTATCGTATCAAACAACAACCTAAACTATTTAGACCTTAGCGCCAATACTTTTAATTTAGGTGATGATACAAGCGGTTTGGATTGGGGCGTTACAGCCAGTGGCCAATTAACCATTAGGGGTAGCATTGTGGCTACAGGAGCTACTTTTGTAAATCTGATAGTACAGAATATCAAAACCGCCGCAGTTGGCCACAAACGCATTGAAATTGATGCTACGACAAATAATATCCGTTTAATTGATGCCGCCAATAGTGATCTGTTGGTTATTGATGATGATGCGGCTATAGTAGGTTATCAAATAAACGACTTCCCATTACCACCAACGCCGATATACGGCGCAGGTATAATGATTGGCAATATCTCAGGCGCGTATCTATCTTTAGCAAAAAATGGCCTAATAACGACTGGAAGTATAGAGGCAGCAAATATAGCTGTTACTGGCAATGCTACCGCTGTTAACTTTGCGAACACCATTACGATAGGTGCAGGAAGTTTACCAAATCACGGCACAGTAATGGCGACCGGTGATTGCAATTTATATACCGCCCCGCTGGCTGGGCAAAGGCAAGTAGTAAAAAACAAATCAGCCGGTACAATCACCATATCAGCCGCCGAGACATCAGGCAGGAATATACTCACATACGGAAATGATTTACAGTATAGTGTTATACTGGCTGCCGGTGGTGTAATTGCTTTTGAGTATTATAAGCAAGATAACTATTGGGTGATGTTATAGGATGCATTACGGTTTCCCGTATAAATAGCCAGCCTGTGCCCTTTAGCTTTGCCTGTATGAAAGGAATAACATTAGGACAGGTTGAAATTAAAAGTAGCTTTTGGTTTGGCAATGTAAGGTTTGAAAAGGGTGAGCATATAGGTGACGGGCTAATATCCTGCACAATTTACGGCACAACCTACATGGTTCATATATCGAATTTAGCATGGGTACACGTAGAGATATAACGGCCTTATCGGGCGACAAATATTCAAGGTACTTGAGTATAGCCGATTTTTTTTAATGCCTTATATGAGGTGTGAGACATGGCAGGTAGCCAAATAATAAAAGAGGGTCTAAAACGCCCTCTTTTTTATTTTATAATGGTTTACAATAAGATATTCGACCTCTATAAATGCTCTGTGCCGCAGGCGAATGTCACCAAGGTATTTAAGCATACCCAATTTTTTTAAATGCCTTGTACGTTATGTTAGTTATACCTATTGCCTAAATTTAAAAACAAGCACTAAATCATACTCTTTTTAACCCCACCTTTATAGCTGTATATCTCGGTTTTAAAGTGCTTTTTAATTCGTTTAAAAGGTGCTTTAAAGCCGTTTGTTTTTAGGACATTTGGTTTTTATTTTAGTCCTATTTTTTGGGACATGTCAAATTTTCGATTTTACATGCGGATTTATCTTTACATTCAGCTTGGACAAAATGCTAATGCCCAAAAATACATTCCTGTATTTATTAAACTTTACGAAGAGGCGTATCAGAAGGCACTCCGTTCAAACTACCCAACTATAGTAGACTCTTTTGTTAATAGCTATAGTTCAGTAATTGATTTTTATATTAAAACCAAACAAACCGATAAGGCAGCTGCGCAACTTGCTTTGCTAAAGCGGCTATATAATAAATTGAGCCCCCGATACAAGCTAATTATTATCCGCAGGCAAGCTAATATAGATTCGCTTAACGGTGATTATTTGGCTGCCCTGAAACAATTTCAACATTATAATCAATTAAATGATTCCATAGAACGGGCTTCCAGCAGTAAACTAATAGCTGAAATGGACGCTAAATATCAGACATCTGAAAAAGAAAAATCCATCAAGTTGCTGGCCAAACAAAAAGTAATACAAGAGGCTAACTATCAGCGCGTAAGCACCCAACGCAATATCACTATTGGTGGCGTCATTCTGATGCTCCTTATTGTTTTGCTTATTTACAAGAGTTACCGAATAAAACAAGTAAGTAATGTAAAACTTCAGAGTCAGCAAAAAGAGATCAACGAGCAAAATACATTACTTAATCACCTGGTTTTTGAAAAGGACGGGTTACTTACAGAAAAAGACAGGTTACTTATTGAAAAAGATTGGTTGTTAAAAGAAATACATCACCGGGTAAAAAACAACCTGCAGGTTATTATAAGCTTGTTAAGCGCGCAATCATCCTTTTTAAAAAATCATGCGGCTGTAACTGCAATTAATGAAAGCCGCAATCGTGTACAAGCCATAGCGCTTATACACCAAAAACTATACAGCGGCAACAATATGTCGTTGATACATATGCCCACTTATGTTAACGACTTGGTTGGGCATTTGCAGGAATGTTTTGATACAAGCAAACGCATCATCACTATTGAAAAAAACATTGATGATATTAGCCTGGATTTAACACAGGCCGTGCCCTTGGGGCTTATACTTAATGAGGCTATAACTAATGCCATTAAATATGCATTCGATGATGTAGGCGGGCAAATAATTGTAGAGCTGGCAGAAATAGGAGACGAAAACTTTTTGTTGTCGATTACGGATAACGGCCGGGGATTACCCGATGGTTTTGAGTTAGCAGCCACTAACTCGTTGGGTTTAGCAATGATTAAAGCCCTCAGCAGCCAGTTAGGTGGCATATTTAAGGTAAATAGCTGTTCCGGTGTGCAAATTTCGGTTGAGTTTAAGTTAGATGAATTGGTTAATAATTCAATCGAGGAAATTCCTGTATCGTAAATAACCACTTGCGAGGCATACAAACATTATTAAAGCTAATATCATAAAACCGTAATTAGCACAACAAACACTGTAAAAAGTACATTCCCCGGGCCATTATCAAACCATAATTTTATTACCGTCGCAATTAGCGGCATGGTTAACAATGGTTATTTCAAATCAATGGTGCAAACTGCATTGGTGTAATTACTTGAATTAAAATCCTTTAAGTAATCCTATACCGGTGATGAAACGTGTACTTTTCTGGGGTATTCTCCAATTGATAATTCAGGGTGCAGGCGCACAGTCGGTAGCAGTAATGCAATCTAACTTGCAAAAGTTGCCTATGGATACTACACGCGTAAAACTTTTAAAAAAATTAGGGGAATATTATCTGTATAAACCGGGAGAAGTTAAGATTGATCTGGATAGCGCTTTAAATTATTTAAATGAAGCCAGATCGTTAAGTATAAAACTCCGCCAGCCCCAGTTGGAGTTTGATTGCATTAAACTTATTGGTAATGTTTTTAGTGAAAGTGGCAGGCCGCAGAAGGGATATGCGTTTCTTTTAAGTGCGATCGGTTATTATCATACATCAGAAAATTTTTTAAAAGAAGCAGCTTTATGGATATCGATAGGTGATCTATTCAATAACAATGAACCAAATAATCATATATCCCGGGAAATAAAATGTTATCAAAATGCATGCGATCTATATTTAAAGCTTAAGAATACTGAAGATTATTTTAGTGCCTTGGGGCGAATTGCTAAAGTATATATAAGGGCAGGAAAGATTGATCAGGGTTCGGAGCTTTTTTACAAATAATTAATAATTACCATAAAAACGGCAAGAAATTTAAAGAGGCACAAGCATGGGAAGCTTATGCAAGGGCGTTTGGGTTTTTAAATAAAACGTTATTAAAAAAAGCAAACTTTTTAATAAAGGCTTCTCTACTTTATAAAACAGATAATAAGCCGGATGAAGCGGGGGAAGCACTCAAAGACGCTGGAATTGCGCATGCAAGGCATGGGGAGTTCACAATTGCAGATAAGTAGTATCTGGAGGTAATATCTATATTTAAAACTCATGGGATAAAAAAAATACATCAGATATATCAGCTACTGGGAGACTTATATACTCAATTAAAACAGCCATCAAAAGAACTGGAATATAGGTTAAAAGCTATTGATAACATACCTCCTGGCGATTTAGAAGCAGCAATATATTATTCTATAGCTTCGGGCACCTACAGAAAATGGGGCATGCCGCAACAGGCAGACTATTGGTTGCAAAAGGCAGTAGATTTTTGTTTGAACCATCATGATTATGCTGGTTATATATTTCACCTACAAGAACAGGTAGATATATTAACAAGGACACATAAAGCGCGGCAAGCGCTTAATTTACTTATCAATGCAGTGAAAATTATTAAAGTACAAACTGAATATCAAAAAATGGACATTGCCGATGCTTTTAGTAGTTGTTATGCAGCATTGGGTGAATTTGAAAAAGCAAAGCCGCACTTTATTGTGATGAAGAAGTTGTTTTACAAATTATACATTAAGCGCGCAAATGGAGATATGACAAACTGGACATACTATTATTACAGGATTATTTCTTTTTATTTGAATACTAAACAGTTTAACGCAGCCATAACCTGCTTAAAGGAAGTGGACGCCTTACCAAACGCTATAGTGGATGCATGGTATAAAAGCAAATTTGAACTATACCACTTTAAGGTTGACTCTGCTGGAAGAAATTATATATCAGCTATAAGGCATTACCAACTTTTTAAGTCGTTAAATGACTCTCTATTCACCGAAGAAAAGGTAAAGAAAATAAACGAATTAGAGATAAAATATGAAGCTGGCCGAAAAGACCGGTCAATTGCATTGTTAAAAAATAAGGCCCTCGCTCAGGAAACAAAACTTCAGAAAGCGGCTGTACAGCGTAATGTTACTTTTTGTGGCATTGCTATGTTACTTATTGCATTAGGGATGTTTTATAACAGCTACCGTAATAAACAACAAAGCAACCGGCAGCTTCAAACCAAACAAACCGAGATAAATCTTCAAAACCACCTTTTACAAAATACACTTAATGATAAGGATCGGTTAATCATCGAAAAAGAATGGTTACTCAAAGAAGTACATCACCGGGTGAAAAATAACCTCCAAATTGTTATGAGTTTATTAAATACACAATCTGCCTATCTGAAAAATACAGCCGCAGTAGCAGCTATTAAGGAAAGCCAAAATTGGGTACAAGCTATTTCACTTATTCATCAAAAGCTGTATAGTACTACGGGTATCACAACTATTTACATGCCCGATTATATATCTGATCTGATCAAATATCTTGCAGATAGTTTTGACGCTAAATGCCGCAAAGTAATATTTAATAGTGTAATAGAACCTGTAAGATTAGATTTAGTACAGGCAGTACCCTTGGGGCTAATACTCAACGAAGCGATAACCAATGCCATTAAATATGCATTCGGGCATAAGGGTGGGCAGATAGTTGTGGAATTAAATAAGTTATGCGATGAGACGGTTTTGCTCACCATTTCAGACAATGGCATAGGTTTGCCCCGGTCGTTCAGGGTGGGAGAAACAAATTCACTGGGAATGGAAATGATGAAAGCCCTTAGCGGCCAGTTGGGTGGCGAATTTGTTGTGACGAATAACTCTGGTGTACATGTCATGGTGCAATTTCGTATTGAACAGGTGCATTATAAAGCCGTCGCCGAGGCTTGTTCTTAAAGATCTGAAGTGATGCTAAAAAAACTCTGTATAGTATTGAATATGATGATGGCCTGCTTTATTGCAAATGCGCAAAGCCCTCAGCAAATTCTTACGCGTATTGCAGAAAGCAGGCCTGATACAAATCGTCTTGATTTGCTGATCAAGCTATCGGGTTATTATCTGAACAGGCCAAAAGAGCATCATCGTGAAAGAGATTTAACCATGGGATACTTAAATCAGGCCATGAACCTGAGTAACACTCTTAAAACAACAAATCGCTCTAATACCATTCTCGGGATGATGGGCAACTATTATTACTCGGTAGAGGATACCGTGCGGGGAGCTGATTGCTATGAATCACTGATCAGGCATTTTCGCAAGGTTAAAGATGTCTCAGCCGAAGCAGAGGTATGGAATGTGTTCGGAAACCGTGTATTAGACGATGAACATAATATTGCAAGGAAGATACGGTATTATGAAAACGCACGAGACTTGTTTATAAAATCAGGGCGGGTGTTGAACGAGCTTGATGTGGAGAGGAAAATAGCCGCCAACCATCTTATGCAGAAAAAAGTTAGGGTATGTGAAAATGAACTTATTCATATATTAAAACGATACCAGGCGCTTAAATACAAAAAGCTGCACTATGTTTATGATCTGTTTGGCGACGTTAATGAACGGAAGATTGACCTCCACAAGGAACTTTTCTTTCGAATAGAAGCGGTGAAAAGTATGGAAGCAACCACTGATACATTAAAGGGCTTTTATTTTTATGAAAAGCTTGCTACCATATATGCCGATCTTTCGATGTATGACAAAAGCTTTATGTGGATAAGCCGGGCTTTACAGAATATGAGAAATACGCATGAGGTCGATGATTTCTACGGTACATTAAGCCTGGCCATTTACGATCTTTTAAAAGCAGGCAAACCTGAACAGGCACTAGCATTTTTACGTACGAGCAGTGAGGAGGTACCACCGCGGAACATTGCCCACCGCATAGATCTATGGGAAGGATATGGTAATTGTTTTGTAGCGCTTAAACAATATGCTGCGGCAGAAAAGTATTATTTGTTAATGATGGCAGGCTTTAAAAAAACAAGTTTTGATATGTCATTTTATGATGATCATAAACAAATGCTTGCAGATTTTATCCATTATAACGAAACCATGGCTAACTTTTATGTGCAAATAAAACAATACAAAAAGGCAGCTTTATACACCGGCAAAATATTATCCTTACCCGGTGGTACGGTAAGGGCACTAACGCTGGCAAAAATGCACCAACGTCAGTTCGAAATAGATTCTGCTTCTGGCAAGTACCTGTCGGCCATCCGGCACTTTGAGATTCACAAAAAATTAAATGATTCATTGTTTAACGAAGTAAAAAGTAAACAGATCTCTGAAGTTGAAATAAAATATGAGATTAGTAAAAAGGAGCAAGCGATAGGCTTGTTAGAAAAGCAGGCGGCGCTCCAGAGAAAGTTAACCTGGGCCAGTATGTTAACGCTTCTTTTAGGGGCTGGTTTTAGCTTTTATATTTACCGCAACAAAAAACGAAGTAACCAGGAGCTTTTAAATAAGCAATTTGAGATAAATGTTCAAAATGCTGATCTTCAGGAACTACTTAAAGACAAGGATAAACTAATCAATGAAAAGGATTGGCTTTTAAAAGAAGTTCACCACAGGGTGAAAAATAACCTGCAGGTTATTATGAGCCTGCTGAACACGCAATCTGCATACCTTAAAGATAATGCAGCTTTAAAAGCGATAAGAGACAGCCAAAACCGCGTGCAAGCTATATCCCTCATCCATCAAAAATTGTATAATAGCGATAATGTAGCTGCTATAAATATGCACGATTACGTATCGGATTTAGTAAATTACCTCGGGGATTGTTTTGAAACGGGTAGCCGCAAAATTAAATTCAGGTTAGTTGTGCCACCGTTTAACCTCGGGCATGAACAAGCCGTACCACTCGGTTTAATCCTAAACGAAGTAATTACCAATTCAATAAAGCATGCGTTTGATGAAACCGGCGGTAAAATAATGGTTACCTTAAGCAATAAACCTGCTAACTCTGTAAAGCTAACCGTAACAGACAATGGCAAAGGTTTACCCGGGCAGTTTAATATAAATACTGCTTCAACTTTGGGGATGGAAATGGTTAAAGCTCTTTGCAGTCAATTGAAAGGTACTTGTATACTGTTAAGTACAAATGGCGCATGTTTAGAAATTATTTTTCCGGTGGAGAGAATGGCTAATAATACATCGATGGAATTTACAGCTGATTAATAATTGTATGAAGAAAAAAATACTAATTGTAGAAGACGAATCGCTAATAGCGTTTGACTTAAAATTAATCTTAACAAGAGCAGATTATCATGTTTGTGGCATTTCTGATAGTGTTAAGGATGCACTAAAAGTTATCGAGGAGCAAAAGCCGGAAATGGTATTGCTCGATATTTTTTTGAAAGGCCCTTTAAACGGAATAGACCTGGCAAAAATACTTACAGAAAAAAACATCGCATTTGTTTATTTATCAGCAAATTTTCAAACCAGTATCCTGGAGAACGCCAAGGCAACACAGCCATATGGCTTTTTGGTTAAACCATTTAGGGAAAAGGAGCTTCTCATAGCGTTGGATGTTGCTTTTTACAGGCACCATAACAGCATGGAATCCAAGCTCCGCCAAGAGCAGGTGTTCGGTAATACGGTGAAAAGTATTATGGCCGAGCCGATAGATCAGAATCAAAAATTGTTAATGATCGTCAATGCCATTCAGCCACTTATCCCGTTCGATTATTTGGTGCTGACGATGAGAAGAGGTGCTGCTGCCGCGCACGTGGCGGCAGGCTTTTTACGAATTGGCTTTGATGATTACCAGATAATAGGCTTGGAAGAACTGTTAACGATTTTCAATATTACTGCTGTGGAGTTAAAACGAATGCAGGATGCCATCCCGGTTTATACCAGAACAAATTATGCGAATGGCGACGATTTTAAAAAATCGCTGCAAGATAATCCGCTTCGAAAACTCACAGCCAGGGTTTTCCAATTACAATCATTTATTGCCCTGCCGCTGCTCACCTTAAAAGGTGAAATATTAACATTTACTTTTTTTAGCCGTAAGCATGACTGTTACCTTCCCGATCACCTTACTTTGCTAAACAGGATCCAGCAAGTGCTGGCTGTAGCCATAGAAGATACCTGGACATCGGGAATCACTGATACATCGATAGCGGAAGGCCTTTCTGAGCCTGAAATGCCACCACAGGGAAGGTCAGTATTTGATGGTATTATTGGCAACAGCCATCAAATGTTAAGCGTTCAGGATATGATATCTGTCGTAGCGCCGCTTGATACATCCGTATTAATACTTGGAGAAAGTGGAACGGGTAAAGAACGCGTGGCAAAAAGCATTTATGAATTGTCGTTGCGCAGAAACAAACCTTTTGTAACTGTGAATTGTGCGTCATTGCCGGCAAATTTAATTGAATCGGAATTATTCGGGCATGAAAAAGGGTCATTTACCGGTGCCTTTGAAAGGCGTATTGGCAAATTTGAACAGGCGGACAAGGGGACAATATTTTTAGATGAAATTGGGGAAATGCCTTCTGAGCTACAGGTGAAACTGTTGCGTGTTCTTCAAGAACATGAAATTGAAAGGATAGGGGGGAGAGGGGCTGTGAAAATAAATGTCAGGATCATTGCGGCAACTAACCGCAACCTCGAAAAGGAGGTAGAGGAAGGCCGCTTTCGGTTAGATTTATATTACCGCTTGTATGTTTTTCCAATAATGATCCCGGCACTGCGGGAGAGAGTTGTAGATATTCCCGAACTTGTTGAGCATTTCGTTAAACACTATGCTCGAAAAACCGGGAAAAAGGTTTTTGACGTGTCTCCGGGTGTACTTGAACTCCTTAAATCGTATCACTGGCCCGGTAATGTACGCGAGCTGGAGCATCTTATTGAACGGAGCGTTTTACTTACAAATGGCCCTATAATAACAGATGTACTTCTTCCGCGCTTTCATAATCCGGCAAATCAATCCGGGCAGTTATACGCAATTGACCGTCCAAAAACAATGGATGAAAATGCCCGTGAACATATTTTGTCTGTATTGAAAAAATGTAACGGCAA
The DNA here is from genome assembly GCF_001636615.1 of Mucilaginibacter sp. L294. Classification (GTDB taxonomy): domain Bacteria; phylum Bacteroidota; class Bacteroidia; order Sphingobacteriales; family Sphingobacteriaceae; genus Mucilaginibacter. The sequence goes on along the minus strand of NZ_LGEK01000008.1, from coordinate 40,971 downwards.
AGTGAGTGGCGCAGGTGGCGCCGCCGAGATCCTGCAAATTGAACCCACAACCCTGCATTCCAGGATCAAAAAGTTAGGCATAAAAAAAGAGGATATAACCTAACCCCCGTAATAAATAATTTATACCTCCATAACCTTAATTGATACATTGATTTAGGCCTGTTTGACCATGACCTTTACATCATGAGATAACAAACAAAATAATAGGCTTTATCAATATCAATAATATGAAGAACAGGGATATTTTAGGCGTACTTGCGGCTTCGGCACTAAGTATAACGATGTTTGTACGGGCAAATTACTTGCAGGCCAACGGCCTGCCTGATTTTCTGAAACAAAGCGGGCTAGCGTTTTTTATACTTCAATTGGTGATCATTCTTAAGTATGTAACCGGCTCACTAATGCTCATGCCCGATAGTTTCCGAACAAGGCAAATTCTTATCGGTTTTATGATGTCCGATCTCTTCATAGCTTTTTTTTGTATTGTAATGAAAAGTGGTTTTCCATTACATATGGTAGTTGTGCAATTTCTGCTGATTGTTTTTTGCCTGGTGTTTCGGCAACGGGAACTCACCAACTAATATTTGATTTGCACATAAATGAACAACTCAAGCATCAATATGGCCTCTACAAGTAAATCTGGAATTCTTTCGGGCGGGGCACGCACAGCGGCTCACCCGGGATCATGGAAGTTAGACCTGGTTACACATAAAATGAGCGTTTGCCCGGCTACGAGAAAAATACTGGGGTTGTTTAATACTGATGAAATTGAACTTTCTAACCTTTTCAGGTTGTTGAAACCCGGGTTTAAATCAAGATTGATCCGTGAGTATAATGCCGCATTAGATTCAGGTGGCCTGTTTGAATATCAATTTAGTTTCAATACACCTTGTGGGAAAGAAAAATGGTTAAAAATATCCGGTATCCCATATTACCGGAGATGGGGAACTGCTGAAAAAATGGTCGGTACGATCGAAGACAGAACGCAACAAATTGCCGAGGAGAATTTAAGCCTGGCAATTGTAAATCATGAACTGAGGGTACCCTTGACCTTAATTAAACTAAATGCCCAATTCCTGACGAATATGACGGATGCAAATTTATCTAAAAGTCACTTAAGGGTTTTAAATACGGTTGATCTTCATGTAAATAGCATGGTTAACCTAATGGACGAATACCTGTCTCCATATGGCAGCGATCGCAGGTTAATAAATCATAATAATTGTGTATTTAACCTGTGCGAACTTTCCGGCCTGGTTGTTAACGAGATGAGAATGCTCCATGCGAAATATCGATTTTCTATACAGGTAACACAACCTTTATGGGTAAAAGCGGATAAATACAAGATTTTGCAGGTGCTGATCAATTACATCACTAATGCAGTAAATTTTTCACGGCCGTCGTCGCTCATCATTGTCCGGGTAACACGGGCAGAGAACTGGGCAGAAGTAGGCATAATCGATCAGGGTGTTGGGATACCAGTTGGAGAGGAACAAAAAATCTTTCAGAAGTATTACCGGTGCGAATCAAGATCGGCACGTAATAAGAATGGCAAAGGCCTTGGTTTATATCTTGTAAACAAGATATTATTGGAGCACGGAGGGAAGGTAGGTGCAGGGCAAGTTAAAAAAGGAGGATCGGTATTTTATTTTGCACTTCCCATATGCACAGATCACGAGAATATTGTAAAAATAGAAGATGGTTAAAGGTGTAAATAAGTCATCACACTGTCGATCGACAATAAAAGACAAAAATATCTTTTATTGTCGATTCTAACTGGTACTTTTGTATGCCTTAACAAATCTTCCTTACCGCTAGCACACATATCAAAAAAAAATGAATAGCAAAAACTTCAATACGTTAAAGAAGAATAAATTAAAAAGATAAAGGGGTATTAATATATTTTTTATGAAAAAGATCATTTATTTCTTATTTCTATTTATCCTGGGCACAATACCTGCCCTTGCAGCCAGCAATAATGATGGGGACACCAACACAGTGAACAACTTGTTATTTGATTTTGTCCTTGCCTCGGGCTTATTCATTTTTTTGATATTGGTGCTTTGGTTAGCCAACCTGTGTAGCCGTTTAAAAAAGGAAACCATGGTTATTGACTCCAACATCCGGGAGCTATCTGACCAAATCAGCGGATTCGAAAGTTCGGAATTAGAGCGCCTGATCAATGTTCAGAAAAACAAGCGTATTAAACAAGAGAATAGTCGCCGGCGAGGGGGCACAGGTCTAAAATCAATGGCGTTATTTACAGGGTTTATTCTGATTAATAAGCTTGCCGCTGCCGGTGATGGAACTGGGACTCCGACCGGAAACATAATGACAAGCCCCGGGATGCTCATCATGCTAACACTTATCCTGATACCATTGTTAGCTACCGTGTATTTTATTGGCGTTAAAATAAACGGATTTGTAAAAAAAGCGCATCAAATACGCATCAGGCGTGAAGCGCAAAGCCTTGTGAAACTGGTTGATGAGGACAAAGATTTTTATGATGAGGTTTTAAAACGTAAAAGTGCGCTCGAGTACACTCTTACAGACACTGAATTAGGTGGTGCCACGGCTGCTGAAGATAAAAAGGCTTTGTTGCATAATATTGCTGAGGTTAATAACCCAAGGTTTTTTTCTTCCAAACGGAAGGCTTCGGGTGTACACAACATTGATCCCAACCTGGTGAAATTGATTATGTTGTATCTGGGCACGGCAACTTGTTGGCTTGTTATTGGCACTTCGATAGGTGAATACCTGGGTATAAAATTTGTATCCCCGGATGTGGATCACGTAAGCTGGTTAAGTTTCGGCCGTTTGCGGCCAGTACACACCAATATGGTTTTTTGGGGATGGTCGTCCCTTGCGATGATTGGGTTAGGTTATTATGTAGTAGGCACTGTTAGCAATGCAAAGATAGCCAGCATAAAAAGAGGGTACTGGTCTCTGTTGCTATTGAACACCGCCGTTATATCCGGCACAATATGCCTCATGAGCGGAATTAATAACGGTGGTGGGGAATATCGTGAATATACCTGGCCTGTAATGCTGGTATTTGCCGCGGGCATAATCGCCACACTCGTTAACTATATTCAAACCATTGCCAGGCGGCAAACCCGGGATATTTATATATCTAACTGGTATATTATCGCTGCGGTAATGTTCCTGACAGTTATTGTACTTGTAGGATACATACCATGGTGGCAAAATGGCCTTGGCGAAACTATTGTGCAAGGATATTATATGCACCAGGCCGTGGGCATGTGGTTTATGCTTTTTAGCCTGGGCCTCATTTATTATTTTTTACCGCAGCAACTAAACACTCCGATATATTCTTACAGCTTAGGGATCCTTGCCTTCTGGTCACAAATATTGTTCTACACTTTGATTGGTACGCACCATTTTATTTTTAGTTCTATACCCTGGTGGCTCCAAACAATTGCAATTGTTGGCAGCATGGGTATGCTCATCCCGGTGTTTTCAGGCACCACCAATTTTTTAATGACCTTTAAAGGAAACTATCATAAAATTGCCCGTAGTTATACCCTGCCGTTTTATTTGGTTGGGATCATCTTTTATTTCACAGGCTCTACCCAGGGCACAGCCGAGGCTTTCAGGGCGACTAACCTGATATGGCATTTTACTGACTTTACGGTTGCCCATTCGCACCTAACCATGTACGGGATTATCGCCTTTATGCTTTGGGGATGCATTTATACCCTGTTACCCAGGTTAACCGGAAAAGAACCGAAACAAAGCCTTGTTGGCGCGCACTTTTGGCTGGCGCTGATCGGTATGTTGTTTTATACCATCCCGCTCATGACAGGGGGGACTATCAAGGGTATGGGATGGGTAGCAGGAAAACCTTTCATTGATGGCGTTGTGCTGATGGCACCTTACTGGTTATGGCGTGCAATAGGCGGATCGCTGATGTGGGCCTCGCACCTGGTTTTTGCATGGAACATGTATGTTATGTATGCCTCTGTTACCGAAATTGATGAACGAAAAAAAGTATTTGACCAAATAATATCTATCAGGGCAAACACCACAGTTTAATAACATGGAGATTTACAGTAATCATAAAAGGCTTTTTCCTATGGCATTGTTACTATTTGTAACATTAACGCTTTTTGTAGCGATAATGCCGGCACTTGATGTGCAAAACAATAATGCGCCTTTACCCGGTAGCAGGCGGCTATCCCGGTTAGAAACCGAGGGTAAGGGGATCTTTATAGCTGAGGGCTGTGTTGCATGCCATACCCAGCAGGTAAGGAATATAGATATGGACAAGATATTTGGCCCAAGGCCGGGTGTCGCTGCGGACTATGCGCGTATTACACGAACAGATGTATGGCGAAACACCGCCACGCTAATGGGATCTGAACGTACCGGACCCGACCTGACAAATATCGGGAACCGCCAACCCAGCGCCGACTGGCACCTGCTGCATCTTTTTAATCCCAGGTCTGTGGTATCAGTATCTGTTATGCCTTCTTATGAATGGCTGTTTCAAGTAAAGGAATACCCCTTTCCCGAGGATATAGTACTCAATGTTCCGGATGAATTTAAAAAAGGTATTACAGGTAAAATAATCGCTTCAAAACAAGCATTGGCATTGGTTGCATACTTGCGGTCGCTCAAACAAATTCCATTGCCTGATGGGCGTCAGGTACCGGTGTTCCTATATGGCAAAGATAAAACGCCTGTAGCAGGCCCGGGAGCAACAAAACCACAGTTTGACGGTGCCGCGTTGTATGCAGCAAATTGCCAGGCCTGCCACCAGGAAAATGGGAAAGGTTTACCGGGCGCATTTCCGCCACTTGTGGGAAGCGAGCTTGTACTCAACCCGGATCCGGAAGTGCAGATAACAGTAATTATGAAAGGATATAACGGGCTGGTTAGCAAAGGCTATGGTATAATGCCTGCAGTTGGTACCAATAATAACCTAAAACCGGAGGAGGTGGCAGCGATTGTTAACCACGAACGAAGCAGCTGGGGGAATAATTCGAGGCACGTAACGGCGGCAGAAGCTAAAAAGATCATGGATTCCTTAAAATAAAAGGACAAACCCTTGCTGAAATGCAGAAAAAAGGGGGTTTTCCGCTGGTTTAATCTTGCGAGCGAATAACTGAAAATAAAAAACGAATGATATGAAAAAATACATTTTAACACTCATCTTAAGCGCATCTATCTTAGGTACATATGCTTGCCCGGCCTGCAGAAAGCTACAGCCCAAAGCCTTACACGGTATAACACATGGTGCCGGGCCAGGCAGCAACTGGGATTATCTGATAGTGTGTATTATGGTAATTTTAACAGTTTACATACTTGTGGCTACTATTAAATGCATCATAAAACCTGCCGAGCACACCGAAAACCATATCAAAAGGATTGTTTTAAATAATTAGCACTATGAAAGATAAAAGTGTGGTTAGCCTGTTTATTGACGATGATACCCAACCAATTGGCGAGTTCCCGGCCCCTGTATCTTTTGAATTGGATACCCGAAAGTTGGTGGACGGCACCCATACCCTAAAAGTGGTGAGTAAAAATCAGCATGGCAAGGAGGGCGTAAGGCTTATCCCATTCACTGTACGCAACGGCCCCGCGATCGCGGTAGAAGGGCTTAAGAATAACGAAATAGTTGAAGGTGTGCTGCCATTGATGATTAACGCTTATAGTAAAGGTGATCAAAAAACATTTACGCTTCATGGGAGCGAAACTCCACAAAGTATACCCTGGTGGGTTATTGTGGGGATCATTCTTTTTGTGGCCTGGACGGGTTATTTTATCATAACCTCACTATCGGTTAAACTTTAAAAGAAACAGAGATGAAAGATATAGAGGATATCAATTCGATTAAGATAATGGTCGACTCTTTCTACGACAGTGTACGTGCGGATGAAGTTATCGGCCCAGTTTTCTCAGCGGTAATTACTGGCGATTGGCAGCCTCATCTCAATAAAATGTATGCCTTTTGGAACGCCGCTTTATTTGGCGTGCAAGGATTTAAGGGAAACCCGTTTGCTAAACATGCACCGCTTCCTATTAATAAACTCCATTTTAAGCGCTGGACGGCTCTTTTTGATCAAACGATAGACCGGCATTTCAGTGGCGAGGTTGCAGAAAAAGCAAAGCTGCGCGCAGGGTTGATGTCTGAAATGTTTCAGCATAAACTTGCCATGGCCAGGGATATGGCAAAGGTAATCTTATAACATAAAAACAGAAATTATGGAAATATGGGAAAAGGGGAATGTGCAGGTAGTGAGGATAGAACTTGCTGCCGGGGCAAATATGCAAAGGCATGTGGCTACGGCCAATGCTTACCTTATTGTTGAAGAAGGCAGCGCGTTGTTGATATATAAGGAGGAAAGTTACGAATTAAAAACCGGTAGTATCATCCTGATTCCGGCTAATGTTCAGCATATGTTAAAGGCAGTAGAAGCTATAAAGGCGCTAATCATTCTTGATGATAATGCCACGATCCGTTATGGGGACCTGGCAGATGCAAACATTAACTGACGATGAAAAATAAGCCAATTAAAAGAAGCGGTTACCTTGTAACGCTGTCAAGAGACCACCATTCCGGTCTCCTGTTTTGCTGGAAGATAAAAGAAGGGGTAAAAAGAGGCGTATCATTTGACCGTATTAACTATTATATCCGTTATTTCTGGGAATCACACCTGTTTGAACATTTCCGCGAAGAAGAGATCCTGTTATTTAACCAAATATCTGGCCGGCTCACAGAAAAGGCCAGGGATGACCATCAGGAACTCGCAGACTGGTTTAAGAAGATCATTGACGACGGAATAAATTGCTATAGCGGTTATTTAACCTTTATTGGGCTTTTAACTGATCACATCAGGTTTGAAGAGCGCCAGGTATTTCCTTTCCTGGAGCAAGAACTCCCCGCCAAAGTATTAACCGGAATACGTGATATCCTGATCAAGCTGCATCAGGATCTTTTTATTGACAACTATGCCGACGAATTTTGGGCGGATCCAAAAAAGGCAAATGTGATTATGCAGGATAAATAATAAAAACATACGATTATGATCATCAAAAATATTTTGAACGAACTCATTACATCTGCCAGGCCTGTGGCCCGTGTCATCAAATCCAATAGTCATTTTAAATCGCTCGTTATCGGCTTAAAAACGGATACGATATGGACTGATCACAAAGCACCCTTGCCTACAACATTATTGGTTATAGAGGGCAGTGTTATTTATAAAGAAACGAACCGCCAGGTAATACTGCATAAGCATGATAATTTTGATATCCCGGTAGATATAACACATTCGCTATATGCAGTAGATGATAGCATCTGCATCTTAATTCAGGGAGCGTAAAAGGTAAAGAAGTATATAATATGCTGTGTGTTGATATAATATAGGATATTAAGTTAAATTTAGACAGCTATATGGAAGATATAAGTACTTATTCTATAACAAGGCTTCAAAAAGCGTTTGGCTTTCCTACAATAAGGAATAACTATTTTTTTGTGAATGTGGGGAAAGAACCACTGTTTACAGATGAGCCCTTTCGTACCGAAACTTACGCTATCCTGTTCTTAAAAGAAGGTACTATAAGCCTACAGGCAGGCCTCATGAATTGCATGGTTTCCGCACCCGCGGTGGTCACAATCGGGCCTACCATTACCCGCTCTTTTGAACGTAGTACGGAAACACCCATAATGGAAATAATTTTCTTTACCGAAGCCTTTTTACTTGAAACCCGTTCTAATATATTTTATCTCAACAAATATTCTTTTTTTGAGGATAATGATCTTCATGTTTTGCAACTGGAAGCAACCGATCAGGATAGGTTAGCACCTGTATTTAACCTGATAAGAAACACATTTGACAAGCAGCATGTAAATGAAGCGGTATTGATGCGGAGCTATGCCTACTTACTTGTACATGAGATAGATGCGTTGCACAAAGGAAAGAGAAATACAACCCAACACCATGATGATAATAGCACACTTTTTGTCAGGTTTAGGAACTTGCTAACAAAGGAATTTTGGAGGCAGCGGTCTGTGAGCTTTTATGCAAATAGTTTAAATGTAACACCCAAGTACCTCTCTGAGGTTATTAAAAGGCAAACGGGCAAAACCGCCGGAGAGTGGATCGATAAGGCAATCATTCTTGAATCGAAGGTATTGCTGCAGAATAAAGATCTGGGTATTGCCCAGGTAAGCGAAAAATTGCACTTTTCAGATCAGTCCATATTTGGTAAATTCTTTAAAATCCATCAAGGGGTGTCGCCTCTTGAATATCGTAAATCTATAAAATAACAATCTTGATAGTGCTTGTTTTTGCGCATCTCTATATGGCAACAAGAAACAGTAAAATCGACTAAAACTACCGCCAAATCTACCTTTTTACAGGCGCTATTCTGCGGATATTTGTACTGTTCAATAACATATCGTTACCCGATAGCAGATTATTGAACAAAACAAAAGATGAAGTATTTTGCAGAACAAGACAGGAAATTTACAGATATGGGTGATATAAAATCATATCACTCTGTGTACCCTGTAGTTTGCCCAACAGCCGATACTGAATGGGGGCCGGTCATTAGGTTTGATAGTAAAGTGTTACTGCCCGGCAAACAAGAAATACAGAACTTTATTGGATACCCTCTTCAGGTTATCAGGGTAATGATTAGCGGTAACGCAGATTATTACGATTCTTACGGTTTTAGGGCTACACTGTCTGAAAACGATACCATGGTAGTAAATACAGGCCATACTTCCTTGCAATCTGTTTTGCACAATACTGATGATTGCGCAGATAACGAATTCCTGGAAATCTGGCTTCTATCAGCCCATGAACATAAGAACTGTGTGTATTATTCCGGGTCTTTAAACGAAAAAACAGGGCACCTTTATACTATTTTGAACAACCTTGGCAATGGTCAGGAAGATGATTCGGAACATGGTAAGCGCCTGCAAACCGGCGCCTTTGAAGCGGGAACTACCTATAAAGTTGAAACTATTACCGAAGGGCATACCATTATATTATTTGTCTTTAATGGCGAAATGACTGCTAATGGTCAAGTTTTGGGATACCGGGACGCCGTTATTTTTAAAAATGAGGCATATATCTATCTGGCTTTTACAAAGCTAACTAAACTATTTATGATAGAGTTAGGCGATAATAAAAGGAAGGATCCAATCTCATGAGTATAATTATTACAACTAACATTGATTCCAGGGCCAAGTTGCTTACGGTTGCTGAACAGCTTTTTGCGGAGCAAAGTTACGCTGTTACCTCCATACGTGAAATTGCAGGCAGGGCTTCTATGAATATGTCGCTGATAGGTTACTATTTTGGTTCGAAAAAGGCCCTTTACGAAAAAATCTTTCAAACGCGTTTGGACGAAATGAGGCTCTCCCTTCAACAGCTAAAATGGCAACCACTTTCGGCAGTGGAAAAGTTAGATGTTTTTCTCAAAATATATACAGACAGGTATCAGTTAAGCGGCGATTTTCAGCGGTTGCTTTATCGGGAAATAGTTTTTCTTTCACAATCTGATATGAAGGAGCTGATCAGCAGTTATCTGCGCGAAAATGTATCTGTACTAAAGGATATTCTTACTGCAGGTGTCACAGAGGGGTGTTTTAAAAGCGTAAACCCATCCTTGTTTTTCCTGACCATATTGAGTGTAATGTCAACCGTTATACACGATTATCCTTTAAATACAATTGTAGGGGATAGCAGTGATTACAGCGACATTAATCTGAAAACAATAAAAAATTATCTACACCAAATTCTAATAACAGAACCGAAAGCTGCCCCCGGGCAGCTATTAAAAAACGAATAAAAAATTATGAAAACGATAAGCCTAAGGTTTGCTGTGTGCAAGCCTGCTATAACCTTTTTATGCCTTTTTTTTAGTGCGATAAATTGTTGTTTTTCGCAGCAAATATCAGCAGGGCAGCGGGTTATAAAGTTAACGCTTGCAGAAAGTATTACACTTGGTAAAGAAAACAACAATCTTGTTAAGGCGGCAAAAAGTGAGGAAAGCGCCAGTGTTGCCGATTACAAGGATGCTAAAAACGCGGCTTTACCAACAATACTCGCCGGTGCCGATTATCAACGATTTACGAGCCTTACCTTGTACAATCACTTTTTAGGTGGGGCACATTCCGTACCAAAAAGGCCCACCTCTAATGGTGCCGACCTTAACGTTGCAGCAACCCTTAATCTTTATTCAGGGGGGAGGCAAAGAGCTATTGAAGCAGAGCAAAGTTCGAAAAGGGATCTGTCGGCAGTAAACACCAGGGAGCAAACTGCTAATGTGGGCTTACAGATTACCGCTCAATACCTGGGAATAGTAAGGTTGAATGACCAGAAAAGATTTATAGAAGAGCAAGTAATAAGGGCGCAAACAAGGCTTAAAAACATCAATGCTTTATACCAAAATCAAAAGGTAACCCGGAGTGATGTATTACGGGCCGAACTGGTATTGTCATCCGTTAAATTGAACCTTGAAGCTGCAGATAACGATATTATAATTACCGGCCAAAAGTTAAATGTGCTTCTTAACCTGCCCGATTCTGTAACCATACAGGTTGCTGATTCTTCAAATATGCTAAGGCCGGTGGTTGATACACTTTTGCCGCTGGCGGTTAATGCGGCTCGCGATGCATTTTCAGTTAATAAGGCCGGCTACGATATTCAAGTACAAAATGCGCGCATACGGGGCATAAAAAGTAATAACTCACCATCTTTATCCCTGTTCTCGGCATATGGGTTTAGTTATCCTAATAATATTTTCTACCCACCTGTAGACCAAGCCTATTCCATTGGTTTTGTTGGGCTCAAAATACAGTACAACATCTCTTCTATTTACCAAAACAAGCATAAACTTTCTGCCGGCCGCATCAGGCTGCAGGAATTGAAGTACGCCGAGCAAAATATAAAAGATGATGTAAAACAGGAAGCCTCGGGGTTACTGATCAAGTACCGGGAAGCGCTTAATCGCATAATCGTTACCCAAAACTCAATTGAACAGGCAAGGGTGAACTACAAGATAGTTAGCGCAAAGTATTATAACCAACTCGCCTTGCTTACCGATCTGCTGGATGCAGACAATCTGTACCAGGAGAGTCGCTTTAACCTGGTGCAGGCACAAACAAGCGCCCAGTTTATATACTACCAACTACTTTATACTTCAGGAAAACTTTAAACAACAAACACATTACCCGATCATGAATAACCCAACAAAATCTAAATTGCATCCCGGCAATATATTGCTGTCGGTGCTGGCTTTACTTATTATTGCCACTGGTTTATACTATTTTACGGCATATATTTTACGCGACAAAAAGTTTATAGAAACTAATGACGCCCAGGTTGAATCCTATATCAATCCCGTATCGGCAAGGGTGGGCGGCTTTATAAAACAAGTACGCTTTGATGAACATCACCTTGTAAAAGCTGGTGATACCCTGATCGTACTTGATGACCGCGAGTATAGCCAGCATGTAACAGAGGCGGAAGCTGCTGTTGATGATGCACACGCGCAGCTAAAGTTATTAGATGCAAGTATTTCATCTGCCCAAACCGGTACACTGGTAAATCGCGATCAGATAAATGGAGCTAAAGCCCGTTTAGTGTTGCAGCAACAGGATATTATACGCTATAAGAACTTATTAAAAGAAGAGGCTACAACAGGCTCCGACCTGGAGTCTGTTCAGTCCAAATATGATGTATCAGTAAGCGATTATAGTGCCGCACAAAACAACCTTAAGGTCAGTTTTTCGCAAATTGCCGAACTTAATTCCCGGAAAGCGCTACTTGCTGCCGATCTTAAGGAAAAAGTAGCGCAGCTGGAACTTGCACGCATCAATTTAGCCTATACCATCATTACGGCGCCTTATACGGGGCGCATGGGACGAAAGACTATTTTAGAAGGACAGCAGATCCAGCCCGGGCAACCATTAGTATCTATAGTTAACGAAAAAGATAAGTGGGTAACCGCCAACTTTAAGGAAACGCAGGTAAATGGTATGTATGTTGGCCAGCCGGTAGAAATAAGGATAGACGCCATTGATAACAAAGTTTTTGAAGGGCAGATAGAAGCCATTTCGGCATCTACCGGAGCCAAATTTTCCTTACTTCCGCCAGATAATGCAACAGGCAACTTTGTAAAAATTGTACAACGCGTACCGGTTAAAGTTAAGTTTACCAGTAAGGATATAGCTGATGTTAAGGCAGGAATGAACGTATTGATCTCCGTTAAAAAGAAAGCTATATGAACGCCCCTGTTTACTTAAAACCCTGGTTAAATGATTGGAGCAGAGGCGCGCGTATAGCGCTAACTCTTATCCTGATATCATCAATTACCCAGTTTGTATCCTTCGCTCTTAGCCAAAACTACGTAGTAGCCTACTTTGGTGCGCAGCCTGAAGATATTACCTTCAGCCTCCAAATTTGTTACGCAGGGATTGTTACCTTCCTGCCGTTACAGGCTCGTTTTTTAAGGTACTTTGAGATGAAGGGGTATTTGATCTGTATTATAACTTTCGGTATGTTTTTATCGGTAGCTTGTATGTACACAACTGATATTCACCTTTTTTTTATTATCCGTTTTTTACAGGGGGTGGTTATCTGCTCAGTTTCTGCAAGCGTGCTTACGCTTATCCCTGCATTCCTAAAAATGGAGATCCGGCAGGTAGTTGGCCCTTCTATTTTTTACGGCACGCTTTTAAGTAGCGGCGCACTTATCGGCATTGTGGCATCACAAGTTTCCTTAAACTCCGACTTTAAGAACATCTACAATTACATGGTTTTTTTCCAGATAATTTCCTTAATAATTGTGCTGTTTGGGTTCAAGGCAAAATCTGGCATCCGGCCTTACCCTCTTTACCAGATTGACTGGCAGGGTGCCACATTTTTCGCTTGCGCAGCCAGTGGCTTTGCTTTTACAATGGTTTACGGGTCAAAATACTACTGGTTTACCGACACCCGTATTGTTTTTTCGTGCACATTAACAATCTGTGGTGCATTACTTTTTTTATATCGTTGCGCAACTGTAAAACGCCCCATCATAGATCTTGCTGTATTTAAGTATACTAATTTTTGGATAGGGCTTGTACTGCTGGCCATGTATTACGGCATGAAAGAGAGTATCAACCTGATATTTGGATATACTGGCAGTACATTGCAATGGGGAACGGGGCAAATTGTTAGCCTGGCACTGGTAAATGTTGGCGGCCTTATATCATTCATGATTGTTTCTACTTTGATATTGCTACGAAAGAAAAACGCCACACAAGGTTTTGTATTCGCGGGTTTTTGTATGCTACTGATTTATCATGTTTGGATGTATTTTATATTTACACCCGATCTTTCTTTCGAGGATTTGTTGCTGCCTCTCTTTTTTCAGGGAGCTGCATCCGCAATACTCTTCGTGCCAATCATGATTTTTATTCTGAAATCGGTGCCTCCGTCAACGGGCATAACGGGGCTGGCAGTTGCTGCGTATACTCGTTTTGCTTCTTTATTAAATGCCGGTGCCGGTTTCTATAACCTGCAACTATACTATAACCAGCTATTTCGTGAAAGTTTGTTGGGCCACCTTACAATTGCCGATAATGAAGCCGGCGAACATTTGCAAAGTTTAAAGGAGTTATTTGTTTCAAAAGGTTATGCGCCAGATCAGGCGTTAACGCTTGCCAATATATCCCTGGCCAAAACATTAGGTGTTCAGAGCCAGTTGCTAACTAACAGGGCCACTTTCCTTTTTATAGCCGTACTGATTTGTATTATACTGGGCATTGCTGTTTTGACAGCGCTTTATCAGGCACGGTTCCGCAATGCCCAAGTAACTAATCAATAAATTATTAAACCAAAATAAACACATATGAAAACCCAAAAAGATGCAGGAGGTAATCAACAGCGCACATTAAAAAGCCAAACTGATAGCCATTTATTGAAAAAGAAATTTAATCCCTGCTCCGGAAAAGCCTCTGCAGTAAAAACCGACAAAACAGAATATGACTGTAAGCTCGCTTACCTCATGGCCATCGCCGGATGATAAGCCATCTATTATAGTTTACTACACAAGCAGTAATCAAAATATTTCCGTCGTTATTGCTTAAAGAGACTGCCGTTCCCTGTAGGGTGGGTAATGGTGGGGTACGATCAGCTATACGGGTAGGTGTAGCCGTCGTACTGTTTTTTGTTCGTTGTTTTAGTTGCCCGGCCCGGTATTACGGGCCGGGCTTTTTTATTACAAATAATTTATGACCAACCTGTTACGATATTTCGTCCCGCTATTGTAGTTTAACGAATTGCCGTAAAAGAGATATACCATAAATGTAATTAAGTTGCTTGTAATCAAGTTCTTGCATTTATGGCACATGATTGTATGTGGTGTAATTATAAAACCTTAATAATATGACAGTTTTAGGAAAAAAACAGAGAACCATCAATGGGAACTTCACTAAAAGAGTTATCGCCTTGCATGCTGAGGGATATGACAGCGACTTTTTAATATTAGCTAACAGCCATCTGTACTGTTTGCAAAATAATCGCGATTTCCCTTTACAAACGGTGCTGATAAAATTGATAGACCAGGCGTATGATTGTCTCAGCGGGAGTTTTAAATATATTCATACTGTAGATACCTGTACCGGCGACAAAGGGATGTTGGTTGCTGATGGCATATTTACCAATATAGCCTTGCGCGATTAAAGAAACATTGAGTTAATGGATGTAATATAGCGGTGTGTAACACGCTATGGTGAGGTGATTTATGGCAATCAGCAGGAGATATTGGTAACGGCAGGAGAAAGGGACTCAGTGGCTGCCGTATAAAATGATATTATAATAAAGAGGCTGACCAGTATTGGCCAGCCTCTTTATTATTTATGGCTTAGTGAGCATAAAGGTTGTTTTATCTTTATCCTTTATATAAAAAACAAGCAGTTTTGCGGTAGCTGTTTCACTATCGTTACGGGCATCGCTGTGCAGGCCGTTCGGTGTTTCATAAAACGAGTCGCCAGCTTTATAGTGATAGGTTTTGCCTTCAAATACAGATACGATCTCGCCCGAGATAACATAGCCAAAAGTAGGGCAGGGGTGGCGATGGGATGGTGATTTGCTTTTCGGTGGAAAGTCAACCACCATCATTTCAACCGATTTGTTTACGAAGCCCTTTTCCAGCAGGGCTTTTGTTAAAATTACCGAATGTGTAGTTGCTACATAATTTTCGGTTTCATTTGTTTGAGCGCTAACCATACCCGCGCTCATTAAAACAGCCGACACGATGAGTAGCAATCTTCTTGTTCCTTTTTTCATATTTATATATTTTTACAATACGGGCTTCAATAGTGTGCCAGTAATATATAGTCTTCATTATCAATCTGTTATTAACTTAACTGATATGTAATATGCGATATATCATATCGGTGAGAAGGGTTTACGAAATATCGGGCAAATTAAATTTAGCGGTAATTGTAGGTGAATTTGATTATCAGGCACTAAAATGATTGTTTCCGTCGAAGGATGTTAAACTATAAAAGATAAAGCTGTCCTTTATAGTTGTATATTTGTAGAACTATGGCTATATTTTCAAAAACTTGTGAGTATGCTTTAAGAGCGGTTTTCTATCTTGCTTATACTACCGTAAAAGGAAAAAAGGTAGGTATAAAAGAAATTGCCGAAAAGATCGATTCGCCCGAATCGTTCCTAGCCAAAATACTACAGGACCTGGGCCGAAAAGGCCTAATCAGTTCTGCAAAAGGCCCCCATGGCGGGTTTTATATAGAAGAATCGGAATTGAGCAGGCCGTTGAGCGACATTGTTGAGGCGGTAGACGGACACAGCCTGTTTACAGGTTGTGCATTAGGTTTAAAGCAGTGCTCAGAAATTAATCCATGCCCTTTGCATAACGAATTTAAAGAAATCCGTTCGCGCATACGCCAACTGTTAGACAGTTCCACAATTGGTAATTTTAACGAAGAATTGACAACTGGCTTACTCTCGCTCAGGCAAATCGTATGATTATTTTATTAAAATTCTTTTTTAAATTGAAAGGCGAAGAAAAAGCCGCGCCCTTGAACGAAAAATTGCGACCGGAATCGTTATCGGGCTGAACTCCTGCACAAGCGACGTGCGGATACGGGAAAATACGTTTGTTCACAAAGATAAAATTTTTAAGGTTATAGATAATGAACTTAGGGAGATCGGTGATCTTTCGGCAAAAGACATCAAAATATTTGAGGTGTCAAAGTCCAAACAAAAAGATCTTGTCAGAAGCAGCCTTAGTTTTGTTAAACCGCAATTCTCTGAAGGCTTTGTACCGGGGTAACTATCTGTATTATACATTAACGGTAGAAGTTGTCAATGACCTCCGGGATAACTTCAACTCCGAGACGCTGACCATTGTATAAAGATAGGAATATGGATTTATTATGTATTCCACTGAAATTCCAACGAATGAACTCATTGGCATGTTAGGAAAGGATGGTAAATATTCCGGTTTGTTTATCACGGCAAAACAGAACTGAGTACAAATAAACGCTGCCATAAAATCTTACGATGTCACGGCCAGTATTAAAAGAAAATCCCACTTCGGATATTAATTAACGCTTAAAACCGAAGCCCTTCCTGCAAGTACTGGGCTACGACGTATTTAACCCCTTCGAGGTCAACCCTGAATTTATCGCCGACATTGGCATCAAGAAAGGGGAGAAGGTCGACTACGCCATCATAAAAGAATGCGAGGCGACCATATTAATCACATCCACCCTTAGATGGGCGTTTGCACGCCGGGCATTCAATTGTGTTTGCCAATAAATATTTAACGCCTTCAATTGAGGCTTAGGGACTCTATCGGTTCCTTTTAAAGGAAAATTCAAATTACTGCATGATCACTTTTTTGAAATAATAACCGTTCGGATCGATGACGGGCTGGGTTTTGCTTGTGATTTCGAGTGGTTCCATTTGATCAGCTGATACGGTAGTGTGGATCATACCCTTATCTGTCAGGATATCTACCGGCAGCTTCATCGGGCTGTTCCGGATGAAAACATAATAAGTACCGGGGGCGGCTTTCAATAGCTCGAAGTCCATTGTTTTCGTAGTTCGTAGATAGAAATTGAATATGGGATTAAGATCGACACCGGATTCCCTGCAAAAGAAAGCTTGAATATCCGCGGTTGTGAAAAAATGGTTATAAGGATATTTCACATCCGTAATAAACTTTTTGAGTGTCGGAAAAAATAAGGTATCGCCGATCACATGCCTAAGCGTATGCATCAGGAATGATCCCTTATAATAGATATCGCTATTGTAAGCTGCTGCCATTCCCAGCGCATCGCCCTGCACAACGGGTACTTTATTCCTGATCCCGACACGTTGCGACAGCATGACCGAATCATAACCGGCTTCACCGCGCGTTTCCCTGAAAAACAGGGCTTCCGCATAGGTGGCAATTCCTTCCTGGATCCACATATGCGCCCAATCTTTATTGGTCACCTTATTAGCCCACCATTCATGCGCGTATTCGTGAAACAAGTTGGCAGAATATTCAAAACCGGGGTACTGATCATATTTAAAATTGTCTCCATAGGTGATCATCGTCTGGTGTTCCATGCCGGGATTGGGCACTTCAGCGATGCCAATTTTTTCTTTTATCCACGGGTATTCCCCAAAGTATTTTTCCAGTATCCGCGTATCCCGTAATTTAAGGTCGAGCAAGTGCCGCGCATGGGCAGTATCTTGCTCCAGCACATAAAACTCGGCCGGAACGGTGTGACCATCGACAGAAGTATACGGCCTGCTATAGACTTTGTATTTACCAATATTAAACACCACGCAATAATTGCTGATGG
The DNA here is from genome assembly GCF_001636615.1 of Mucilaginibacter sp. L294. Taxonomy (GTDB): domain Bacteria; phylum Bacteroidota; class Bacteroidia; order Sphingobacteriales; family Sphingobacteriaceae; genus Mucilaginibacter. The sequence continues at coordinate 23,117 of NZ_LGEK01000008.1, read as the reverse complement.
TATAATTCGTTTTCCAATGCCAGGTAGCCTGATTCCCTGAAAGTTTTTTCACGTTTTTTAAAAGCCCGGGCCCTGCTACGGTAAGGCCTTGCGGAATGGTGATGTAAAGATCCACGCCTTCATTTGGCTCATCACTGGGATGATCCTTACAAGGGAAATAAAGTTTAGCGCCTTCCGTCTGGCAATTGATCACAACCCAGGGGTTCCCGGCTTTATCCTTTGTCCAGGTAAAGCCGCCTTTCCATGGCGGTTTTACGGCAACAGGCGGTTTACCATTGTAATCTACCCGGATGATATGCCTGCCGGGTGCGTAGGCGTTTTTATTAACGATCAGCAGCGAATCCCCTTTTTTACTAAACATAGCCTCCGCTTTATCAACCCTGATTTTTTGGACATTATATACATGCCAGAGATCCAGCAGGAGCGTATCCGTTTGCCGCGACAGGTCCAGGGTGATTTCAGCATAGCCGGCGATGGATTGACCGGGGATGTCCACCTTCAGCGCCAGTGTATAATGCCTGATATCCATGATCTCCTGTAGCGGCCGCAGCCTGCCACCCGCGCTCATGTAGTGGATATTGCGATCCTGGGCCAGTAAATTATACGAGGTCAATAGTAATAGGATAAAACAAGCAAATAGTTTATTTTTCACGGGGATTAAAAGACCTGATATTTTAAAAAAGCCCCACTCAGGTAACTGGCTGCCGGTACATTAGCCTGGCGTTTTGTGGTTATAATTATTAGTAGACTATTACTTATCTTATTCGTTTTTAGCAGCACTTTACATAATTTGCTATTACGAGAATAGCCCATGTGTGATTTCCTGAACAGCCGGATCTCCAAAGAAGAAAATGGTAAATGACCCGGAGGACTGTGTGATCGCCAAGATGTCCTCACGTTTGATATTGTTCTCATTAATAAAAAGCGTCAATCGTTCATGTGTTGCGAAGTAGTCTGATTTAAGTACGGTCATGGTATTCGTTTTTATTCAGATATCAGCTAACGTGATTTGTTACACTAATTGTGCGCTATATTTAATGTACGAAAAGCTAACGTCATGCAAATTACCCGGGAGAAAAAGGACTACATCCGTAACCTGTATCTGAAAGGTGAAGTCGACATCTACTATCTGGCAGATATGCTCGAGTTGCGTGCCTCAACCATTAGGTTTTATCTAAATGAATTCAAGATCATCGCAGAACAGTATCCTGATAAATTAACTGATTTTAACTTTTACATCGGAAAAGAGAAGGTTATTCAGGAAAGCACGTGGCATAAAAATTTGATTAGTGTTCTTCCGGGGCTAGTGATGGCAGAGCCAGGCCCGGTTCTATATTGTGCAAGACTATATCGGAAATATCAGCTTTTGTATCCTCAGGAGTATAGCGTCCCCATATTCTATAGGCATTTCCTTAAATGGTTTAAACAAAATGAAGCAAAGCTTTGCGCTAAAAAACTGCAAACCAAATTCACAATTGATGAATTAGCCTTGTTGAATAAATGGCGAAAGGGTAACGATCACCGGTTATGGCAAGTGGCGGTACTGCTGTTAACACCTTATACTTATCATTCCATGGGTGAGCTTTCCGGTAAAATAGAGTGTGGCAGGCATTCAATGCTGGCCTGGTTAAGATTATACAACGAAAAAGGTCTTGCGGCATTAAGCCGGCCCGGTTCTAAAAAACCGATAACCCAGGAACGAAAAGATGAAATTGAAAAAAAGAAAGATGAGGTCATCCATTTATTGCGGCAACAGCCCAAATCCTATGGCATTGACAAGCCAGCCTGGACAATTACGGACCTCGCTTTCGTCTACAGCAAACAATCAGGCAGTGCTATTTCCCACAGTACCGTTTCGCTTTATCTGAAAGACAGGGGTGTCCGTTTCAAACGCTCCCGCGAGGTCATCTCCAGCACCGATCCGGATTTCAGGGAGAAATACGAAGCGATACAGGAGATATTGGCTAACCTGGGTAAAAATGATAAGTTTTTTTCTATCGATGAGTATGGCCCATGCTCTGTCAGGCCAAAAGGTGGAAGGCAACTTACCGTGAGAGGAGAACAACCGGTTTATCAAAAGGTCGATAGGGGCAAAGGATGGTTTATCTGCACCTGCGCCCTTGAATTATCAACCAATCAGTTAACGTGGTTTTACTCACGTAAAAAGAACACCGACGAAATGATCAAACTGATAGCGGTTTTAGTCGCGCAATATAAAAAACAGGACAAACTTTACATGTCCTGGGATGCCGCAAGCTGGCACGCTTCGCAGCAGTTACTCGATTATTTAGCAATCATAAACGAAAAAGCGTATCGAGCTTTGAATCAAACACCGGAAGTTATCCTCGCACCATTACCAGCCCGGGCCCCGCATTTAAACATCATCGAATCGGTTTTTAGCGGTATGTCCAGATCAGTTATCAGAAACAGCGACTACGAAAGTGTAATTGAATGCAGAACTGCTATCGATAACTATTTTACCAAACGTAATCTTCACTATCAAGAAAACCCAAAAAAGGCTGGTAATAAAATATGGGGCAAAGAAAAGGTCAAACCTGTATTTGATAAAGCCAATATCTGCAGAAATATTTAATCGCCATTTGCTACTTACTAAACTGGCCTGTTAAAGATGTTTTCACAACCGCCATATCTTCAGTCATCTTTAAATAAACAATTTCATAATGTTTACACATCTCTTTTATGGCATCATCATACAAATCATATAGATCATTTTTTTCTACGTCTAAAGCGTGCCTTATGCCCTCCCTTAAGTCCAGCACCTTTAAATACTGCTCTTTAGATTTTAGGTTTGATGCGATTACTTGATCGTTTGTTAATGTTACATCAAAATATAAGCTGACGAGGTTATACTTCCAGTTTTCAGTATCCAACTTATCCATGTAAGCATTTAATTTCACAATTTCCTGGTTAAGAAAATCCAGGCTTTTATCACTTCGCGCGTTGTTGTAATTATTCCAGTAGTCTATGTTCTTTTTTACGATTGCCATTTTCTCACCCGTAACAAAATAGAAATTTTCAGCTATATCAACTTGTTTATTCCTGTAGGTGTTTTTAAGCTCGGTGTTGGACTTTCGCTTATCACCTATATAGGAGAATAGCCCCGTTAAACATTGCGTTAGCAATGCGCCAATCAGCCCTGAAAAGGCACTGACTTGTAGTAGTGTGCTGTTATCCGCCATCTGATTTTTAAATTAAATTTCTTTAGTGTTTATTACCGAATTATCGAAAATAGCTGTGTTCTTGTTGTGGTAAGCTTCAACTTTAGCTTTGAGCTGACTATAATACTGTCCATTAAATAAAGCGAATGACCTTTTATTATCTTCCAATAATTCTAAACTTTCGGCCAATAGCTGCTCTAAATGTTTTATCCTTTCCTGATTTCCCATAGGTAAACTTATTTTCAAAAATAAGGAAAAAGGATTTTTATATACTAATTTTTTTAGCAAAAATATTCCTATTCTATTGTAATTACTATAAGCGATTACACAGGCGTACAACTAATATTTCCTGTCTGATTTGTGTTTAATCGCTGATTTAGGTTTATAAAGGCAAGATTTATTTTAAAAAGGAATTATTGAGAAGTAAATGACAAGAAATCTCAATCCATTTTTACAAATCCCATGGGGAGCCTTGAGATTATTATTCCCTTAAGCAGGTCAAACGGCATCCCCAAGAGCCCTTTAACCAGCGGGCCGGATTGTATTAGGGGTTGTAGTTTGGCGTATTCGGTTTTGTTGTCGGTGGAATAAGCATCATATCAAACTTCTGAATGTAGGACTGCATTACTGAGGATAGCTTAATTTTTCCAGACCAACTATCCCGTTTTAATTTGGAAAGATCGATCAGGCTCCAGGAATCTTGGCTGGCGTATTTTAATAGGTCAGCATCCTCCGGATCAAGCAAGTCCGACACTTTGCCTTGAGCATCGAGCCGATAACGTGCAAATGAAATCACAGAAAAGGTTTTCGTCCGATTAAACTGAGAAAGCTCATAGATCAGATTACCTACCTCTTGGAATCCGCTTGAGCTTGTTCCCCTGGCCATATGAACAGCGCCCATTTTGACGAAGACTTTTGGTAACACGTTTTTTGCTTTGGCCTTTTTATAGTGGTCAGCAAAATTGGTTTTCATGTTTTCTACTCTCGGATACCAGTTGTTTTTGCTTTCCTGCTCATATATCTTCCATGAGGCTATTTGTTCGGCTATAATTATCCGTGCCTGTTTGTTAGTGGCTACCATGTCAAAAAAAGATTTGATGGCTTCTGAACGGAGCAAATTACCCGGCAGGTTATATGACTTACTGGTCCTGTCTTTCTGGTATTCTGCCACGGCAAATTGATAGGCTTTTTTATGACTTTCGCTTATTGCCGTTGTCTTTTTCGAAAGGCTGTACAATTCATCCAGGATATAAAGGGCTGCGTTATAGTTTTCGAAATCCAGGCCCCAAAGCTGAAGACCATGCTCAAGCGCTCTGTTGCTAAACTGTTCCTCTTCCTTTCCCTGAAAAAAACCGAACGGGACGCCATTGAGGTAGGGATAGTAATTGGTATTAAAGGCGGTTAAGGATGCATTTTTATGATGTATGGATGTGAGTTTATCCGCGGCCACAGAGCCAATTTCAAGCGCGAAATATTTATAATCCTGACTTGCCAAATAGGGAATGATTGCGATAGTAAAATCCTGAAGCTCTTTCATATTGTGTTCTTCACCGATCAGAAAGAACTGTGCATTTTCAATATAGCTTTTTAAAGTATCAGCACCGCTTCCTATAAATAGATCGTTTTTAATAGTGAAGTGATAGGTAGCTTCTTTTACAGGATCTGACTGGCCAAAGGCTTTTGTACAAATAAGTAAAATTGCCGGAATGATATATAGAATTTTGCGCATGTGATACGTTTACTGGATTTAGGTACAAGACGGTTTATTTCTGGGATAGTTACGGGAATAATTTCAGATTCTTAATTAGCGTTTCCCGAACTAATATAATTAATTAAACGGTAGGTGCTATCTTGCTGATTAATAAATGGTTGTGAGCAAAAGAAAACTGGACAGTATCAGAATTATCTGGCCTGTCCTGCCCCGAATCGAACTTGTTTGCTAACATCTTGAATATTAAGGTAGGAGTGGAAGGAGAAGTGTTTTGGTATCCTTTTAGGTAATTAATATTAAGGTATAGCTTTTGTTGAAACCGTACAAGAGAAAAGCCTCGTTTTTATTGATGAGCCGGAGGAAACGACATTTGTCAAATTTGTCGCTGTTAATCAGATCGTTATGTTGTTATAGTCTTTGAAGGTCACCGAATAGACACCACCAAAATAAACCAAAATAATGCTGTTGCTTATTGAAAACAAATATATCGAATAACATTTTTATGCGTGCAAAAATCTTCGGTTTTCCTGGCACATATTTCATGTAAGTTGAGCTAACTTCGTATTAAAGTCGGAAAAGATAATTTTAGTAATATATTAAACTGCCTTTATTCTATAACAAAATATTGTCTAAACAGGGTTTATTTTATTACAAATATATTGTAAATTTGCCCTTATTCTGTTACATACAATGTGGATATTGCTATAATGGCCTTTAAAAGAAGTATTGAAAATTATCTTATTCGCTGGAAACTAAGCACCACGCGTAAGCCGCTTATCATAAGAGGCGCACGTCAGGTCGGTAAAACTACGTTGATACGCGATTTTGCCACAACGTACGCACATGCTATCGTTCTCAACTTGGAGAAACCCGCAGACCGCCGTTATTTTGATGACTTCGATGATGTTCAAACCATTATTGAAGCTTTATTTTTAGCACAGAATATTCCTTCATCGGCTATCACCAATACCCTTTTATTCATCGATGAAATACAGGAGAGTCCGAAGGCCATCCAGCTATTGCGCTATTTTTATGAAGAAATACCATCGCTACACGTCATCAGTGCAGGTTCATTGTTGGAGTTTGCCATGCAGAAAGTGCATAGCTTCCCGGTTGGCCGTGTGGAATTCTTATATCTCCACCCGCTGAACTTTCAGGAATACCTGGAAGCCACCGGAAAGCAAGCGTTGCTAAAACAATTGCAACAGGTTCCGGTAAAAGCTTTTGCACATCAAACGTTAATGGATGCCTTTCATCGCTATGCGATTATCGGCGGTATGCCCGAAGTAATAAAAACAGACGTGGAGAAACACAGCCTTTCAGATTTACGGATTATTTATGAAAGCATTTGGGGTACTTATAAAAATGATGTAGAAAAATATACATCCAACGAAACAGAAAGGAAAATCATTAAACATTTAATGGATACTGCACCGCTGTACCTGGACGAACGTGTAAAGTTTCAGGGCTTTGGAAATTCAAACTATCGGTCAAGGGAGGTAGGAGAAGCATTCAGAACCCTCGACGAAGCGAAGATAGTGCGTTTGATCTACCCAACCACAGACCTGCACCCGCCATTGAAAGCCGACTTAAAGAAAGCACCACGTTTGCAATTTCTGGATACTGGCCTGATTAATTATTCCTTAGGCATCCAAGCCGAAATGCTGGCAATGGATGATTTGAACAGTGCTTACAAAGGGGCGGTTATTCCTCATTTGGTGACACAAGAACTAATCTCCGTCCAAAGTATTTCAGCACACACACCGAATTTTTGGGTGAGAGAAAAAGCCCAGTCCAATGCAGAAGTAGATTTGCTGTACGCTCATGGCAAGTTGGTTATTCCTATAGAGATAAAATCAGGCAGTACAGGGAGTTTAAAATCACTTCATCAATTCATCGAGGCCGCAGACCATCCCTACGCCATTCGAATGTATGCAGGAGTATTCAAGGTAGAGCAAGCTATCACTCCTAATAAAAAACCTTATTTGTTGATGAATCTTCCTTATTATGCCGGCACAGCACTACTCCAATATATTGAATGGTTTTTGCAACAGAGCCTTGAGGCAGCAATTTCGGACTAGCCTAATTTAATCTTTCCCATAAGTTGGCTTAACCCAATTGCTCTTCCGCGCTTAAAAACGTTCAGGTTAGACGTTATTCTTTTATTATCTCGAAACCAAATTAAACAACCACTGGCGTAACTTTAAGTGACACATAAAATGTTGTGCCTGTTTGTCCGTCAGATTCCAGCCAGATCCTGCCGCCGTGAGCGTCGATGATCTGTTTGCAGATAAAAAGGCCTAAACCAAACGACGGCTCGAGCGCGGTCCCTTTTCGCTTGATATCAGAACGGAGGTCGAATAACTTCGGCTGCATATCTGCCGGGATGCCAACGCCCCCATCTTTAACTAAAACCTGTATTTCATCGCCAAGGGTGCGCATGCTTACGTATATTGTAGCTCCCGGATAACTAAATTTAATGGCGTTGGTGAGTAAATTGCCAAATACCCGCTTAAGCTTTTCGGCATCAGCATTAATGTTTACAGATAATAGGTCCAGTACAACCTCCTGTGATTTTTCTGCCGCTTTTAGTTTAATTTGCTTTACACAAAACGACAATAACTCGTTAAGTTGCAAAGTTTCGTGAGTAAATTCACCCATCAAAGCATCGTTATCCAACATATCGTCTATCAATGACAGCGCATCTTTACAACTTGATTTAAGCAAATCGGTAATTTCTTTCAGTTCAACCGGGTCTGTAATGCTTAGATCTACCAGGTCAACAAAATTGTGAACTGCCGAGATTGGGTTTCGCAAGTCATGGGCAATCAGCTGTGTCATCCGGCTGTTCTTTTTGTTACTTAACTCCAGGGCCACAAGCGCCATTTCCAGGTCATCGTGTTTGTGCTGTATTTCGTTATTAATAACGTTAAGGTGCTTAACCATTTGTTTTGAACGATAGTAATTGCGAAAAATAAGCCCGGCGGTACAAATGGCAAGTAGCAAACTTAAGGTCGTAAGCCACAAAAACTGCTGCGACCGGTTGCTATCTTCTTCCAATCTATCAATCTCGCGTAGTTTCTCATTAAAGGCAATCAGCTTTTCGAGGTTTTCTTCAACGCCGTTCTTTTTCAAGGCAGTTACAGAATCGGTTATAGCAATGTATCGTTCATTGGCGCTGTTGGCCATTTTAAAGTCGCCGGTTTGCGCTTTGGCACGGGAAAACAGTCGGAAATAATTCTGCGCGTGCTGTATATTGCGCCCGGCGGTCCAACCTTTTATGGTATCCAGCAACATCACGGCTTGTTTGGTTTGATGGCGTTTGAGGTATAAATCGGCCAGGCGCTCTCTGCTAAATTCGGCGTATTCCGGGTCGCGGTCTGTCGGGCTGTTTAAAAAAATACTCGCATTTAAAAGTGGCTCTGCCTCCGCGGAGCGCCCCATATCCAACAAGGCTGCCGCCTTATTGGCATAAATAACACCTTTGGCCATTTGAATAAACGAGGTATGATCGTTAAACTTATTTTCCTGCTGCGTAATGTAAGCCAATGCCTGGTTGTAATAAAAGATGGCGCTGTCGGGTTGGTGGTTGTTAGCAAAACAAAGTCCAATATCGTCAATGATCATTTGCCTGGTGCAAAACCTTACAAATGGATCTTTTTCATAAGTTCGCCGATTCAAAAAGTGCTTATAAAAGCGGCCCGCCCGCTGGTAGTTACCCTGCCTGTAAAATCCCTCGGCCAGCCTAAAATCGTAATTAAAATATGATTGAGAATCAACCGGGCCTTTTTTCAATTGCCTGTCGGCATTGTCATAATTTTTAAAGGCAGCGCCATAATTACCTATAGCCATTTCTGCATCACCATTAAAAAAATACGCCCGCACCATTTTGCCGTTTTCCCTAATTGGTAGCGGATCTATATTTTTTAATACAGCAATCATTGTATCGGCATATTGGCTGGCACGATAATAATCTTTGGCTGTGGTGTAATAAAAACCGCGCAAATAATTATACTTTTTCCATTGATCGCCCGGTTCCCATTGATGATTCCGGAAAGACTGATAGATAAAGGCTGGTCTTTGTGTAGCGGGTAACTTGTCAGCACTGCTAAAAATGGCAGCTACCTGCTGCTGACGCTCTTCAGGATACCGATTGCTTACTTTATTGCAGGAAACCGAATAAATTAAAACACAAAACACCCAAAAATATCGCAGGAAAAGCGATAAATCTTTTGATTGCTGGCAGGTAGTTCTATTCATGTAATAACGGTGCTTTTTTCATTAAGCCGAACAATCAAAACCGCATAGGTAAAATAAAAATATACCCGCATGTAATTTTAGTTGTACGGGTAATTTAAAATATAGTTGCTTTTTATAGATCGTTATCTGCCGATAACTGGTCGTGAAGCTGGATGAATAAATTAATAGAACGGTTTAGAAAAAATGCTAAGATGTTATCAAAACATTGTATATCATCTGATAAAGGTACGAAATCACCGATGCATACACCACTGGAAACTATACAGGATTGGTACCTCGCTTATAATTTGTATTACAGGACATTGAGGTGCTGGCGGGAAACTTTGCGTTTGAACCGGATAAGAATGGGCAGTGGACTGGTAGCTGTTTTACAGTATGTTAAGCCACTTTCTGATACCTCGAAGGTAAGAAACTAAAAAAAGGTATCCGTTTAGGTATCATAAACATTAAGAAACTATGGGTTATTTTGATCTGATGGGAAACAAAAAAACCGTGTAAATCAAATATTTACAGGTTTTTAATTGGAGTTTACACTCGTTTTTGTGGTTCAGCTGGGATCGAACCAGCGACACAAGGATTTTCAGTCCGTTGCTCGCCCTTTAATTACGGGAAACCGTAAAGTCCGCCGGTTCACATCACCTAAATTTGATCTGCCTTTATTCGCAATCAAATGGACTTTAAAGATCAGATATTACAATTAGCCGCGCGTGTTGAAAAACTCCTGCCGCGGCTCAAAACCGAAGAAGCGACCAAGAACGCGCTCATCATGCCCTTTATCCAGGTACTGGGCTATGACGTTTTCAACCCCTTCGAGGTCAACCCGGAATTCATCGCCGATATCGGCATCAAGAAAGGGGAGAAGGTCGACTATGCCATCATGAAAGAAGGCGAGCCTACCATCCTCATCGAATGCAAGCACCACCTTGAAAAACTCGACCCGCACAATTCCCAGCTGTTCCGCTACTTCCATACCACCAAAGCCAAGTTCGGCCTGCTCACCAACGGCCTGAACTATCGTTTCTATACCGACCTGGAAGAAAGGAACAAGATGGACAGCACGCCCTTCTTCGAGTTCAACATCGCCGAGATCAAAGAAACCGAGATCACCGAACTCAAAAAATTCCACAAGTCCTATTTTGACGTCGAAAGCATCACCAATACCGCCAGCGAACTCAAATACCTTAATGAGCTCAAAAACCTGCTCAATAAAGAACTCATCGCGCCCTCAGAGACCTTCGTATCCTTCTTCACCAAGCAAGTATACACCGGCGTCATGACCGCCAAGGTCAAAGAGCAGTTCGCGCCCATTATCAAACGCTCCTTCAATCTCCTGATCAGCGACGCCATCAACGAAAGGCTCAAGTCCGCCCTCAACCAGGAAAAACAACTCGAAGCCGCCGAAGCCAAAACCGAAGAAACCTTAACAGCAACAGCAAGCACAGAAACCAATCCCCTCATCGTCACCACCGAGCAAGAACTCGAAGGCTTCTACATCGTCAAATCCCTGCTCCGCCAGCACATCGACGCCAAACGCATCACCTACCGTGACGCCCAATCCTACTTCGCCATCCTCCTGGACGACAACAACCGCAAAACCATCTGCCGCCTCTACCTCGGCGCCACCAAACAATACCTGGCCATCCCGGACGAAAACAAAAAGGAGATCAAATACGAGATCCAAACCTTCGACGAGATTTACCAACACGCCGACGCCCTGCTCGAAGCCATCGCGAGGCTCGAAAAAGGGAAAGAATTAAAATAGTTTATACTAAATCGTATATTGGAGCACCTTAACCAATCACAATTATGAAAAGATTTTTAATCTTATTAAGCGGGATTACCATTTCCCTTGTTTCCTACGCACAAGAGCTTCCTTTGATAAAAGGGGATACGCTTTACACCACGAGCGGATTTAAGATTGTCAAAGACCAACCCTTAAAGATCGGCGTAGGCACGATGACCGACGTCGATTTCAAATACATCAGGATCAATTCTGCGTCGCTGTTCAACAATTTCTCGACAACCGGTTACCAGGGCCTAGCCAATCAGGCCAATGCCTTGCCACGCTCCAAGTCCGGCATGCTAATGAAAGTGGTCAAACTCCAAAAAAGAGGAAGTGACAAGAAAGGATTTGTTTACTACATTCTCCTTTCAGGTTTCCCGAGATATGAAGTCGATGTCGAAAATGCCATCAAATTCGGCGAAATAGCGGTCCCCGATGAATTCAAACCAAAAACCGAAACCGCCAATCAAACATTTAGCGTCGCAGATGAGATCAAAAAGTTCAAAGCTCTCCTTGATGCCGGAGCCATCACCCAGGAAGAGTACGATGCCAAGAAGAAGAAGCTGTTAGGTTTATAAGATATTTAATTATATGAAAAGAGTCAAAAGTTTGGTTTTCCATACGCTCGTTTTTCCAGGATTGGACTCTTTCAAAGAACCTTTCATTGAGATTATCTCAGGGTTTGGTTTTAACGAGCAGGTCGGGTATGGACTTTCAATAGTGGATACATCAGATAATGTTGTAACTGTAAAAGCGGTCAAGCGCTCTGCTACGTTCATTAACGATTTTGATGTCAGCACAAATGAATTTGTGAGAAAACAAATTTATGTTTATAGTGAATTCGTGTTTTCGATTGACTTTGAATTACAGATTCTTTACGTCCTTGGTGGAATAACGCAATTAAACTTTGTCAAATATCTCTTTCGTATCGTTCTCTTAAGCGAATACGAATTAAATCCAGTTGATTTAAGTATTTCAAATCTTTACAAGCGTTTGTTGGAGAGGCGAATAGATACTAAGATTGATCACATAACAATCAATCACTTTAATTATAAAAATGAACTGGTTGGGAGATTCGCAGGCACGGTATTAAGCAATTCAATTGCATCTGAGCTTATCAAAACTTATAAATCAGACATTGTGAAGCTTTCATTTCTGATCAAAATAAATGAAAAGGAGAGTTTTACGCTTCAAATATTTCCAAATGGTGTGCTGAAATTTTTATCAGCAGTAGAGGATTTTGACTTAATTCTCGATTTTTTAAAACAACTAATTTTTACAAAAAATGGCTGAAGACCAAGGTGTCAATGGTGATTTCTGGAATGACCAAGCGACCGCATTACTGACAAAATTTAACTGGGAAAAGCTAGGCGATTCCAATATTGACTTGGCGAATGAGGAAAAAGGTAAAAGTGGAGTTGATGGCATCTTTACTTATGTAGATTCCCTTAAAAGAAGTATTACCGAAGCTGTTATTGTAGAGTCTAAGAGATATAAGACAGACAGTTTTTCCTCATCATCTCTACAAAGCTGGATAACTATTTTAGATAAAAAATTAACCAATCTTAAAAATTCAGAGGACCTGCAAGAAAAATTTCCCGTGCTTACAGATATCCCCTTAAGGACTGGTGTAATTGTCATATGGTTCCATAACTTTAAAGAATATTTCAGCTTCAAATCAACTTTTGAATCTTATCAGACGGGAGTAAAGATCAGTCGCAAGAATCAAGGATCAAATAAGATTTATGTGCTGGAGAACGATGCAATTTTAAGACTTGCCTCGCTCCAATTGAGTATAAAGGAACTGAACGATGAATCAGGTGATAAGTTTCAATTTTATTATCCATCGGTAGATCTGCATCCTGCCAAACGATCTAAGACATTGAACATAAATTATATGTTCTCAAAATTCATTCTGGGAGATTTTACAGATAAAGATAGTATTGAAAACAAGGTTGTCTTTTACTTTGGAGGGCTTAGTATTGAGAGTTTCCAGCGTTTGAAGCATGCTTTGGTCACCTTTAGTTATTTGGATGACGACAAGCCTTTGATAATATATACTTATCACAGGGATGACGAAGAGTTCAGGAAAGTGAAACCAGAAGTTATTAAACTTTTTAAGGAACATTTAGAATTAAGAGAAATGGAAATTTTAGGCGATTTACCAAAATTTATGCGATCATAACATGGCAAAAGTAAATATTTACCCAACGAAATATGAACTAGTAGAGGTGCTGTCATCAATTACTAACAGGGGTTTCTTAAATGCATTTGCGCAAAGTAAAGGTATATTTATTACTCATGTTGATATTGTTACACTCGCTCAAGAAATTTCAAATTTGTTCTTAGATAATGAAGATCTGGAAATTATACGCAAGGAGGCTTACAGTAATAATTCCAGCCATGCTCTTTCAGGGTTTGTATTAAAATCGAAAGACAAAGGGTTCAATTTAAAGAATGATTATCAAACGTTATTTGACGAGGGCAAACAGAAAATAGGACAAGTGCTCAACCAATTAACTAAGGTAAAAGGAACTAATATTTATAAAGGGTCAATTGAATATAATAAAAAACGGGCTGGAAGAATGGAATTCCTTCAGGATGAAGTAACACATTTTGATTTTTATATTGAAGAAAAAGAGCCAGGCATTTGGCAGATCGAAGTCGACGGTAACCGTTCAACAGATTCAAAGGAACTGAAGGATCTTTTAGGTGAGATAATTAAACCAGATACCGAAATATTGAATATCGAGCAAGCCTTATTAAATACAGAAGCGTCAATTGTTTATTTTGACAAATTGGCAAAATCGGGAATGTCTTCAGAATGGAATTTCAAAACCGTCAGGCATCTTACGCTGAAGGAAGGGGCTTCTTCATCAGAACCGTCTGGCGACAGCGAAGAAAAGGACCAGGCCGCTAACGCTGAAGAACTTGTGGGAATAACCCAAGCAATACTTCAAGGACAAAACTTGAGGGAAAATTCGTTTGTTAAATCTTCAGTTAATAGTGGATATCGTTTTAACGCCATGACCTATGAATATCAACACGCTGCTCAGCCCTACTTCGTACAGGTAAAGGCCGAATTTAAAGGTCGTCCAAAAGTATTTGAGGTAACTATTGTCGAATACGAGGAGGTTGTTGGGGAAACTCCTACAAGGAAAACCATCAATATAGGCGAAGCTTTCAGTAAGGAAATCAGATCCATGTTTTGGAATAATAGTAAAACCGTTTTTAATGATATTGTGAAAAGAGGTTGATAATATCGGGTTTTAGAAAGGGTTAGCAAGGCAATGCCATTACCGGATTTTGGCGGGAAAACAAACAAAATGAATTTTAAAAAATAGGCAAATATCAAACGCGTAAAGTATTTTAGGTGGAGTGCAATTTCAAGGATAAAAGGGAACTGGAATCAACGCTTTATCATGTTTACGATACTTATAGCAAGGCGACCAGAATTATTTAACATAGCTATTTTTGCAATCCATTATCAGATCTTCAAACCAGTTTTTGACCAATTCCATGTTGCAAAGTAAACAATTAATGATTGAAATCAGTTTCCTGAATATATGTGCAAGTGCGGCTTGCATTAACCGTGATATCATCGTCTTACTCATAAATCAAAACTTTGATCAAATATTTGATTTTTTAAACGATCAAAAAGATTTTGGTCTTCCCGGTTAATCACAAGTTCCAAGCCTTTTTGAATTTCCACTTTAGCCTGTTCGATATTTAATTCAAACGCACTTTGATTTTTAATCTCTTTTGCGATCAAGCCCCTACGGAGATGAAACAATGCAAGTGTATCATAATAACGGTATTCCCAGATCTCGGGATGATTTGTCTCACAATCCTGCAACAATCCGACATCATCCCTTAGTTTAAAGAATCGCTTATTTTCTCCTCCCATGGTCAAATAATAGATGCGGCAATTCAATATATAGTAGTATTTAGCACGTTGATATTTGTCTTTGGATTTTTCAAAATCCGCATCTTCCAGCCAGCCAATAGCAAGATCCGCATAAGCGATTGCCTGATCGAGCAATTTATTGACCTCGTCGTGAGGTGACAGCTTAGGTTCTTTAGAGGTAGCGAAGAAATGCCTGGAGTACCGTTTTTTCCATAAATGAAAATACACGTAGCTAGCTGCTATCGCCGTTCTGTAATTTATCTCAAATGACCACATCTCCACGCCGTTGATCTCGTTCAGGATATTAGTGATCCGCGGTTTGTCAGTTGTGTCGTTCATGATCTTGGCGATCGCAGCCGCATGAACGAAACCTTCGCTGAAATGTGGGTATTCCCTATTTAACGCATTAAAGATCTTGTCAATCAATCTATACTCTTCAATCACCCATAGAACAAGTACCGGAACAATGATACTTCGTTTTGATTTCTCTTCATGAAGAACAGACAAAACCTCATCTGCTACGTTTTTGATCACAAAAGCTTTGGATTGATCGCCAGGGAACAGGAGGGTATTGATGACATCGTTGGTCTTTTTAATATACTGTTCTTCAATAGAGAATCGTATCAAGGACAATTCACTCATTACATCGAAATGACCACGGGCATGTAAATTATTTAAGTTGTTATTGAAGATCTCATTGATCTGCTTGTTTGAAGTACTGATCGAATCAAATATATCTTTAAAGATCGACCAATCGACAGTACTGTTATTGAGCGAACTCATTAAGACGTTGACATCTTCGTTCAATTTTTCCTGGTATTCCTTCGTACGCAGTTTTTTAACGTTCACCAGTCGGGAGATAAGTTCTGCCGTATCTTCAGTAGAATTTACCCAGCACACTTGCAAAAAGCGGGACTCTGTAAATTTCACAATCGACTGGCTGTATTCTCCTAAGATCTTGCCAGTGTCTTTAGAAATACCCGCTGACAGCTCTTTATACTCAGATAAAAGATTATTTGCATGGATATCCTTTAATGAAAATTCGATGGTTCTCAAATTTCGGTTCAGGGCGTAATATTTAATGAATTGATTACCGATGATAATCTTGAAAGGTTTTATCTGCTCTTTTCCGGCACCGGATTCTGAAAGCATCACAGTAAAGTATTCGCTAGTGCCGGTATTTTCAATGATCTCATCGAAAAAGTTCCCAAAAAAAACGGGAAGTTCTTTTGTCAATCCATCTTTAAAGGACTGAACACGTTTCTGCAAAATACACAAGGCCATCGCATCGGATAAGTTGCGTTTAGAATTATTATTCTGTCGCTTTTTCTTGAACCCGTGGTGTATTTTCTTAAAGAGGTCGCTGTTTACGATCTCGACCAGATCATCTTTATTTTTATCAAATAGCAAACGTTTCTCATGAATTAATTTACGGAAACGTTCCCGCCAGTTAAGTTCACATAATAGATAGTTGGCTTTATACAGATCGGCGGCGATCGGCGCGAGTTTCTGCAGTGTGGTTTCAATGGACTCATTTTCAAGGTCAAGTAATTTCATGCCCATAGTTTCCTCAATTACGATTGATTGAAATTCTTCTATCAGATCGTCAAGCGATTGCAGACTGGGGGCATGTTTAAGATTATGCAAAAGTTCTTCCTGGTGAGGGATCAGTAAATGGACCGAGCCCAACCAGTTCCCGTAGATCAAACTGTAAATAAGGGTGTATTCTGAATCATACTCTTCCCGATTTAGCTGAAATGCGTTGCCTCGCATCGCATCTAGACCGTTAAGCATAGTTAGCACATCGCTGCTATCTACATAAACTTTAATATTTACAGCCGCATTCGAAAAATAATTAATGAAACTGTTGATCTGATAGAAAGATTCTATGTGATCTATCTCTGATTCAATCGCCATTTGCCAGGTTTGTTAAGTCTCTTGTTATTGAAATACCGTTAGTTTGCAGGGCGGACGCAAACTCCATTGCGAACCGATGTTCTTCCTCAATGTAAAAAAAATTGTTTAGGTTAACATTACTTTCAATGAGCTGACCTATCAAAAATTTAATTCCCAGGGGTAGCAAGTCATACCTGGCCAGGTATTCGTCATACATTTTTTTCTTCACGATCTTTATCAGGCAATCCTCTAAGCAGTTATTGATAAAACGTGAGTACCTATCCGTAAAATCATCTTCCAAGTAAGCAAATGAGCGGAGCGCCTTCAATGGATCATCCTGCTTAAAAAAATTAGCGTAAGCAGGCACCAACTGGGGATAAGATGAAAGATCGAATTGATCCCAATCGATACGCAACGCTTCGCCCGACTCGCTTAGGGCCCTTGTGAACATGATCTGTTGAACAAACGAAAGTCCGGGATTTCCTAGCAACTCTTGTATCACGAAATTAGGCGTTAATGCGAATTCAGCGTTGACATACAATACATAAATATTAGTGATTACCGTTTGAGAACAACTTTGATAATGATCAGCTATCGCTCTGAGCAATATATTCTGAAAAACTCTGTGGTCTTTTTGTACACATCGCGGGGGGAGCGTGGTCAATTCATTTCTGGCGATCGTCTTTACATCGTCATGCCTGGTAGGCTTAAATACATAAATCAGGGCTTCTTCATTTTCGGACAGGATATCTTCGTATAAAGCTAACTTTTCGTTTGTGCCGCGCCCTTCTTCAAGGGAATGGATAAAACTTGAAAAACGTTTTTTTTCTTCTGCCTCTAATTGTAAAAAAGGTCGAAGATATATCGGTTCAGCGCTCATTATAATGGTAAGATGGTGATTGGGGTATGCAAAAACTCTAATATAAGATTATCGGCATTAATAACGCCCTCGGGTCTGCGATACTCGTAATCATCCTTGACCGGGTAAGTACTTTCCGGGAAGGTCAGCCCCCATTTGGATTCTAAATTGGGATCTGTCGGATGGAACTTATCAAAGAAGGTCGCGTCGCACCAAGTTGGGCGGAAAATCAAAAAATCGGCAATAGAGCGATCAAGTCTGAAGCAAAACGAAATCAATTCCTGGCCTTTGTAATAATCGTCGAGAGCGAACGCAGTAAAAGCGTTATTAGAAGTGACCGCTCCAAGAAACGCAAAAGGATCTTCTTTACCTTTTTCGTCCCAAGTCAACCATACCAATTTAAAAGGATCTTTCAATATCAAAAGCTTTTCTTCCGTTGTCAACTTATCAGGAGCTTTTCCGATTAACCTATCAATATCGCTTGGCAAATATCCTTTGCTTTCGACAAAGGTGTAGAAAGATTGCTTTGCTACCGTAGTGCCCACATATATCGGATTTTTCTCGACTAGATCACCTTTCTTTAAAAATGTCGAAAATATCTGCGATCTTAGCTGTAGCAGGCTGACAGCAATGTCGCCAGCATAGTTCTTGTTTAATTTGTTTAACAGATCATAAAAGTCTGAATCTTTTAAAAAATGTTCATTTTTTAAATTCGCAATGATACGGTGATGGTTACACGATTCTAAAGGCGGATAATCGGCCCAATCAGGAAATGTCGCCCATATCTCCAGAATCTCTAGAATGCGGTTTTTGTCAGGTCCATTAAAACTGCGTAATACTTGATCAAAATATTCAGCCATTGGTAAATAGGTTTAGCAGCCCTAATATAAGTATATAATTATCAATACTATAATAGTATATATATATCCAAAATAACTTTGACGCGCTGCGATACTAAGCCTGCTTTAGTTTTTTCATCAGTTCTTTTACAAATATGTTCAGCGTCTGATCAACTTCAGACATGGTTTTATATTGACCACCGATAATAAAATGCTTGGAATAACCATTGCTGTTGAAGCCGACTTCATCAGTGAATTCCCCGATCATGCTGATTGCATTCAACTTTTCGGTTAAAACCATTCTTCCATTTTGGCCCTCAGTACTGACATTCCAGAAAACAACTTCAGCGCCACCGTTTTCCACAAACCAGACGTCTAATTTTAACCTGTGGTCATTATACAGATAGAAATCGTAAAGCAAGTACCAGGGCTTGTACCGTATCTGTCGTTTAAAAGGCGCGTAATCTAAAATATCTTTTGAAAATTTGTCGGCCCTGAAGGTTGTAAGACCGGCATACATTTCTACGATCGTATCAAGCGTTTTAAAGCCGTTTTCTTCGCTGATGAAATTATATAATTCTTCCATAGTATTTGTTGCCATGCTGCGGCTGGCCAGGTGTTTTATAAGTTTAATATATTGATAAAGGAATGAGAAACTGTCAGGGTTACCGGCCACTTTTAAACAGGGCTCCAGCCAGCCATTCAGCAGATCATGAGCATTGTCGGTAAAAGCCTCCACATTTTTGATCAGGGGGTTAATTAACCTGCCGGCAGGAGGGGCTTTTTTTGTACCGTCTATAGTGAGATAAACAATAACTTCCACGGGGTAATTGTTATCCGTTTCGGCATATTCATGATAGCGGTCAATCTGATCGTCCATATCAGCCGCATTGTTTATTTTATTTTCAATGATAATGGACTTTCTGGAAATGGTATCCTTTATCCAGATATCTATTCTGCCTTTTTCCCTAGTTACTTCAACATCTGTGAATTCCTCCTTATCGATCTCCAAATCATGGAACTTGTTCAGATAATCTATAAACAGGAATAAGAAGACATTAAACTGTTGATGCGGTGCCTCCGGATTCAACAGCGACGCGATAATATCAGAATGGAAATTTTCAAGATAGCTGTTATAACTTGAAATTGTAAACAGGTTATAGGAAGCCTGTTGTTGTTTTAACCTGATTGTCTCGTGATCTGAAACCAGCCTGGAAACTAAATCACTTTTTAAGAATGGTATGATATTCACAGTTTAAGGTTATTTGCCTTGAAGGTCTGAAATTTTTCATTCATTCATTCATGAATAAATAATGTGTTAATATAATGTGCGTTTTCCAGGCTGTCTGTTGAAAGCACTACTGCAATGGTGATTAACGCCAAAAAACCGACCGGAAGATTCTATAATCAGTTTGTGCCCAATTAATCAGAAGGATGATATATTTGTACTCAGCAATACCCTTATCATGCCTGTACCACCTACATTAGCCCCGAAAAGCCTTAACGAATGGACCTTGGAACAAAATCTGGTCCGAGAGATCAGTGAACTGTTTGACACCCCTTTCGGCATGTTCTATCCTGTGCGTCTGCGCAATATTTTTGATATCAGTGCTTTTGACATCACGCGTTTATCGAGAAGACGCACAAAATCATACAAACTAACCCCCGGCGAAGAGGGGAGAGCCACCGGCGGCTGGGATGCCAGCTTTGTAATCCCGCCGGCAATGGGCAGGGACAGCCGGGTCCTTTATATGCAGATCAAGTCCGGTAAACACAGCCAAGGCAATACAATCAGCGGAAGTATATTTAATAAAAGTGCCGGCGACCCGAACCCTCATGCGGCATTCACCTTCAACGATAATGGTAATCCGGCTAAAGGTAAAAAGGCCAACCAGCACGACGCCCTGAAAAACCTAAATGACTATTTGCAGGCGCAGGGATTTTCAGAGAAATCAGTTTTATATGCTTTTCCGCGTATTACCGATCTGACTAAATTTGATGCCTTAGATCAGCCCCTGATCTACTACACGACCTTCCTGAGTCACCAGCAAATGGATATAGAAGCCAAAACTGCCGGTGCGGACTTATACGATGGTAAAGAACATCATTTCAGGACCTGTTACATTGATGAGTCTAAACGGGAGATTTCTTCCGAGCCTTTCCGATTAAGCGGCGATATGGATTCCTATGGAGTACTGGGAGAAATACTGATGGTCAAATTAGCAAGACTCTGGAACGACTACCTTAGCCACATCAACCACAGACGCCTGCGCGATTACCTGACCTTTGCATTATCGGACACCCTTGCCGTCAATCCTTTTGAAATCCTTGGTGACTCACATAAACTGTTCTACAGTAACTACCGCAATGACCTAAGTCCCTATTTTGAGCTCGTGCAGCAGGCCAGACTCAGCAATGAAAATCGGTTATTCGGAACAGATGCTCAATCACAGTTTTCAAACCTACGTATCAGCTTGTTTAAAAATGTTTATGCTTTTCTTCAAGAACTCAGGGGAAGGGTTAAGATTGACGAGCGCGTACCCAGTATTTACACCAACCCGCTCAACGGTAGAAACAAGAATGACCAAATAAGCCCCGTCAAATTAGATGAGTTAAACATTCAGGCCGTGATCATATAGGGTAAACAGGAACTCAAATGCTAGCCGGTTTATTTTCATTCAATGAAATAAATTGCCAGCATTGTTTTTATTTCAATAATATTGATTAAAATAAATTAGAATGGACTTTATCGCAAACAAATTACCTGATCATACCGGCTCGTATATTATATCAGCACAAATACGTCAAAAAGATGGCGTGACTCTCGTTTTTAATTATATTGCTTACTATAATGCTAAAACCAAAATCTGGCATAAATACGATCCATTTACCGAAAACGAAATAGGAGAGGCAATTTCATACGATCTAATCAATGCATGGAAAGAAACGGGGCCGGTGTACTTAAAGTAACTAACCCTTAACTGATTATATCGAAGAGTATAGAAACGACACGGTGATTCGATTAATACTCACTTTGCTAAGCGAAGGATTGTTTCAGTACAGAAATTACCTTTACCGGAGATGCAATAATCGGTTATTTAAAGGATCGCGACTGTCTTTCAGAAAGGCTTGAAGAGCATGACAGATATGAAATGCTTGTAAAATAGGTGAAAGATTTTTTAGAAAGCCTCGCTGATAAACAAATATATCTTTAAAGAAGTTGTTATGCCCAATTCTAAAAATGCTATACGGCGCATTCTCGATCAATTGGATTCACCTATGATGAAAATAGCGCGTGATGCACAGGAAAAAATAAATGCTCAAGTGTCCCCCCATTTCAATACATATTTGGAATCCTACCGCAGTATAGAGGAGATTTTTTCTCCTGCTGTAAGGTCAATATTAGACAATCAAAAACATATACGTTTGGGTTTAAATCCACAGATACAGGAATTTTTAGATATTAAATCATTTATAGATCCTCCTGATTATCTTTCAATGTTTTCAAAATGGGCATCTAATGCTGATACGCCATTATCTGTTTATGAAGAGTTTAAATTCCATAAATTTTTAAATGATACAGAACTGCCCTATGATCAGCTCAATACTTACCATGAGAATTTTGAACGAATTCAAAAACTCCTTTCTGATATTTCAACTGTTAAATATCCTTTACATCAATTTGAGCGCTTTGACTATACTTTAATAGAGGAAGAAAATACAGAGCCGGAGAGCCAGATTATTTTGCTGGATGAAGGATCAAGAATAAAAAGGATTATTAAAGACATCTACAAAAAAAACCAAGGCATTTATACATTAAATCCAAACGATTTTGAGGATATGATTGCTGAGTTACTAAGATTCCAACAGTTCGAAGTGGAAATGACAAAACGAACCAGAGACGGAGGCTATGACCTGATTGCGGTAAAAAACATTGGTGAGTTTCCCGTACGGTTTCTTGTGGAATGTAAACGGCATGCGAAAGCAAGGAAAGTAGGTGTTGGTATTGTCAGAAGCTTCAGGGATGTCATCAATACTGATGGAGCCAATAAAGGAATTATTGTCACTTCATCTTACTTCTCGCCAGATGCCGAGAAAGAGCGGTTACGAAACAAGCCGTACATGCTTGACTTTAAAGATCATGACGATGTGATTGGTTGGGTAAATAAGTATGTTAACTGACTATCTTTAGATGTGCCCTGAATGAGCTGTCAACCATGAACGCAATAAAATACATTGCTGAACAAGGTGAAGCGATTACATCCCGGTTTACCGGCAAGCCGTTTTGGTCATACCAAAACATGGCTTGCTTAACTTAGTTCAACTTAATTAAGTTCAGTCCGAAGACGTATTTGTTTAACTAATATATGGTTGTTTACAGATTTACATAAAACAAACGGAAAGGTTTACTAAGCATTTTTAATTATTTGGAAGTCAAATTCAAAAATATTATTAGGCTCACCTCCTACTCCAATGTTATATTCTTAGGTCTCCACTACAATATGACAAGTACGAGCATTACCCTTGGAATAACCATAATGGAAGCTAAGTTTTATACTGTTGATGCTAACTAAAAATAGAGATTAATCAAATTTTGGGGAATTTATTCTATAGTCAATTCTTTTAATATTTTCTTTGATTCTTCATTTTTTTTGTCAAAGTACAAGATAACTTCTTTTATTA
>NZ_LGEK01000089.1 GCF_001636615.1 Mucilaginibacter sp. L294 | reverse complement strand
AGATGTGTATAAGAGACAGGCACCACTTATGATAATTAGATTTTGATAGGGATTAACACATGGCGGGCAGTATACACCTTTTGCACACGGGTTACAAAGTGGTTTAGTGAGCAATAGTAAATAGTAAACTAACCCTGAAATAGTTAGAATTAAAGCAAATAATAACCCTATTTTTCTTTTCACTTTTAATTATCTAACAATCCGGCTGCTCGCACTTCTCGTTACTAAACTCGGGCTCAAAAGTACTATGGTTGATGGATAGGTGCTCCAGCCGGTGGCGCAGATCGTGTTTTATCTCGTCAAACTTCTGCATGTTATCCGGGCTTACCACAAGGTGGGCGGTTAACGCGTTTTCGGTTGTGCTAAGCGCCCAAACGTGCATATGATGGATATCAACCACACCTTCGGCTTTTATTAGTTCGGCCTTTATTTTTTTAAGGTCCATTTCTTTTGGTACGCCGTCCATTTCCAGTCGCAGGCTATCCTTAAGCAGGTTCCAGGTGCCGGTTAATATCACAATACCGATGATAATACTCACGGCGCTATCTATCCAGGTAAGGTGTGTAAAATAGATGATAATACCCGATATCACCACCCCCAAGGATACAATGGCATCAACCGCCATGTGTAGATACGCGCCTTTAACGTTCAGGTCGGTATCTTTATCTTTTACAAAAAGCCATGCGGTAAAACCATTAACGGCTATCCCTGCCATAGCTACCCAGGCAACGGTGCCGCCGGCAACAGGCTCGGGGTGTATAAAGCGCATTACTGCTTCGTAAACAATAAAACCAACCGCTACTATCAGTACCATGGCGTTAAAAAACGAAACAATAATGGTAGAGCGTTTATATCCGTAAGTATAATCTTTATTTGATTTTGCTTTGGCCAGCTTAAAAGCCAGCAATGCCAGCGCTAATGATGCCACATCGCTCAGGTTGTGCCCGGCATCTGTTAACAGCGATAACGACCCGCTGATGAGGCCATAAATCACCTCGATAACAACAAAAGCCGAATTGAGTATAATACCCCAAATAAAGGCCGCGTTCAGGTGGTCTAATTTGGGTGCGTGGTCGTGGTGATGATGAGAGTGGTCGTGAGCCATGGTAATTGATGCGCGAATATGCAGATATGCAAATGTGCAAATAAATTAGCTTATTGGAAATGAACGCGCTGAATTCTCATCGGCATATCTGCACATTCGCATATCCGCACATCTATCTATTGGTGATGATAAGGCTCGCCTTTAATGATGCTGTAGGCACGGTATAGCTGCTCTACAAAAAACAGGCGTACCATTTGGTGCGAGAAGGTCATGCGGCTAAGGGAGATCTTATCATTTGCGCGCTGATAAACAGATTGGTCGAACCCGTAGGGCCCGCCCACAATAAAAATCAAATTGGCCGATGACGATACCGAACGCTTGTTAATATAATTGGCAAACTGTACCGACGTAAACTCCATGCCATTTTCGTCAAGCAATATCACATGGTCATTAGGGGTTATTTTTTTGAGGATCAACTCGGCCTCTTTGGCCTTTTGCTGGTCTTCGGTAAGGGCTTTGGTGTTTTTCAGCTCGGGGATGTCAAATAATTCCAGCTTGGTGTAATGCTTTAGGCGTTTTACATATTTCTCAATGCCATCCTTTAAATAAGCATCTTCGGTTTTGCCAACGGTAATAAAAGTTATCTTCATTAATGCCTGTAACTATTTAAGCCAAAATGTTATCTTATTATTGTAACATGGAAGGCAAAAGTACTATAAAAACTGTGCAACAAGATATCATAAGCAACTACACCCAGGCGGCCGGGCTGGCAAAACAAGAGGCCGGTAAATATAAAGAGCTGGTCAATACCTACTCGCTGCTACGTTTGGGCATCTTCGGGCTCATGATATATTCGGTATACCTCACTATTCAGGAGGATAATTTTACCATTATGGCCGTTGGCTTTGTAATACTGCTGGCCGGTTTTGCATGGTTGGTTGCCCGCCAGGGCGAGTACGAACGCCAACGCAATTACTACCTGGACCTGGAGCGTATCAACCTGAATGAGATCAACAGCCTGCAAAGCAACACCAACCTTTACAGCAACGGGCAGCAGTATAGTAATGAGAAACACTTTTACAGTTCTGATCTGGATATTTTTGGTAACGCATCACTTTACAACCTTATTAACCGGGCGGCAACATCTGCCGGGAACGATAAACTGGCTGCATGGTTAAATGCCCCGGTGGATAAACCAACCATATTATCGCGCCAGGAAGCGGTGAAAGAGATAGCTGCCAATAACGAATGGAAGGTAAATACGCAAACCAAATTGTTGTTTGCTACTAAAGAGAATACCGACCAGATGAAACGCCTGTTTGTTTACCTGGGCACGCCCTTAGAACTATCTGGCGAAAAGTGGCTAAGCGCCTACATTAAAATAGCACCTTATTTATTGTTTGGTACCTTGTTGGCCGGGATATTCTTGTACCCTGTTTTTGTATTGATTGCTGTCGCGATAGCATTTTTTAACACATTGATACTGCTGTCAAAAGGAAGCTACATATTAAAGGCGGGCGCCATTGCCGATAAGATAGGCAGCGTGCTGGCTAATTATACTATTGTATTTAAGGCGATAGAAAGCAACCAGTGGCAATCAAAACGATGCGCGGAGTTGAATGAGAAACTCAAGGTAAATCAAACTTCAAAAAATATAGAGGAGCTGTCAAAACTCATCAATAAATTGAGCTACAGCCTTATCATGATCGTTGGGTTTATATTAAATGTGTTTTTTCTATGGGCGCTGAAACAAATCATCCTCATCGAAAAATGGAAACGTAATAACCACCAAAATTTTGAGGAAGCCTTTGATGTAATAGCCGAGTTTGAAGCATTGATGAGTATTGCCGTACCGGCTATCAATTACCCGGAATGGACATACCCCGTTATTGCCGATACCGAAGGTTATACCGTAACTGCTAAAAATATCGCCCACCCGCTTATCCGCGGCAAACGGGTGGATAATGATTACGACCTCAAAGACGCCTACAGCATAGATATCATTACCGGGAGTAATATGGCCGGTAAAAGTACCTTTTTACGTACCATAGGCATTAATACCGTACTGGCACTGGCAGGGGCAAAGGTATGTGCGGCCGCCATGGAGGTTTCTGTGATCACGATAGTGAGCTACATGCGCATAAAAGATTCATTGAACGAAAGCACATCAACCTTTAAAGCCGAGCTTGACCGCCTGCAAATGCTGCTGGCGGCTGTTGAACATGAGCACCGTGTTTTCTTTTTGATTGATGAGATGCTGCGCGGTACCAACTCCATGGATAAATACCTGGGCAGCAAAGCGGTGATAGAGCAGCTTATCAGCAAAAAAGGGGTAGGCATGGTTGCCACCCACGATTTGCAGATTGCCCGGCTTGAGGATAAATACCCAACCTACGTGCGCAATTACTATTTTGATATACAGGTGCTGAACGGTGAAATGCTTTTCGATTACAAAATAAAGCATGGTGAGTGCAAAACCTTTAATGCATCGCTATTGCTCAAGCAAATTGGCATTAACGTGGAGAGCGAATAAGCGGTGAAAAACCCAATACCATTAATTTTTATCGACGGTTCAGTGTAAGCGGATTAAGATCGCTAACCTTCTAAAAGGTTCAAATTTGCTTCAAGCGATTTTAGCTTTTTAAAGAATTTAACCTTATAATACCAATGGCCGGCTATTAATGATACAGCAGTTGCAATTGCGCAGGTTATAAAAACAGTTTGTTGAGAAGGATGCCAGTAGGGTATGAGCAATTTAATAACGGCATAATAATATGCAGGATACAAAAACAGACAGATAGTGTTAACTTTCAAATAAAATCTTTTAAAGGTTGTAATGGTCTGTTTAAGGGTTTCCTTTACATTGCCGCCATTGTTTATAGTAAATATTTGTTCCTGCCTTTTACCCGCCCATACGGTAACAATACAATAAAGTATCAATATAACCAGGTATACTACAGCCTCAAGAAGATCTGTAAGCCTGTGCAGGTAAATACTTTTAATTAGTATGATCAGGAACAATGCAGCGAGTAAACCGATAAGAATACGGATAGTAGTAGTGCCTAATTTTCTCCAATAAACACTCTTCTGGTGCATTTGGCTTAATGTGTCTGTTATATTCATAATAATTTGTTTTAATTCTTCCGGTGAAATTTTCTGTTGTTGAAATTCTTTATCCTGGATAATGTTCCAGTGCGCTTTAAATTCGTCCAGTTCCATATTATCCGTTGTTTACAATTGTTCTCAGTTTGGTGCGTATTTTATTTAGTTTAACCCCGATGTTCGATTCGGAAAGCCCCATAACCTCGGCTATCTCTTTGTAGCTATAGGTGTCCATATACAACATAGTAATGGCCCGTTCTACCTCTGGCAGTTTTTTTATAGCGTTGTACATCTGGAGCACCTTTTCGTTTTCCTCTTTATCGTCTACGGCTGCTATATTAAAAGCATTATCGTCGAGCCCGGCAAATTTTTCTCGTTTGGTTTCTTTTCTAAGCCGGGTTATAGCATTATTAAGTGCTATACGATAGATCCATGTTGAAACTTTTGAGTCGCCGTTAAATGAGCCATAGGCCCGCCAAAGCTGCAATATGATGTCCTGGAAAAGGTCCTCTTTATCTTCGCGGCTATTGCAATACAAATTGCAAACCTTAAAGATCAGGCCCTGGTTATTGGTTATTAATAAAATAAACTGCTCTGTCAATTATTGATATTTATACAATTAGTCGCACGGGATTGGGAAAACTTAACGAAGGTTAAAAATAATTTTTTGTAAGCAGTTATTTATGCTTTAACATTATGGCATGTGGTAAAAAACCCCATTGCTATTTTGCCGATGCTCATTCCCTGTAAGAATACATTTACCGACAATTTGCAACCGTTCACCTAAAAACCCTGTTAAAAAGTTTGGTTTTGATACACTTTTGTGGTGTTAAAACTAAACATCATGACAACTTTACTCACACTACCTGTACTCACTGTTATTGCTGCATTTGTTGCAAAAGCTATTGTTATTATTGGTTTAATAGGCGGCCTAATCTTCTAAAAAATTTAATAACATTTTAATACCATGCGCATGGTTATTAATTAAATAGAATAGATATTTACAACATGGCAAACAAACCTATTATCACGGTTAAAAACCTGGTAAAAAACTACGGCGATTTTCAGGCGGTAAAGGGCATCAGCTTTGAAGTTTACGAAGGTGAGATCTTCGGGCTGCTTGGCCCCAACGGCGCCGGCAAAACCACCACACTCGAAATTATTGAAACCCTGCGCGATAAAACATCGGGCGAGGTTACGGTAGATGGCTTTGATATTGAAACCGATGCCGACAGCATTAAAAAACGTATTGGCGTGCAGTTACAGGCGGCAGGGTATTACCCCAACTTAAACCTTGCCGAACTGATTGTACTGTTTTCGGGCTTATACGGCATTGATAAATCGCCAACAGAAATGCTGGAGAAAGTTGCGCTTACCGATAAGGCTAAAGCCAAGTATAAGGAACTTAGCGGCGGGCAAAAGCAGCGCTTTTCTATCGCCACAACATTGATAAATAACCCCCGTATAATTTTCCTGGATGAGCCAACAACCGGGCTGGACCCACAAGCGCGCCGTAACCTTTGGGACCTGATCCGTGAGATTCGCGATGCGGGAACTACTGTGGTGATCACTACCCACTACATGGATGAAGCCGAAGTACTGTGCGACCGTGTAGCGTTTGTTGATGGTGGCCACATTATCGGCATTGATACCCCCGACCATTTTATTGACCAACTGGTAGCCACCGGCTTTGAACGCGCCAAGCAAACCAAAGGCGCCAACCTGGAGGATGTATTTATAAACCTTACAGGCAAGGAGTGGCGGGAGAGTTAGGAAGAAGTTTGCAGTTGCCGGTAGGCAGTTTGCACGCGCTCGAAATGACTCAATGACTAATGACCCAATGATTTTTCAATATGAAATATAGTAATACACGCGCAACCCTGGCTATTGCCAAAGCCAGTTTCCGGTCTATTTTACGCAGCCCATCGGCGGTGGTGTTTAGTTTGGCCTTCCCACTGATATTTATACTGGTGTTTGCCAATATTGGCGGCGGGGGGATGTCTATAGAAGTGGGCGTAGCTAAAGGCTGTGATACCCTGAACCCGGTTTACAAGGCGCTTGCACAAAATAAGATAGTGCGCCTTATTAAAACGCAAACGGCTGATGAGATGAACAAAAATCTCGCTAAGGGGAGTATTGATGCCATCATCAACGTAGGGCCTTTTGTGCCCATGAAACCCATTGATATGAGCGTGCAATACAGCCATGCATCGGGCGATAAGGGCGCCGTTTTGAAGTCGGCCCTGAATAATATATTTTACCGCATCCAGTCGGAGCAACTGAGCCGGATAAAAGCATATTCGGGCATCAAATTACCTGATGCTGTAAACCTGAAGGAAACCATTGTTACCGGCCGCGAATACAAATACATCGATTTTATATTGCCGGGGCAGCTGGGCTTCTCACTGTTAAGCAGTGGGGTGTTTGGTACGGCTTTCGTGTTTATCAGCCTAAGGTTAACGCTGGTTATTAAACGCTTTTTTGCCACACCGGTAAAAAGGTACAGTATTGTTTTGGGCGAGGCCATTGCCCGTATCGTATTCTCGCTGCTGGGCGCGCTGTTTATTATTATGGTGGGGCATTATGCCTTTGGCTTTACGCTGATCCATGGGGTGGTCACGGTGCTGAACATGCTGGTGCTTTGCGCCATCGGCCTTATTATATTTATGGGTTTTGGGTTTACCATATCAGGCATCGCCAAAAACGAAAGTACGGTGCCACCGCTATCCAACATCATTACGCTGCCGCAGTTCCTGTTATCAGGCACGTTCTTTTCTATCACAGCGTTCCCAACATGGCTGCAGTACGTCAGTAATGTATTGCCGTTAACACATTTAAACAATGCCATGCGCAAGGTAGCCTTTGAAGGCGCGGGCCTGGGCGATGTTACGCATCAACTATTTATCTTGCTGATATGGGGTATCGGTATTTATGCCGTAGCAGTAAAAACGTTTAAATGGGAGTAGAGGAGGAGTAGTACGAATTTTAGAATCAAGAGATAATACCAATGTAGAGACGCGATACTTCGCGTCTTTTTTTGTTTACGATGCTTAACATTAAATTAACATTAAAATCAATACTTAACATTATAATAATATTAACACGCTGTAAGTTAATATGCAGGTAATAATCAGGGAATACATTTGCATTAAAATAATATTAAGCGAATGTTAAAGAACCTCATTAAAGTAACCTTATTATTTATTGTGTTAACAGTATGTTCATTAAAAGTTAATGCGCAGGATTCAAAAACCGGTACCTGGGGTATTGTTACTGTGGTTATGCCCGGCGATAGCGTACATAAGTGGGGCGGCTACACCGAGTTCCAGGCGCGCACAAACGGGGCGGGGTTCAGCCAGTTTCAGTACTACGAAGCAAAGGCAGGGGTTAGCTATGATATCGATAAAAACTTCATAGCCCTGCTGGGTACAGGTACTTACCATACTTACGATTATTTTGATGTAGATAAAGGCCCGCTTACCAACGAGTTTAGGGTATGGGAACAAATGACCATTAACCAGTTCCTTACCCCTTTAAAGTTTGAGCACCGCTACCGGGTTGAGCAACGCTGGGTAAACGGCGAATACCGCAACCGGTTTCGTTACAGGCTTAATATGTTTGTGCCGCTTAATAATACCAAGATAGTTGCTAAAACATGGTTCATCTCTTTATTTGATGAGGTGTTCTTTAATAACAAAGCGCCCAACTTTGAGCGTAACCGGGTATCGGCAGCGTTAGGGTACCAGTTTGATAGAAAGTGGATACTGCAGGCCGGCTGGCTCAACCAGCGTAACTATACTGCCGCCGCCAGTAGTGCCAAAAACAATATGATGATTACGCTGATGTACCGCATAAACCGTAAAAATAGCCCCGAACGCGAGCACCTGCCAACCACAAGCGATTGATTTGTTGCTGAGCAATTTTCAGGATCGAGGCAAAAACAGATGGTTTAGCACGCGCTTGTATGTTAACAAACCATTAATAATCATTACAAATACAAAATTTGAATTGCTATTTCCTGTTTTTGCGCTTAACTTAGCCGACCAGATTAGTATAGTATTTCATTCAAAAAAAATCCGACAATAAAAAACTATGAGCTTAATAATTGATGTTCATGCACGCCAGATACTTGATTCGCGTGGAAACCCTACAATAGAAGTAGACGTAATTACAGAAAACGGTGTTCTTGGTCGTGCCGCGGTACCTTCTGGTGCTTCAACCGGTATTCACGAAGCAGTTGAGCTTCGCGATGACGACAAAGCCACTTATATGGGTAAAGGCGTTTTAAAGGCTGTTGCCAACGTAAACGAGATAATTGCCGCCGAACTTAAAGGTATTGATGTATTTGAGCAAAATGCTATCGATAGCCTGATGATTGAGCTTGATGGTACAGAAAATAAAGGTAAACTGGGTGCTAACGCCATCCTTGGTGTTTCTTTAGCGGTTGCTAAAGCAGCAGCGCAAGAGAGCCGCCAGCCGTTATACCGTTATATTGGCGGTGTTAATGCCAACACTCTGCCTATCCCGATGATGAACATTGTTAACGGTGGTTCGCACTCTGATGCGCCTATCGCGTTCCAGGAGTTCATGATCATGCCTGCGGGTGCTTCTTCGTTCTCTGAAGCACTGCGTTGGGGTACCGAAGTATTCCACAACCTTAAAAAGATCTTACATGACAGGGGCCTGTCTACAGCAGTAGGCGACGAAGGTGGTTTTGCACCAACTTTTGATGGTACCGAAGATGGCGTTGAAACCATCCTTAAAGCAATTGAAAAAGCCGGTTACAAACCAGGCGTAGATATTTTCCTGGCGTTTGACTGTGCTGCTTCTGAGTTTTACAAAGACGGCAAATACGACTACACCAAGTTTGAAGGCGAAAAGGGTGCTATCCGCACCAGCGAGCAACAGGCAGATTACCTTACCGAGTTAGCTGCTAAATACCCTATCATTTCTATTGAAGATGGTATGGCAGAGGATGACTGGGCTGGCTGGAAATTATTGACCGAGAAAATTGGCGATAAAGTACAGTTAGTAGGTGATGATTTGTTTGTAACCAACGTAAAACGTTTACAACAGGGTATTGATAACGATACTGCAAACTCTATCCTGGTAAAAGTTAACCAGATAGGTTCATTAACCGAAACCATTAACGCGGTTACTTTAGCGCAAACAAACGGTTATACATCAGTAATGAGCCACCGTAGCGGCGAAACCGAAGACGTTACCATTGCCGACCTTGCTGTTGCCTTAAACTGTGGCCAGATCAAAACCGGTTCGGCTTCACGCTCAGACAGGATCGCTAAATACAACCAGTTGCTTCGTATCGAAGAAGAACTTGGTGATTCAGCCCGTTTCATCGGTAAAAACTTCAAATACTTACCAAAGAAATAATTACCCCAGCCTCCTGAAGAGGGAGTAGGATAAAATATAAGCCGGTCAAGTAATTGACCGGCTTTTTTGTTGTTAGCCCGCCCTTGTCATGCTGAACGTAGTGAAGCATCTGTTAATGAACTATGCATGCCGGGTGCATGGCGGCGATTAGATTCTTCGCTATCGCTCAGAATGACAGGTAAGGTTGAAAAGACTCTCCACCATGTCATTTCGAATAAGCGTAGCGAGGAGAAATCTTGTTCATTATGCAAAGTATACGATATGCAAGCTTCACTACCTATGATATGAACAAGATTTATCAATATCGTTTCGAAATGACAGGTAGGGTTATAAATAAGAAGGCCCTTTCAATTTGAAAGGGCCTTCTTATTTATATATGAATTGTTAATTATGGGCTATTAACGTCCGCCTGCTGGCGCACCGCCGGTTTGGTCACCGCCTTGTATCTGGTCGTCATTGTTAACACCTTTTTTCTTTTGAGTTGGGTTAGGTGCTTTAAAG
Organism: Mucilaginibacter sp. L294; assembly: GCF_001636615.1. GTDB lineage: Bacteria > Bacteroidota > Bacteroidia > Sphingobacteriales > Sphingobacteriaceae > Mucilaginibacter. Next base: position 8,972 of record NZ_LGEK01000089.1, on the reverse strand, counting down.
CTTATTTTACCAAAGCTGTAGCTAAATGTTATACCAAACGATTGAAAAGGGAACTGTGTACGAGAGCTTTGGGTAAAACCAGGGCTTGATATATTTTGGTTAAACGCTTTATTAACCGCAAATGGCTGTACCGTATTGAAACCGATAGATGCTTTTTTATCCATGAATTGTTTTTTGATACCAAAGGCATAAATACCGAATGCAGGGCTTGTACCTTGTATAGTTCTGCGGGCCGAGTTTGAGAAACCAAACGCCTCTACTATAAAGTTGTTAGGCAAGGTAACTTGGGCGCTACCAAACATGGTTGACATTAACCTTGTTTTTAAGGCATCCTGACTTACAAAACCAAGATATTGGTCATAAACGGTAGGGTTATAGGTAAACACATTTACGTTTGCACGTAAGGTTAATATTTTAAATGGCTGTATAGACCCAAAGAAACTTGCACCTATTGAGTTGTTTTGGCCAATATTATTTGATACCGAACGTGTACCAACTACCTCTTTATCATTGATTACTTCGGTTAAAGGTGATGCAATACTTTCTATCAGGTTTTTAGTGTTTTTATAATAAACAGAGAAGTTTAACACTGATGACTTAATAAAGGTATTGTAGTTTAATTCAACAGTTTGTGATACTTCCGGCGCCAGGTTAGGGTTACCTACCGACTGTGCCTGTACACTTGATCTGTTGATGAATGGGTTTAATACCTGTAAACTTGGCCTTTGTATACGCTTGCTGTAAGATAACTTTATAGTGTTAGATCCAAATGCCTTTTGCAGGGTTAAGCTTGGGATGTATGTATTGTAGCTTTGAGAAAATGGTTCTAACGCCTGGTAAGCCGGGTTTTTAGGATCCTGGAACGGGTTTTTAGGGTCACCTTTAATTTGGGTGTTTTCAAAACGGCCGCCTACCAGTATCGAGTAACTTTTAGGCAATGTAAAGGTTAGCACACCATAGCCTGCATAAACGTTCTGGGTATAATCATATAAGTTAGAGTTAAGGGAATCCCTAACGCCATTGTCGCCCTGGGTATCGGTGTTAAAAATATCGTAAACGCTGTTTATACGCCTTTGTATGGTTTTACCACCGGCCTCTAATTTCAATACTTTGCTTATAGGCAAAGTATAATCTGCTTGCGCTGTATACTCATTGTTTTTACCATCGTTAACACCTTTTTGGCTTGGGTTAAGCGCGGTGTAAGTGTTTTGGTAATCTGTGTTGATAATACTGTGGCTCCACTGGCCTGATATAGTTATCTCGTGGCCTTCTTTTTTAAATTTATGCGTATAGTCAATGTTCCAGTCAAAACCCTGGAATTTGTTATGAGATAAACTGTTGCTGGTGTATTCTAAACTTTTAGTAGCGTCAAGATTATTGTCGCGGGTGTTTATACCAGAACCATCAAGGTTAAACCCACCATCGTTTAGGCTAAGGGTACTGTTAATACTGTTAAAACCATTAAACTCATACCCTGCACTTAGCGATCCTCTTGCGCCATGGCGTTTTATGCGGCTGCTTGATGTGCCAAAGTTATGCGTATCTACAGCGTCTACAGCAGGGTTTGTACCATTTGCCGGTATAGCCGGCGTTTGTATTGTTTGGTCAAAAATAGTTGAAGATGTTTGCGGCCAGGTAAGGTTACCACCTAAGTTGGCCGAAAAGTTAAAACGGTTTTTGTTGTAGTTTAAATTGATGTTACCGTTGTTTTGGCGTGTACCAACACCACCGCTTACGCTTCCGCTGATGCCGGAAGCATTTTTAGTTTTAGTAACGATGTTTATAATACCACCTGAACCCTCTGCATCATATTTTGCTGATGGCGCTGTTATTACTTCAATGTTTTTGATCTGATCGGCAGGGATGGTTTTTAACACATCGCTTAAGCTGGCAGATGTAGCACCTGATGGTTTACCGTTTATCAAAACCCTAACATTTTGATCGCCACGGATGGCTACGTTACCGTTCATATCTACCGATACCAATGGCACTTTCTGTAATACATCAGTAGCGTTACCACCTGCGGCGGTAAGGTCTTTTTCGGCGTTGTAAACGATTTTATCTATTCTGTTCTCGATAAGTGGCACCTGGCCAACTATCTGTACCTCTTTTAATGCCCTTGCACTTGGTGCGATAACCAATGCACCCATGTTGTTATCCGGTTTTGAGGCGGTTGTTTCAACAGGGTCGTAAGTTTTTGTTGGGTAGCCAATAAAAGATACCGTGATCTTGTATTTACCTGCACGCAGGTTATTGATCTGGAAGTTACCCTTCTCGTCGGTTAGTACACCGTTGATAGGGGCTTTAGCACCACTTTTAAAGATACTGATGGTAGCATAATCTACCGGTTTTTTTGTAAGCGAGTCGATAACCGTACCCGATATTTTGCCTACGATGCCACCACCACCACCCGGTAGCTGGGCCTTGGCCGTTATTGCAGCACAGATAACTATTATAAGTAAAAATATTCGTTTCATAATTGGAACTATTTAGAGCGTTTTTGGTATTTGAGGCGAAATTGCCTAAAATGTTACAGGCTGATATCTGTTTTATGTAAATTATACCTAACTGTAATGTACATGTTACACTAAGGCGTAATGAAAAGCCCCTGTAAATTTGCTGCTTAAGCAAACTTACAGGGGCGGTTAAATTTGCGTTTTGTTATATAACGATGTTTACTATGCGGCCCTTCACCACAATTACCTTTTTAGGCGTTTTGCCGTCCAGGTATTTTTGTACATCGGCGTTGGCTAAAATGGCGGCCTCAATGTCGGCAGCCTCCATGGTTAATGAAAGGCTAACATTGGTCTTCATTTTTCCGTTAAATGATACCGGGTAGCTAAACTCATCCTCAACCAAATAAGCCGGGTTAAATTTAGGGTAGGCCGCGGTAGATATACTGCCCGCCGGGTTGCCAAGCAATGTCCAAAGCTCCTCGCTGATGTGCGGGGCGTAAGGGGCAAGGGTGATCACCAAATCCTGAAGGATAGCGCGTTTGTTGCACTTTAGGTCAGTCAATTCATTCACGGCTATCATAAAGCTGGATACCGAGGTGTTAAACGAGAAACGCTCAATATCCTGCTCCACCTTCTGAATGATCTTGTGCAACGATTTCAACTCAGCTTTTGTAGGCGCTTCGTTGCTTACGTTAAAGTTAAAATCGGCATCGTGGAACAATTTCCAGAATTTACGCAGGAATTTGAACACACCCTCAATACCGTTGGTGTTCCATGGTTTGCTTTGCTCCAGCGGGCCTAAGAACATTTCGTACATGCGCAGGGTATCGGCACCGTAACGGGCGATCAGATCGTCCGGATTAACCACGTTGAATTTTGATTTGGACATTTTCTCCACTTCCCATGAGCAAATGTACTTTCCATCATCCTCTAAAATATATTCAGCACTTGCATATTCTGGGCGTGATTTTTTAAATTTGGCCAAGTCAAGGGTGTCATTTTCTACAATGTTTACGTCAACATGAGTTGATTGATATTGTAAAGTTGTTTTAACTCCTGTGTCTGTTGGAGTACTGTTTTCTTTCCATAGATCTATTATACCAGGATAATATTCTAAGCCTAAGCCTGCAAATGCTTTTGCATTATCTTGATCGTTGTTACTATCTGCTAAAAGACCACCATAAGCTAAAAGTTTTTTTAGTTTATTATAAGAGATGAATTTTCCAGTCTTAACAAGGCGAAAGACAAAATTACTGCGTCCCTGTATCATCCCCTGGTTGATCAACTTTTTGAAAGGCTCTTCCTCAACCACTTTGCCAATATCCTTCAAAAATTTGTTCCAGAAACGGCTGTATAATAAGTGACCGGTAGCATGTTCGCTGCCGCCAATATAAAGGTCAACATCTTTCCAGTATTCAATCGCTTCGCGCGATGCAAACTCCTTGTCGTTATGGGCATCCATATAGCGGTACCAGTACCAGCTGCTGCCCGCCCAACCCGGCATGGTGCTTAGTTCATATTCACCTTCGGGATGTTTCCAGCCGGTAGCACGGCCCAATGGGGGCTCGCCGCTTTCGGTAGGCAGGTATTTATCAATCTCGGGCAATAACAATGGCAGGTGTTCTTCCTCAATTAAATAAGGCAGGCCACCTTTAAAGTAAACCGGTACCGGCTCGCCCCAGTAACGCTGGCGGCCAAAAATGGCATCCCTCATCCTGAAATTTACCTTGGCTTTACCCAGGCCCAGTTCTTCCAGTTTGGTAACTACAGCAGCGGTTGCTTCCTTGTAGCCCAAGCCGTTTATAAAATCGCTGTTGATGTATGTACCTTCCTTGGTTGGGTCGGCCTCTGTCTCAATATTTTGTATATCGATGATGGGGATGATAGGCAAATTAAAATGTTTGGCAAACAAATAATCGCGCTGATCGCCCGAAGGTACGGCCATTACCGCCCCTGTACCGTAACCGGCCAAAACGTAATCGGCAATCCACACCGGGATCTGTGCACCATTTAGCGGGTTGGTTACATAGCTGCCCGTAAATGCCCCCGATACGGTTTTTGTATCGGCCATACGGTCGAGCTCGCTTTTCTTTTTGGTTTGAGTGATGTAGGCATCAATATCAGCCTTTTGCCCGGGAGTAGTTAACTCAGCAACCAACTCATGCTCGGGCGCTATCACCAAAAAGCTCACACCAAAAATAGTATCAACGCGTGTGGTGAAAACCTCTATGTAGTTAGTAGTGAGTTGTGAAAGGTGGGTGGTTTTATCCAGCGGGAACCTTACACTTGCACCAACGCTTTTACCTATCCAGTTGCGCTGCATTTCTTTTAGGGGCTCGGGCCAGTCAATGGTATCCAAACCTTCTAATAAACGCTGGGCATAGGCGGTTATGCGCATGCTCCACTGCATCATTTTCTTTTGCTCAACAGGGTAACCGCCGCGCTCGCTAAAGCCGTCTTTTACCTCGTCGTTAGCCAGTACGGTACCTAAAGCAGCGCACCAGTTAACGGTGCTTTCGCGCAGGTAGGTTAGGCGGTATTTTAACAGTTCGGCTTGTTGCTCTTGTAAGTTAAAGGCCTTCCAACCATCAGCAGTAAAGCTTAAAACTTCTTCATCGCTTACGGCATTTATACCTGCCGAACCTTTGCTTTCAAAATGCTCAACCAATTTGGCAATGCTTTCGGCTTTATCGGCATCCTTATTATACCAACTGTTAAACAGCTGCATAAAAATCCACTGTGTCCATTTGTAGTAATCGGGCGAGCTGGTGCGCACCTCGCGGTCCCAGTCGAACGAGAACCCTATCTGGTCAAGCTGGCGGCGGTAGGTGGCAATGTTAGCCTCGGTAGTAACGGATGGGTGCTGGCCGGTTTGTATAGCATATTGCTCGGCTGGCAGGCCAAAACTATCGTACCCCATTGGGTGCAATACATTAAAGCCTTTTAAACGTTTGTAACGTGCAAAAATATCAGAAGCAATGTAACCCAGCGGGTGGCCAACATGCAAGCCCGCACCCGATGGGTAGGGGAACATATCCAGCACATAATACTTGGGTTTGCTGGTTGTGTTTTCGGCTTTAAAGGTTTTATTATCAGCCCAAAACTGTTGCCACTTCTGCTCTATATCTTTAAATTGATAGTCCATTTGTTTATTTAACGTATAAGGTTGCGAAAATAGTAAAAACTGCTTTAACATTAGCGTTTATAGCTTAGTTTCAACAAAGTCTATATATTATATAGGTTAACATTAAAGTTGGCTGGGTATTTTTTAAGCGTTATTTTCGGGCTTTGTTATTGAGTGAAAAATATGCTTGATGACCAACGACTCAATGATAAAGAACAGTTTTAAAGATAAAGACATGCAGACCGTGATAGGGTGGGTGCTGCGTGCCGGTGTTTTTATATCTATGACAATTGTTTTTATTGGTGGCGTAATTTACCTGTATCGCCATGGTCACGCTATACCCAACTACCACGTATTTAAAGGCGTGCCCGATTTTGTGCACAGCGCAGGCGGCATTATAAACGGTATAATTAACTTAAGGGGCAGGGCAATTATACAGGCCGGCATTATTTTGCTTATCGCTACCCCCATTATACGTGTAATATTCAGTGCTATTGGGTTTATTCTCGAAAAAGACCATCTGTACACCGGCATCACCTTTATTGTACTGCTTGTTATTGTTATCAGCGCGTTAAGCGGCTACGCCGGTTAATAAAAAAAAACCATTTCGGCTTTGTACTGCTATAATAGTATGCGCAGACGGGCGGTAAATTCATCGGCTTTAAAAAGTATTGGTTACGATACCGAAAAACACATCCTTGAACTGGAGTTTAGAGAGCATGGCGACGTATGGCAGTATTTTAATTTTAAACCCGCGGCCTATAAAAAATTTGTGAACAGCCCATCGTTAGGGAATTTTTTTGTTACCCGTATAAAAGGTAAATACCCCGAAGAGAAAGTAGAATATTATTAATTGGCCCCATTCATGCGTTTCTGTTCATCTTCACTGCCTGTACGGTGGCGGGCCGCCCCTTTTACAGATGATTTGCCAAAACGATAGCTAAAATTTAGCATTACTATACGGTATTCCCTTCGGTCGACTGTATAACGGTCAAGGTTTTGATAATTGGTGGAAGATCTGTCGCGGTTAGTTTTAAAAATATCATGGGCAACCAGGCTTAACTTACCAAGCTTGTTAAATACCGGCATACTTAACCCGGCATTAGCATAATAATTTGCTTTAAACTGATTGATACCATAAAGCGTAGGCGACTCGTAATGACCCGAAATTTCGGCAGATAATACACTGCTTATTTTAAAGTTTTGGGTGGTGTTTATGATCAGGTCGCCGGTGCTTTGGTCAAAGTTGCCGTATTGTGGGTCGGCAATGTAACGCTGGTAGGAAGCATCCACATCATAACTACTGCTCCACCACGATGTGAATTTAATTGGGGCGGTAATGTTAATACCAATGTTATGTACCTTCCCAAGGTTAACGTCGGTATTTAATAAAACTTTAGTCGCATCATCCTGTGTGTAAAAAGGGAAAGCTGCGCCGGTAGCTAATACAGCATAAAGCTTAGTGGTGATTTCCTGGTTGTACGTGTGCGATAAGCTAAGTGTATTGGCGTAAACAGGCCTTAAATAAGCATTGCCAGCCTGGTAGTTGTAAAGATCAATAAAGTATAGGAATGGGTTAAGCTTATCATATATAGGCCTTGATATGCCACGTGTAAGCGTTAGTGCATAATCGTTTTTATCGTTATAATGATAATTTAATATTATTGTAGGGAACAGGTTAAAGTAAGCACGCCTGGTGCTTTGGTCCTGCGTAACCGAGTTGCCTATGGAGTTGGTGTATTCGCCCCGCAGGCCTGCGTTTACATCCATTTTGCCAAATTTGCCAACATAGTTTACATAACCTGCACCGATACGTTCATTGTAGATAAAGTAGTTACTAAAGGTATTATCAATGGTATAAACACTGCCTACTTTTGGCCCAAATACCAGGTTATTATCGGTTTTAGTACTGCTGAATTTTAGCCCTGCCTCAAATTTGGCGCCTTTTGGTAGCGGGTTAGTATAATCTAACAAAGCCGAAAAATTGCGCATTTTGGTAGGAGAAAGGTTTTGTAGCAGTAATGGATCACGATAGGTGTTACCAGCCCCGTCAAAAAAGTTATTGGTAATATACTCGTCAGAGTGGCGGTTGTTTTTTGTAAAAGTTGTGTTTACTGATAAGGTACGGCCGGCACTATCCAGTTTGCCGGTGTAATTTAAATTATAACTAAAGCTACGGATATCCCTGTCAAGAGTTGAGTATGCTTTTATGGTAGAGTCTTTTACGTTTTGGTTATATATGCTTAGGGCATTATTTTTCTGATAGTCGGTGTTACTTATATTACCGCTTACCAAAAAGCCAATGGTGTGCCTGGGCGATAAGAAGAAATCAGTCCCTAACCTAAAATTATGCGTAAGGCTTTCGTAAACACTTCGGTACGAGGTATTGTAACTGCTTAGTATGCCTTCATAATCAATTTTACGGTCGGTATCAAAATTTTTGAAAGTTTTACCTGCCGAAAGGTTATAGCTGCCAAAAATATTATAACTGTTAGCCCGGTTGTTGAAAGAGATGCCTGTATTGGCCTTGTAATAGTTACCATACCCTGCCGAAGCGGTGTAGGTACCGTTGGTGCCAATGTTTTTACCCTTCTTCATCACAATGTTTACTATACCACCTGCAGCTGCATCATACCGGGGCGAGCCACCTGTTATAACTTCCATCCGGTCAATATTACTACCCTGTGTGCTTTTAAGTAGTGCGGTCAGGTCTGCACCCGATAGGTTGGTTGCTTTCCCGTCTATCAATATCAATGCTTCCTGCCGGCCGCTAACACTAATATTATCACCATTATCTACCCTAACCCCCGGCGATTGCCTTAGAATATCCAGTGCCGACTGCCCATCGGCAATAATACTTGCAGAAGGGTTTATAATTGTTTTACCGGGCCGTACCTCAATATAAGGCCTCCGGCCTACTACAGCCACTTCTTTCAATTCGGTACTTAGTGCTTGTAGCGTTATTGCACTTATATTTACGGTTTGGCCATTTGCAACACCGTAGGCTGCCGAGTATGTTTTATTGCTGCCCAGCATGGTAGCAAACAGTACATATTTACCTGGTTTGATATTTGAAAAGTGGTAGGCGCCTGCACTGTTAACCAATGCCGACATAGCAATGGTAGAATCGGGCAGGTTTAGTAAAACAACAGTAGCGGCTTCGGCCGGTTTGTTGTTTTGTATAAAAACATTGCCGCGAATAATAGAAGAGCCCGTTTGGGCGTAACAAATACTAAATAAGCTTGCCAGGATAGCTGTAAAAAAGCATCCAATTTTAACCCTCATTAATGTACCTCGTAGAAATTTTCCGTATAGTTATCCCCTTTAAAAAGTTAAATATAACAACAATATTACATAGGGGATAGGTTGTAATATGGTTGTTTACGTATTTG
>NZ_LGEK01000088.1 GCF_001636615.1 Mucilaginibacter sp. L294 | reverse complement strand
GCAGAATATTGATTTTATTGTAAAAAAGTAATGTTTAAAGTTGGCATCACAGGTAATATAGGCAGTGGTAAAACAACCGTTTGCAAAATATTTGAAGTATTGGGCATCCCGGTTTTTTATGCTGACGATGCAGCCAAAGAGGTGATGGTAGCCGATGCGGAACTGATTGCCGGGATAAAACAAGCATTTGGCAACCAATCTTATTTGGAGGAAGGCACCCTTAACCGTAAATATATAGCAGGTATTGTTTTTAATAATAAAGAAGAACTGGCAACACTGAACGCGCTGGTACATCCGGCTGTTTTCCGGGCTTTTGATAAATGGGTGCTCGGTCAAAAAAATGCACCCTACGTATTAAAGGAAGCCGCTATATTATTTGAGAGCGGTTCATATAAAATGTGCGACAGAACGGTTATCGTTACCGCCCCGTTAGATCTCCGTGTAAAACGCGTTACCGGGCGCGATGGCATAACCGCCGATGAGGTGAAAAGCCGTAACGACCGCCAGTTTAGCGAAGAAAAAAAGCTGACCATGGCCAATGATGTTATTATTAATGACGATACACAACTCGTAATTCCGCAGGTGTTAAAACTGCACGAGTTGTACCTGTCGCTTGCCCAAACTACATGATACTTGACGATTTTATTGCCTTTAATGCCAATGGCCTGTATTGCCGTTATGCCGATTTTTACCTGGACGCGCAGCAGCCGGTAACCAATGCGGTAATATCACACGCCCATGCCGACCATGCCGTAAGCGGCAACATTAACGTATATGCTACCGAAGCCACCTACACCTTTATGCAGTTGCGTTATGGCAAAAGTGCTTCAAAAGTGAGCCATATTGCTGCTTACAACGCACCATTTACCATTGGCGATGTACAGATAACGTTTATCCCGGCAGGGCACATGCCGGGCTCTGCACAGGTTTTGATGGAATACCAAGGGATAAAGTACCTGTATACTGGCGATTATAAGCTGCAGCCCGACGCCACCTGCGAACCCATGGCGTTTGTAAAGGCCGATGTGCTGATCACAGAAAGCACCTTTGCCGACCCAACCACCGCTCACCCCGACCCGGTTGAGGAGATCAAAAAGCTGAACGATATCAAAATAAACATTCTGTTGGGGGCCTACAGCCTGGGCAAAAGCCAGCGCCTCATCAGGATGATAAACGACTACGCGCCGCAAAAAAAGATCCTGGTGCACCACCGCATTATGCCCATCAACGCCATCTATCAAAAAATGGGGTTTGAACTGGGTGCGTACCAAATGTATGGCCGTAAACTGATGAAAGAACAGCAGGAATATGTATACATTGTGCCGCCTTTTACGTTTGATAGTTATTTGCGTGCTACCGGGGTTAAGCGTTTGTTTGCCTCGGGATGGAAAAACCTGCAGGTGAATGCGCAGGATACCCTTTTTATATCAGACCATGCCGATTGGGACGACATTATCAAAACTATTGAGCAAACCCAGCCCCAGCAGGTATGGACACTGCATGGTAACGGCACGCATTTAAAAAATTATTTTAATAATGATATTTTTGTGAAATTGCTGAGCTGATGCTGCAGGAAAACGTTGATTATTATATAAACGAGGATGGTAATTTTGTTTTTACAAAAGAGTATCACTTAAAACGTGGTTACTGTTGTAAAAACAAATGCCTGCACTGCCCCTGGAACTATGGGCGCGAGAAGGATAGCGAACAAACAAACAAAAAATAAATAGGTTATATTTGCAGGATAATTAGATCATGGGAATAGAGGAAGACATAAAAAGCACGAATTTTGATGATAATTACCATAAAGCGGTAATTAACCTTAATTATACGTACGGTTGGATCAACAACTATATGCGCCCTGAATTTGAGCGTTATAAGCTTACCCAACAGCAGTTTAACATCCTGCGGATTTTACGCGGGCAATACCCCAAGCCGGCAACCGTAAATTTATTGAAGGACAGGATGATCGATAAGATGTCTGACGCATCACGTATTGTTGACCGCCTGGTGCAAAAAGGCCTGGTATCGCGTTGTACCAACTCCCGCGACCGCCGAGCTGTTGATATCCGCATCAGCGATGAAGGGTTAGAGATCCTTAAAAAAATGGATGCCTGCTTTAAAACAAAAGACCTGTTCAAACAAAACCTCACCGAAGAAGAAGCCGGCCAGCTAAGCGACCTGCTGGATAAGATGAGAGGATAAAGTGATTTTAGATTTTAGAATTACGATTTCGGATTTATGATATATGGCGCTTGTTTACAAGCGCCTTTTTTATGTTATGATTCCCTCCCTCGGGAGGGTTAGGGAGGGATTAATGAACTTTCTCTTTACCCTCTTTGCGCAGCAGAGAGGGGCGACCCGCGAAGCGTAATCGGGGTGAGTTAAATCGCAAGTTACGCCCTAAACCCAGGCACCACTTTCCTAAATCCAACTGCAAACAATATCCCTACCAACGTGCCATAAATTGCCCCGCCGGTAACATCAAGCGGGTAATGTACACCTACATACACCTGTGCAAAGCAAATAACGGCCGCCCAAAGTATGGTTGCGGGCAAAACCCATTTCCATCGCTTAAAAAACAGGTAGCTTAAAAACAGGGCTATGGCAAAGTGGTCGGTAGCATGGGTGGATGGGAAACTGTAGCCTGTGCCACATGCTACACGGTTTATATCGGTTTGCGCGGTTACAGGGTCGCGGCAGGGGCGCAGGCGGTACACGTATGGTTTAATGATGCTGGCGCTGCTATAATCGGCAAAGCCAACAGCCAGGGCCAAAAAAACAACGAGGATAGCCCCTTGCTTTTTATAGCGCCAGATGCAGAAAGCGATGATGAACAGGTATAGCGGGATCCAGAATTTGGGGTTGCGCATCAAGGGCATCAGCCAGTCGAAAAACGGGTTCGAAAGGTCGTGATTGATGAGGTAAAATAAATGCCGGTCAAAGTTTAGCAGGAAATCGGGCATTGGCTCTATAGGGTAATGCTTAGTGTTCTCAACAGCGGTAAATATAGCTAATAAATTAACGCTTAAAAGTACATGAATTTTACAATGCTATCGCTTAAATATTCTTATTTTTGCAGCTTAACATCTATACGTTTTGACACTCATAAAATCAATTTCGGGCATCAGGGGTACCATAGGTGGTGCAGCCGGCGACGGACTAACCCCTTTGGATATTGTTAAATTTGTATCTGCATACGGTAGCTGGGCGGTAAAACGCACGGGTATCAAAAAGATAGTTTTGGGCCGCGATGCCCGCCTGTCAGGCAGTATGGTAAACAACCTGGTTATAGGCACCCTGCAGGGTTTGGGTATTGATGTGATTGATTTAGGCCTTTCAACCACCCCAACTGTTGAAGTTGCCGTACCTGATGAAAAGGCTGCCGGTGGTATCATCCTTACGGCAAGCCACAACCCAAAACAATGGAACGCTTTAAAATTGCTGAATGAAAAAGGCGAATTTATAAACGATGCCGATGGTAAAGAAGTTTTAGAAATTGCCGAAAATAGCGATTTTATATATGCCGATGTGAACGACCTTGGTAAGGTTACCAATGACGACAGTTACCTGCAAAAACATATCGACAAGATACTGGCCCTGCCTTTGGTTAATGTAGAAGCTATTAAAAAAGCCAACTTTAAAATAGCTATTGATTGCGTTAACTCAACCGGGGGGATATTTGTACCGGCCTTGTTAAAGGCGCTTGGTGTACAAGTTATCCACGAGCTTTATTGCGAGCCTGATGGCCATTTTCCGCACAACCCGGAGCCTTTGCCCGAAAACCTGGTAGCGCTATCGCAGGAGGTTTTAAAAACTAAAGCCGACCTGGGTATTGCTGTTGACCCTGATGTTGACCGCCTTTGCTTTGTTTGCGAGGATGGCAGCATGTTTGGCGAAGAATACACCCTGGTTACCGTGGCCGATTATGTGCTGAAGAATACAAAAGGTAACACGGTATCAAACCTGTCTTCAACCCGTGCCTTGCGCGATGTTACCGAAAGTGCCGGTGGCGAATACCATGCAGCAGCAGTAGGAGAGGTGAACGTGGTTAACAAAATGAAGGAAGTGAACGCTGTTATAGGCGGCGAAGGCAACGGCGGGGTTATTTATCCCGAACTGCACTACGGCCGCGATGCTTTGGCAGGTATAGCCTTGTTTTTAACTCATTTGGCTAATTACGGTAAACCGGTGTCTGTTTTAAGGGCATCATACCCAAGCTACTTTATCTCAAAAAATAAAATAACGCTTACACCAGAAATGGATATAGACGCGTTGTTGTTAAAGGTTGAAGAAAAATACCAGAAGCAGCCGCACTCTACTATTGATGGTTTAAAAATTGAGTTTGATAAACAATGGGTGCACCTGCGCAGATCAAACACCGAGCCTATTATCCGCATTTACTCTGAAGGTGATTCAGAAACGGTGGCAGATAACCTGGCTAATAAGATAATAAAAGATATAAAAGAAATATTGAATTTAAACGAGTAACAGGCAAAGCCTTTGGGGTTGGGGAATCCTGCTGGTTGGCCTGTTATTTTTACTGACTAAATTTATTTAAAGAAACGATGCGAGTTTATTTCGATAACGCTGCTACTACTGCGCTTGATCCTGAAGTTTTAAAGGAAATGTATAAAGTGATGGAAGGCCAGTTTGGTAATCCTTCGTCAATACATTCGCATGGGCGCGAAGTGCGTACGTTGATAGAGCGTTCACGCAAAACCATTGCCGGCTTATTGCATACCTCGCCTGCCGAAATATTTTTTACCAGCGGCGGTACCGAGGCCGATAATATGGCCATCCGTTGTGGTATTGTTGACCATAAGCTAACGCACGCCATTACAACCAAACTGGAGCACCACGCGGTTGTGCATACGCTGCAGGCTATGGAAAAAGCAGGTATCATCAAGTTAAGCTACGCCGATGTTGACTGTAAAGGCAACGTTGATTATAACCACCTGGAATCTTTACTGAAAACCAACGACCGTAGCTTTGTATCATTAATGCATGCCAATAATGAATTAGGTACGCTTACCGATATTGCGCGCGTAGGCGAGCTTTGCGAGGCCTACAACGCTATGTACCATAGCGATACAGTGCAAACTGTTGGGCACTATAAACATGACCTGAGCAAGCTTAAATTAAACTTTATGGTTTGCGCTGCGCATAAGCTGCACGGGCCGAAAGGCATTGGCTTTTTGCACATCAACCATAAGGTTAAAATAAACCCAATGATATACGGAGGTTCGCAGGAGCGTAACATGCGCGGCGGTACCGAAAATGTGTATGGCATTGTAGGCCTTGCCAAAGCGCTGGAGATGGCTTATGCCGATATGGATGCACACCAAACCTATATACAAGATTTAAAAAGCTACATGAAAGCGCAACTGGAGCAAAATGTACCGGGTGTGGAATTTAATGGCGAAACAGACCCGGCTAAAAGCTTGTACACTGTACTTAGCGCATCGTTCCCTGAAATGGAAATGGCGGATATGCTGTTGTTTAACCTGGACATTGCCGGTATCTCGGCATCGGGCGGCAGCGCGTGCAGTTCGGGTACAGATATTGGCTCGCACGTATTAACCGCCATAGGCGCTAATCCCGACAGGCCATCGGTAAGGTTCTCTTTCTCAAAATACAATACAAAAGAAGAGGTTGATTATACAGTAGCCAAGCTCAAAGAGTTTTGCATGGTGAGTGCATAAATTTTCAATAAATTTCTAACTTGTTAAATTATGGCCTTGTTTTTGATTGTTTATTAATTAACAATTAAAAACTACAAACCATGGAAAGCAACGAAAAAAACCCGGAATACACTCCGAACCATAACCCAAACGAAAACCCTGAAGAACGCCAGTCTGATAATGAAGGCACAGGGTACCGCAAGCAAAACGAGCAGGAACAACAGCAGGAAGGTAGTGATGCATCATACAGCGAACAAAATGATGTGACCCCGCCAGCTCAGCATGAATTCCCGGCAACGGGTGCTGCAACAAAAACAGATTTTACCAGCCGCAAACAAGGCCGCACAACCGGCCGCATGGTAGGCCACGAGCCAGGTACTGAAGGGATATAATTTAGATTTGTCATCCTGAGGAACGAAGGATCTAATCGCTTGCATGCATGTTCGCCTGCATAGTTCATTATTAGATTCTTCACTACGTTCAGAATGACAAAGGGGCTAATAAAAAAGGCCATTCGTAAAACTAACGAATGGCCTTTTTTGTGAAATATGTTTTAGTTAAGCCTGCGGCTCTTTTTTATCTTCTTTAACCGGGGCAAGCATTTTAAGGAATGATGCCAGTTTCTCTTTCATTTCGCGGCGATCAACTATAAAGTCAAGGAAACCGTGTTCCTGTACAAATTCCGCGGTTTGGAAACCTTTAGGAAGGTCTTTTTTGATGGTTTCTTTAATAACCCTGGGGCCTGCAAAACCTATCAGTGAACCCGGCTCGGCAATGTTGATATCGCCCAGCATAGCGTATGATGCGGTTACACCACCGGTAGTAGGGTCGGTTAATAATGATATATAAGGTACTTTTGCCAGGCTCAATAACGCCAGCTTAGCTGATGTTTTGGCCATTTGCATTAACGAGAATGCAGCCTCCATCATCCTGGCACCGCCCGATTTGGAGATCATCAGGAAAGGAACCTTGTTAGCGATACTATAATCGATAGAACGTGCTATCTTCTCGCCCACAACAGAACCCATCGAGCCGCCTATAAAGTTAAAATCCATACAGGCAATAACCAGCTCCTGGCCGTTCATTTTACCATGAGCGGCGCGTATAGCATCGGTTAAACCGGTTTTGGCTTTAGTTTCTTTCAGCCTGTCGGTATATTTTTTGGTATCTGTAAATTCTAATGGATCGCCTGAATGCAGGGTGGTAAACAGTTCGGTGAACTGGTTATCATCAAACAAAACAGAAAAATATTCTTTAGAACCAATGCGTAAATGGAAACCACAGTAGTGGCAAACGTATTGGTTTTCAACCTGTTCAGAGTAGTGTAAGGGTTTTTTACAGTTGGGGCATTTATTCCAGATGCCATCGGGGGCTTCCTTCTTTTCCTCAGTAGTCGTAATTATCCCTTTAATTTCTCGCTTAAACCACGCCATGTCTATTTCTAAGTCTTTCAAGTACTGCAAAGAAACAAAAAATATCACAACAAGTTTGTAAATGTTAACAGAAGTTGATGTTGCCAGATGTGATTGTAACGATAACTAAGTGTTAAATTAACACCATTGAATGCCTTTAATATGGCTTTTATGAACAATTATTAGCTTTTATAAGGTGTTTGCAGGCTAAAACTTTTACAATGCTATAGGTAAAACCCATAATTTTTATAACTTCGAGCCCCAAACATACGCTCATGGATTTAAAAAATATTAAAGGTGTTCTGCATGGTGACCAAGTGCAGGAACTATTTGAAGCAGCTAAAAAACATCAGTTTGCTTTACCTGCCGTTAACGTTATCGGCACAAACACTATTAACGCGGTAATGGAAACAGCTGCGGCTGTTAAATCGCCTGTTATTATTCAGCTATCAAATGGCGGCGCGCAGTTTTATGCGGGTAAATCATTAGATAACTCAAAACTACAGGCCTGCATATTAGGTGGTGTATCTGCCGCTAAACACGTGCATTTATTAGCCGAGCATTATGGTGTTGCTGTAATTTTGCATACCGACCACGCCGCAAAAAAATTATTGCCGTGGATTGATGGTTTGTTAGAGCATGGCGAGAAATTTTTTGCTGAAACCGGCAAACCGTTGTTCTCATCGCACATGCTTGATCTTTCTGAAGAGCCAATCGAAGAAAATATTGAAATATCTGCTAAATACTTAGCGCGCATGGCCAAAATGGGCATGACCGTTGAAATTGAGCTTGGTGTAACCGGCGGCGAAGAAGACGGCGTTGATAACTCTGATGTAGACAGCTCACGCTTATACACCCAACCAGAAGAGGTTGCCTACGCTTACGAAGAACTTTCGAAAGTTAGCCACCGCTTTACCATTGCAGCTGCATTTGGTAACGTGCATGGTGTGTACAAACCGGGTAACGTTAAATTACAGCCGGTTATTTTGCACAACTCACAAGAGTTTTTGAAAGAGAAGCATAACCTTACTGCCGCAAAACCTATCAACTTTGTGTTCCACGGTGGTTCGGGCTCAAGCCAGGAAGAAATTCGCGAAGCGATATCTTACGGTGCTATAAAAATGAACATTGATACCGATATGCAATTTGCATTTTGGGAAGGTATAAGAGATTACTACCAGGCAAAAGAAGGCTATTTGCAAACACAAATTGGCAGCCCTGATGGTGACGATTCTCCGAACAAAAAATATTACGACCCACGCGTTTGGTTGCGTAAGGCAGAAGAAACCTTTGTTAAAAGGCTAACCGAAGCTTTTAGCGATCTGAATTGTATCGACGTAAACAGCAAACTATAGTTAACAAAACTATCAGGAATAAAAAACCGCCCTTGTGATAAACATTGGCGGTTTTTTTAGGTTGTAATGTAAATTTATCAGCCATGGCACAAAACAAAAAGAACTTATTTGAGCACTTTGCAAACTGGGCAACTGCAGCAACCGGCAGCTCGGCAGCCTTTATTATTGCCATGTGTACTATTTTGGTATGGCTGGTTACAGGGCCGGTGTTTAAATACTCTGATACCTGGCAGCTCATCATCAATACAGGTACAACCATCGTTACCTTTTTAATGGTGTTCCTGATCCAGAAATCGCAGAATAAAGATTCAAAAGCCGTTCACCTAAAACTGAATGAAATACTGGCATCGCACCAGGGGGCCAGTAACCGTATGGTTGATATTGAAAATTTAACCGAAAAAGAGCTTGACCAACTGCACAAATTCTATGTACGTTTGTCTGAACTGGCCCAAAAGGAAGACGATCTGACCTGCACGCATTCCATAGATGCTGCGGATGATAACCACGAAACCAAGCAATCTGGCTTTAAATCAAAACCGCATTACCAACATGCCCTCAAAAATAGAAGTAAAGCAAGTAAGTAACCCTGCCGATCTGGAGAAAGTATTTGCCATAAGGCACGAAGTATTTGTTACCGAACAAAGCTGCCCGCCCGAGTTGGAAAGGGCTAATGAAGAAGAAGCCACCCATTATTTAGCTACGGTTGATGGCGAACCTGCGGGCGCATCACGCTGGCGCAAAACCACCGACGGTTATAAACTGGAACGTTTCGCTGTACTGTCAAAATTCCGGGGTTATGGCGTAGGGCAGGCGCTTGTAAAAGCCGTACTGGCCGATCTGCCGGCTAATGCCGGTTACATCTACCTTAATTCGCAGCTACCGGCGGTTACGCTTTATGAGAAATTTGGGTTTGAGAAAACCGGCCCCGAGTTTACGGAGGCTGGGATAAGGCATTATAAGATGGTGAAACACTAAAAAAACCGTCATTTTCGCTATCGCGGGCTTTCAGCCCGTGATTTGCACAAGGTCAGCTTTCAGCTGACGCAAGCTGAAAGCTTGTACAATGCTACACCACGAGATACGCTGCGCTAATCTCGCGGCAGCGATTGGAGATCTACCCAAACACTTTCCCCGAATAATCCATGGCTTCGCTCAGTTTATTCAAATTAAGCCCCAGGTCGATGTTTTGATGCAGCAGGTACGCTATCAGGTTTTCGGTAGCGATGTTGCCTGTAAGGTCATCTTTGGCCATCGGGCAGCCGCCGTATCCTTTTAAGGCCGCGTCAAATTTTTTACAACCGCTTTCGTATGCTGCGGCTATTTTTTCCAGCCAGGTATCGGGTGTGGAGTGCAGGTGTACACCAAACTCGGTTATTTCTGATAAGCCGGTAAGGGCAGGGTAAAGGCTGATTATCTGTTCGGGTGTAGCAACACCAACCGTATCTGAGAGGGCAATATGTCCAATCCCCTCGTCTATCATTTTTTGTGCCCAGTGCTGCACAATTTCATTGCTCCACTCATCGCCATAGGGGTTACCAAAACCCATAGACAGGTATATCAGTAATTGCTTGTTTTTAGCAGCACACAGTTCGTTTATCCGCTTTACATGATCAAATGCCTGCTCAATTGTGGTGTTGGTGTTGCGTAGTTGAAAGGTCTCCGAAATAGAAAACGGATACCCCAGGTAAGTGATCTCGGCATGGCTAACTGCATCCTCTGCACCACGGTAATTAGCTATAATGGCCAATAGTTTTGATCGGGTGTTGCTTAGGTCCAGCTTGCTTAAAACCTCGGCGGTATCCCGCATTTGGGGGATGGCCTTTGGCGATACAAAGCTGCCAAAGTCAACGGTATCAAAACCCACCTGCAAAAGCAGGTTGATATAGGCGGCTTTAACATCTGTAGGTACAAAATCATGCAGGCCCTGCATAGCATCGCGCGGGCATTCGGTTATTCTGATATGTTCGGCCATTTGGTTAATCTGGTTTAGAAACCTGCGTGTCTTTTTCCACAAGTTCTTCGCGCTCAAAGTTACGGATTATAAGCCTGCTGCCGCCATTATAAGTAACATAGCTGGCAACCCAGTTAATAAACACAATAACACGGTTACGGCCCCCCATAAGCGATATCAGGTGAACAAACATCCATATCAGCCAGGCAAAAAAGCCCTGGAATTTAAGCTTGCCCAAATCGGCAATGGCTTTATTGCGGCCTATGGTTGCCAGTGAGCCTTTATCGTTATACTTAAAAGGGACGGTTGGCTCGCCTTTTATCAGCCGGGAAATGTTTTTGCCCGTTGTTTCGCCCATTTGTATGGCAACCTGGGCTACGCCGGGGTGGCCTTTTGGTGTTTCGTCGGTTATCATAACGGCCACATCGCCAATGGCGAATATGTTGGGGCTGCCCACAACGCGGCAAATGGTATCTGTTTTAATACGGTTACCGCGCTCAATAGCATCTTTTGATACGCCATCGGGCACCACACCCATCACCCCTGCCGACCAGATCACATTTTTGGTTAAAATGCTTTTGCCGCCCTCAAATTTTATTTCTTTACCATCGTAGCTCTCCACTTTAACATTCAGCAATACCTCAACCCCCATTTTATGCAGAAAATCTTCGGCGGCCTTTGAGCCTTCGTCAGAGAAAGGGCCTAAAACCTTTGGTAAAAAATCTACCAGGTAAACCTTCATCTCATCCTTTGATAATTCGGGATAGTCCTTATTCAGTACGTGGTTGCGTAACTCGGCCAAAGCGCCAGCAAGCTCCACGCCGGTAGGGCCGGCACCTACCAGTACAAACGACAGGTAGGGCGCGCGTTCTTCCTTAGAGGGCTTTAAAATGGCCTCCTCCAGGTTCTGTAACACCATGTAGCGCAGGTTTAACGCCTCGGGGATAGATTTCATGGGCATGGCATAATGCTCAATCTCTTTATTCCCAAAAAAGTTGGTGGTAGATCCGGTTGCTATCACCAGGTAATCGTATGATATTTCACCTATGCTGGTAACCACCGTATTACGGTCTGTATCTATCCGGTTAACCTCTGCATGCCTGAACCGCAGGTTTTTTTGCCCGTCAAAATTCTTGCGTAACGAGAAGGCTATCGATTCGGCCTCCAGGCTACCGGTTGCCACCTGGTACAGCAGGGGTTGAAAGGTGTGGTAGTTATGCTTATCGATAAGTACAACCTCAACGGGCTTATCGGCAAGTTGCTTAGCTACCTGCAGGCCGCCAAAGCCGCCGCCTATAATAACTACTGTTGGGAATTTTGATTGATCAGTGGGGTTCATGATGCAATTATATTTTGTGTTTACGTTAAACGCGATAGTTGTAAAACAAAAAAGGCTCCAAATGTTCTTTGGAGCCTTTTAAAATATGTTATTGGTGAGTGGTTGATTAGGAGAGTGGTTAACTACTCACTCAATCAACTAACCATTATCTGTTACTTCAGGTCTTTCTTTCCAAAGTCGATGATAACCGGCGAGGCTACACAGATTGACGAATAAGTACCAAAAATAACACCTATTAATAACGCGAATGAGAAACCTTTGATAACATCGCCACCAAATATGAACAATATCACCAATATCAATACCACGGTAAACGCAGTGATGATGGTTCGGCTTAGGGTATTATTAATAGCCTGGTTAATTACCACCTTAGGATCATCAGTTTTTTCATGGTGATGCTCAAGGAACTCGCGGATACGGTCAAACACGACCACGGTATCGTTAATTGAATAACCAATAACGGTAAGTAATGCCGCAATAAACGCCTGGTCGATATCTAAAGAGAACGGAAGGATATCTTTAAATAACGAGAAGAACGAAAGAACCAGCAATGAATCGTGCGCGGTAGCAACCATCGCACCAAGGCTGAACTGCCATTTACGGAACCTGATCAATATATAAGCAGAGATAACAACGATAGCCAGGATGATAGTCCATTTTGCCGAAGCTTTAACCTCGTTCGCAATAGTAGCCTCAACCTTTTGGTGGGCCTCTATCTGTTTTGCCTCTATTTTAGTAGCAGGGTTAGATGCAAGCGCTTTTATTAAAGCTGCCTGTACACGGTTATCAGCATCAGGCGCACTATCACTGATCAGATAGTTGGTATTGATGCTCATTTTGTTATCAGTTCCATAGGTTTTAACCTCGGTTCCGCGGCCAAGCGTTTCATCAACAGCATCATGTATCTGTTCGGTAGTAACGGGATGGGTAAACTTAACAATGTAAGTGTGGCCACCACCAAAGTCAACACCGTAGTTAAAACCACGTGTTGCCATTGATATTAAACCAGCTATAATGAATATACCAGAAAAGGCATAGAATTTAAAGCGGTTTTTAACAAACGCATAGTTGGCGTTTTTGAAGGTATGCGAGCTCCATGGGCGAGAGAATGTGATATCCCAGCCTTTTTCAAGCATAAATTCAAATATCAGCCTTGAAATTAACAATGAGCAGAACAAGGTAGTTACTATACCTATCATCAAAGTAGTTGCAAAACCCTGGATAGGGCCAGAACCGAATATGAACAAGATAACACCCGTTAAGAAGGTACTAATGTTGGCATCAAGGATAGAAGGTAAAGCATGTTTAAAACCATCGGCAACCGCTAAGCGGATAGATTTGCCTAAGCCAAGCTCTTCACGTACACGCTCATAAACCAATACGTTAGCATCTACGGCAACACCCAATATCAGGATGATACCTGCTATACCCGGTAGGGTTAGTACTGCACGTATGCTTACTAATACACCCATCAGGAAGAACACGTTGATCAATACCGCTATTACCGCTACAGTGCCCGCGCGTTTGTAGTAAGCTATCATGAAAATAAGGATAACTACTAAACCTAATACGCAAGATAATAAACCAGCGCTGATAGCTTCCTGACCCAATGATGGGCCTACAACAGCTTCGCCAATGATACTTGCACGTGCCGGTAAACGGCCTGCTTTTAATACGTTAGCTAAATCTTTGGTATCCTCTTGCTGGAAGTTACCAGATATTGATGACACACCGCCAGAAATTTCGTTTTGAACGTTAGGGGCTGAGTAAACGTTATCATCAAGTACAATGGCTATAGCTTTTTTGTTGCCACCTGCAGATGCTTCGGCAGTAATGTTTTTCCATTTCTGCGCACCTTGCTGGTTCATATACATGGTAACTTCAAAGCCGCCTTTCATTTGGTCAACATCAGAGCGTGCATCGTTGATAACATCGCCAGAAAGCACCGGGCCGTTTTCAGCACCGGTAAGTTTAATAGCATATAGTTCAAATACCTTTGTGTTTTTCATAGGTTTTACCCCCCAAAGGAATTTTAAATTTTGCGGCAATATCGATTTAATATCGGCGCTATGCAGGTAGCCGTTAACTTTTGCAGTATCCTTAACCGCAGAATAACCAACAACAGGGCCCGGGTTTAATTGCGGCTGGCCTGTTTGATCCTGGTAGGTGGCAGGCGACAAAACAGCGAATAACGGGTTTTGCGCAGCTAACTGTGTTTTGTTATTTAAACCTGCAGAATCTTTTGCACCGGTGTTTGCATTTTTAAGCTTGTTTAATAACGAGCCTGCTTGTTTTGCAGCCGCCGCAGTGTCTTTTGAAGTTGCAGCGGTTGTTGTTGCAGCCGGTTTAGCGGCATCAGCTTTTACGGTATCTTTTTTAGGAGCGGTAGCTTTGTTTTTAGCGGCTAACACACCGTTAATGTTGTTTAGTAAACCGTAAACCTCAGTATTGTCATAAGTTTGATAAAACTCAAGCTTTGCAGTTCCTGATAATAATTTACGAACACGCTCAGGTTCTTTAACACCCGGCAACTCTATTAAGATACGATTAGTGCTTTTTTGTAGTTGGATGTTTGGCTGGGTAACACCAAATTGATCTATACGGGTATGCAGTACAGTGTATGTTTGTTGTACAGCTGTACTTGCCTGGTCTTTCAGGTACGCTTCAACATCGCTGTTTGATGAATTGAATTTTAGTTTTTCCTGGTTGTTGCTGTTTGCAAATATGGCAGCCAATTTAGCGTTTGGCGCTAATTTCTCGTACTCGTCAACAAAAAGGGTAATGTAATCTTTTTGCTCGGTAACGGTTCTGGCCTGTGCATTGGTCATCGCCTGGTTAAAGGCAACATCAGGATTGTTGTTTGATAATGTTTGTACCAGTTCACGTAACGAAATTTGCATCGTAACGTTCATACCACCCTTTAAGTCCAGGCCCAGGGCAAGTTCCCTGTCAAGGCAATACTGGTAAGTGTGGTTTAATACCGGGTACACCGGCAATGTAGAAACAGAATCGAGATAAGCCTTTTCCTTTTCAGGATCGCCCTTTGAATACACTTTGGCATCGTTCTCAACTTTGTGTGCCACCCACGTAAACGAAAGCTGGTATAAACATACCACAGCCAGCAGAATGGCGAAAAATTTAATAACCCCTTTACCTTGCATCGCGAATTAAAATATGTAATTAATTAGTTTATAAGCTTTTTAAATAAGACGGCAAATCTAATAAAATTTCACAAGCATGAAATTTTTAATTGAAACAAAATAATATTGGTTTTTGTTAGCGCCTGTTTAGTGTGATAAATGAGTAAGGAAGCGGGTTTTTTTCGTCGGGCTCATTATACTCCCGGCTTGCCTCATCCCACTTCAGGTAGTCAATTTCAGGGAAAAAGGTATCCGCCTCAAAATCCTTGTGAATAATGGTCAGGTAGATGCGGTCGGTTTTATCCATAGCTTGCCGGTATATCTCGGCACCGCCCCCAATAAATACCTCGTCTTCGTGCGCGCAAAGCGACAACCCTTCGTCTATCGATTGTACAACCTCGCAGCCCGGTATCTGGATATCCTGCCGGGTAACTACAATGTTGCGGCGATTGGGTAGTGGCTTACCAACCGATTCATAAGTTTTGCGCCCCATGATAATGGTACGGCCCGATGTGATCTGCTTAAAATGTTTCAGATCGTTTGGCATGTGCCAAAGTAACTGGTTGTTTTTGCCGATGGCGTAATTTTGGGCTATGGCAACGATGATACTTATTGTCATTGAGTCATTGGGTCATTGAGTCATTGGTTATTGATTATCTCAATCAATGTACTGAACTCAGGTAATTTAATCAGAAAGTCTTTTTAGTAATTCGTAGTCCTCTTTAATAATTAACTCCACCAATTTACTAAGATTAACGCAGGCGGCAGTTTCTCTTATTTTTGTAAGTTACGATAATACATCAGGCAAGACTTCTTCCGGAAGTTCATCAAGTATTTTTGCAATTGCTTTTTTAATTTCAATAGTATCCATCACCCTTTCAGTTTGTAACAAATCTTAAGATAACAAAGTGCACCAGTTTATTAATCATTACTTGGTTGTTCAACTATTTTCTTCCCAATATATTTAATGTAAATATTTAGTTTGTGATGGATGGTTTCTAATTCTTTTAAAAGTTCGTTGTATATATCCTCACTAATCAGGTTCCTCACTTTGCACTTATTGAGCCATCCCTTTGTTTCAATTAACGATCCTCTGCTAAAGTAACAGAAGTTTTTATTTTCCTTATAATGAAATCTTCCAAAACCTTCTGCAATATTTGCACTGATAGAGTCCGCTGATCTTGCGATTTGTTTGCCAACAGTGTCTTTAGCAAAGTAATCCCATTCTAAAACCAAGAACCATATTTTATTCGAAAAACTATCTGCTAAGGCGTAAATCTCTAAATCTTCTATTCTATTACTCATTGTTAAAATCGATAAGTAATAAAGAAACAAACTCTTTCAGAAATTTCAAATTCCTTTAATGACCCAATGACCCAATGACCCAATGACCCAATGACCCAATGACCCAATGACCCAATGACCCAATGACCCAATGACTAAACCGCAACTGCCCCCTTAATGTGCGGATGCGGGTCGTATTTCTCCAATGTGAAATCTTCAAACTTAAAATCAAAGATGTCTTTCACATCCGGGTTGATCTTCATGGTTGGCAACGGTCTTGGCTCGCGGCTCAATTGCAGGCGGGCCTGCTCCAGGTGGTTGTTGTAGATGTGGGCATCGCCAAAGGTGTGGATAAAGTCGCCATAATCCAGGTCGCATACTTGTGCCATCATCATGGTGAGCAAGGCATATGATGCAATATTGAAAGGTACCCCTAAAAATATATCGGCACTGCGCTGATAAAGCTGACAGGATAATTTGCCGCGTGTTTCGCCTTTTAACGCATCTGCCGGCTGCACATAAAACTGGAACAGGCTATGGCAGGGTGGCAGGGCCATCTGGTTAACATCTGCAACATTCCATGCCGATACCATGATGCGGCGCGAATCGGGGTTGTTCTTCAATTGGTTTACCACTTGGGTTATCTGGTCAATATGGCCGCCATCGGGTTTTGGCCAGCTGCGCCATTGGTAACCGTACACCGGGCCAAGGTTGCCGTTCTCGTCGGCCCACTCGTCCCAAATGCGTACACCGTTATCCTTCAGATATTGAATATTGGTATCGCCGGTTAAAAACCATATCAGTTCATGGATGATCGATTTTAGGTGCAGCTTCTTGGTGGTCACCATCGGGAAGCCGTCCTGCAGGTTAAAACGCATTTGGTAACCAAATACGCTTATGGTGCCTGTACCGGTGCGGTCATGCTTTTGCGCTCCGTTCTCCATCACATGCTGCATCAGGTCGAGGTACTGTTTCATTTTGTTGGTTGAGTGGTGAGTTGTTGAATGGTGAGTTGTTGGAAAAGAAAATAACCATTCTCCTAATCAACCATTCACCATTCACTTTTATAAATCAGTACAAATAAAAATAATCTATTTTTGGTATCCTACTGATGTGCAAAAATACATCGGGTGTTAATCAATTTCCGGATGATAGAATTCTCGAACGCAAAGATAAATATAGGCCTCAATATTATTGCCCGCCGGGCCGATGGTTACCATGATCTGGAAACTGTTTTTTACCCGGTTAAAATTAACGACGTGCTGGAGGTGGTAGAGGCTGATAACCTAAGCTTCGAATCATCGGGGCTGGAGATCCCCGGCAGGCTGGAAGATAACCTTTGCATTAGGGGATACCACCTGCTAAAAAAAGACCATGATGTACCACCCGTAAAAATCCACCTGCATAAAAATATCCCGATAGGCGCGGGGCTTGGCGGCGGCTCATCAAACGCGGCGTTCTTTATCAAACTAATGAATGCAAATTTTGAGCTGGGCTTGTCGGCTGAAAAGATGGAAGACTATGCCCGGAAGCTTGGTGCCGACTGTGCTTTCTTCATCCGTAACCGACCGGTGTTCGCGTTTGACAGGGGAGATGAGTTTGAAGATATCAAACTCGACCTGTCGGCTTACAAAATTGTGTTGGTGATGCCAGATGAGCACGTATCGACCGCAGAGGCGTACAGAGGCGTAAAACCAGCCGCGGTTCGCGAATCATTATACGACCAGATAAAAACGCCCCTGGCGGCATGGAGAGGGCAGATTAAGAATGATTTTGAGGGTCATATCTTCCGCGATCATCCCGTTATACGTGGCGTAAAAGCAGAACTGTACGAGCATGGTGCGCTGTACGCAAGTATGAGCGGGAGTGGGGCGTCGGTTTTTGGCATTTTTGAGGAGGCGCCAAACCTGGGAGCGATGGAAGAATTTAACCAGGTTTTTTACAACGTCTGAAAAAAGAGGAAAGCAGGCAAATTTCCAAAGCTGGCATTCCAAGTACTTTTAAAAACCAACCAGGATGTTTGAAGCTGTTTGAAAACGTTTGAGGGCGTTTAAAGAACAGTTAAAGGCGTTTTGTTACGGTGTTTTACGGTTAATCCCTGCTGATGTAATCCCGATCTTCGTCACTTAGTGTATTTTTGTCTTCGCCCTGGTGCAGTTCATCGTAATGCTCGCTGATGTTGTACTTTTTGTTTTTAGGCCTGCCAACCAGCACACCCAAAATAAAGGCCGCTACCGATACGGCTGTTAGCACAGCAACCTTCGACATGTAAACAGTGCTGAACAAAATGGTGAATTTTACCTCGTCGGTATTTTGCATGATGACGATGGTGAGCAGCACCACAATTACAAGCGCGATAATATTTTTGATACTCATAAAATTTTCTCCTGATTTGGTTTCTACAATATGCGGTTTTTAAATCTTTTTTAAAAATGGAGTATTTGCCCGTCGCGATTTTGTAAACAGGAAATTCAGGAGCAGGGAGTGGAGGGCTGGCGGCGACCCGTCTCAAAAACACACCCCGGGGATTTCAACGCCCGGAAACTGCACCCACATTTTTCTTCCACAAATTTCATGTCGGTCTTTTCGTCATCATGATGCTCAGATATGATCAGGCCAGCGTTGATTTTTAAGCTCATTTTTTCCGCCAAAATTCAATTTTGTATACAAGTTTGCTACTCCTGCCAATTTTATTAAAATATCATTTTTAATATTCAGTACACTTTGAACGAAATTTCGCTCTGGTTTGACTGTGCGAACTATTACCTTATTTAACCATCTGCAAATGCCTCATTTACAAATAACTAAATAGCATTATTGATGCGTATAAATATACGTGCTAATATTATTAGTATTTGGAATTTTAAAAGGTTGATTTTATTTGAACTATTACATTTAATAAACTACACATATATATGATTATCATGATAATGTATTTTATATATAATATAGGTGTTTGAGC
>NZ_LGEK01000086.1 GCF_001636615.1 Mucilaginibacter sp. L294 | reverse complement strand
ATAAACAGTTTCGCTTTCAGGCAGATTATTTTTATGTTAAAATAATGCAAATGTATTAGTCCTTTTTTTAAAAAATCACAATTAAACACTGCTTAAACGTATGAACTTATCAAAAAGCACACCTGAATGCGAGGTTTAAACATACATACAAGTTAATTGTTTTAGATTAATTAAAAAAATCATCTTTAAGGTCATCAATCTCCCTCCTGTCGCGTTTGGTAGGGCGGCCTGTACCTCGGTCGCGCGTTAATAATGGCGCATGAAACATTGATTTAAATGCATGGGTTTCTTCTTCGGGCGTTATATCCTCATAAAACATCACAGCCTTTTTGGCATCTGTGCGGCTTTCCAGCAAACCCGTTACTTTCAAAACCCTTTTATCAGGGCCTTTTGATACCGTGTATACCTCGCCTATCTTAACCTCATGCGATGGTTTGATGTTAGTACCACCCAGTTTAACCCGCCCGGCCTTGCAAGCATCAGAAGCCAGCGTACGGGTTTTAAACGCACGTATCGACCATAAATACTTATCGATCCTTAATTTTTCTTTCTCAGCCATTTTATTCTTTACTATTTTCCTCTTCTTTGAAAAATTCCGAAATCAAGAAGTTGTTATATAACACCTTTTTACTTGTATGTTCATTAAAATATGCACAGTACAGCAAAACGTCAGTATCTTTTTCAATCTCTTCTTTAAACGCTTTTAATAGTTTCTTTTGTATCGGCACCCATATACGCTTATCGTCAACCTTTATCAATACAGCCGAATCTACTAGGTTGGCGAATAACTCCAGATCGCCGCCCGTTAACTTATAAACCCTTTTCATCGAAGCCAAAGCTTCTTTATCCACAGGCATTACACTACCTTCAAATTTAGCTGTAAATCTGTATCCGCCCCTCCTTATATAATAAGGTATTATATCCGGATGACTTTCAACGCTATCAGCATAGTGCCGCTCTGCCTTTAACATTATTGTTATATCTGTTTCCGGATAGTTCTTATCCCATGTTTTCCAATACTCATCCTCGCTTTGTGCCTGTGCAAAGTTTATAGAGCATGAATAAAAATGCTAACAGATATATTTTACTCATATAGTTTTATCGTAATAACTAATAAATTAAATGCAACCAACCAGCTGTCATATATTAATTATCTCAAACAAATCTCCTTAAAATTCCTTTAATTTGACAAAATTTATATTCTGTAATGATCGACCTTAAAAAAATGATTGAGGATGCCTGGGATAACCGCACCCTTTTAAGTGAAAACGACTACATTAATGCCATAAATACCGTTATTGAGCGCCTTGATAAAGGCGAAATACGTGTTGCCGAACTGATTGGCAGCCGCTGGCATACAAACGACTGGATCAAGAAAGCCGTTATATTATACTTCCCTACCCGTGCTATGGAAGAAATTAAAACCGGCCCTTTTGTGTTTCATGATAAAATGAAACTGAAAACCAACTATAAAGAACTTGGTGTACGCGTAGTGCCCCATGGCATTGCCCGTTATGGCGCTTACCTGGCCAAAGGCGTTATCATGATGCCATCGTACGTAAACATTGGCGCTTATGTTGATGAAGGCACCATGGTTGACACCTGGGCTACCGTAGGTTCATGCGCGCAAATTGGCAAGCATGTACACTTAAGTGGTGGTGTTGGTATTGGCGGTGTGTTAGAGCCTGTACAGGCAGCCCCGGTAATTATCGAGGATAACTGCTTCCTGGGTTCTCGTGCTATTGTGGTTGAAGGCGTACACGTAGAAAGCGAAGCCGTTTTAGGTGCTAACGTAGTTTTAACCGCATCAACAAAAATTATTGACGTAACAGGCCCCGAGCCAATTGAATATAAAGGCCGCGTACCTGCCCGTTCGGTAGTTATACCGGGCTCATATGCTAAAAAATTCCCTGCGGGTGAATTCCAGGTGCCATGTGCGCTTATTATTGGCAAACGTAAAGAGTCGACCGATAAAAAGACATCGCTGAACGATGCTTTAAGGGAGAATAACGTAGCAGTTTAAGTATAGATATGAGATGTGAGATATTAGATTTGAGATTAGCTTCAGCATTTTTTCACAAAGCTTAGATGATGCAGCCTGTCTCAAATCTAATATCTCAAGTCTCAAGTCTCAGAATTTTGATTCGTCTGCCCAACTGGCTTGGTGATGTGGTGATGAGTACCGCATTTATCAATGCTGTAAGGCAGCTTTACCCCGATGCATCTATTGATGTGATCATCAAAAAAGAGCTGGGTGGCATTGCCTCGCTCATTCCCGGGTTAAATCACATCCATCTTTTCTCGAAACAAGAGCACAACGGGCTTGGCGGCGTTTACCGCTTTGGCAAAACGCTGCGTAGCCGGCAATACGATATCTACTTTAATCTTCCTAACTCTTTGTCGTCATTTGTAATGGCCTGGGCAAGCAAAGCCAAACAACGCGTT
This sequence comes from Mucilaginibacter sp. L294, assembly GCF_001636615.1. Classification (GTDB taxonomy): domain Bacteria; phylum Bacteroidota; class Bacteroidia; order Sphingobacteriales; family Sphingobacteriaceae; genus Mucilaginibacter. The sequence continues at coordinate 17,027 of NZ_LGEK01000086.1, read as the reverse complement.
GGTTTTAATAAAGAGGGTGGCTTTTTTCTGCTAACACAATCTTTTAAGAAACCACTCAACCTGCACCGGGTTGATGAGTATGTTTCGCTATTAGAAAGTTTTACAGGTAAAACCATAGCCAATAAACAGGTGGGGCTGCAGGCCGGTACATCCGCAGAAACAAATAATACCGTTATCATCAACTTTAATTCCGAAGCGTCGTCCCGCAGGATGCCACTTGCTAAAGGGCGCAGTATTGTTAATGCCCTTACCGCTGCTTTTAAGGATATCACTTTCGCATTTGTAGGGTCGCCAAAGGAGGCCGCATTTGTTGATGAACTATTAATAGATTTAGATAATGCCAACAGGCTGCAAAACCTGGCCGGTAAAACCAATCTGCAGGGCCTGGCCGAATTAATGGCTGGGAGCAAAGTTGTGTTAACAACAGACTCGGGCCCGGCGCACTTGGCAAACGCCGTTGGTGCGCCCACTGTTGTTTTATTTGGGGCAGGCAATGAAAACAATACCGCGCCTTATAATAAACAGCAACTGGATGTGATACGTTATGGCGAACTGATATGCGAGCCATGCGTACGTAATACCTGCAAATTATACGGCATCCCCAAGTGCATGGAAATGCTGGATGAAATAAAAATAATAAAAGCATTAAGTTTGCACCTGAATTATGCTTAAAGACGAAGTAAACAAGGCGCTGAAAATTGTACAGGATGGCGGCATCATCCTGTACCCTACCGATACCATCTGGGGCATTGGCTGCGATGCCACCAATACTGACGCCGTTAAAAAGATCTACGAATTAAAACAGCGCCACGAAAGCAAAAGCATGATCATTTTGCTGGATATTGATAACAAACTGCAAACTTACATAAGCGAGGTGCCCGATATTGCTTACGAACTGATAGAGTATGCCGAAAACCCGCTCACCCTTATTATGCCCGGCGCTAAAAACATATCGCCCGCGTTAATTGCCGAAGATGGCAGCGTGGGTATAAGGATAACCAGTCACCCTTTTTGCCAGCAACTAATACAGCGTTTGCGTAAGCCTTTGGTATCAACATCGGCCAATATCAGCGGTAAACCATCGCCCGAGTACTTTTCTAAAATAGACCAGGATATTATTGATGGGGTTGATTATGTGGTTGACCTTGACCAGTATAGCACCGAGATCAGGAAGCCATCAACCATTATGCGGTTAAACCCAAATGGCGGTTTTGAATTTATTCGCCGTTAGTTTTTTAATAATCGCTAAATTTGCGCCGTAATACAAGCCTGTTCGCAGCCTACTTATGAAACAACATCTGCAACATCCGGTATTTTCTGTTATTTGCAAACTTGCTGCCGACCAAGATGTACAGGCTTATGCAATTGGCGGCTACGTGCGCGATATTTTCCTGAACCGCCCATCAAAAGATATTGATATTGTTATTCTTGGTAATGGCATTGCCTTTGCCGAAGGCGTTGCCGCTAAACTTAACGTGAAGGTATCGGTGTTTAAAAACTTTGGTACGGCCATGCTGCGTTACCAGGATATAGAGGTGGAGTTTGTTGGCGCCCGTAAGGAAAGCTACCGTTCAGATTCGCGCAAGCCTATTGTAGAGAACGGCACTTTAGAAGACGACCAGAAACGCCGCGATTTTACCATCAATGCCTTAGCTATTGCTTTACATAGCAATGATTTTGGCACGCTGATAGATCCTTTTGGGGGCATTGCCGACCTGGAAGCAAAATTGATCAGGACGCCGCTTAACCCTGTAGAAACGTTTTCTGACGACCCATTACGCATGATGCGTGCCATCCGCTTTGCCAGTCAGCTAAACTTCAGGATAGATGATGAAGCCATCTCGGCTATAAAAAGCAACCTGCAGCGCATCAAAATTGTATCGCAGGAACGCATAACCGACGAACTGAACAAGATCATCCTGTCGCCAAAGCCATCTATAGGGTTTAATTACCTGTTTGATACCGGCTTGCTGCACATCATATTCCCACAGATGGTAGCACTATACGGCGTAGAGATCATTAACGGCAAAGGGCACAAGGATAATTTCTACCATACCCTGCAGGTGCTTGATAATATCTGCGAAACTACCGACGACCTTTGGTTGCGCTGGGCAGCTATTTTGCATGACATTGCCAAGACACCCACCAAACGCTTTGAACCCGCACACGGCTGGACATTCCACGGGCATGAAGATAAAGGCGCCCGCATGGTGCCCAAGATCTTCGCGCAGTTAAAGCTACCACTTAACGAAAAAATGAAGCTGGTGCAAAAGTTGGTACAGCTGCACTTACGCCCCATCGTTCTGTCGCAATCCATTGTTACTGATTCGGCCGTGCGCCGTTTACTTTTTGAGGCTGGCGATGATATTGAAGCGTTGATGTTGCTGTGTAAAGCAGACGTTACCACCAAAAACGAATATAAGGTTAAAAAATACCGTAATAATTTTGAGCTGGTACAGCAAAAGCTAAAAGATGTTGAAGAACGCGATAGCATCCGCAACTGGCAGCCGCCGGTAACCGGGTTGGATATTATGCAGCTTTTTGGTATTGGCGAAGGCCGCGAGGTGGGTATTATAAAGAATAAAATACGCGAAGCCATATTGGAGGGCGAGATCCCTAACGAGCGCGAAGCGGCAATTAGCTTTACAATTGAAAAAGGTAAAGAAATTGGCTTGAAAGTTGTGGCAAACACAAATTAAATTAAACATACTATTTTTGACAAAAAACTACTTATACAATGGCACTATACAGGTTCAGGGTTACTTTTGAAGATTATGACGACGTTTCGCGGGATATTGATGTGAAATCGAATCAAACTTTCGAGGATCTTCACAAGGCTATACACCAGAGTACCGGTTATAACCCCGAATATCCGTCTTCTTTTTACATCAGTAACGACCAATGGATGAAGGGTGAAGAGATCACTTTCATGCCAAATCAGAAAAGGATAGACCGCAAAATCCCGCTGATGGAAAAAATAAAGCTGAGCAGTTTTATTGATGATCCGCATCAAAAATTCTACTACACCTTTAATTTCGACAGGCCGTTTGATTTTCATGTGGAACTGATGAAGATAATATTGGACGACGCACCGGGTACTACCTACCCTGCTGTTGTACGCTCGGTTGGTGAGGCGCCAAAACAATTTGGCAACGTATTTAACCCGGCAGCTGCCGCCACAGACGCTCCTGATGAAGATTTCGACTTTTTACATGAGATGGCTTACAACCCGGAAGACGCGGAAGATTTTTCTGAAGTAACCGATACGGGCATTGACGATGTTGAAGAGAAAAAAGTTGACGACGAAGAAGCTGAAGAAGATGAATTTGGCTTTGGCGACGACGAGGAATTTGAAGACGAAGACAAACCCGGCCGCGACGACTACTAATCGCTATATTATATCGAATAATGAATTTTGAATAAAGAACTTCGAAATTCATTATTCGTAATTCAATGTTCATTATTTCATAAATTACCGCCGTGAAGGATGAACCCCTAAATAAAACCCTTATTGTAATTTCCGGGCCAACAGCCAGTGGCAAAACCGCGGCTGCCATACAGCTGGCGCAACACTACCATACGGTCATCGTATCGGCAGACTCCAGGCAGTTTTTTCGCGAAATGTCTATCGGTACGGCAAAACCCACCGAAGAAGAATTAGCAGCTGCACCCCACTATTTCATCAATTCCCATAGCATAACAGAGTCGTTTTCTGTTGGCGATTTTGAACGCCAGTGTATGTTGCTGCTTGATGAGCTGTTTAAGAAACACGATGTAGTGATCCTGGTTGGAGGATCGGGCCTGTATATTAAGGCTATTACCGAAGGATTTGATGAGTTACCCACTGCCGACCCGGATATTCGCGACCGCTTAAATACCGAGTTGGCAGCAAACGGCATAGCGCCCTTGCAGGAGCGATTAAAACAAGCCGACCCGGCATATTACGCCGAAGTAGATATCAACAACCCACAGCGCGTTATAAGGGCATTAGAGGTTTATGAAGCAACCGGCAACCCTATATCATCATACCGTAAATCAACCATCAATAAAAGGCCGTTCAACACCATCAGGTTTGGCCTTGATATGCCACGCGAAAAACTTTACGACAGGATAAACCAACGGGTAGATATCATGGTGAAAGATGGCCTGGTAGAAGAAGTAGCTGCGCTGACCCCGTATCGTACCTACAACGCGTTAAATACCGTGGGGTATTCTGAGCTATTCAATTATTTTGATGGGAAGACGGACGTGGATACCGCTATCGCAGCTATTAAACAAAATACCCGCCGCTTTGCAAAACGCCAGCTCACCTGGTTTAGGAAAGACAAAGAAATTATCTGGATGGATGCAGGTGATGAAAAGCTTGTTGATAATATGATAGCTGAAATCGCTAAAAGCATTATTTAACTTGCTGATAATCATGGCTGTTCACGTTCACTGCCGTGACCAAGGGCAAAAATTACAAATACTTGATTATAAGAAATTTACACAAAATAATATTTTGTAAGTAATTAATTATAAGCAACTTATAAGAAAGTCAAGCGTGAACACTTGCGTGAAAACTATCGCCAGCAGCAAACTGCCAACTGAACCTACCTGTTATCCAATACCGATTGAATATACACCCCGTAACCGCTTTTAATATACTTATTGGCCAGCAACTGTAATTGTTCGGCATTGATATAGCCCATCAGGTAGGCTACTTCCTCAATACAGCCGATTTTTTTGGCCTGGCGTTTTTCAATTACCCGTACAAATTCTGTCGCATCGCTTAAGGAATCAAACGTACCGGTATCCAGCCATGCTGTGCCCCTGTCCATAACACCTACATGCAGGTTGCCCTGCTCCAGGTAAACTCGGTTCACATCGGTTATCTCATACTCGCCACGCGGGGACGGCTGTATGTTTTTAGCGATCTCCACCACGCTGTTATCGTAAAAATACAGCCCTGGAACGGCAAATTTCGACTTTGGTTCGACCGGTTTTTCTTCAATCGATACTGCTTTCAGCTCTTTATCAAATTCAACCACGCCATAACGCTCGGGGTCGGCAACGGGGTAGGCAAATATGGCCGCGCCGCTTACATCATTAAAGCTTTGTATCAATTTGCTAAAGCCCGAGCCGTAGAAGATGTTATCGCCCAATACAAGCGCCACTTTATCGTTGCCAATAAAATCGGCTCCAATAACAAAGGCCTGGGCAAGTCCGTTGGGTTTTTCCTGTATAGCATATTCAAAACGGCAGCCAATCGCCTCGCCGGTGCCTAATAAGCGCACAAAAGCCGGGTTATCCTCTTTAGTAGTGATGATCAGTATCTCGTTTATACCTGCCAGCATCAAAACAGATAGCGGGTAATAGATCATGGGCTTATCATAAATAGGCATTAATTGCTTACTTATGGCCTGTGTTATGGGGTAAAGCCTGGTGCCCGATCCGCCTGCTAAAATGATACCTTTCATAATACTTGGTTTTGTTGTTTTAACTTGCCAATGCAAATAGCAAGGCTATCCCTCCAATACGGAATTTGCAAGCCAAATGTTTGTTTCACCTTTGTTTTATCCATAACCGAATATGCGGGCCTCACCGCACGGGTCTTATATTCGCTGGTAGGTATAGGTATAACTTTTACATCGGTACCGGATAGCTCAAAAATAGCTTTTGAAAAATCGTACCAGGAGGCTACCCCCTCGTTACTGTAATGGTATATGCCGTATGCCGTGCTATCTGTTTTGATGATATGGATGATGAAACCGGCCAGGTCAATACCGTAGGTAGGCGTACCCACCTGGTCGGCAATCACTTTGAGTTCATCCCGTTCGGCGCCGAGCTTAAGCATGGTTTTTACAAAGTTGTTGGCAAATTCAGCGTACAGCCAACCCGTGCGGATGATGAAATAATTGTCCAGCAATATCGGGATCACTTTTTCGCCGTCGAGTTTGGTTTGCCCGTATACGCTTATCGGTTTTGCCGCATCGCTTTCTTTCAAGGGGGATGATACATCGCCCTTGAAAACAAAGTCGGTTGAGATATGGATAAGTGTTGTATCGTGTTTACTGCAAAGCCTTGACAGGTTTTCTACGCCCGTTTTATTGACCTTTAAAGCCGTTTCAGGGTCGTCTTCAGCCTTATCAACGGCGGTGTAAGCCGCGCAATTAACAGCATATACCGGCTGATGAGCAGCGAACAGTTTTTCTAAAGCCGCGGTATCCAATATATCAGCTTCACCTTCCGCAGGAAAGATAAAGAAGTCGAGATTTGCATCCGCGGCAAGCTTTTTAAAGCACTGCCCCAACTGGCCCGAAGCACCAAAAACTATTGTTTTATTCATCTTTAAATCGGTGACAAATGAAAAAATCAGCCTGTCATGCTGAACGGAGTGAAGCCTCTATTCGCCGACATGCATTTAGGCGATTGCACAGTTCGCTAATAGATCCTTCGCTATCGCTCAGGATGACAAACAAAAAATGCCCTTATCGTTCTACATGTTTTACCAGGAAATCCTGGTAAGCAAGCTTAATGCCTTCTTCTAATTCGGTGCTATATGTCCAGCCTAATGCAGCCAGTTTTGATACATCCATTAATTTGCGGGGCGTGCCATCCGGTTTGGTGGCATCAAAGGTTAGCTCTCCCTCATACCCTACAATACCTTTAATGAGCAGGGCCAGGTCTTTTATGGTGATCTCTTTACCGCTGCCAATGTTAATGAAACCCGCTTCGCTAAAATTTTGCATCAGATAGTAGCAGGCTTCGGCCAGGTCGTCGGCAAATAAAAACTCACGCAGTGGCGAACCGCTCCCCCATATAGTAACTGATGACGCGTTTTCTTCTTTAGCCTCATGAAACCGGCGGATCAACGCGGGCAGCACGTGTGAATTTTGCGGGTGATAGTTATCGTTATAGCCGTACAAATTGGTTGGCATAACCGATATATAATCGCAGCCGTATTGCGCCCGATATGCGTCGCACATTTTAATGCCGGCTATTTTGGCGATGGCATACGGCTCGTTAGTGGGTTCTAACAAACCCGTTAATAAAGCATCTTCATGCAGCGGCTGCGGCGCCAGCTTGGGGTAGATACAACTCGACCCCAAAAACATCAGTTTTTTGACGTTGTTGAGGTGTGCCGAATTGATAATATTATTCTGAATTTGCAGGTTATCGTACAAGAATTCGGCACGGTAAGTATTGTTCGCTACAATACCCCCCACTTTAGCCGCCGCCATGAAAACGTATTCGGGTTTTTCCTGTGCAAAAAATGCGGCTACGGCCGGCTGGTCGCGCAGGTCAAGCTCGGCCGAGGTGCGGGTTACAAAATTGGCAAACCCCTCGCTTTGCAGCTTCCGCATGATGGCAGAACCTACCATGCCCCGGTGGCCGGCAATATATATTTTATCGTTTTTCTCCATTTAATTTGGTCAATAGTCGATGGTCCATAGACCATGGCAAAAATGTTAGTCACTATGGTCTATCGACCATGTACTATGGACTTATCTACGCCTGCCCCATTGTGCCGCCAAAATTCATTGGGAAGCCTGTAGGGTCGTTCTGAATTTTAACACGGCCGTTCACTGCTTCAAATTTCTCGATATTATCTTCTAACGCTGTTAGCAGGCGTTTGGCGTGTTCTGGCGTAAGCACAATGCGCGATTTCACTTTCGCTTTTGGCACACCCGGCATAACGCGGATAAAATCGAGCACAAACTCTGAACTGGAGTGGGTTATGATAGCCAGGTTGGCGTAAACCCCTTCGGCAACTTCTTCAGAAAGCTCAATGTTAATCTGGTTTTCGTTTTGTTCTTCCATGATAGTATAAAAATAGCAAAGCCTTCTATTTTCATAGAAGGCTTTGCAAAAGTATTTAAAAAAATCTGATTAAGCTTCCACTTCCTCAGTTTTTGAAGCCATCAGGCGATCAAACTCTTCCTGAGAACCTACACGGATATTTTCGTATTCGCGTAAACCGGTTCCTGACGGAATTAAGTGACCAACAATAACGTTTTCTTTCAGGCCAAGCATTAAATCTTTCTTACCTGCTATAGCTGCTTCGTTCAGTACTTTTGTAGTTTCCTGGAACGATGCCGCTGAAATAAACGATTTGGTACCTAATGATGCTCTGGTAATACCCTGTAACATCGGGCTTGAAGTTGCTGCTATTGCATCCCTTACTTCAACCAAAGCTAAATCTTTACGTTTTAGTATAGAGTTTTCGTCCCTTAGTTTTCTCAGAGAGATGATCTGACCAGCTTTTAATGATGCTGAATCACCTGGCTCAACAACAACTTTCTTGTCAAATATGTCATCATTCTCTGTCATGAAGTCCCAGCTATCAACTGCTTCCCTTTCAAGGAAACGGGTATCACCTGCGTCTTCAATGGCAACTTTCTGCATCATCTGGTGAACAATCACCTCAAAGTGCTTATCGTTAATTTTCACACCCTGTAAGCGATAAACTTCCTGGATACCGTTAACAAGGTACTCTTGTACTGCAGCAGGGCCTTTAATTGCAAGGATATCTGCCGGAGAGATAGAACCATCAGACAATGGCATACCTGCTTTAACAAAGTCGTTATCCTGTACAAGGATGTGTTTAGACAATGGCACCAGGTATTTTTTAACCTGGCCGTCTTTACTTTCGATAGTGATCTCGCGGTTACCACGTTTAACACCACCTAAAGTTACCACACCATCAATTTCGGTTACTACAGCCGGGTTAGATGGGTTACGTGCTTCAAATAACTCGGTTACACGTGGTAAACCACCTGTAATATCTCGCGTTTTACCGGTTGAACGAGGAATTTTAGCGATAACCTGTCCGGTTTGTAGTTTCTCACCATCTTCAACAGATATGTGGGCACCTACCGGGATGTTGTATCCTTTTATAACGTTACCTTTATTATCAGCTATCTGGATAGAAGGGTTTTTAGTTTTATCCCTTGTATCGATAATTACTTTTTCACGGTGACCTGTTTGCTCATCGCTCTCCTCACGGAAAGTAATACCTTCTAATACCGCCTCAAACAGCGTTACACCGGCAAATTCAGATATAATAACCGCGTTATATGGATCCCATGAACAAATACGATCGCCTTTAGAGATAGTAGCACCATCTTTTACATACAGGTATGAACCGTATGGGATGTTGTTGGTAACAATAACTTTGTTAGTACCTGCCTCGATGATACGGAACTCGCCTGAACGACCCAATACCACATCAACAGTTTCTTCATCAGTTTTGTATGCAACTGTACGTACGTTCTCAAATTCAATAACACCATCAAATTTAGCGTTGATCTGTGACTCGGCCGCGATGTTTGATGCGGTACCACCCACGTGGAATGTACGTAGTGTTAACTGTGTACCCGGCTCACCAATTGACTGTGCAGCAATTACACCAACAGCCTCGCCCATTTGCACGCGTTTACCGCTTGCAAGGTTACGGCCGTAGCATAACGCACATACGCCACGTTTGCTTTCGCAAGTTAATACCGAACGTATCTCAACACCTTCTAAAGGTGAATTTTCTACTTTCTTGGCAATCTCTTCAGTGATATCCTCGCCTGCAGAAATTAACAATTCGTTGGTGATAGGGTCATGAACATCATGCAGCGTTGTACGGCCCAAAATACGGTCGTATAATGGCTCAACTACATCCTCGTTATCTTTTAACGCGGTTGTATAGATACCTCTTAAAGTACCGCAATCAACTTCACCAACAATCATATCCTGCGCAACATCATGCAGCCTACGTGTTAAGTAACCAGCATCCGCTGTTTTTAACGCCGTATCCGCCAAACCTTTACGCGCACCGTGGGTAGAAATGAAGTACTCTAATACCGACAAACCTTCTTTAAAGTTTGAAAGGATCGGGTTTTCGATAATTTCACCACCTGAACCTGATTTTTGAGGCTTAGCCATCAAACCACGCATACCTGCAAGCTGACGGATCTGCTCTTTAGAACCACGCGCACCTGAGTCAAGCATCATGTAAACAGAGTTAAAGCCCTGGTTATCGTTGCTCAGGATGTTCATTACATTCGCGGTTAAGCGGTTGTTGATACGTGTCCAGATATCGATGATCTGGTTGTAACGCTCGTTGTTTGTAATGAAACCCATGTTATAGTTACCCATAACATCTTCAACTTCTTTAGAAGCCTGTGCTATCAGCGTAACTTTTTCTTCAGGGATGTTAATATCCTTCAGGTTAAATGATAAACCACCCTGGAATGCCATACGGAAACCTAACTCCTTAATATCATCAAGGAACTGGGCAGCGCGTGCCATACCGGTAATTTTTACTACTTCACCAATAATATCACGCAGTGATTTTTTGGTTAACAGTTCATTTATGTAACCAACTTCTTCGGGCACATGCTGGTTAAACAACACGCGGCCTACAGTGGTCTCAATTATTTTAGAAACAATTACACCATCACGGTCTTTAATTTTTCCTTTAACCTTGATAAAGGCGTGCAGATCTATCTTTCTTTCGTTGTAAGCGATAATTACCTCTTCGGCAGAATAGAAAGTAAGGTCTTGTCCTTTTACAATACGTCCTTCGTCAGTTTTGCGGCCTTTGGTTATGTAGTACAAACCAAGCACCATGTCCTGAGAAGGTACTGTAATAGGCGTACCGTTTGCAGGGTTAAGGATATTGTGTGATGCAAGCATTAATACCTGGGCTTCCAAAATTGCCGCGTTACCAAGTGGTACGTGAACAGCCATCTGGTCACCGTCAAAATCCGCGTTGAAGGCGGTACAGGTTAATGGGTGCAATTGTATAGCCTTACCTTCAACCAATTTTGGCTGGAAAGCCTGGATACCCAACCTGTGCAGCGTAGGCGCACGGTTTAATAATACAGGGTGGCCTTTTAATACGTTTTCCAAAATGTCCCAAACTAATGGGTCTTTACGGTCAACGATCTTTTTGGCAGATTTTACTGTTTTAACCACACCACGCTCAATCATCTTGCGAATGATAAATGGTTTGAACAGCTCGGCAGCCATATCTTTTGGTAAACCGCACTCGTGTAATTTAAGGTTTGGACCTACAACAATTACCGAACGTGCTGAATAATCCACACGTTTACCTAATAAGTTTTGACGGAAACGGCCTTGTTTACCTTTCAGGATGTCTGAAAGTGATTTCAATGCACGGTTACCTTCGGTTTTTACCGCGTTAACCTTACGTGAATTATCAAATAACGAATCTACAGCTTCCTGTAACATACGTTTTTCGTTACGTAAGATCACTTCCGGTGCTTTTATCTCGATCAAACGTTTTAAACGGTTGTTACGGATAATTACACGACGGTATAAGTCGTTCAGATCGGAAGTAGCGAAACGGCCACCTTCCAATGGTACTAACGGGCGCAATTCAGGAGGTATAACCGGAACGATCTTAACGATCATCCATGACGGGTTATTCTCTATCCTTGTAGCCGCACCACGGAAAGCTTCAACAACTTGTAAGCGTTTTAACGCTTCGTTTTTACGTTGCTGAGAAGTTTCGTTAGCTGCCTGGTGACGAAGGTTGTATGAAAGCTCATCAAGGTTGATGCGTTTCAATAACTCTTCAAGCGCTTCGGCACCCATTTTAGCCACAAATTTTTGTGGATCTTTGTCATCCAGGTATTGGTTTTCTTTTGGTAAAGTATCCAATATATCCAGGTATTCTTCTTCTGTCAGGAAATCCATTTTAGAGATCCCGTCAGATTCTTTAACCCCCGGCTGTATAACTACATATCTTTCATAATAAATGATCAGGTCAAGCCTTTTTGTAGGTAAGCCCAACAAGTAACCAATTTTATTTGGCAACGAACGGAAATACCAGATATGCGCAACAGGCACCACCAAATTGATGTGGCCCATACGCTCACGGCGAACCTTTTTCTCAGTTACTTCAACACCGCAACGGTCGCAAACTATACCCTTGTAACGGATACGTTTGTATTTACCGCAATGGCATTCGTAATCTTTAACCGGACCAAAAATACGCTCGCAGAACAAACCATCACGCTCAGGTTTGTAGGTACGGTAGTTAATTGTCTCAGGTTTTAAAACTTCACCGCTTGAACGCTCCAGGATAGATTCCGGAGAAGCTAAACTGATGGTAATTGTGGTGAAATTACTCTTGATTTTATTATCCTTTTTGTAAGACATAGTCTCCCTTGTTTTTAATTGTTGTTGAAAGGTTTGAATGTTGCAAAGCTGGAATGTTGTAAGGTTTAACGTTGTGATATTTTTACAACTCTTAAACCTTACAACTTTACAACAACCTTTATTCTAATGTGATATCCAAACCTAAACCTCTTAACTCATGAACCAATACGTTGAATGATTCAGGAACTGATGGTGTAGGTAAGTTTTCACCTTTAACAATAGCCTCATAAGTTTTGGCACGGCCGATAACATCATCCGATTTAACGGTTAATATCTCTTGCAGTATGTTTGATGCACCAAATGCTTCCAATGCCCAAACCTCCATCTCACCAAAACGCTGACCACCAAACTGGGCTTTACCACCCAATGGCTGTTGTGTAATTAATGAGTATGGCCCGATAGAACGCGCGTGCATCTTATCGTCAACCATGTGACCAAGTTTCAGCATGTAGATAATACCTACTGTAGTTTGCTGGTCAAAACGGTCGCCTGTTAAACCATTATATAAATAGGTACGGCCAGATTCTGGTAAGCCTGCCTTTTTAACCCACTCTTCTACTTCGGTATGGCTTGCACCATCAAAAATAGGAGTAGCGAATTTAACGCCAAGCTCTTTACCTGCCCAACCTAATACGGTTTCATAGATCTGGCCAAGGTTCATACGTGAAGGTACACCCAGTGGGTTCAACACAATATCAACCGGGGTACCGTCTTCTAAGAAAGGCATATCCTCGTCACGTACAATACGTGCAACAATACCTTTGTTACCGTGGCGGCCCGCCATTTTATCACCCACTTTAAGCTTACGCTTCTTAGCGATGTAAACTTTAGCCATTTGTACTATACCTGATGGAAGCTCATCACCCACGCTGATGGCAAACTTATCTCTGCGGTAAGCGCCCAGTTCTTCGTTCACTTTAATGTTATAGTTGTGAAGCAAAGTTTTTATTTGGTCGTTCTTATCATCATCAGTTGTCCATTTTGTTGGGTTGATGTTTTCGTAGCTAAGTTCAGCCAGTATTTTCTGGGTAAATTTAACGCCTTTAGCAACAAACAGTTCTTTGTAAACATTGTAAACACCTTGTGATGTTTTACCGTTAACAATCTCAAATAGCTTCTCAATTAAAGTGTTTTTAAGATCTTTTACAGCTTTATCATGTTTAGCATCAAGTTTTTCAATTTGTGCTTTTTCTTCTGCTTTAGTGGTTTTCTTAGCACGGCTGAAAAGTTTTGTATCAATAACAACACCCGCAATTGATGGCGGAGTTTTTAATGATGCATCCTTAACATCACCTGCCTTGTCACCAAATATGGCACGTAACAGTTTTTCTTCCGGTGAAGGGTCTGATTCACCTTTTGGAGTGATCTTACCGATCAGTATATCGCCTTCTTTAACCTCAGCACCAACACGGATGATACCGTCTTCGTCAAGGTCTTTAGTGGCTTCTTCTGATACGTTAGGGATATCCGGTGTCAATTCCTCTTCGCCACGTTTTGTATCACGCACTTCAAGTTCAAATTCTTCAACGTGAAGTGATGTGAATATATCCTGAGATACTACACGTTCAGAAATTACGATCGCATCCTCAAAGTTGTAACCTTGCCAAGGCATGAATGCCACTTTAAGGTTACGGCCCAAGGCAAGCTCACCATTCTGGGTAGCATAGCCCTCGCAAAGTACTTCACCTTTAGTAACCCGCTGACCTTTCTTAACGATAGGTTTTAAGTTGATGGTAGTGCTTTGGTTGGTTTTCTTAAATTTAGTTAACAGGTAACTTCTGGTATCGCCATCAAATGATATCAGGCGGTCAAGATCGTTACGGTCATACGTGATCTTGATCTCATTAGCATCAACATACTCAACCACACCATCGCCTTCGGCGTTGATCAGGGTACGAGAATCTTTCGCTACACGGCCTTCCAAACCGGTACCAACAATTGGCGCTTCAGGGCGTAACAATGGTACGGCCTGGCGTTGCATGTTAGATCCCATCAATGCACGGTTAGCATCATCATGCTCCAGGAACGGAATTAACGATGCCGCGATAGAAGTGATCTGGTTTGGAGCGATATCCATTAAGTCCAGCTTATCCGGGTCGATAATAGGGAAGTCACCTTCAAAACGTGCTTTTACACGTGGATTAGCGAATACACCTTTATCATCGTAATAAGCGTTAGCCTGGCCAATGGTTTTACCATCTTCATCCTCGGCAGATAAGTAGATAACCGGCTCATTAACCTGTACTATACCGTCAACCACACGTTTGTATGGTGTTTCGATGAAGCCTAAGTTGTTAATTTTGGCGTGTACACACAGTGACGAGATCAAACCAATGTTCGGTCCTTCCGGGGTTTCAATAGTACACAACCTACCGTAGTGGGTGTAGTGAACGTCACGAACCTCGAAACCTGCACGCTCACGCGACAGACCACCGGGCCCAAGGGCTGACAGACGACGCTTGTGCGTGATCTCTGCCAGTGGATTGGTTTGGTCCATGAACTGCGATAACTGGTTCGTTCCGAAGAACGAGTTGATCACAGATGATAATGTACGCGCGTTGATCAGGTCTGTTGGTGTGAACACCTCGTTATCACGAATGTTCATACGCTCGCGGATGGTACGTGCCATACGCGCTAAACCTACACCAAACTGTGCGTAAAGCTGCTCGCCAACGGTACGAACACGACGGTTTGACAAGTGATCAATATCATCCACCTCAGCTTTTGAGTTGATTAATTTGATCAGGTATTTCACAATCGCGATGATATCCTGCTTGGTTAATACTTTTGTTTCGTCAGAAGTATTCAGCTTTAATTTACGGTTGATGCGGTACCTGCCCACATCGCCCAAATCATATCTTTTATCAGAGAAGAATAACCTGTCGATGATACCACGTGCTGTTTCTTCATCAGGCGGTTCAGCGTTACGTAATTGACGGTAGATATGCTCAACCGCTTCTTTCTCTGAGTTTGAAGTATCTTTTTGTAACGTATTATATATAATAGTATAATCACCGCTGGTGGCAGCATCTTCCTTGTTAAGGATGATGGTTTTAACACCCGCGTCGATGATCATATCAATATGGTCGTCTTCCAATACGGTTTCGCGCTCAAGGATGATCTCGTTACGGTCGATAGAAACCACTTCACCGGTATCCTCATCCACAAAATCTTCAACCCATTTTTTAAGCACCCTTGCAGCAAGCTTGCGGCCAATGAATTTCTTCAGACCAGATTTGCTTACTTTAACCTCGTCTGCAAGCTCAAATAATTCTAATATATCTTTATCAGAATCGTAGCCTATTGCACGAAGAAGCGTAGTAACCGGGAATTTCTTTTTACGGTCAATGTATGCATACATCACGTTATTAACGTCAGTAGCAAATTCGATCCATGAACCTTTGAAAGGTATAACACGGGCCGAGTATAGTTTTGTACCGTTGGTGTGGCGGCTTTGGCCAAAGAACACACCTGGTGAACGGTGTAACTGTGATACAATTACACGCTCGGCACCATTAATAACAAATGTACCTTTAGGGGTCATGTAAGGGATAGTTCCCAGGTACACATCCTGTACAATTGTTTCAAAATCTTCGTGCTCGGCATCATTACATGATAAGCGAAGTTTTGCTTTTAATGGCACACTGTAAGTTAACCCGCGCTCAATACACTCGCGTATATCGTAACGTGGCGGATCAATAAAGTAATCAAGAAACTCTAAAACGAAGATGTTCCTTGAATCTGAAATAGGAAAGTTTTCGGCAAATACTTTAAACAACCCCTCTTTGTAGCGGTTGTCTGACGTGGTTTCCAATTGAAAAAATTCCTGGAAAGATTGTAACTGTACATCCAGGAAATCGGGGTAATCAAGTACCTTTCTGCTGGTTGCAAAGTTTACTCTTTGGTTATTATTGTTTGCCAAGGTGTTATAATTTAATTTATTAAACCTGTATTTATGTGGGATTTTGTAGGGGTACTGCAGGTATAAACATGCTGTACTAATAGCTAAAAAGCAAATCCCGGGCTTTAAGCTATTTCAAGACCTGTATAAACAGCAATAGACCCCGACCAAAAATGGTCGGAGTCTGATGCTATTTTGTGTGTGGCTAAATTATTTAACCTCAACTACTGCTCCAGCTTCCTCTAATTGAGTTTTCAAAGATTGAGCTTCTTCTTTAGTAACGCCGGTTTTAACCTCTTTAGGTGCACCGTCAACTAAATCTTTAGCTTCTTTTAAGCCTAAGCCAGTTAAGTCTTTTACTAATTTAACAACTGCTAATTTTGAACCACCTGCTTCTTTCAGGATTACGTCAAATGCAGTTTGCTCAGCTGCAGCAGCAGGAGCATCATCACCACCACCAGCAGCAGGTGCAGCAGCAACAGCTGCAGCAGCAGGCTCGATGCCATACTCGTCTTTTAAGATCTGAGCTAATTCGTTTACTTCTTTTACTGTTAAGTTTACCAACTGTTCAGCAAACGCTTTTAAATCCGCCATTTTATTTTTTATTTTTACTTAATGCTTTTTGTTTAATATCGAACTTTAAGGTGTTCGTTAACCTCTTTCTTGTAATGTTTTTACAACACCTGCTAATATATTTCCGCCTGATTGCAATGCAGAAATAACGTTCTTTGCTGGTGATTGCAGTAAGCCTACTATCTCGCCAATCAATTGTTCCTTTGATTTTAGTTTGGTCAAAGTATCTAATTGATTATCGCCGATAAATATCGCTGAATCAATGTATGCTGCTTTTAAAACTGGTTTATCACCTTTTTTCCTTAAAGCTTTGATCAACTTTGCCGGGGCAGTTGCTGATTTTGAAAAAAGGATTGATGATGAACCTTTTAATACCTGTCTCTTATACACATCT
>NZ_LGEK01000085.1 GCF_001636615.1 Mucilaginibacter sp. L294 | reverse complement strand
AGATGTGTATAAGAGACAGATATTATCTTTAAGCTATGAATAGATTGATATTAGTCGGTAATGGATTTGATTTAGCGCATGGCCTTAAGACTGATTATAATAGTTTCATTGTTTGGTACTTAACAAAATGTTTTACCGAAGCTTCTGAAAAAGGCAGTTATGAAGATGAACTAATTAAAGTTTCAAAATTATTACATCGTTGGGATTTAGGCCTTCCAGACTTTAACTCTATTAATGACTATATAAATTATTTTTACAGCAACAATTTTGATATGCTGCAAAGTGAAATGATAAAAGTAAAATCGTATAATCAAAGGTTTCAAAATCCATTTCAGTTTAAAATCAATTCGAGATTGATGTCTACACTTTTAAAAAAATGTAGCGTTCAAAATTGGGTTGATATAGAAAATGAATTTTATGAACTTTTAAAAAAATGTAATGGCTTAACGGGAATTAATCTTTCAGAGTTAAATGAATTAAACATTTCGCTTCGGAAAATAATTGAGCAATTAGAGTTATATCTTAATTCTTTACCAAAACCAAACCTTTCGGCAGGATACTCCAAAATATTAAAGTCATATATAGAAATAGAAGAAATATTTGATGCGAAATCAAAATTTATTGACACGCCAAAAAGTACTTTAATTCTGAACTTTAATTATACGTCAACTATCGAACAATATTTAAAACAGCTTACTACACTACCTGCCCCATTAAAAAATACGACTGTTAATTATATTCATGGTCAAATAGAGGATGTTGAAAATCCATTAATTTTTGGTTTTGGCGACGAACTCGATGATGATTATAAAAAAATGGAACTTTCGAAAACTAATGAGTTTTTTACTTTTATCAAATCCTTTTGGTACTTCAAGACGTCAAACTATCATGATTTAATAAGATTTATTGAAAGTGATGAATATCAAATTTTCACACTCGGGCATTCTTGCGGCTTATCAGATAGAACGTTATTAAGTATGATCTTTGAACACACAAATTGTAAGGCTATTAAAATTTATTATCATGGAGACAAAGAAAAAAATGATTATCGAAGATTAACACAAGAAATATCGAGACATTTTAAGGACAAGTCTGCAATGCGAAAAAAAATCACGCCTTTTGATAAATCTTTTTCTATGCCGCAAGTTTCCCTTAACCCCCGTCCGTCCGTCCACCCATCCCCAACCCTTCGGACACAACCGGACACTTTTTTAAAATAATTCTTTATTATATACAGATATTTCTTTATATTTGTATCGAACATCATCCTCCCGGGCATTTAGCCCGTCCGCAACTGTCCGCAGCCATTGGCCCTCCCGGACGGACGGACACCCAAACCAACATCGTACTATAGCGCTGCTGCCCCTATACCGGGGCACTGATGAAAGCCTCTTGTTAAAATGGGTTATTGGAGGGGTATTTTCTAAAATCCTTGCAGGATTTTGGTACAAGGCTGATCGGGTGGGTGCTGAATTGGTTTCCCAACCACTTACCCCATCAACCTATCAACCGCTTAACTAACTATTAAATATATCATGACCAACACCCCCAACAGCAGCCTCAACCTAAACGCTGCCGACCTGCAAACCCGCAGCCTAAACCTGTTAAACCAACCCGATGCCGTTAACGATAGCGTACTGATGGTGCGCGATGCCAACTACTGGATGCAGGAGGCCAGCCAAACCGCTATCCCGCTGATGCTTTTTGGTAAGTTTTGGCACCAGGGCGAGGTGTGCATCCTGTTTGCCGATAGCAACCTGGGCAAAAGCATCCTTGCCGTACAAATTGCCGATGCCATTACCAAAGGAACAGGTATTGCCCCCTTTGAGGTGGAAGCACCCGCCCAACCCGTGGTGTACTGCGATTTTGAGCTTACCGACAAACAGTTTGAAGCCCGCTACTCTGACGATTACACCAACCATTACCTGTTTAACCAAAACTTTTTACGCGGCAAGATCAACTCGGATATTGAACTACCAAACGGCTTTAACGATTTTGACGAGTACCTGATACACGATCTGGAACGCTGTGTTGTTGCTACCGATGCCAAGGTGCTTATTATTGATAACCTTACCTACCTGCGTAACGAAACCGAGCAGGCAGCGGGCGCCTTACCGCTAATGAAACAGCTTAAAAACCTCAAAAACAAGTACGACCTGAGCATATTGGTACTGGCCCACACCCCCAAGCGCGATCTGACCCAGCCCATTACCCGTAACGATTTGCAGGGCAGTAAAATGTTGATGAACTTTTGCGACAGTGCCTTCACCATTGGCGAAAGCAACGCCGATAACAGCATGCGCTACCTTAAACAAATAAAACAGCGCAACACCGAGCAGGTATACGGCGACAGCAACATTTGCCTTTGCCGTATAAGCAAGCCCCATAACTTTTTACAGTACGAGTTTGTATCCTTTGGTGAGGAATGGCAACAACTGATGCGCAAAAAAGGCAACACCAACGATGAGCTGACGGCCAAAGCGGTTGACCTGAATGCACAAGGCTACAGCCTGCGCGATATTGGCAACGAGCTAAACATATCGCACCAAAAAGCCGACAGGTTGCTCAAAGCCGCTATCAACTGTTAAACCGTAAAAGCGTCCGTCCGTCCGCAGGTGCCGTACTCCCCGGACGGACGGACGGGATTTTTAGATGTGCGGATTTCAGATGTGCAGATTGCAGATGACGCAAAGCAAATGACCCAATGACGCGAAGCAAATGACCCAATGACGCAAAGCAAATGACCCAATGACGCAAAGCAAATGACCCAATGACGCGAAGCATAATGACTCACAAATACCACCTACAACCCTACACCGGTGCGCCATCGCGCTACCGCTGCCCCGGGTGCAACCATCGCACCAAAACCTTTACCCGTTATATGGATGCCGATACCGGCGAGCAACTTGCCCCGCACGTTGGCCTTTGCAACCGGCAAAACAATTGCGGCTATCACTTTACCCCAAAGCAGTATTTTGCCGCTATTGGCCATTATCCTGTAGCCACCGTTAGCAGGCAAACAAGGGTTAACCCTAAGCAACGCGCCGTACAGCAGCCCGATTATTACATCAGTCCCGATTATGTAAACAGCAGTTTTGTTGATTACCACAGCAATAACTTTTACCAATACCTCATTGGCAGGTTTGGGTTGGATGTAGCCGCCCACCTGGCGCAGCAATACCGCATAGGCACCAGCAGCCACTGGCACGGTGCAACCGTGTTTTGGCAGCTTGATGCCGAAGGCCGTGTGCGTACCGGCAAAATAATGTTGTATGATAAGCAAAGCGGCAAGCGCGTTAAGCAGCCCTATAACCATATTACCTGGGCACATACACAGATCCTGAAACAGATGAACCGGGATGGAAGCGGGCGGTTATCAGTAGGCAGTGGGCCTGCAAACTGCGAAGCGCAAACTGCAAACTTTGTACTGAACCAATGCTTATTTGGCGAGCATTTGCTTATTGCAGGGCCGTACAAGCCGGTGGCAATTGTAGAGAGCGAGAAAACAGCTATGATAGCCAGCGCCTTAATGCCCGCTTTTATATGGCTGGCAAGCGGCAGTTTAGAGGGATTGAACCCTGCCAAATGCAAAGTATTACATGGCCGCAAGGTGATATTGTTTCCCGATGTGAATGCTTACAGTAAATGGAAGTTAAAGGCGATGGAGCTGCAAAGGGCGCTACCGGGTACCACGTTCAGGGTATCTAACGAGTTGGAGCGTATAGCCACAGATGCCGACAGGAAGAAGGGCGTTGATTTGGGCGACGTTGCGTTTGTGTAGACGGAAGGCGTCCGGGCGCTGTCCGAAAGAGCGGCAGGAGCGGACGGACGGACACCCCTAAACCCGATAGCAGCGGATACCGGCCTCGCGCTTAAGGCCTGCGGGCGTATGAGCGGATAGCGGGACTACCGTGGCCTAAGCACCACTGCCTTTGCTTTACTTATCGGCTCCCCTCTTGTCATCCTGAGTGGGCGAAGGATCTATTGGCGAGTGGTTCGACAAGCTCATCATGGCAGGGCGGGTATGCATGGCGGTAATTAGATGCTTCACTACGTTCAGCATGACAAGTGGTTATAAGCGGCGCACCCCCGCTCTCCGCACCTCACCCCACGCACCATCCCATAATACACCATTAACAATTTCACAATAAACACCACTCTGTAATTGGCATTTATGCCGAAATTGCAATTAACGGCCATTACTGATTAAATTATGTCACATTTTTAAACACATTTTTCAAATTATGTGTTTGTTCAATTGGGGAAATGTTTAGTACCTTAACCCTTATATAATCCCGAATGAGAATATTTCACCTAAGTGCCGAGTGCTACCCCATTGCTAAAGTTGGGGGGCTTGCCGATGTGGTTGGCGCGCTACCCAAATACCAGAACCTGGCAGGGCTGCAAGCCGCTGTTGTGATGCCTTTTTATAACCGCAAGTTTGTTCACGAGAACACGTTCGATATTGTTTTTCAGGGCACTACGCTGCTGGGTACCCGCCGTATTTATTTTGAGATACTAAAGGAACAAACGGATACGCTGGGCTTTGAGCTTTACCTGATAAAAGTACCCGGCCTGCTTGACAGGGAAAACGTTTACAGCTACCCCGACGAGCGCGAGCAGTTCCTGGCGTTCCAGATCTGTTTTCTGGACTGGATAAACTGGAGCGGCCAAACTCCCGACCTGGTACACTGCCACGACCACCACTCGGGCCTGGTGCCGTTTCTGATGTACCACTCAAACCTGTACCGTAGGCTGGCGCATATCCCAACCGTATTTACCATCCACAACGGGCAATACCACGGCGCCTTTGGCTGGGATAATTTGCATTACCTGCCCGAGATTGATTTTTATAAAACCGGCCTGCTCGACTGGAACGGCGGCATCAACCCGCTGGCATCGGCCGTAAAATGCTGCTGGCGGTTCACTACCGTTTCGCCAAGTTATTTGCAGGAGCTGAGCATTAGCTCGAACGGGTTGGAATACCTTTTTTATGTAGAGCGCGATAAAGGGGTGGGCATTATTAACGGTATTGATACCGATGTTTGGAACCCCGAAACCGACCCCATGCTGCCCGAGCATTTTAATGCCACCACGGTAGCCAAAGGGAAACAGAAAAATAAAGAGATACTGTGCGAGCGGTTCGGCCTGTCGGCGGATAAACCGCTGATAGCCTTTATAGGGCGGTTGGTTACCGAAAAAGGGTCGGACCAGTTACCCGCCGCTATCGAAAGCAGCATCAAAGAGCATGGCGATAAGGTGAACTTCCTGATACTTGGCGCGGGCGATAGCGCTACCGAAATGTCGCTAAACCTGCTGAAGCAACTGTACCCGCAAAACTGTAATGTGTTTATTGGGTATGATGAATCATTAGCCCACCTCATTTACGCCGGGGCCGATTTCCTGCTGATGCCATCGCGGGTGGAGCCATGCGGCCTTAACCAAATGTATGCTATGCGTTACGGCACTATGCCCATGGTACGCAGTACCGGCGGTTTAAAAGATACCGTGATTGATTTTGGTGATGATGGCGGTTATGGCATACGCTTTGAACAAGTAACCGTAGCTGATATTTGCGTATCTGTTACCCGCGCGGTTGTATTGTATAAAGATACCCGCAAAATGCAAACCCTGCGCAAACGCATGATGGCCCTCGATTTTTCGTGGGACCGCTCGGCAAAAGAATATATGAACCTGTATGAAAGTTTAATTCCTA
Organism: Mucilaginibacter sp. L294; assembly: GCF_001636615.1. Lineage (GTDB taxonomy): Bacteria > Bacteroidota > Bacteroidia > Sphingobacteriales > Sphingobacteriaceae > Mucilaginibacter. The sequence goes on along the minus strand of NZ_LGEK01000085.1, from coordinate 13,932 downwards.
AGATATGACGATGACATCGAAAGTAATCAGTATTGTACTTGGAGGCGGCCAGGGCAGCCGCCTGGCACCACTTACACAAACCCGCTCAAAACCGGCAGTTCCAATTGCGGGTAAATACCGTTTGGTGGATATCCCCATCTCTAACTGCCTGCACTCAAATATCAGCCGCATATTTGTGTTAACGCAGTTTAACTCGGCATCGCTAAACAAGCACATCAAAAATACTTATCACTTTAGTACGTTCAGCACGGCCTTTGTTGATATTTTGGCTGCCGAGCAAACCCCTACCAGCGGTGGCTGGTTCCAGGGTACGGCCGATGCGGTAAGGCAAAGCTTACACCATTTGGCCACACATGATTTTGATTACGTGCTCATCCTATCGGGCGACCAGCTGTACCAAATGGATTTTGAGGAGATGATACAGCAGCATATCGATAAAAACGCCGATATCTCTATCGCTACCATCCCTGTTCATGTAAACGATGTACCGGGTTTCGGCATCCTTAAAACAGATTCGGATAGCTCTATCATCTCGTTTGTAGAGAAACCAAAAACAGGTTTCGAGAGCCTGGTATCAGACGTTAGCGACGAAATGAAAGAGCAGGGCCGTATTTACCTGGCATCGATGGGTATCTACATTTTTAACCGCCAGCTGCTTTACGATCTGTTAGAGGGTAACGACCATACCGATTTTGGTAAAGAGATCATCCCGCAATCCATCGCCGGGCATAAGGTTATCAGTTACCAGTACGAAGGTTACTGGACGGATATCGGTACCATCAAGTCATTTTTTGATGCCAACCTTGGCCTAACGGATGATATCCCGCAGTTTAACCTGTTCAACAAAAACCAGATCTACACCCGTGCGCGTATGTTGCCGCCTACCAAAATATCGGGTACGCTGATAGATCGCTCTATTATTGCCGATGGTTGTATTATTAACGCGGCGCATATTATCCACTCTATTATAGGTATCCGTACCCGTATTGGCGTAGCCAGCGAAATTGAAAGCTGCTATGTAATGGGGAGCGATAATTACCAAACGCTTGAAGAAATTGCCTTCGCTAAAGAGAACAACCTGCCTATTATGGGCATTGGCGACAGGTGCGAGATCAAAAACGCTATCATCGATAAAAACACTTATATAGGTGATGATGTGAAGATAAACTGCGGCGATCCGTTGCCTGATGGCGACTTCCCGACGTATACCGTTACTGACGGGATTGTGATTGTAAAGAAACGCGCGGTGATACCAAACGGCACCATAATTTAATTTTAAAGATAGTGGAACAATCTACAGTTAATTTGTTTTATATATAAACTAAAAAACTTAAATTAACTTGTTATGAAAAAGACTATCTGTATGATCGCGGTTGCCGCCATCTCTTTTGGTAGTGTAAATGCATTTGCTGCAATGCCGGTGCAAACACAACAGGACACATCGAAAATGAAGAAAAAACCGATGAAAAAGAAGATGAAGAGTAAGAAGATGATGAAAGACACCTCGATGAAGAAAGACACCGCCATGAAGATGTAATTCTTTATGAAAAGCAAAAGAGCCCATTGACTATTCAGTGGGCTCTTTTGTTGTTATGCGTTTTATAGTTCTAAGCTCTCGCCTATTGCGGGCAGCTTTAGGTTTAGCCCGGCTTTTACAAATTTGCCGGCAACTTCTTCCTTATTAATTTTAATAACCGGGAACGAATCGTAATGCACCCCGATGATATTTTTACAGTTGATAAATGCCGCAGCTTTGATAGCATCGTCGGCACCCATGGTGTAGTTATCGCCTATGGGTAAAATAGCCCAATCCAGGTTTTCGTCTGCCAGCAATTTCATGTCATAGGTAAGCGCGGTATCGCCCGCAAAGTAAATTACCTTACCTTCCGAATAGATGAGGAAACCGGCAGGGTTGCCACCATTACTACCATCGGGCAATGCGCTGGAGTGAACGGCATTTACCATTTTAACCCGCCCAAACTCAAAGTTAAAGCCGCCGCCAATGTTCATGCCATGCACATTAGTAACGCCTTGCTTGCCAAGCCATTCATGAATTTCGGCAATGCATATAACTTTGGCGCCACTGTTTTTTTGTACGGTTACCAAATTGGCAACGTGGTCGCCATGGCCGTGCGATACCAGGATGTAATCGGGCTTAAGGCTGTTTATATCAATATCTTTAGCCAGTTCGTTTGGGGTAATAAACGGGTCGAATAATAATGTTTTGCCATCAGCCACCAACTCAACGGTAGATTGGCCATAATATGTCAGTTTCATAGTGTTGCTAATTTAAAGCCGAAAGATACTTAAGTATATAACGGCCGGTGTTAAGCCAGGGTTGCTTTTTTATAAGCTTATTTACCAAACAGGTTGCCTAAGCCGCCCATACCGCCAAGCATGGCCTGGGTCATGGCTGCCATTTCGCTTTGGCTCAGGTTTTCGGCCTGCTCCATTGCTTTATTTATGGCAACAACCAGTAATTCTTCCAATTCTTCTTTGTCGGCGTTTTTGTAAAAATCAGCATCAACAGAAACCGACTGTACAACTTTATTGCCATTGGCCTGTACGCTTATTTTACCGCCCTCGGCAGTGCCGGTAACGGTTATCGCATCTAAGCGTTTTTTCACTTCGCCAGCCTTTTGCTGGGCTTCCATTAATTTATCGAACATATGTTTTAAGTTATTGGTTGATTAAGTGAGTAGTTAAGTGGTTTGAAGTGACAACTATTCACCAATCAACTTAATCAACCACTCACCAAAGCTTAATCCTCCGCTGTATCGCCGTTACCGGTATAGGCGCCTTTACGTACTACGGGCATACCTGTCATTTTAAACAGGTCATCCAGGTGCAGCAGGCTGCCGTTAACCATATTACCTAACAAAACAATGGTAACATCGTTTTTCATATCGCGCAAAAATATATGGCGAAAGCCGTGCCACCAGCCGGTATGGTAAATTACCCTCTGGCCCGGCGACTCAAATATGCGCCAGCCGTAGCCGTAGCTAAAGTGCCCGCGTATCATGGGGTTATGCGCGGTATAGGCAGAGTCCTGCGTGGCTGGTTTTATCAGTTTACCAGCTTTAAGGGCCTGGTCAAAAACATACAGGTCGGCAACGGTGCTGTAAATACCTTTATCGCCAACGGGGCCATCTAAAAAGTTTTGCGCTACCGAATATTTCCAGCTATTGCGGTCGTGCCCTACAACATCCACAGGTATCTTATCATAAACCGCTTTTGAATACACAGCGGTATGCGTCATCCCTGCGGGTTTAAAAACATTTTCTTTCATGTAGTCGGCATAGCTCATGCCGGTTACTTTTTCTATAATAGCACCCAGCACCATAAAGTTGCTGTTGTTGTATAAAAAGCTTGCGTTTGGTTTGTTAAAACGGGCAGGTTTGTATTTGGCTATCAAGTCCATAGTTTCTTTATTGGTGAGGCCTTTCTTTTGGTTAAGGTGTTGGCTGCGGTAAATGTTATCAACAAAGTAAACGTAGTTCATCATCCCGCTGCGATGTGTAAGCAACAGGCGGATAGTTACCCCATCATATGGAAAATCCGGGAAGAAATCTTTCACATCCTGGTCCAGCTTTATCTTGCCTTTTTCCCAAAGCTGCATAATGGCGGTGCCTGTCATGGTTTTGGTTACGGATGCCAGTTCAAACTGCGAGGCCAGTGTCAGGCTATCGCGGGTTAGGTGGTTAGCCCAGCCGAATGATCCCTCATAAATTATTTTACCCTTTTTAGCTACCAGTACATTCCCGTTAAACCCGCTCACCTTATGCAGGTGTTCCATGAACTCTTCAATTTTTTTATCGCCCTTACTGGGGTCGTATTTCAATAATTCGGTAGGGTTAAATGGTTTGCCGTTATCAGCTTCGCCGGCTTTATTGTGGCCGCCGGTAGACGAGCAGGAAGTAAACGCGAGCAGGGAAAACAGAAGGGAAATGACAGTTGTGCACACTTGTCTCATAGATAAAAAGTTCTTTCACTTAAACGAAGGCGAAAATTAGAAATTATATAGGAGGTTAAAGATTAAAATTCAATTAATGTTTCAACATTGTTAAAAACAAATTAAATTTAAGCATCTGTTCAGATTAAGTGCAGAACTACTTTTAAATTAACCCTAAACCAATTAAATTTAAGCATGAAAACCTATCACAAAATATTACTCATTGTAATAACACTTGCCTTTTCGCCTGTTGTGTACGGGCAATCGGCTAAAACCGCTAAAGAGTTAACAGATGAAGGGATAAAACTTTTCGATAGCGAAAAATACGACGATGCCATTGCAAAGTATAAAGAAGCTATTAAAGCCGACCCCAAATATAATAATGCTTATTACGAAATGGGTTATACCTTATACAGCACGCAAAAACCGTTAGAAGCTATCCCTTATTTAGAAACCACCATTAAGTTAAGCCCAAAATCAGGCGGGGCGTATGATATGCTTGGCTCTATATATGATGATAACAAGCAAAGCGCAAAGGCAATTGAGTATTACCTTAAAGGAATTAGTTTAGACCCCGATTACCAAAGGCTTTATTACAACCTTGGTTTAACTTATTACAGGCAAAAAGAATATGCGCTTGCCGAAGAAAAAATGACAAAAGCTATAAAGCTTGAACCAAAGCATGCAAGTAGCCATAGAATATATGCAATGATAGCCAATGATCAAAACCAGCCGGGCAGAGCCCTTTTGGCCTGGTGTAGCTTTTTACTGTCCGAGCCAAATACAGCACGTGCCACTTACGCTGTTCAAAGCATAAAAACAATAATAAACAAAGGCATAAAAAAAACTAACGAAAAAAACGTCAACATATCAGTTGCGCCTGATAATGTTGCCAGTTTAATGATGCCTTTGGCAGTTATTAATGCAACAGCTGGCAGGAGTAATTTATCAGCTATAGATTCGTTAACACTACAGTTAACCTCACTTTTTTCGGTAGCGCATACCATTACCATGGATAAGGACCAACCCTTTGTATCAAATTACTTTTCTAATTATTTTGACAACTTGGGCAAGTCTGGCAATATGCCTGCTTTTGTTAGATACATTACCTTAAGCATATACAATGATGAGAACAAGGCGTGGTTTAATGAACATGATAAAGAATTAAAAGATTTAGACACCTGGGTAACATCAACAAAACGGGAACTTTAATGCTAAACATTTTTAAGATCGGGGTTATTTTATTTGCTATCGCGATAAGTTTAAATGCATCTGCACAGGATGTAGCGGCCTTAATAAAAGAAGGACGCGAATTAAACAGCCAGAAACGATATCCCGAGGCGATTGAAAAGTATAAAAGTGCTTTAGCTATTGAGCCCGAAAACCCACAGGCCAACTACCAGTTGGCTTTTGCGCTGTTTGCAAGCGGCAAAGGCCCGGATGGGTTACCATATCTGGATAAAGCCGTAAACGCCAATAATAACGCCCCGTTAACCGCCGCAGCATATAGTTTAATGGGGAGTATTTACGGCAATGCCAACCAGTTGCCAAAGGCAATTACAGCATATAAAAATGGTATAAAAACGGATAGCACCAACCAGCGCATATATTACAATTTAGGCATAGTTCAATACCGCAGCAAGCTTTATGCCGATGCCGGGCAAAGCTTTGTTGATGCCATTAAACGCGATTCGGCTGATGCAGGCAGCGTTAGGATGTTTGCGCTGGCCACATTTCATGAGAACAAGCGGGCAGATGCCATCCTGGGCTTTTGCCGCTTTTTACAATTAGAACCAAACAGTAAGCGTAGTGCCGAAGCATTTGGCAACCTGCAAAACATATTACAAAGAGGCAGCCTGCAAGCCGAGGCCGGGTACGAACCCACGCCAGCCACCAAAGCAGAGGCTATGATGCAGAACAAACTCATAACCAAAGTGCTGGCCGGCTTCATGACCCGCAAATACGCATCGCCAACGGCCCTGCTTACCGCGCAGTTAAAAGAACTATTTACCGCCTTTGGCGATAAATACAAATATGCCGTTTATTACAACAAGCTATCGCAAACAGATAATTTTGAACCGTTTGTGAGAGTCATCAGCCAAAGCGGCATTCCCGAAAATGCTAAATGGGTAAAGGAGAATACAGATAAGGTAACTACTTATGAGGCCTGGGCAAAAGGGAACAAGCTGCAATAATTATGTACCAAAAAGATTACCTTTTCATAGCTACCCCTTCCACATAAAACCCTAAATTTGCCCCTGCAAAAACATACTATCGATATGAGTTTCAGAACCGAACATGATACCATGGGCGCGGTACAGGTACCGGCCGACAAATACTGGGGCGCGCAAACTGAGCGCTCCCGCAACAACTTTAAAATTGGCCCCGAGGCAAGCATGCCAAAGGAAATTATAGAGGCCTTTGCTTATCTTAAAAAAGCTGCCGCCTATACAAACACCGACTTGGGCGTACTGCCTGCCGATAAACGCGACCTGATTGCACAGGTGTGCGATGAGATCCTGGAAGGTAAACTGGCAGGCGAGTTCCCGCTGGTGATCTGGCAGACAGGTTCGGGCACACAATCAAACATGAACGTGAACGAGGTTGTTGCAAATCGCTCGCACGTATTACAGGGTAACACACTGGGTGAAGGCAAAACCTTTATCCACCCTAATGATGACGTGAACAAATCGCAATCATCAAACGATACTTACCCAACTGCTATGCACATTGCGGCCTACAAAATTTTGATAGATGTAACTATCCCGGGGATTGAGAAATTACGCGATACTTTAAAGGCAAAATCTGAAGCGTTTAAAAGCGTAGTGAAGATCGGCCGTACACACCTCATGGATGCTACACCGCTTACTTTAGGCCAGGAGTTTTCAGGCTACGTATCGCAATTAAACCACGGCCTTAAAGCCCTGCGTAATACCTTTGACCACCTGAGTGAACTTGCCCTTGGCGGTACTGCTGTAGGTACCGGCATCAATACCCCAAAAGGTTACGATGTTAAAGTTGCCGAATACATTGCCAAATTCACTAACCTGCCATTCATCACTGCCGAAAATAAATTTGAGGCCTTGGCTGCTCACGATGCCATTGTTGAAAGCCATGGCGCGTTAAAGCAAATAGCGGTTTCATTAATGAAGATAGCTAACGATATCCGCATGCTGGCATCAGGCCCTCGCTCGGGTATCGGCGAGATCCATATCCCGGATAATGAGCCGGGTTCATCTATTATGCCGGGCAAAGTTAACCCAACCCAAAACGAGGCGGTTACCATGGTAGCAGCACAGGTTATGGGTAATGATGTTGCCATCAGCATAGGCGGCTCAAACGGCCATTACGAACTGAATGTGTTTAAACCGGTTATGGCGGCAAACTTCCTGCAATCGGCACGTTTAATTGGCGATGCCTGCACATCCTTTAACGACCATTGTGCAGTTGGTATCGAGCCAAACTACGATGGCATTAAAAAGCACCTGGAAAACTCGCTGATGCTGGTTACCGCGCTTAACCCGCATATTGGTTATGAGAATGCTGCAAAAATTGCCAAAACAGCGCTTAAAGAAAACAAATCGCTTCGCGAAGCCGCCGTTGGCCTGGGTTACCTAACCAACGAACAGTTTGACCAATGGGTGCGCCCCGAAGATATGATAGGTTCTTTAAAATAAGAGCCTCACCCAAAACCCCTTTCCTTTTGGAGAGGGGCTTTTTTATTTTGCCATGCAAAAACGCCGTCTCTTTTATTTTTTAATCTGCCTGCTTACTGCAACCTGTTTACTGCAAACTGCCTGCAAGTTCAACCCCGATGTGCAAACGCCCGGCGAAAGCTACCTGCAAGGCGAGTGGCAGCAGGATAGTGTAACAATGCAGAAGCAATTGGTAAATTATTCTTTATATAACCTTAAGTTTAATTGCGATTCGTTTTTTGTGCAGATCAAAACTTTCAGCAAAGCAAATACCGGCGCCGATAGCTGCACCAAAAGCGGCCAGTGGACAGAATATGCCAAAGGTGTTTACGAGCAGCGGAATGATACCCTGCATGTACGCGGTTTATTCTGCAACGCCAATTACAGTTACAAAGAACCTACCGGCTGTTTCCGTTCGGGCGTGTATGAAGAAAGCTTTAAAGTGATCAAAAAAACCGATTCCGTAGTCCAGTTCAATCCAACATCAAGCGTTATAACATTTAACGCCCGTTTAATAAAAAGCAATACCTGTACACCAAAACCATTGTAAAAAACATGAAAACCAGCATTTTCAAAAAGATCTTATTAGGCATAGCTATTATGTACCTGCCGGCACAAACCATGGCCTGGGGCACCAATGGCCACCGCATCAGCGGGCAAATTGCCGATAGCTACCTTACAGCAAAAGCCCGGGCGGCTATCAAAACTATCCTGGGTAACGAATCAATTGCTATGACCAGCAACTGGGCCGATTTTATTAAGTCAGACCCGCAATACAAGTACTTATCATCATGGCATTATATTGATTTTGATAAAGAATACAGCTACCCGGAGATGCAGGCATTTCTTAAACAAGATACCGCCATTGATGCCTACACCAAGCTTACCTTTTTAATTGGCGAACTGAAAAAGAAAAACCTACCTAAAGCCAACAAACTGCTTGCCCTGCGCATGGTGATACACATTGTTGAAGACATACATCAACCTATGCACACCGCCCATACTGCCGATAAAGGTGGCAACGACATTAAACTTACCTGGTTTAACAATCAAACCAATCTGCACTCGATATGGGATAGCCAGCTGATAGATTTTCAGCAGTTAAGCTTTACAGAATATGTTACCTGGATAAACCACCCCACTATTGCGCAACGTACCGAATGGCAAAAAGCACCTATCAGCCAGTGGTTGTTCGAATCGAGCCAGATAGCTACCAAAATTTACGAGGGCGTAAAAGATGGCGATAAGGTAAACGTTTACAAATACAATTTTGACAACATCGGCACGCTTAACAACCAACTTGTAAAAGGTGGTGTTAGGTTAGCGGGGTTGCTCAACCAAATTTTTGGTTAATAAACCAGATGTGCAGATGCGGGGATATGCAGATGTGCAAATTCCTGTCATCTGCATATTTGCACATTTACATATCCGCACATTCGACCCATGAAAATACTAATGGTTTGCCTGGGCAATATTTGCCGCTCGCCCCTGGCAGAAGGAATTATGCAGCACCTTGCAGATAAAGCCGGACTGGATTGGCAAGTCGATTCGGCCGGTACCGGCGATTGGCACGTAGGGCAAGGGCCAGACAGGCGTTCGGTTAAGGCTGCTGCCGACGAAGGTATAGATATCAGCAAACAGGTTTGCCGTTTATTCCGCACCCTCGATTTTGATGAGTTTGACCTGATACTGGTAATGGATAAAAGCAACTTAAGCAATGTACTTGCCATGGCCCGTAATGATGAAGACCGCAAGAAGGTAAAAATGCTTCTGGGCGATAAAGTAGTGCCCGACCCATATTATGACGACAACCAGTTTGCCCCGGTTTTTAAACTGATAGAGGCGGGATGCAAGGAAATCATCAAACAATATTCGTAAATTACGCCTGACTTTTTAAACCCCTACTCTCTTATCTGCAATAAATGAATACTAAAGTAGTTATGATCTTAAGCGCCTTGTTTTTGGCATTAGCCGGTGTGGGCCTCCTGTTTTTTCCGCAAGAAATAAGCGCCTATATTGGTGCCGGATCAAACAAATATTTTGCCCTTATTATTCAGATACTGGGAGGGCTTTATTTTGGTTTTGCAATGATAAACTGGATGGCGAAAGGCACCCTTATAGGTGGCATATACAACAGGCCGCTTGTTATTGGCAACCTCGCGCATTTCTTTATCGGCGGCATTGCCCTGGTAAAAGTTGTATTGGCAGATGTTAACATGCCTGTAGCTATTTGGATATTAGCGGGCATTTACGCGCTGTTTGCCATCGTGTTTGGGATGTTATTTAGTCGCCATCCAAACGTGCCGGCATAAACGATACTTAATATTAAATTTTATACATTAATACTTTATAAATCATGAAAAAGACACTCTTAAGCCTGATACTTGTGTTATCCATAGTAATGGCAAAAGCCCAAAACACGGGCATCGATAAAATAACCACATCATACATCAGTGTAAAAAACGCGTTGGTTGGCAGCAATTCGGCATTGGCAAAAAGCAAATCGGCTGAGTTACTGGCGGCGCTTTCTGCACCGGTAACCGGTTTGCAGCCTGCACAGCAAAAATTATTGGGAACTTACCTGGATAAGTTAAAGTTTGATAGCCGCCACATCAGCGAAACTACGGAGATTGATCACCAGCGCGAGCATTTCGAAAGCCTGTCGAAAAACATGTACAGCCTGTTATCGGGCTTAAAACTAAACAGCACCACCGTTTACCAGCAATACTGCCCCATGAAAAAGGCTGCATGGCTAAGCGAATCGGAAGAGATCCGCAACCCATACTACGGCGATGATATGCTGGATTGCGGTAAGATTACCGCTACAATAAAAGCGGCGAAATAAAGTCTAATTGTCATTTCGAACGAGGAACGAGGAGAAATCTTGTTAAAATGACAGGCGGTGAACATTGCATCATGAACAAGATTTCTCTCTATCGTTCGAAATGATAGTTAGGGTAAACAAAGAGAGGCGCTTTCGGGCGCCTCTCTTTGTTTACATATCCATCATATCATGATCCATCTTGCGTTTGCTGCCGCCCATTTTCATGAGGCTTGGCGTAACGCGCAGGTAAACCTGGAACCCAACAGGCGCGGTTCCATACAAAGGCCGTAAAGCTTTCGGGGATGCGTTAAGCGTGGCTTGCAGGCCAACCGTTATGTTGGCTTGCTTAATGGTGGCCAAAATCCGGTTTGTGCCCAGCGTTATAGCGTTGATGTTAAAGTTTGGATCGCCGGGGAAAGTAGTTTCCAGATCCATTTCACCGGCATCCTTCTGCACATATTCGTACCGGCCGTAAATGGCGGTTTTATTTAGCTGTAAGCTATTCTCTAACAAAACAGCGGGCTGGGTTTTACCATGATGGCGGTTTTGCCCGTACACCAATGTGGTGGCTACATAACTGCTTTCGCTCAGCATTTTGGTATGTATAGCCGATGCGGTGAATCGGTTTACGTTATCATGCGGCTCGGCCTCTTCCGGGCTTTTTAACCAGCCGTTTGATACCTGCAAGGCCCACTCTTTTGAGGGGTTGACTGACAGGCGTACCGAGTACGAATCAAACTTCGGCTTATCAAAATCATACCGGTGCTCATCAGGCTCGCGTCCGGTAAAGATAGAACCTTCCAATTTTACATTTTTGTAACGGAACCCCAGTGTGGCCGTACCAAAGGTAATGTGTGTGGCGTCGGCGTAATGATGGCTCAATGGCGCATCCGGGTTGTTCATGGCCGAGAGCCTGTGCATAAACACCGGCGGGCCAAGCGCAGGCTCGCCCGGCATACCAACAGATAGGGAGATATCCGTATTTTTAGCTACACGTTGTGTATAGGCAACGCTCAGTTCGGCAAACAGATCGTGCGGGTGCTGGCGGTCAACCACTTTATTTCCCCGGTACGATTCGCCTGTTTGGTACAGCAAGGGATAACCGCTACCACCTACTGTAAATGCATCGAGCGAGAACATGGTGTTAATGGCAAACAGGCCATTATTGCCTACTTTACGCTGCGCCATGTACATAAACCAGTTAGGTACATCAAACTGACTGTTTCCACGGCTGCCCTTGTTAAACAGGTCCTGCTTATTATATCGTGCAAAAAAACTTCCGTGGAACATCTGCACCCATTTTTTGCCATGCACCATGTACATATACATAGGTGTTTCATCGGGCACCCATGAGGTACCTGAGCCGTCGCGGTTCATGGGCAGATCGAGCGAGAACTGGCTGGTCATGCCCATGCTTTGTTTGGTGGTATCGTGCTGCATTTCGGCCATCATTTTAGCATGATCGTGCGGTGGCGGCGCTTTTTTACGCGTTGTATCTTTTTGCATGTGCTGCATATGGTCCATCTGCTGCGCATTGGCAACAGTGGCAAATACAAACACAGCAAGTATCATAATATATTTTCTCATTCTGGATGATGTCTTTATAAATTAAAAAAGTTGTACTCAAAACGTACCAGGTACATGTTGGTACTATTGCGCTGCATATTGTTATAAATCGGGGTACGGTACGAAAAATCCAGCCGGCAAACGCTGTTGAAGATGAACTGAATGGCAGGGGCAATATCCAGATAGCTTTGGTTATAGCCGGGGTTGCTTTTGCCCAGCAATTCGGCATATAAATTAAGGTTTACCTGGTCATAACTTGTGTACCGTTTAGGAAGCAGCAAATAGCCGGCAGATAAGGTATACGCAACAGCTTCCTTAGCGCCGGTAATGGTACCAAAGTTGTTAGCGCTGTTCAAGCCCCGCAGGTAACTTGCCGAACCGGATAAAGCCAGCTTATGCAGCAATTGCGTAAACACAAGGCCGCCCTGTATGCCGGAGTTATCGCCTTCTAAAGCTATCTCCTGCATCATGTACATATTGCGGCTGGTAGCTACCTTGCCAAAAATCGCCCCGCGAAAATGCTTCTGCACGCTATCTATCGACAGGAACCTGTACTTGGCGTAAAAGCTACCGCCCTCAAACCGTTGGTTGTTTTGATAAAAGTTGGAGGTGTATAATGCGCCATGCAGCATCAGTTTACCAGTAGCGCCATACATTGCCTCTACCGTGGTTCGGTTTTTAAATACAGGCGAGGTATAACCCTGGTTTTCCAGCCTGATGCCCAACGAGTGGGCCGCCATATTGCTGGCCGGTTCCGTGTTCACATAAAGCTCTTGCGCGTGCGCAAAGCATGCCAATGCCGTAAGGCAAAAAGCCAATAAAATAACCTTCATAAAAGTATTTTTTAAGAAGATGCTTAAATTGCTAAATGATAGGTGCGGCCCGTAGCGGTAACTGCCTCATCAGGGTTTTTACCCAGGTGTTTTTTGGTAACAGAAGTTGGCGCAAAACCTTTATCTACAATGGTTACTGATACCGGGCCTGTCAATGCTTTATCGGCATTAAGCAGTTTATAGGTATTGGTTCCATAGGTAAAGGTATTATCGGCAATCTTGGTATTATCAAAATTGAAAGTGGTTTTCAGATAGCTTACAGAAAAGCCCGAGCTTTTTACCTTTTTGCTGATCTCTTCAAAATTTACGGGCACATCATTCTTAAAGGTGATGAAGTAAACATTACGGATCAGGTCGGGTTTTATTTCGCTTACAAAAGGCAGCGCTTTTAACGATTTCTCGGTAGTGCGGGCGCAAAGTGAGCAGGTAAGGCCGCTAACTTGTAGTTCGGCTTTGGTGAATTGTGCTTTTGCAACGGTAACTGTTGCTATAAAAAGGATGACAGATATTTTAAGAAATTTCATGTTTTTAAAAATTAAATTTGAATTGATATGTTAAAACTTGTTCGCAAACAGGCAACAGATCAAATTTTCAGATTTCGATTTTTAATAAACGTGGGTGTTTTTCCGGCAGGCGCATCGGGTGGGCCGCGGTCAAAAAATACATCCAGTAACATTTGATGTACCGGCAGTATAAAATCGTCAAACGCCGATTTGGGTACATTTACCGGCGATATTTTTGTTAAAAATGAAATCGGCTGGCTTTCGTGGCTATCCTTAACTTTTACATCAAGTTTAGTATCCTTACAGCATTTCATTTTGCTTTTGGCCGTTGGCTTAATACAGCTTTTGGCGGGGGCATTTATTTTGATATCGGCAACACGGTTACCGCAGTAATGTAAGTTCAGGGCAAAGCCGGTTGATGTAATTGCATACATCAATACCAACAACAATACACCTGTCTTTTTTATCATCAAACAAAAGTACACTATTAAGTACCTGATTTCAAACAGTTAATTGTTTTTTTTATTGTTGACGTATTGTAAGTCTCTTATACACATCT
>NZ_LGEK01000087.1 GCF_001636615.1 Mucilaginibacter sp. L294 | reverse complement strand
CTATATTATAGTAATTCTTTGCCGAATCAGTTTGATTTATCCTTTCAAAAAGTATAGCTTTTTGAACTACAAATACAGGAGAATTATTAGTATGTTTTAATATGAAATTGTAGGCTTTCATTACTTCTGGAAAGTCATGTTTTTGGTTGTAGGCATTTGCTATATTAATGTAAGCAATCAAATAGTTTGAGTCACATTCTATTGCTTCCTTGAATAAATTAATTGCTTTGTCTAAAGTTCCTTTTTCTCCAAAAGTGTGATTTACCAAATAGCTAACCCCTTTATCATTTAGGTCGGTACACTCTTTCGCAACGTTGCCTTTACGAGAATTCGTACAGGCGCTTAGCATAGCTAACATTAAGCCGGTATAAATGACTAATTTATTTTTTTGAAACTTTAAGAGGATAACGGAATAGTTTGGTTTCATATCGAAATAATAAAGATATAACTTTATATAACAAATAATCCACCGATGAAATACATTCCCTCCATTCTCCTGCTTTGCACTACCCTTGCCACCTTTGCCCAAACCGATCAAAAACTAACCTCGCAATTAAAATCCGCTACCAAAGGTTTTAACGGGCAGGTGGGCATCTACGTGCATAACCTAAAAACGGGCAAAACAGTCGGGATCAATGCCGATACGCTATTTCCAACAGCCAGTATGATCAAGGTGAGTATTTTAAGCGGACTGATGGATAAGATAGAAAAAGGCGAAATGCTGTACAATCAGAAACTGGTTTACCGCGATTCGTTATTATATGCAGGCACCGATATTTTAGGATCATTTAAAGATAAAGACACCATACAGGTAAGCAAAGTTGCCCTGCTGATGATAACCATGAGCGATAATACCGCCAGCACCTGGCTGCAAAAACTGGTAGGCGGCGATTACATTAACAACTGGCTTGATCAAAACGGGTTTAAAGTGATGCGGGTAAACTCGCGCATCCCGGCGCGCAAGGCTATATGGGAGGTTTACGGCTGGGGAGTTACCACCCCGCGCGAAATGTGCCGTCTGTTCACCCTAATCCATGATGGTAAGGTGGTGAGCCCCGCCGCCAGCGAGCGCATGAGCCGCATGCTTAACCGGATATTTTGGGATAACACTGCCCTGTCGCAGATCCCGCCGTATGTGCAAACCATCTCCAAACAAGGCACGGTTGATGCCTCAAGATCTGAAACGGTTTTAGTGAACGCCCCGCATGGCGATTACGTGTTCTCTGTCATCACCAAAAACAATAAGGACCAGCGCTGGGCGCCCGATAACGAGGCCAGCACGCTCATCAAAAAAGTATCGGCCTTGTTATGGCATTATTTTGAACCCGGCAGCAAGTGGAAACCCGCTGCCGGTATAGGTCAGTTTATGCTGAACGAGTAGCTTATTTCAGCAGCGCCAATAAGCCGGGGATATCCAACTGGCGCGTGTACATGGTGAGGTTGCCCTGTTCGTCAATAGGCCATTTATCCTTCGGCCTGTCCCAGTACAGCTCAACGCCGTTCCCGTCCGGGTCATCCAGGTACAAAGCTTCAGATACGCCATGGTCAGACGCGCCGGTAAGCGGATAGCCTTTATCAATCAATCGTTGTAGAATAGCCGCAAGGTCCTTCCTTTCGGGATATAGTATTGCCGTATGGAACAGGCCAGGGGCGTATTGTGGGGCAGGTGGTGCACCCTTACTTTGCCAGGTGTTTAACCCTATATGGTGATGGTAACCGCCCGCCGAAATAAACGCGGCCTGGTCGCCATACTTGGTTACTAACTCAAAACCAAGCAGGTCGCAGTAAAAAGCCATGGATTTTTGCAGGTCGCTTACTTTTAAATGCACGTGCCCTATACGGGTTTGGGCAGGTATTTTATAATCACTCATCGTTCTGTTTTGTTATTATGTAAAGTTACAATGTTGTAAGGTTGTTTCTGTTAGCTGATTGTAATTATATGTTTAAACATCTATACTTATTCATCAATAAATAAAACCTTACCTTTGCGCTATGATCATAAAATCTGCCGACTTTATTTGCAGCAACACCCAGATATCAAAGTTGCCGCCACCTACAAAGCCCGAGTACGCTTTCATCGGCCGTAGCAACGTGGGTAAATCGTCGCTGATTAATATGCTGGTTCAAAAAAAGGGGCTTGCCAAAACATCGCAAACACCGGGTAAAACCCAGCTTATTAACCATTTTTATGTAAACGAAAGCTGGTACATTGTGGATTTACCGGGCTATGGTTACGCACGTGCATCTAAATCAAAAAAGGCCGACTGGAACAAATTTATCCAAACCTATCTGGATAAGCGCGAAAGCCTGCAATGTGTAATGGTTTTGATTGACAGCCGTTTGGAGCCACAAAAAATAGACCTTGAATTTTGCAGCTGGCTGGGCGAAAAAGGCCTGTCTTTCGTATTAGTGTTTACTAAGGCTGATAAACAATCGGCCGTAAAAACAGATCAGAACATAGCTAAGTTCCGCAAAGCCATGCTGGCCTTTTTTGAAGAAGCGCCTCAGCACTTTGTAACATCATCTGAGCTGCACACCGGCCGCGACGAGATCCTGGGATTTATAAGCAACATTAACCAAAGCTTTGAAGCGCCCGATTACGACGAGGAGTATTATAGTAAGTAAACTATTTCCCCTTGAGAGGGGAACCGAATAACATATGAAAAAGTATTTATCATTAGTAACCTTTACCCATACCATATTTGCAATGCCGTTTGCCTTTATCGGCTTCTTTTTGGCAGTTACCACAACCGACCATAAATTTGAGTGGCAAAAGCTGGCCATGATGCTGCTTTGTATGGTATTTGCCCGTAACTCGGCTATGGCGTTTAACCGCTACCTTGACAGGAATATCGATGCCAAAAACCCGCGTACTAAACAGCGTGATATCCCCGCAGGGAGGATCAGTCCCGCTGCGGCGTTGACGTTTACTTTAACCAACTGCGGTTTATTTATATTAACAACCTGGTTTATCAATCCGCTTTGCTTTTACCTGTCGCCGGTGGCTTTGCTGGTGGTTTTAGGTTATAGCGCCACCAAACGTTTTACTGCGCTTTGCCACATGGTTTTGGGTTTAGGCCTGTCGCTTGCCCCTATCGGCGCGTATCTGGTAGTTACCGGGGCGTTTGCTTTAACACCAGTATTTTTCTCGCTCTCTGTTTTATGCTGGGTAAGCGGGTTCGATATTATCTACGCCCTGCAGGATGAAGATTTCGACCGTAACGAAAAACTGCACTCTATCCCCGCCTGGCTGGGTAAGGTAAATGCCTTAAGGCTATCTACCGTGTTACATGTATTTTCGGCCATATTTATTTTTATGCCGGTGCTTTATACCAATGTGGGTGTACTATATTATATCGGTATCGCATTCTTTTGCGCCATGCTTGTTTATCAGCACCTGCTGGTAAAACCAAACGATCTGAGCCGTGTAAATATCGCCTTTATGACCACCAACGGCATCGCCAGCGTGGTTTTTGCCGCCTTCTTTTTAATGGATAGGGTATGGATGCGCTAACATCGGCGCAACTTAACGTTTTCAGGGAAAGCCTTGAAAAATACGTAAGCTTTAACGAAGCCGAATGGATACTATTTACCCAGCACCTTAGCCTGGCCACCTATAAAAAGAAACAACACTTTGCCGAAGCAGGCAGCATTTGCAGGCATTTTGGTTTTGTGCTTACCGGTTCGGTAAGGTATTACCACATAATTGATGGCAACGATGTTACGGGCTACTTCAGTTTCGAGCGGGAGTTTGTAAGCTCATACAAAAGCTTTTTAACCGGCGAGCCCTGCAATAATTACATCCAGGCGCTCGAGCCTACGCAAATTGTCCTCATCAGCAAACCCAATCTGGATAAAATGCTGGCCAACCCCATGCTGGCCTACAAAATGGAACGATTCGGCAGGCTGATAGCCGAGCATTACCTCATCTGTTACGAAGACCGCGTCAACTCGTTCATCACCCAAACACCCGAGGAGCGCTACCTGAAACTATTAGAAACCGGCCGCGAGGTTTTGCAACGCATGCCGCAACACTACATAGCCAACTTTTTGGGGATAACACCGGTATCGTTATCAAGGATCAGGAAGCGAATATTGGTTTAGCTTATTTGTCATGTTGAGCGATAGCGAAGCATCTATCGGCTACAGACAAGTAGGCGAGGTTTATAATTATTTTTTGAGTTTTGTTTATTAATAATTATGGCGTTGTCCCAACTATCGTCGGGACCCGGGCTTTATGCTCATACTGCACAGGCCTTAGCCACAGGCCTGTATCCGCGCCAATCCCTAACGCATTTACTCACCCCGACTGCGCTACGCTGGTCGACCCTCTCTGCTTCGCAAAGAAGGTGAAAAGAAAAGCAAAACCCTCTTTCCGCGCAGCGAAGAGATGTGGTCGAGCGAAGCAACGACCGGGTAAGTAACTCACCGCCAGCAAAACACTCACCATTCTCCACTCAACTATTCACCATTTTCTTATCTTTTGTTAACGTTTTGATTTTCAATGTGGCCGTACATTTGTATCATACAATTAAAACGAAACATTATGCACACTATATTAGGGGCCGGCGGGCCGGTAGCAAACGCCTTAACAACCGAATTAGTAAAAAATAGCATACCTGTAAGGTTGGTTAGTCGCCGCCCGGTAGATATGGAAGGCAACAACATTACCTGGCGCAAGGCCGACCTGCTCAACTACAAACAAGTGCAGGAAGCCACCGAGGGCGCTACGGTAATTTACATTTGCGCAGGGTTGGTTTACGATGCTAAAGTATGGCAGGAACAATGGCCCATCATCATCCGCAATGTTATTAATGTAACCAAGGAGAATAACGCCAGGCTCATCTTTTTTGACAACGTTTACATGTACGGCCTTGTAGATGGCCCCATGAAAGAAGACACCCCTTACCATCCAATAAGCGAAAAAGGAAAAGTACGGGCGGCCATTGCCAACACCATAATGGACGAGGTTAAAGCCGGCACGCTGAATGCCACCATAGCCCGCGCGCCCGATTTTTATGGCACTACCAGCACCAATGCGTTTTTAGATATGATGGTACTGGCCAAATATGCCCAAAAACAAACCGCGCAATGGATGGGCGACCCAAACAAGTTGCATAATTTCATTTACATACCTGATTGCGGCCGCGCCATGTACCTGCTGGGCCAGCACCCCGAAAGCGATAACCAGATCTGGCACCTACCTACTTCGGCTGTAATGACCGGCCAGCAGTTTTTGGAACTCGCCGCCCGCATTTATGGCGTTAAGCCAAAGTTTATGCGCGTACGCAAATTTATGCTGTGGATACTTGGGCTGTTTAACAAACTTATTGCCGGAACGGTAGAAATGTATTACCAAACCGATCATGATTATATTTTTAACAGCGATAAGTTTGAGAAGGCTTTCAATTTTAAGCCAACAAGTTACGAAGAAGGCATAAGAGAAGTGGCGAGGACGATATATAAGCCGAAATAGGTCGTTAGTCCGCAAAAGTTAGGAAGTCCGGAAAAAGAACTCTTTCGGACTTTTTTATAACTTTATCAAATGGTGCCTATGCTTTACATACCCAATATTTTTGGAATTAGCATTGAAGTATATTTCATTTTACTAATACTAAGCACGCCTTTTTACTTCGTTTTTAGGCGACTGTTCCTAAAGAAGATAGAAAACAAAACCAATCGTATAATAAGCACCTGGATAGCAACAGTTATTGTTACTCCAATATTTTATATGTTATTGGTAGGTGGCTTTATTCTTATCGGCAACCACTACCCAGATCGCCAGTTCGAACAAAAGCAGTGGCTTGCCAACAAGGAAACCCGGTATGAATATTCTCGTGATATTATTGAGCATAAAATACTCATTGGTAAAACGAAGGCGCAGGTTAGGACTATTTTAGGCGATGCCGGAAATTCAGATACCGACGATAGCTGGTATTACGAATTGGGTTTCAAACCCGGTAGCGGCATCGATCCTGATGGCTTAACCATTGAATTTAAAAATGGCAAGGTTATTACTGTTGAACAGCACGAAGGATAATTGAGGTTGACAATTTTACATCTCTCAAACTTTCTGTCTTTTTGCTTTCCCGACTAATCTGCATATTTGCATATACGCATCCCGATAGCTATCGGGACACATTTACTAACCATGATCCATAAAAAAACAAGAACATATATCCCGGCCGACCTTGAAATTAAATGGGAAACGCTGGAACCTATCTACAAAGAACTATTAGCCCGTCCCATCAATTCGGTTGAAGAACTGGAACAATGGCTAAAGGATGGCAGCGAGCTACAAGCCGCTTTAGAGGAAGATTTTGCATGGCGCTACATCCGCATGACCTGCGATACCACCAGCGAAGAACTGTTGGAAAAATTCCAATACTTCGCTACCGAGATAGAGCCAAAAACCGCTCCGTATAACAACGATCTGAACAAAAAACTGGTTGAGAGCGAATTTGTAGACCAACTGAACGAAGAGAAATTCTACATTATGCTGCGCGCGGTTAAAAAATCGCTGGAGCTTTTCCGCGAGGAGAATATCCCACTGCAAACCGAGATACAGGTAGAGCAGCAAAAATACCAGTCGATAACCGGCGCCATGAGCGTACATATCGGCGAGAAGGAATACACATTAGAACAGGCATCCGTTTTCCTGAAAGATACCGACCGCAGCAAGCGCCAGGAAGTTTGGGAAAAAATAACCGCCCGTCGCCTCCAGGAAAAAACGGTATTGGATACCTTGTTTGATCACCTGCGTGCCCTGCGCCATAAAGTTGCGTTGAACGCCGGTTTCGAGAACTTCCGCGATTATATGTTCCAGGCGCTTGGGCGTTTTGATTACACCCCACAGGATTGCTACGCTTTCCATGCGGCTATCGAAACCGAGATCGTACCCATCCTGCGCGAGCAGGCCGAGAAACGCAAAGCCGCTTTAGGTGTTGATGCGCTTAAGCCATGGGATATGGATGTAGATATATCCGGCAAGCCAGCTCTTAAACCGTTTAACAGCGGCGCCGAGTTGGTAGAAAAATCTATCCAGTGTTTCAGTAATATTAACCGCTACCTGGGCGAGCGTTTAGAGATCATGAAGGATAATAACCTGTTTGATGTAGAGAGCCGCAAAGGCAAAGCACCGGGCGGTTATAACTACCCATTATCTGAAACCGGCGCGCCATTCATCTTCATGAACTCGGCCAATACCTTCCGCGATTTGACCACTATGGTGCATGAGGGTGGCCACGCGGTACATACTTTTCTTACCGCCGACCTTGAACTGAACGATTTTAAACATTGTCCAAGCGAGGTTGCCGAACTGGCTTCCATGTCGATGGAGCTGATATCGATGGATAACTGGGATGTTTATTTTGATAACGAGGAAGACCTGAAACGCGCCAAACGCGATCAGCTTTTTGATGTACTGAAAACCCTGCCATGGGTAGCCGTGGTAGACCAGTTTCAGCACTGGATATATACCAACCCCGACCATACCGATGCCGAGCGTACCGCGGCTTGGCTGCAGATCTATGAGCCATTTGGCGCGGGCTTTGCCGATTGGAGCGAACACCCCGAAGCTGAGCAAAACCTGTGGCAAAAACAACTGCATATTTTTGAAGTGCCCTTTTACTACATTGAATATGGCATGGCCCAGCTTGGCGCTATAGCCGTTTGGAAAAACTACAAGGAGAACCCGGAGAAAGGTTTACAGCAATACCTGGATGCCTTAAAACTGGGTTACACCAAAACCATTACCGAAATTTACGAAACCGCGGGCATCAAGTTTGATTTTAGCGCCGGCTACGTAAAAGAACTGGCCGAATTTGTAAAGGCCGAAATGGATAAGATATAAGCTACCAAGCCCTCTCCTAACAGAGAGGGTTTTTTTATAAACATAGGGCTTGTGCCATTACGGATGCCAAAAATCTATTATGAAAATATCCGCGATACTGATCAAATTTCTGATCGTGTTTTTATTATATACCCTAATTGTTACCTGGTATTTTATTGACAGTTTCGGCAGCCTTACTGATGCTGTTACTTTAACAATTGTGCTAAAAATAGTTAAACAATTTGGCTTGATAATTAGCATCCCTGCCGCTATCCTGTTTGTTATTGCGGATATTTTTATACAAAAGATAAAAACAGTTTGGGTTTTATACTTAACCAGGTGTATGGTGTTTTTTTGTTTACTATGGTTAGTTAGTATACTATTCTCAGTATATCTTATCACTAATTCATTACTCGATAATCCTTTTATGAAATAGTTTTAAGTGTTACTAATACCCAATAAATAAGCACGTTACACTACCGCCCCACTCATTATTTCGATACGTGTTAAAACTTATATGTGTTTTGTAGGTTTAATTACCTATGAAAAAGATACTTGTAATATTTAGCCTGGTACTGTTTGCAACAGCAGGCTTTGCACAGATCCCATTAAAACCGGTTAAGATTGATAGCCTGGTTACCGTTTCCCTGCCTGAAAAATTCACCAAGAAAGATACGCTAGGCCAATCCATATATTCTGGTAATGCACAATATGGCTACATGGTTGTTATACGTGCACCAAATGCCAAAAACAACGAGCCGCTTAAAAAAGAACGCGACCTGAACAAGGTACTGCAAGATTATATTAAGGGCATTAAAGGCCAGGCCGAGGGCAGTACCCAAAACGTGCGCGATACCGTTATCGGCTCGCTAAAGGCCAAAACCTTTGAGTTAGAGACCGACCAGGGCGCAGGCCTGCAAATACGTAACTTTATTGTAATATACACGCAGGATGTAACCTACACCTTTGAGTATTATTACGAGGCTTTGCGTAAGGATGTAATGAAGGATGAGTATAAAGCTTATTCCAGCTCAATTAAAGTTTCACCCGAACTGAAACGTACCGACCAATACCTATCAAACGCTAAAGGTTTGTCGCCAACGGCTAAAATTGGGATATATGGCGGTGGCGCCCTGCTGGTTATTTTAATACTGGTGCTGGTTGTTCGTAAGAAAAAGAAACAACAGTTAGAGCAGGCATAACCTTATTTTTTGAGCAGCCCCCGGTTCCAACGGGGGCTGTTTATAAATGGTTTTCTGTCAATATAGCTTAGCCACAAAAAGGTAACCAATACCCCCACTGCCGAACCAACGGTAACATCCTCAAAAAAATGCTGGCTCAGGTACATGCGCGAGTAGCCCACCATCAGCGCCACAAAAAGCAATACCAGCCCCCAGGCTTTATTTTTAGCCAGGTAAGTAATAACCACCCCTGCAGAGAAAGCCGTAACCGTATGCCCCGACGGGAAACTATGCACCGTTAGTATATACAGCCCCTTTACAAAATGGATCTTATCCAGTTCGGCGGCGAAATAGGCTTTGGGCCTGGGCATATCAAAACTATATTTCAGTATCTGCGCGGTTAGCGCTGTTAATACATAACTGGTAATGAGCAGGAACGATGACCGGTAATTAAACAGCACCAATATGGCCGATAAAAGGATCACCGTTACGCCATCGCCAATGTAGGTGATGTAGGGTTCAATGCTATCTAAAAAATCGGTATGGAAGCTGTTTATAGCAAAATATATATCATGCCGGGTGTACAGCAGTTTGATAACAAGGCAGGCACACAGTATAAAAATGTAGGGAATAAAAAGGTAGCGTACTTTGTGTAAAACATTTTTTGCGCCTGTATTCATCGGCGCAAAGTAAGCATATACTTCTTCAATGCAAAAAAATGGTTATGTTTGAGTTTAAAAAGTTAACTGACCAAATTACATGTCGAGAAGTATATTTCGCAGAAAATCTGTTTCTAAGATACTGGCTGATGTTGCCAGCGGTTTTAGCGACAGTGAGCACCCGGGCACCGCTTCCCAACTTGAAAAAGCACTAAACGTAAAAGACCTTACCCTGATGGGTATAGCCGCTGTTGTTGGCGCAGGCATCTTCTCAACCATTGGCGAAGCCTCTTTTCAGGGCGGGCCCGGCGTAAGTATCTTATTTGTTATTACAGCTATTACCTGCGGGTTTTCGGCCCTGTGCTATGCCGAGTTTGCCTCACGCATCCCGGTTGCGGGCAGTGCCTATACCTACGCTTACGCTTCTTTTGGCGAACTGATAGCCTGGATCATTGGCTGGGATTTGCTGATGGAGTATGCCATTGGTAACATAGCGGTAGCTATATCATGGAGCAAATATTTTGTAAATCTGCTGGAAGGGTTTAATATCCATCTCCCCAAGTATTTGTATACCGATTACCTTTCGGCATTTAAGGCCCATGAAGAAGTAGCTAAACTAACCGCAGGCAATAACCTTGCGGCTATTACAGATACCTTAAAAGACAATGCCGCTGCGTGGGCCACAGCACCTGCTTTAGGCCATATTAAATTCATAGCTAATATCCCGGCTTTAGCCATTGTATTTGCAATAACCTATTTGGTATATATTGGTATCCGCGAAACTAAAAAGGCTACCAATGCTATGGTTTATTTAAAAATTGCCATTGTAATAGCGGTAATAATAATAGGCTTTTTTTACGTTACACCAGCCAACTGGCACCCGTTTTTACCAAACGGTTTTAGCGGGGTGATGAAGGGGGTATCCGGCGTGTTCTTTGCCTATATAGGTTTTGATGCCATATCAACCACTGCCGAAGAATGCAAGAACCCGCAAAAAGATCTACCCCGTGGCATGATCTATTCCTTAATAATCTGTACCGTTTTATACATACTGATAGCACTGGTTTTAACGGGCATGGTTAGTTATAAAGACCTTAGGGTAGGCGACCCACTGGCTTATGTATTTGCCAAAGTTGGCTTAAAAAACATTAGCTATGTGATCTCCATCAGCGCGGTTATTGCTACCGCCAGCGTATTGCTGATATTCCAGCTGGGGCAACCACGTATCTGGATGAGCATGAGCCGCGATGGTTTACTACCAAAGGTTTTCTCGCGCATTCATCCAAAATATCACACACCATCTTTTGCTACCGTGGTAACAGGCTTTGTTGTAGGTATACCGGCCTTATTTTTAAACCTTACTGTAGTAACCGATCTTACCAGTATTGGTACCTTGTTTGCATTTGTGCTGGTTTGTGGTGGTGTGCTTTTGTTACCACGAGAGGCTGCTGTAAAGGGCAAGTTCCATTTGCCGTACATTAATTCGCAGTTTATAGTTCCTGTGCTTTTTATAGTAGGGGTGTATTTCTTCCGTAACAACATTGTCTCTTATATTAGCGGTGAAGCACTGCACCATAAATTCCCTTACTTTTTATTTATTATCCTTTCAGCAACCTTAGCGGTGGTATCATTCATAAAAAAGCTTTCGCTGATACCTGTATTAGGCCTCGCAAGCTGTTTTTACCTCATGGCCGAGTTAGATTACGATAGTTGGATCCGTTTCCTGGTATGGCTTATTGTAGGCCTTATTATTTACTTTACCTATAGCTATAAACACAGCATACTGGGCAAAGGCGAAAACGCCAAATTGGAAAGATAGTAATGAATTGTTGGTGAGGACACCAACAATCTAAAATATCCTAATGCCGGTGTCTTCACCGGCATTTTTTGTTAGCGCAATTGTCATTCTAAGCGATATAGCGAAGAATCTATTAGCGAACTGTACATAAACGATACACGCGGCGAATAGATGTTTCACTACGTTCAGCATGACAAAACAAAAGGCGCCTTTTGGGCGCCTTTAAATGGTATATAACATCTTTTAATGCTTCACCCGCTCTATCTTCACACTCTCTGGCGAGGTGAGCATCAGCGGCACTTTCTCCACTGTAACAAAGCTCAGGTCGAGGCCAAAGTTGCGTTCTTCAGAAAGGCTCACCTTTTTAAACTCGGTGTAGATGAACATAATTATCTTTTCGTAAAACGACAGGTTATGCGAGCGCGACAGTACCTTCTCTATCACTACAAACCTAAAATCGCCCACAATTTTGTGCTTGTTTAATGATTTGTAGGTGCTGGTAATATCTATCTCCCCATTCTTTACCAAATCCTCCACCACTTTGCGGAACAGCAGGTTTATCTGCTGCTCAACCCTAAAGCCAAGCTTAAAGTCGATACGGATCAGTTTGCCCGGCACCAGGAAATCAACCTCGTACTCGCTTTTGTATGGTTCGTCCACCACATCTACGTGTACCAGCCAGTACACATCGGCACGTTTAGGCTGCTTTTGCAGTATGGAGTATATGATCTTTGATTCAATTTCGGAGTTGAAGTTGGCGCTGGTTAAATACACCAGTTGCGAGGCATATTTGGGTACACTATCGTCCTCGCTCATCTCTTTAATAATGTTAAAGTAATCGTCTATCTCAATAAACTTCACGTAGCGGTTCTTGATCTTACGGGCGGTGTACCATGTCCACATGATGATAAACAACACCAGGCCTATTGACAGTGTAAACCAACCGCCATGTACAAACTTAACCAGGTTACCTAATAAAAATGTACCTTCTATCAGCAGGTAAACCACTAAAAATGTTGCAATGATATAGGTAGGCGCCTTTTTACGCTGCAAAAACTTGGATACCAGTATGGTAGTCATCAGCATGGCAACTGTAATACTTAAGCCGTAAGCCGCCTCCATCCTGGCCGAGTGCTGAAACAGCAATACCACACCAATACAGCCCGCGCAAAGTATCCAGTTGATGCTGGGTACGTACAGCTGGCCCTTTTGTTCTGACGGGTAATTGATACGCACCTTTGGCCAAAGGTTTAGCCTTACCGCCTCGGCAATCAGCGTAAATGAGCCTGATATAAGCGCCTGGCTGGCAATAACGGCTGCAATTGTTGCTATACCAATACCAAATATCAGGAAGCCATTCGGCATAATTTTAAAGAAGGGGTTGTTTTCGCTCAGGTCAATAGATTGGCCTGTACGCTGTAACAGCCAAACAGCCTGGCCCAGGTAGTTGAGTATTAAACAGGTTTTTACATAGATCCAGCTTATCTGGATGTTTTTACGCCCGCAGTGGCCCAGGTCTGAATATAAGGCTTCGGCCCCGGTAGTACATAAAAACACAGCGCCCAAAATGATGAAAGCGTTGTAGTTGCTGGTAAGCAATTCATACGCGTAATATGGGTTAAGCGCCTTTAATATCACGGGCATTTTTACAATATAGCTGATACCCAAAACACCCATCATGGTAAACCAGATGAACATCATTGGCCCAAACGCCTTCCCTACCAGCGATGTACCAAATTGCTGTATCACAAACAGCACCGCAATAATGGCTATTACTATTTGTACGGTTGGCAATTCGGGGTAATAGGTACGCAAGCCCTCAATAGCCGATGATATGGTAATTGGCGGGGTAATAATACCATCGGCAAGCAGGGCGCAGCCACCCAATATAGCCGGTATAATTAACCATTTAGCTTTACGGCGCACTAACGAGAAGAGTGAGAAAATACCACCCTCGCCTTTGTTATCGGCCCGCAGGGTAATCACAACATACTTTAAAGTAGTTTGTAGCGTAAGCGTCCAAAATATAAGGGATACGCCCCCAAGCACCAGGGTTTCTGAAATATGTTGCGAAAACTTGGTGTGCTCCTGGCCAACAATGGCCTTAAACACATATAATGGCGATGTACCAATATCACCGTAAATTATTCCTAAACTTATCAGCAAACCGGCGGCCGATAGTTTTTGCAGATCTTTATGATTTGACACGACTTTCCTTATTAATTATTATCCTGCAAAACGGTCTGATATTTTACAACCAGGCCCCTTTGTTTATTGTGATGATACATTTACCCTGTTAATTTCTACACTATCAGGCGATGTAAGCATTAACGGTACCTTTTCAACAGTTACAAAACTCAGATCGAGGCCAAAGTTACGCTCTTCTGATAAACTTACCTTTTTTAATTGCACATAAATAAACATGATAAAACGCTCGTAAAGCGATAGGTTATGCGAACGCGACAAAACCTTCTCTATCACCACAAACCTAAAATCGCCCACAATTTTATGCTTGTGTAATGATTCGTACCGGCTGGTAATATCCACCTCGCCATTCTTCACCAAATCCTCCACCACTTTACGGAACAGCAGGTTTATTTGCTGCTCAACCCTAAAGCCCAGTTTAAAATCTATCCTGATCAGTTTGCCCGGCACTAAAAAATCCACCTCGTAATCGCGTTTGTAAGGTTCATCTACTACATCTACGTGTACAAGCCAGTAAACGTCGGCCCGTTTTGGTTTTTTTTGCAGTATAGAGTAAATTATTTTCGATTCAATCTCTGAGTTAAAGTTGGCGCTGGTCATGTACACCAGTTGCGATGCGTACTTGGGTACGGTTTGGTCTTCACTCATCTCTTTCAGGATGCCGAAGTAATCGTCAATCTCAATGAATTTTACAAAGCGGTTCTTGATCTTACGGGCCGAGTGCCAGGTCCACATTACAATAAACAGCACCACGCCTATTGATAGGGTGAACCAGCCACCATCAACAAATTTATGCAGGTTACCCAGTAAAAAGGCGCCTTCGATGAGTATATACATCACAAAAAACGCGGTGATAATATATACCGGTACTTTTTTGCGCCTTAAAAAGTTAGAGATAAGGATGGTGGTCATCATCATGGCCACGGTAATGCTTAGGCCATAAGCCGCCTCCATCGCTTCCGATTTTTTGAACAGCCACATTACGCCTATACAGCCTGCAAACAATATCCAGTTGATGCTGGGCACGTATAACTGGCCCTTTTGGTCGCTGGGGTAAACAATTCTGGCTTTTGGCCAAAGGTTTAGCCTTACCGCTTCGGCAATAAGGGTAAACGAGCTTGATATAACCGCCTGGCAGGCAATAATAGCCGCCACCGTTGCAATACCAATACCAAATATTAAAAACCAGGGGGGCATTATCTGGTAAAAGGGGTTAAATACGTTCAGGTCAATATCGGCACGGCCATTGCGTTGCAGCAGCCAAACCGCCTGCCCAAAGTAGTTTAGCAACAGGCAGGGTTTTACATATAACCAGGTTGCCCGTATGTTTGGGCGGCCGCAGTGCCCAAGGTCGGAGTATAGCGCCTCGGCACCTGTGGTACATAAAAATACCGCCCCCAAAATAATAAACGCGTTATAATTACTGGTAAGCAGCTGGTAAGCGTAATATGGGTTAATGCCTTTTAATATAGATGGCATTTGTATAATATAGCTGATACCTAAAACCCCCATCATGGTGAACCATAAAAACATAATAGGGCCAAATGCCTTGCCTACTATTGATGAGCCGTACTGCTGTATAAAAAACAAAAAGGTAATAATACCCACTACAATATAAAAGGTAGGCAGGTTATGGTAGCGCGAACTTAACCCCTCAATAGCTGCCGATATGGTAATTGGCGGGGTGATGATACCATCGGCCAGTAATGCGCAGCCGCCTATTATAGCGGGCACAATAAGCCATTTTGCCCTGCGCCGCACCAACGAAAAAAGTGAGAAAACCCCTCCCTCGCCTTTATTATCGGCACGCAGGGTAATTACAACATATTTAAGGGTGGTTTGCAGGGTGAGTGTCCAGAAGATGAGCGATACCCCACCCAGCACTATTGTTTCTGAGATTTGGTTTTTGCCGATGATCGCTTTAAAAACATACAAAGGTGATGTACCTATGTCTCCGTAGATTATTCCTAAACTAATGAGCAGGCCCGAGGCCGAAAGTTTTTGCAGATCTTTATGATTTGACACTCTAATTTAAAAAGGATACAAAACTATTAAAAAAATCCATTTACAACTTAAACTAAGTTTAATCGTATAAGTCTATTAGTTAGAACAACTAACAAAACCTTATTTTGTTAAAAATTGTTAAAAGTATTTATATATTCATAACAATATGAGGTGTTGAGCGCAATATTTATACTTTTGCAAAGAATATTTTAATATGAGTCTAAGATCTACTTTTGTTACTTCCAGGTTTACCATAATTGCGCTGGCAATACTGGTAAATTTTGCGCTTGCAAAAGGGGTTAATGCTCAAAAAAGTGATACCTCATACCTGCGTACACTTAAAAACAAAGCAGTAAAAACTTCTTATTTAAAAAATGGATTGCATTTAGCCTTGCCTCCGTTAAAACCGGCTGCTACATCTAACGCCAAAATAAACCTTGCCCGCCCGGATGATAAGCTGGTTACCAATGTAAAAATATACCCTATCCCGGTAACCGATGTTATAAACGTAAAGTACAATGTATCGCGCAACACGTATGTTAACGTAAATGTAATGGATATGCTGGGCAACAATGTACTTACCCTGTTTTCGCAAAGGGTTGAGTTTGGCGAGCAAAACATCACCTACAACGTTAGCAACAAATTATTACGTGGTTTTTACTTTGTCAGGATAGTTGTTGGTACCGAATCTGTAAACACCCGGATCTCGGTTCTGTAAGCCCCCTCTGCCCCTGAATCGGGCGTTTTTAATCAGCATCCCTCACATCTTTCTCTTTTTAGAATTTAAACCCTCAGAATTTAGGTTTTAGGATTTAGAGTTTATAATTTCGGCGATATTGTATTACCATTATGAAAATAATTGCCATTGGCCGCAACTATGCCGAACACGCTAAAGAGCTGAACAACCCTGTGCCTACTATCCCGGTGATATTCATGAAACCGGATACCGCCTTATTAAAGGATAATAAACCTTTTTACCATCCCGAGTTTTCGCAGGATATACACCACGAGATAGAACTGGTATTAAAGGTAAGCAAGGAAGGTAAGCACATCAGCGAGAAATTCGCGGCTAACTACTACGAAGAGATAGCCCTTGGGATTGATTTTACCGCGCGCGATATCCAAACCAAACATAAAGAAAAAGGACTGCCCTGGGAACTGGCCAAAGCGTTTGATAACTCGGCCCCGGTAAGTAACTTTTTACCAAAGGCTAAGTTTGCCGATCTGTACAACCTGAACTTTAAACTGGATATAAACGGCGAAACCCGCCAGCAGGGGAACACCAAAGACCTGCTCTTTTCTTTCGAAAGGATAATTGCCTTTGTATCACAGTATATCACCCTGAAAAAAGGCGACCTGATATTCACCGGCACCCCCGAAGGTGTAGGTAAAGTTGCCGTTGGCGACCATTTGGAAGGATTTTTGGAGGGGGATAAGCTTTTAGACTTTTATGTTAAATAAAATTCATTTCTCGCAAAGACGCAGAGACGCTAAAAAAACACAATGTCATGGTGAGCTTGTCGAACCATTCACCGCTATGCAAAGCGTTTGAGTTTTCGATAGGCTCAGACTCTCAAAAAACGGAATTTTGCGTCTCTGCGTCTTTGCGAGAGAAACCTCTTAATTACTAAATTATTAATATGCTGATTCGAACGGTGAGCAGGAAAATATTATTCAGTATAGCAGTACTTATCCTTACTGCAACTTCTACCCACGCCCAGGATGTTATCCAGAGCAAGCAATACCCCAAAAACCAGTTTCGCTATCCGCTTGACCTGCCGCCTGCAACCGCAGGTTCGTTTGGCGAGCTAAGGCCTAACCATTTCCACTCAGGGCTTGATTTTCGCACTATGCAGCGCGTTGGTTTCCCGGTGCACGCCGCTTATGATGGGTATGTATCAAGGGTGAGGGTGCAGTTTGGCGGCTTTGGGCAGGCGCTGTACATTACGCATCCCAATGGTTTTACAAGCGTTTACGGCCACATCAATGATTTTACGCCCCAAATTGATCAATACATCCGCGATTACCAATACAAAAACCAAACATTTGAAGCAGATATTGCCCTGCCGCCCGGCATGTTTAAAGTACAAAAAGGCGATGTAGTAGCCATCTCGGGCAACCAGGGCGCATCCGGCGGCCCGCACCTGCATTTCGAGATCAGGGACACCCTAACGCAGGAAACCATTAACCCGCAACTATTTGGCCTCACCATTCCCGATACTAAACCACCCGCTATAACCGCCATCGGCATTTACCATTTAAACGGCAACCCCTTCAGCGAAAAAACGCCAAAGGAATTTTTAGCGGTAACCGGCGCAAACGGTAACTATCATTTATTAAAGCCACAGGTGTTAACGCTTAGCGGCAATACCGGCTTCGGCATTAGCGCTACCGATATTAATGATGCATCGCCCAACCATAACGGCATTTACTCTTTAGAGCTTAAGCTGGATGGTGTTACCATGTACACCTTCGCGGTTGAACGTTTCGCGTTCGATCAAACCCACGCCATTAACGCTTATATAGATTACCCGGCATTTATTACAGCGCACCGCTTTATGCAAAAGTGCTTTATACTGCCCGGCAGCCGCATCTCATTATACCCGCAATCCATTAACCGGGGCATTATGGCTTTTAATGACGATAAGCTGCACGAGGTACAATACATTGTAAAAGATGTAGCGGGCAACACCTCAACCCTAACGCTAAAGGTGCAATCCAATACAGCTGCAGCCAACGTAGCCCCGGATAAGCCAACTGGCACCCTGCTGCGTTACGACCGTAAAGGCGAGTTTGCCAACGATAAGGTAAAAGTTACCATTATGCCCGGCAATTTGTACGATGACCTGGACTTTCAGTACGCTACCCTGCCGGCAAAACCGGGCGCTTATTCGGTTATACATCGTATTCACAATAAATTAACGCCGGTACATGACAGCTACGATCTTTGGATAAAACCCGACATCGGCCTGGGCGCCAATGCCGAAAAGGCTGTTATTGTTAATGCTGCCACAGGCGCCATCAGCAGCACATGGGAAGGCGGCTGGGTAAAAGGCATTGCCCGTGCTTTTGGCGATTATTACATCCGCATTGATACCGTGCCCCCGGTTATCACCCCTATCAACATTCGTAATGGCAGTAATATGAAACTTTTGAAAGCCATTAAACTGCGCATGAGCGATAACCTGAGCGGTATAAAAAGCTACGCGGGTAAAATTGATGGCAAATGGGTACTGGTAGTATGGGATTATAAAACAAAGGTTTTAAGTTATACCTTTGATGATAGCATCGCCGCAGGCAAACACACGTTTGAGTTTACCGTAACGGATGCAAAAAATAACGTTAGTACATTTAAGGCAGAATTTAACAGGTAAAATGGCAACTCCACAACAAGGCGAAAAAGCGCCAAACTTTACGGCGAACAACCAGAACGGCGAACCCGTTTCATTGGGCGATTTTAGAGGCAAAAACGTTATCCTGTACTTTTATCCAAAGGATGATACCCCGGGCTGTACGGCCGAAAGCTGCGATTTCAGGGATAATTACCAATCGTTGTTAAGCAAGGGCTTTGAGGTGATAGGCGTAAGTGTTGACGATGAAAAATCGCACAAAAAGTTCGAAACCAAATACCAGCTGCCTTTTACCCTGATAGCCGATAGCGACCACAGCATTGTAGAAGCCTACGGTGTTTGGGTGGAGAAGAATATGTACGGCAAAAAATACATGGGCACCGCCCGCACTACCTTTATTATTAATGGCGATGGTATTATTGATAAGGTGATTGAAAAAGTTGATACCAAAAATTCATCGCAACAGGTGTTAGACCTGTTAGGATAAATGTATTTTCAACACATATCAAACAAAAAAGCGTTATTTTTATTTAAAAGATAAATTTTAATAGATGGCCATTCAGGCAGAAGACGAAGAAATACTCAGCAAGTTTAGGGACGAAAAGACCCGGAACGAAGCATTTAACCTTTTGCTGAAAAAATATCAGCAAAAGATATACTGGCATGTGCGCCGTATGGTTATTGACCATGACGACGCCGACGACATTGTACAGGATGTTTTCATCAAGATATGGAAAAACCTGCCGGGTTTCCGTAACGATGCGCAATTGTACACCTGGATGTACCGCATTGCCACCAACGAATGCATTACCTTTTTGAATAAGAAAAAAGCCAAGAATAATATATCTTTAGATGATGTAGATTTTGAGTTGGCGGATACGCTATCAAGCTCTGACCAGTTTAGCGGCGACCAGATACAGCGGAAATTACAGGAAGCTATACTAACACTGCCCGATAAACAGCGCCTTGTATTTAACATGAAGTATTTTGACGATCTGAAATACGAGGAAATGAGCGAGGTTTTAGGTACCAGCGTTGGCGCTTTAAAGGCATCATATCACCTGTCTCTTATACACATCTCCGAGC
>NZ_LGEK01000084.1 GCF_001636615.1 Mucilaginibacter sp. L294 | reverse complement strand
TTTATTACAATTGGGAAAGGCCACACCAGGGCATCAACGGTAAAAAACCTATAGATATGGTCTCCCTAAACAACAAATAAAATTACCTAATTCTGTTACCGAATTACCTAACCATTACAATTGCGAGATACGAAGCAATCTTCGATAGAAAAATCGGCTACATGCATGTCGAAGATTGCCACGCTACGCTCGCAATGACGTTTTTTTACTCCTCTATCTTATTTATCAGAAGTGCCAAACCTGTTTTCACTTTTTTAATCAACCCCGCCAGTTCCTCTTGCGACATATCCTGTTGCAGGTCATCCTCATTAATATCGTTCATTTTATCGAGGATGGCATCTAAACCCAAATCGTGTTCTTCGTTCAGGTTATCGCCATCCAGTTCAAGCACTACAAACAAGCTGGACAACCGCTGATAATAAGTATCCGTCGTTAGTTTATCCAACGTGTGGTATTCCACTTTAAGGCGATATAAAAAATCCTCTAATATCATCTGTATAAAATAAAACAGGTGGTTCAGTTAATTGCAATTAGCCAAACCACCTGCCGGTGAAAATATTGTTTTGCCGTAATTAATCCCTTTGCCTGCGGCGGCGCTTATGGGTTTCGGCCTGTTTACGTTTTTTTGATTTACTTACAGTTTGTTTCTGCTCAGGTTCAGCTTGTTTGACTACCGCGCCTGTTGCTTTCGTTGAAGCAGAATCAACACTCAATTGCTTAACCGTAAAGTTATTGCTTCGCAGGCTGTATTCCAGCTGGCGTTTTGCGCCGGTTGGTTTGGCTAAAGAGTCGTTGCTGTTATAGATCGGGAACTCGCGGATCAGCTTACCTTCTTTAATGTAAAAATTATCATTACCACGGTAGCCTTTTTTTTGCGAATTGCTCAGTTTTGGAAAATCCAGCTTATCAGCATCGTTGTTATTAAACTCAAATGCATAGATCTTAGCATAATTAACGGTGTCTTTCCCCTTTGATTGGATCAGGATCTCCGGGTTACCATCCATATCCATATCGGCGTTAAATACGTCGGTAATGATGCCGTCAAGGTCGCCGGTGGTGGTCGTATATTTCATTTTCGACGAATCTGAATGCAGTATAGCAAACGACCCAACCTGGGTTGAACCCCTGCCCCAGCTTACCACATCATACGTTTGGCCCGGCGATACTTCTATCGCCTTATGAAAACGGAATGGCTGCATTACGGCGGGTTTGGTTGCCACGTTATTATTCGCCGCAGGTTTTTTAGCATCACCACCGCAGCCTGCTATCAATAGCCCCATTGCCAATATGAATAAATAATTTCTAAAATTCATACTCAAATATAGCGTTTAGTTAAACATCATATCCGGCGATATCTCTCCTTTTGGCTTACCCGGTATGGTCATATAAACCCTTAAACCACTGCCGGATGAATTTGCATCCACATATTTGATAGTGATTTTATGGTACCCTTTAAGCAACGGTATTACACCTTGCTGCTCAACCGGGCCGGTACGGCCATCGTTATCTACAATTGGCACATCATCGATCAATAAAACCGAACCATTTGATGATGCCGTTGAAAACCCGTAATTGCCATCAACATCGGCCCTTAAATAACCATTGAATACCACGCCGTATTTGTTAAACGCTTTTTTAAAGGCGCTTAGTGCAGTGCTGAAACTTTTTGCCACACCGGTATCAATTACCGCTGCGGAGTTTATCTGCGTTGTATTTACATAAGTACCCGCCGATGCCTGGTATTTTAAGCCCGGGGTATTGCCTGTATAGTTAACAGCAGCCAACGGCGCTTTGTTAAAAATTTTGGCGGCGGTAATAACGCTGCGTTTACCAGAAGGTGTTACCACAATGGTTTTCAGGTCGCGGTATTCATCTAACGGCACCGGGTAGCTCATTGGGCTGGTGTATAATAATTCAGTTTCGCGCGGGGTGTAGCCATCTATGGTGTAATAGATCTTAGCGCCCTTAACCGGCGATTTAAGGTTAACATTAAGCGTACTGCCTATCATAACTGTATCAGTAGCACCTATGGCAGCCGGTACACGGTAATTGTAACCGCTTTTATCCAACCTTGCCAGGTGTTGTGGTAAACGGGCTTCTGAAAAATCCTGGTAATTTTTATTAACTGTGGGTGTCCATGCTACTTCAGATAATGCCAGCATGCGTGGCAGTATCATGTATTCAACTTTAGTTTCGGTAGTGATGTACTCCGTCCAAAGGTTGGCTTGTACGCCTTTAATATATTTTTGCTGCTCGGGTGTTAAGGCTGATGGTGTTGGGTTGTAGGCGTATGTTTTTTGGATAGGTGCACTACCGCCAATACCTACGGGCTCCTGGTTTATTTTGCCTTGTGCATGGTCGAAATATAAAGCTTGGCTACTTGGGGTCATGATCACATCATGGCTTTCTTTAGCGGCTTGTATACCACCTTCTTCGCCCCTCCAGCTCATTACCGTAGCGTTTGGTGCCAGTCCACCTTCCAGTATCTCGTCCCAGCCAATAATGCTGCGGCCTTTGCTGTTCACAAATTTCTCCATCCGTTGGATGAAATAGCTTTGCAGGCCATGCTCGTTTTTCAGTTTAAGACGCTTGATCAGGTCCTGGCAAAATTTCGACTGTTTCCATACATCTTTCGGTGCTTCATCGCCGCCTATATGGATGTATTTGCTTGGGAAAAGGTCTATCACCTCGGTCAACACATCCTGCAAAAAGCCAAATGTTTTTTCGGATGGGCAGTAGATGTTGTTAAACACCCCCCATTTACCCGATACCTCATATTTCTGACTTGGGTCGCAGCTTAACTCCGGGTATGCAGCTAATGCAGCCAAAGCATGACCGGGCATTTCAATTTCGGGCACGATGGTGATATAACGATCGGCCGCATATTTGATCACATCGCGGATCTGATCCTGCGTGTAGTAGCCTGAAACCGGCACGCCATCATACTGTAGCGGTGTACGGTCTTTGTAGTTACCGATAACGCTTTCCTTACGTGTGCTGCCAATTGAGGTTAGTTTTGGATATTTTTTGATCTCGATGCGCCAGCCCTGGTCGTCGGTTAAATGCCAGTGGAAGGTATTTAGCTTGTAGGTTGCCATCAGGTCGATATACCTTTTTACAAACTCTACCGAGAAAAAGTGGCGGCAAACATCAAGCATCATACCCCTGTAGCCAAAGCGCGGGTAATCTTCAATAGTTACAGCCGGTAATTTAGCGGTAGCCCCTCTTTCAAGCGGGATAAGTTGTATCAATGTTTGGATGCCGTAAAACAAACCAGCCCCCTTGCCGGCAACGGTAATTTGCTGCGGGGTAATGGTGAGGCGGTAACCCTCGGCAGGCAAGTT
Source organism: Mucilaginibacter sp. L294 (assembly GCF_001636615.1). GTDB lineage: Bacteria > Bacteroidota > Bacteroidia > Sphingobacteriales > Sphingobacteriaceae > Mucilaginibacter. The sequence goes on along the minus strand of NZ_LGEK01000084.1, from coordinate 16,958 downwards.
TTCGGTACCTGTTGATGTTAAATATATGGTTGTTGTGCTAACCTTTGCATTGCGTAAAGCAACCTGTTTGTTGTAAGCCATATTATTGGCCAGGTATGATGAGAAGAACTGTACCGCCTTATTATTTGGTGTATCAGCCTGTATGATGGTTTCCTGGCTCAAAACAAACTCGCCGGGGGCCTTTTTTACTGATACAGGCGCAGGGATGATACCCGCGTATGGGTCTGTACCCTGGGCGTTAACACAAAAAGACGATGCCACCAGTAAAGCGGCCAACAGTACATGTTTTCTTTTATTCATAGTAAAAACAGATCAGGTGTATAATGAGGCCGTAATTTAGCATTATTTAAAAAAAATGCATCATAATAACCCAAAAATTACACAAACAGAAACAAAAAAGCCGTATTCTTATTATGAACACGGCTTTTTAAAAAATTTTAAGATTGGGAAATGCGCGAAGGATGCGTTACTACATTATGCAGTTACAACGTGCTCTTTTGCAGCCAGGTAACGCTCGGCATCTATTGCAGCCATACAACCTGTACCGGCTGCGGTAACAGCCTGGCGGTAGATATGATCCTGCGCATCACCGCAGCAAAATACGCCTTCAATATTTGTTTCGGTTGAACCCGGACGGGTGATGATATAACCTGTTTCGTCCATATTGATCGTACCACGGAAGATATCGGTGTTAGGTTTGTGGCCAATGGCTACAAAAAAGCCGGTAACATCCAGTATCCTGTCTTCGTTGGTTACGTTATTGCACACCTTAACCGCATTAACGCTTTGGCCATCACCAAGTATTTCAATGGTATCGGTATTATATAAAATTTCGATGTTCGGGGTATTCAACACGCGGTGCACCATTGCTTTTGAAGCACGGAACTCATCGCGGCGAACGATCATATAAACTTTACGGGCCAGTTTAGCCAGGTAAGTAGCTTCTTCGGCAGCGGTATCACCGGCACCAACTATGGCAACATCCTGCCCTTTAAAGAAAAAACCGTCACAAACCGCGCAGGCCGAAACGCCAAAGCCGCTGTATTTTTGTTCAGACGCTAAACCCAGCCATTTTGCAGATGCACCTGTAGAGATGATCACAGTATCGGCCAGAATGGTTTTGCTTTCGTCAACCGTTACTTTGTGTGGCAGTGATGAAAAATCAACCGAACTTACGTAGCCAAAGCGGATATCTGTACCCAGACGTTCTGCCTGTTTGCGAAAATCTTCCATCATTTCGGGGCCCATGATGCCATCAGGGTAGCCGGGGAAATTCTCAACATCAGTAGTTTGGGTAAGCTGCCCGCCGGCAAGCATACCTGTATACATAACCGGGTGCAGATCGGCACGTGAAGCATAAATTGCTGCGGTATATCCCGCCGGGCCCGATCCTATAATTAGGCATTTTACGTGTTCAGTATCTTGTGACATTTGTATTTTTATAATGAAATGCGAATTTAAGATTTATAGATGATTGCGCCAATAGGTAATAGTCAACATACTGCCATACCTTAATGACTATTTACCAACATTGGCTTTTAGCACCCTGATAAAATTACCCCCTAAAATCTTATCAATATCTTTTTCGCTGTAGCCTAGTTTAAGCAGTTCGGCAGTTATCTTGGGGTAGTCGGTAACGCTGTCTAACCCTAATGGGTACGATTCTGCACCGTCAAAATCCGAACCTATGCCAACGTGGTCGGCGCCTATCAGCTTCACCATATAGTCGATATGCTTAATGAGCATGCTCAACGGTGGCCTAAACTGATCGGATTCCTGTTTGTTAATAACATTCAAGCGGATGCTGGCCAAATCATAATCATTATAGATCTTGATCAGCGAGTCAAGCTCGGGTTTATGTTTAGTAAGATAAGCTTCATGCCGGGCATCGTAAGTACTATCAATAAAACCACTGTAGAAATTGAGAAATACCACACCGCCATTTTTGGCAATGGCTTTCAGCTGATAGTCCTTCAGATTTCGCCTATGCGGGTTTAAGGCATAAGCACAACTGTGCGATGCAATAACGGGCTTTGTTGTAATTTCCATTACATCATTAAAGGTTTGTTCGCCCGGATGCGACAGGTCTATCATCACACCCAGGTTGTTCAACTTTTTAACAACCTGCTTACCAAAATCAGTAAGTCCTTTATGTTTTAAAGTATCTGCACGCAGCGTTTCATCGCGTGCGGATGTTGCCCAACTGGTGCTATTATTCCAGGTAAGGGTGAGGTAGGTCATCCCCCTCTTCTTCAAACTGTCTATATAATCCAGCCTGTCTTCTATCATGTGGCCGCCTTCTACCCCTATCATGGCGGCCAGTTTATTTTGCTTTACTGTTTTTTGCAGGTCGGCAGCGGTACGGACTAATTTTATCTTATCGGGATTACGGTTGATGAGCGCGTATAACGAATCTATCTCACGGTTGGCATAAGCGTAAGCTGTGCCATTACCATATTGGTCGCCACACCAAATGGAGAATACCTGCACATCCAGTCCGGCGGTTTTGGCGCGTATTAAATCGAAATTACCGGTTGTTTGTAATTTGCCCAGATCTACCTTAGTGATCAGTTGGTTTGATATGGCATCGTTATGTGTATCTACCAGGATTGCGCGTTGGTGGATCTGGTTAGCATTTTGGGCAAATGCGGTTAACGATGATATTAACAGAAATGGCAAAAGGAGCGTTTTCATCTTGGAAGATAGATAATTTCTTAGATTTAACCACAGAGGACACTAAGATTAGCTTAAATATAACCACAAAGAGCACAGAGTTTTAAAATTCATCTCTGTGCTCTTTGTGTATATACGCCAGTTATATCTCTGCGTCCTCTGTGGTTAAACAAACTCTATGTCTGTATTATCCCCACATTAAATTGCTTTTCTATCGGGGCGTGGTTGGCGGCCTCTATACCCATTGATATTACCTTGCGGGTTTCCAACGGGTCGATGATGCCATCCACCCAAAGCCTTGCGGCGGCATAGTATGGGGTTGTTTGGGCGTTATAGCGATCGGTGGTTTGTTTTAGCAGTTCGGCTTCTTTTACATCATCCACTTCCTCGCCTTTGGCTTTTAGTCCGGCCGCCTGCATTTGTACCAGTACTTTTGCTGCCTGGCTGCCACCCATTACCGCTATTTTAGCCGATGGCCAGGCGTAGATCAATCGTGGGTCGTAAGCTTTGCCGCACATGGCGTAATTGCCCGCGCCGTATGAATTACCTATTACGATAGTGAATTTAGGCACTACAGAATTGGCTACAGCGTTCACCATTTTGGCCCCGTCTTTTATTATGCCGCCATGTTCGCTGCGGCTGCCTACCATAAAACCGGTAACATCCTGCAAGAAAACCAGCGGGATCTTCTTTTGGTTACAGTTCATGATAAAACGGGTGGCTTTATCAGCCGAATCGGAATAGATAACCCCGCCAAACTGCATTTCGCCTTTTTTTGATTTGATCACTTTACGCTGGTTAGCAACAATCCCAACCGCCCAGCCATCAACACGGGCAAGGCCGCAGATGATGGATTGCCCATACCCTGCTTTATATTCTTCAAATCCTGAATCATCCACCAAGCGCTTAATGATCTCGTACATATCATAAGCCTTTTCCCTGTTATCCGGCAGGATGCCATAAATATCTTTCTCGTTTAGTTTTGGTGCAACAGATTTAATCCTGTCGAAACCGGCCTTATTATAATCGCCAACCTTGTTCATGATATTGCGGATAGAATCAAGGCATGCCTTATCATTAGGGTGTTTATAATCCGTTACGCCCGATATTTCACATTGTGTAGTCGCTCCGCCAAGGGTTTCGTTATCAACATCCTCGCCAATGGCCGATTTTACCAGATAAGACCCCGCCAGGAAAACAGAACCGGTACCCTCTACTATCATGGCCTCATCGCTCATAATAGGCAGATAAGCGCCACCCGCCACACATGAACCCATAATAGCGGCTATCTGGATAATACCCATGCTGCTCATTTGCGCATTATTACGGAATATCCGGCCAAAGTGCTCTTTATCGGGGAATATCTCGTCCTGCAAGGGTAAATACACACCGGCAGAATCTACCAGGTAAATGATCGGCAAGCGGTTTTCCATCGCTATTTCCTGCGCGCGCAGGTTTTTCTTGGCTGTTATAGGGAACCAGGCGCCAGCTTTAACGGTAGCATCATTAGCCACAATTACACATTGCCTGCCGCTTACATAACCAATACCGCAAACCACACCACCACTTGGACAGCCACCATGTTCGGCATACATACCATCGGCTGTAAAAGCGCCTACTTCCAGCCATGGTTTATCGTCGTCTATGAGGTAAGCAACACGCTCGCGGGCAAGCATTTTGCCTTTGTCTTTTTGTTTGGCAGCAGCCTTTTCGCCACCACCCATGAATATTTTTTTAAGTCTTGTATTAAATTCGTAAACGAGTTGTTTGTTAACGTCCTCATTTTTATTGAATTCCAGATCCATACGCGTTTTATAATAGGTTGTGTAATTTTAGGAAAATTTATCAGAATTGGCCCAATTTGATTGAATTTATTATGCATGCATAATAATAACTTAAAGTTTAAATTAAAACCTTTAGTTAATTACTGGGTTTCTTTATAAACCTCTATTATGCAAATACGACCGATAGCTGTTGCTTTACTTCTATTTTTAGGTGCATGTACAAGCCCCGAAAAAAAAACCGTGGATAAACCACAGGACACCATTGCCGCTAAAACCGACTCTGTAAAATTCAATGAATCGTTTGTAAAAAGCTTATACGGCAAATCTGATCTTGTTGCCAGAATCAAAGTTATCAAGGCTGTTAAACAACAGGATATTTACGTTATAGATGCCCAATTAATTGAGGCATATAAGGGGCAAACCACTGATAAACCCAATATTAAGTATGAGGCTTTTTTGGAAGAAGGCGATTACAAAGAATTTGTAGGCAAAGAACTGATTATATTTCTGACTATTAACAAACAGGACAAAAAACTTTATACAGAAGGCGTGCATTGGGGCCGTACAGAACCCAATGTGGAATTTGCTTTTGACAATGATCTTAAAAACTACATTCTAAAACTTAAATAACATGATATTACCTACTTATGAAAGTTTAATAAAAAACTATCCTGGCAGTGATTACAGTTCGTTCCAAGTTAGGGAATTAATTAAAGGGGAAGTAGAGTCTCATTCACCAAGTTTTAGTAATACTTGTGTTATAAGAATGAGCCGGGCATTTAATTATGCCAATAGCGGCAAATTATTTGATATCCCTAAAGGCTACCCGGGTATGCTTACATTTTTAGGCGAGGATAAACTTAATTACGCAATAAGGGTTAGTGAGTTCAATACTTTTTTAAGGCATAAGTACCACGCCCCTACCGTAACGCTAAATAGGAAGGACGGCGAGTTTGACCTAAAAAAGATTAATGGTTTAAATGGCATTATACGATTTGAGGTTAGTGGCTGGAACGATGCCACCGGGCATTTTACATTTTGGGATGGCTCATCATGTGTTTACTGCGGCGACCATAATTACTTTGCCATGAAGCAAACAACCTCCATCGCGTTTTGGAAATGCTGATAGAAATGTTTAGGTCAAATTTCTGTCCCTGAACCAAACCTCGTCGGGTTTTATATCGATGTTCTCCATTAAGTTAACAAGTTCTATCGGGTCGGCAGAAGTTAATACAAGTTTTCGGTTAGCGGGTTTAAGATAGCGCTGCTCAACCATTACATCCATTTGCTTTAGCAGCATGTCGTAAAAGCTGCCAATATTCAATATCCCAACCGGGTGATTATGCAGGCCTAACTGCAACCAGGTGAGCACTTCAAAAAACTCTTCTAACGTACCAAAACCTCCCGGCAGCATAATGATACCGTCGCACAGGTCGTTCATCAGTTGCTTGCGCTGGTGCATATTTTCAACCACATGCAGTTTGGTGATGCCGGTGTGCCCAACTTCTTTATCCATTAAAAACTTTGGGATAATGCCTATCACTTCCCCGCCCCTGCTCAAAACAGCATCGGCCAGTAAACCCATCACGCCAACATTGCCACCGCCATATACCAGGGTGATATTTTTGCTGACCATCACTTCGGCAAGGAGTTCAATAGCTTGTTTTAATACCGGGTCGCCGTTAAAATTGGCACCACAGAAGATGCAGATAGCTTTCATTGAGAGAGAGTGGTTGATTAAGTGACTGGTTATTATAAAACAAATGGTTGATTGTGTGAATAGTTTAAAACCATTCACACAATCAATCATTCACTAATAACTATCGTGTATAATTCGGAGCTTCCTTAGTGATCGTAATATCGTGCGGATGGCTTTCGCGCATCCCGGCAGCGGTAATACGTACAAATTTGGCCCTTTGCAGGTCTTCGATATTAGCGGCACCACAGTAGTGCATACCGGCACGTAAACCGCCAATGTATTGGTAAACTACCTCGGCCATGTTGCCTTTAAATGGCACGCGGCCAACAATACCTTCGGGCACCAGTTTGGTAACCACATCGGTCTCGTCCTGGAAGTAACGGTCTTTAGATCCCTTAGCCATGGCCTCGATAGAGCCCATGCCACGGTACGATTTAAATTTACGGCCTTCGTATATAATAGTTTCGCCCGGCGACTCTTCTACCCCGGCAAACAGTGAACCTGCCATAATAGAACTTGCACCTGCTGCAATTGCTTTTACAATATCACCGGTTTGTTTGATACCGCCATCGGCAATAACCGGGATGCCTGTACCTTCAAGGGCTTTAGCACACTCGTAAATGGCATAAAGCTGCGGTACGCCAACACCAGCTATGATACGGGTTGTACAGATAGAACCCGGGCCTATACCTACTTTAACCGCATCCGCGCCTGCACCTGCAAGGGCTTTGGCAGCATCGGCAGTGGCAATATTACCAGCTATCACCTGCAAATCGGGATAAAGCTGTTTAACGGCCTTTACCATATCAATAACCCCCTTTGAGTGGCCATGCGCGGTATCAATAGTAACTACGTCAACACCGGCTTTAACCAGGGCGGCAACACGATCAATATTATCGGCAGCAACACCAACGGCGGCGCCTACGCGCAAGCGCCCAAATTCGTCTTTACAAGCGTTAGGGAAGTTTTTTACTTTCTGGATATCCTTATAAGTAATCAATCCTACCAGTTTACCATCCTTATCAACAACCGGTAGTTTTTCAATTTTGTTGTGCTGCAGTATAGCAGCTGCATCTTGCAGGGTTGTGCCCTGTGGCGCTACTATCAGGTTTGTTTTGGTCATGATATCGCTAACCGGCACGGTAAGGTCTTTCTGAAAACGCAGATCGCGGTTGGTGATGATACCTTTCAGTTTGCCATCGGCATCAATTACCGGGATACCACCTATGCTGTTTTCGCGCATGATGTTCACGGCGTCAGATAACAAGGCGTTCTCCAGCAGGGTAACCGGTTCCTGGATCATGCCGCTTTCAGAACGTTTTACTTTACGTACCTCATCGGCTTGTTGCTGTATGGTCATGTTTTTGTGCAGCATACCAATACCACCTGCCTGGGCAATGGCAATAGCCAGGCCCGCTTCGGTTACGGTATCCATAGCGGCCGAAATGATCGGGATGTTTAAACGGATCTTTTTTGTTAAAAAAGTGCTCGTGTTAACTTCGCGCGGTAGTACTTCTGAATAAGCGGGGAGTAATAGTACGTCGTCATAGGTTAATCCTTCGGCGACAAATTTGGATGGGTCTAACTGCATAGCAAATAATTATTTGGAGTTATTATTTGCCGGGCAAAGCTAACAAAATTTATGGGATTTTAGATGTACGATTTTAGATTTGTGTAATCCTGACAATGCCTTGATTATTCAAAATCTAAAATCGTAAATCTGCAAGCGCAAATCGGTTAATATTTCCCTACTATCACTTTATAAAAGTTATCAAAGTCCAGGTATTTATTGGCAAGGGCTTTCAGTTCCTCAGCAGTGATATTTTTTACAGTTTGGGTATAGCGTTCGTAATAATCATAATCAAGCCCGGCAAAATACAGGTTCTTGAATTTATCGGCGTGCGACATCACATTCTCCAGGCTGCCTAAAAGCGAACCCAGCATAAAGTTGCGTACCAGCGATAATTCCTCTTCAGGGATCAGGTCTGTTTTTAACAGGGTTACTTCCTTTTCTATCTCGCTCACAGCGGCTTTGCAAACATCAGCGCCAACTTCCGACGCGATAAAGAACGAGCCGGTTTGCTTAAACGACGACATTCCCGAACCTATCCCATAAGTATATCCCTTATCTTCGCGGATATTGGCCATCAATCTTGAACCAAAATAGCCCCCTAACACTGTATTTAAAACCTGCATCCCAGGAAAATCAGGATGGGTGCGATTTATAAATGGTGTACCTATGCGAATAGCCGATTGTAGCGCGCCCGCTTTCTCAATATAAATAAAACGTTGGGCAGATGGTTCCAGATCGGGTTGTGTGGTATCGGCAGGTGTGGTTACCTCGCCCCAGGCGCCTTCAAATGTAGCAGTAACCGCCGCCAGTATCTGCGGGTCGGCTTTACCAGCTATGATGATATTGCAATTGCCCGGCTGGTACATTTGCTTAAAATTGATCAGCAGGTCTTCCCTTTTTAGGGATTGGAAATCTTCCGGCTGTGCAGCCAAGCCGTAAATGGTTTCGCCGTATAAAGCCTTGTTAAATTCGCGGCGGGCCACAAAATCATTCTTTTGTAGGCTTACCTGTAATTTTTGCTGTTGGTTACGCACAAAGGTTTCCAATTCCTTTTCGGGAAAGATGGAATCCGTAAGGATAGCTTTAACAACCGGAAGGGTGGCCTGTAAATGCTTCGTAAGCGTAAAAAGGGTTACCTGCGAGTGGTCGTAGCTATAGTCAACCTGCAAAAAGGCGCCGTAAAAATCAATTTTATCGGCTATCTGCGCGGCTGTTAATTTGCTTGTACCATCGGTAAGCATGGTATTAACCGCCACATTAAGCAGCGGTTTTTTTGGCTCAAAACGTGAGTTCTGAAAAATCCATTCTATCCGCACCAGATCCTGCCCGCCCGAGTTGAAGGTAAATATCTTACAGCCGTTTTTAAGCGTACTGCTTTCAGGGTGGATCAGGTTTATATTTTCTACCCCGTTAAATTGAGGGGGTGTTTGTCTGTCAAGTTTAGTCATTTGTCGTTGAGTCATTAAGTCACTGCCTTGTTGGATCATCTCCTGCATTTGGCCCGGACAATTCTACTAATTCTCTAATTCTGTTAATTCTGATTCAGATGCCTCTACTGCCTGCGCCAAATAAACAAGCGTTGACGAGTTCTCTTTTCTGAAGATGAGATTAGCATGCTCTTTTATCTGCTGTGCAGTTACAGCTAAAAACCGTTCCGACTCGTGGTTGAAATCCCCGGCATCACCCATCAGTTCATAAAAGGCCAGGTTCATGGCTTTATCTAAAAGCGACATTTCAGAGAACACCAGGGTGGATTCTGTTTTGTTCTTCACTTTGGTCAACTCATCGGCAGGTACATCTTCTGTTTTCAGCTTTTCAACTTCCTGCCAAAGCGCCTGTTCGGCCTGCTCTATGCTTACACCTTCCAGGGGCTTGCCTTCCAGCACAAACATACCTGTGTCAAGGCTGCCAGTTATATAGGCATGCACCTCGCTAAACAATGGCTTATCTTTAACCAGGCTGCGGTACAGGCGCGATGAATTACCCCTTGAAAGGATATCCGACATCAGTTCTACCGCGTAATAACTATCATCCAAACGGCCTTCCATCTGGAAAGCGATGTACACATCATTCAGCGGCACTTTTGCGGTAACCGTTTCGCGGCGTTCATCATTTTGGGCTGGCTCCTGTGGCAGGTTACGTACGTACTTATCTCCGGCAGGGATAGGGCCAAACCATTTTTCGGCCATGGCTTTTATATTTTCGGTTTTTACATCCCCGCCCACAACCATAATGGCGTTTTGCGGGTTGTAATGCTTTTTAAAGAATGCTTTTACATCCTCAATTTTAGCGTCCTCTATGTGTTTGATGGTTTTACCAATGGTAGCCCAGCGATATGGGTGCTTCTTATAAACCATTGGCCTTAGCTTTAACCAAACATCGCCGTAAGGCTGGTTCAGGTATCGCTGTTTAAACTCCTCTATCACCACGTTACGCTGCACCTCAAGGCTTTTTTTGCTAAAAGCAAGGCTTAGCATGCGGTCGCTCTCCAGCCAAAAGGCAGTCTCTAAATTAGCCGAAGGCAGCGTGATATAATAGTTAGTAATATCATTACTGGTAAAGGCGTTATTTTCGCCGCCTACGCGTTGCAGCGGGCCATCATAGTTGGGGATGTTTACAGAGCCGCCAAACATCAGGTGTTCAAACAAATGCGCAAAGCCGGTTTGCCCGGGGTCTTCATCACGTGCGCCCACATCATACAGGATGTTTAGCACGGCCATTGGGGTTGTATTATCTTCATGAACAATAACCCTAAGGCCATTATCCAGTGTAAATCGATTGAATTTAACCATGTAATAACGATTAATTAACGGTAGGCAAATGTATAATTTTTGTTATCCCGTGGTGTAGAAATGGTGTAAACTTTTTTAAGGCTCCATTTATATGACGTTTAAGATGGCCTTATTGTTACGCCTAAACATACTCTTGTTAGCTATTTACTTCTCCTCATGATAGCATAGTTTCCATCATACATTTACCATAAAAAGCAAGTTGGTTAAATAAAAGTTTTATAATTTTATAATTCCTGATGAATGACAATGCTTACCAACGATCAGCTTATAAAAGAATTATCAGCCGACCCTACCAAGGGTTTTATTGAACGGCTTTCGATAACATTAAGGGAGCAGTATTTTAATATCGATCATCTGACAGACCTTACCTTTCACCCAGATACGCAGGTGGGCTTCCGTGCCGCATGGCTGCTGGATACTACCATACTCGCCGAACCCGAACTATATGTCGACAACCTGGAGTACTTTGTAAAGCGAATGGCCCAGGTTACCAACGCCAGCTGCAAGCGGCATTATACCCGCATTATGATGCACCTTACCGCACCCGATGCGCCGAAGGCTGTTAAAGAAAAACTCGCTTCTATAGACCTGGAATCTGTAGTAGAACAATGCTTCGACTGGATCATAGACCCCAAGGTAAAAGTGGCCGTTAAAGTATTTGCGGCAGATACCTTATTTAATTTGTGCGGCCGGTACGATTGGATAAAGGAAGAACTGGCCAGCCAGGTACAATTTATGATGCGCGATGGCGGCGCTGCCATTCAATCAAGAGGGAAGAAACTTTTAGCCAGTTTGCAGTAAAATATATTGCTTACTGCAAACTGGCTACAGCAAACTTATTCTGTCGGCCTGTCGCTTCCGTGCAGGTTATTACTCACCTGTTGATGATGTAGTTTTGCAGCTATAGCCGATGAGCTATCATCAGCATAGGCGCCATAAGCATTTACCAAAATGCCTTTCAGGTTATATTTCGGCGAGCTGATACCATACACAATTGATGTATCGTCAGGGTTGCTTTGCCCCTCGAAACGGTAAAACTCGTCAATCTCAAAATCATCGGCAGTCATGTGTATATCCTTTGATTTATCGTCTATAGTGTCGCCCTCAAGGCTCAAATTTGCGGTATATCCTCTTTTTGTAAGGTCGTTAGTGGCATCCACTAATGTTTCAAAATTTTTCATGATAGTAGTGTTTATTTGGTGTGATAACGATTGTATTTGAATAACCACAAAGCCTAACCGTTGTTTTAAATCGGTAAAAGATTGACAAATAATGTACCTTCAAGGCTTTTAATTTTATATATGAGAAAAACCTTACTTATCACATTATTCGCTTTATCATTTTGCGCCTGCACAAAGAGCGGTAGCAACCCGCACCCCACCAGCCCTGACGATGACAAACTACTTGTTGAATCTGTAACTACCAGTTATACTGACGGCAATTATATTATCGACTATAAATATGATACTGAAAACCATCTAATTGATATGAACAGCCATGTAACAGGTAACATATATGAGGATGTTGCGCATCATGCTTATACTTATGACAACCAGGGCAACCTTACAAAATCAACAATTACCCGTAGCGGTGATGTATCTGTTTTTGATTATATTTATAGCAACGGAGCACCAATAAAAGTAGCTTACAGCCAACCCGGCAAACCATCGCAGGGCCATACCATTGACATTACCACCGCGAACAACCTCGTAAGTACCAATGCTATTCACACCCCATCGGGCGAGAGTGCTACAGTGGATTATACCTACACTAATAACAATAAAGTAAAAGAAGTGAATAAATCTTTCTCACCCGGGGGTGATCTTACGTTTACGCTAACCTTTGATGATGAATATGGCACCAAAAAAAATCCTTATTTATACAGCGGCAATAAATGGTTCTTACCGGATGTACCTTTTGCTAATAAAAATGAACTATTAAAGGAAACAGGAATAAACAATGGCCCAATTACTGTAGATACTTACGTAAACACATATAACGAACAAGGCTATCCCACAACGGTTGAAGCTACAAGAACAACAACCGCCGGAACAACTAAGTCAACTATTACTTATAAATATAAAAAAGCTAATTAAATAAGTAAGGCAAGCCATGTATTTGGCTTGCCTTACTTATAAACAACAAGAGCCGCCCAAAGGCAGCCCTATTGCATGAACCGTTATTGATCAATTTGAGATCTCAACCACACGCTCTCGCACAAATCTATCTCACATCTATTATCTCTTATCTCAAATCTTATTATCGGCATTCATAAATACAAAGTTATTATCAAACATATCCAGCTTTATCTTACTGTCCCTATCCACCTTACCGGCCAGTATTTGTTTTGATAACTCGTTCAGTATTTTCTTTTGTATTACACGTTTTAATGGCCTTGCACCAAATTGCGGGTCGTAACCCAATTGTGCCAGCCAATCCAAAGCTTCTTCTGATGCTTCAATGGTTACACCCATTTCGGCCAGGGTTTGCTGCACCTGCCTGAATTGTAGTTTTACGATATCTGTGATCTCGTCCCTGCTTAGCGGGGTAAACATAATGATCTCGTCTATCCTGTTCAAAAACTCGGGGCGGATAGTGGCGCGTAAAAGGGTGAACAACTCATTTTTTGTTTTGGCGATAACTTCCTCGCGGTTATTATCTTCCAGTTCGGCAAAGTTTTCCTGTATGATGTTTGAGCCGATGTTGGATGTCATGATGATGATGGTGTTCTTAAAATTCACCACGCGGCCTTTATTATCGGTTAAGTGCCCGTCATCCAATACCTGTAGCAAAATGTTAAACACATCCGGATGTGCTTTCTCTATCTCGTCCAGCAATACTACGCTGTATGGTTTACGGCGTACGGCTTCGGTCAACTGTCCGCCTTCATCATACCCTACGTATCCCGGAGGAGCTCCGATCAACCTTGATACAGAATGGCGTTCCTGGTATTCGCTCATATCGATACGTACCAACGAGTTTTCGTCGTTAAACAAATATTCGGCAAGGGCTTTGGCCAGCTCGGTTTTACCCACGCCTGTAGTCCCCAAAAATATAAACGACCCGATAGGTTTACGTTTATCCTGCAAACCGGCGCGGCTGCGGCGTATAGCATCACTAATGGCTTCAATAGCTTCCTCCTGCCCTGCCACACGTTTGTGCAGTTCATCTTCCAGGCTCAGCAGTTTTTCGCGCTCGCTTTGTATCATCTTACTCACCGGGATGCCTGTCCAGCGGCTTACTACACCGGCAATATCGTCGGCAGTAACTTCCTCTTTCAGCATGCGGTTATCGTCCTTGTTTTCTGCTAAGGCAGCTTTCAGTTTATCAACTTCCTGCTGGGCCTCAACTATGGTACCGTAGCGCAGTTCGGCTACCTTTCCATAATCGCCGGCACGTTCGGCCTGTTCGGCTTCCAGCTTGTAGTTTTCTATCTGCTCAACCTTTTGGTTAATACCGTCTACAATATCTTTTTCGCCCTGCCATTTGGCGCGTAACGAATCGCGGTCGGCAGACAGGTTGGCAATTTCTTCGCTCAACTCGCTCACCTTGCGGTCGTCTTTTTCGCGTTTGATAGCTTCGCGCTCAATTTCCAGCTGCATAATGCGGCGTTCAAGCTCATCCACAGCTTCGGGTACCGAATCCATCTCTAAACGAAGTTTTGAGGCCGCCTCGTCCATCAAGTCGATTGCTTTATCGGGCAAAAACCTGTCGGATATATACCGCTGCGACATTTCTACCGCTGCTATAATTGCTTCATCTTTGATACGCACCTTATGGTGGGCCTCATAACGTTCTTTCAACCCACGCAAAATAGAAATGGCATCGGCAGTGTCAGGCTCGCCAACTATCACCTTTTGGAAGCGGCGTTCAAGGGCTTTATCTTTCTCTACGTATTTCTGGTACTCGTTAAGTGTGGTAGCGCCTATGGCCCTTAGTTCGCCACGGGCAAGGGCTGGTTTCAGGATGTTTGCTGCATCCATGGCACCTTCGCCGCCACCTGCACCAACAAGGGTGTGAATCTCGTCAATAAACAGCACGATCTCGCCATCGCTCTGGATAACTTCTTTGATAACAGCCTTAAGGCGTTCTTCAAACTCGCCTTTGTATTTAGCACCGGCTATCAGCGCACCCATATCAAGCGAGTAAACTGTTTTGGTTTTCAGGCTCTCGGGCACATCACCTTTAATGATACGGAAGGCAATACCTTCGGCAATAGCGGTTTTACCCACACCGGGCTCACCAACCAGTATAGGGTTGTTTTTAGTACGGCGCGACAGGATCTGGATCACACGTCTTATCTCTTCATCGCGGCCAATAACCGGGTCAAGCTTACCGCTTTCGGCATACTCATTAAGATTACGGGCATATTTATTTAAGGCATTGTAGGTAGCTTCGGCGTTCTGGTCGGTCACTTTGCTATCGCCGCGTAGGCTTACAATGGCTTTTTTAAGGTCTTTTTCATTAACGCCTGCATCTTTTAAAACGCTTGCTGCAGCATCCCTGCCGGCCAATATGCCCAACAGTATGTGCTCTACAGACACAAACTCGTCCTTAAATTCCTTTAAGTAAGCGTTTGCTTTTTGCAACGCAGCGTTTGAATTTGACGACAAATACACATCGCTCCCACTAACTTTGGGGAAGGATTTTATCTGCGCATCAAGCGTATCATTTAACCGGTTAAGGTTAACGTTAAGTTTTTTTAACAGGTAGCTTATAACGTTCTCATCAACCAGTAGTAAACCTTTTAGTAAGTGCGCCGGTTCAATAGCTTGCTGCTGGTTACCGGTCACAATTTCGGATGCCTTTTGTACGGCTTCCTGGGCTTTTATGGTAAAGTTGTTAAAATTCATAGTACTCAATTACCCTCAAAACAATTGCCACTTTGCAAATAATGAACAAATGGCATTCAATTTTAAAATGAACAGACATTTTGTCAACAAGAACCGTAATTTTACACCATACAACTTATAGGAGTTACAAGGTTTATTGCCAAAAATTTATATTTTTGAAATCCCCTTACACGAAAACATTTTGGAAACGCATTTTTTCACAAAGCTATCCCCCAAATATAGTGCGGCTTACCGTAACTATTACACCTATCAGAATTTACAGGGGGTACGTACGGCCAGTTTTATTTTCCTTACGTTAAGTATTATTATCCGAATCCTTTATCACGTTTTCCCCGAGAGTTTAACCAAGGCGCAGAATTTCCCCGAATTTAATTTGATCAACTGGGTCTTTATCGCGGTAACACCATTCTTTTACCTTGGAAGCCATTTATTGGTAGTGCGGCTAAGGAAAACCAAACGGGCAACTGCCGAAATGGCTTTGTTTGTTTTTGTATTTGCGTTGTACATTATTTGCTGTGGTATGTACTCCAGTTTTATCTCCACATCCGACCCCAGCAACGCCCTAACGCTTTACCTTATCGCACTAAGTATTGTTAGTGTAATGTTTGTATTTGAATACCACGAAACCATTGTGTTGCTGATAGGTATTGAGATGCTGTTTACCATGATGCTTTTTCATGCGCAATCCGGCGCTACCGAAATGACGCATAACCAAATGATATCGGCCATTTTGCTTGCTGGGTTTTACTTAACATCAAGGTACTTTTTCTCATACAAAGCCAGTTATTACGGGCAGATCATAGAGATACGCCAGAAGAACCAGGAGATTGAGAAAGCCAACAACTTTAAAAACCAGGTTTTAGGCACCGTTGCGCACGACCTGCGTAACCCTATAGCCGCGGTAGAATCATTAGCGATGATGATGGAACTGGATGAAATTGACGATGATACACAGGAGAACCTGACGATGATGCGTGAATCGTGCGTTAAGGCGCGTACCATTATTGATGACCTGCTCGACGCGGCGCGTAACGAGAATATGAACGGACTTGATACAACACGCACCGAGCTTAATAAATGCTTGCAGGATATTATAGCCCCATGGAAGATACAGCAAAGCAACGTGGTATTTATAAGTGATGCCAAAGCGGTTTACGCCATGATAAACCACGAAAAATTCCCGAGGGTAATAGATAACCTGATCAGTAACGCACTAAAATTTAGTAAGGATACCGATCAGGTAGCGGTGCACCTTAACCGCGAAAAAAACAATATTATTATTGAAGTAAAAGACCACGGACTGGGCATCCCTAAAGACCTGATCCCAAAACTATTTGAGCGCTTCTCGGGCGCGGGCCGTACGGGCTTAAAGGGCGAGCAATCTACCGGGATAGGCTTAAGTATTGTTAAGGATATTGTAGAAAGCCACGAGGGTAAAATAAGTGTAAGCAGTATAGAAGGCCAGGGCAGCACCTTCACCATTACCCTCCCGGTTGCAGAGTAATTTGTATTGTTCTGTTCCACTTTAAAATGGAACAAGTGGAACAAATGGAACATACTAATAGCTGTCTCTTATACACATCT
>NZ_LGEK01000083.1 GCF_001636615.1 Mucilaginibacter sp. L294 | reverse complement strand
ACTTTAGATAGCGCGATAAAATTAAAATATCAATATCCTCACTATCAATATGTTCCATTTGTTCCACTTGTTCCATTTATAATGGAACAGAACAAGCTGTGTCTTGCCCGAAATATTTGTTTTACAGGATGCCTTTTATCACCTGCCAAACGTTGGTCGCCAGTATTTTTGCCCCCGCCGCTGTAGGGTGGATACCGTCCTTTTGGTTTAACGTGCGCACGCCGCCAACGCCTTGTAATAAGAATGGCACCAGTGTCATGTTGTTTTTGGTGGCCAGTTTCGGGAACATCTCTTTAAAAGCGGTAACGTATGTTGCGCCCATATTTGGCGGTACCTGCATACCCAGCATCACCAGTTTGGCTTTTGGGTATTTGGCTTTTACACGGTCTATAATGGTTTGCAGGTTCTGTTCGGTTTCTTCAACCGGGATACCGCGCAGGCCATCGTTTGCGCCAAGTTCAAGCACAAATACGTCAACATGCTGTTTCAATAGCCAGTCGATACGGCTTTTGCCGCCTGCGGATGTTTCACCGCTTAAACCGCCATTAACAATAGTATAAGGCAGTTTGGCCGAATCTATCTTGGTTTGCAGCACGCTTGGGTACGATTCTGATTGATCGTCCAATCCGTAGCCTGCGGTTAAGCTATCGCCAAAAACTAAAATGGTTTTGGTTGATGATGCAGCGGCGGCTTTGGTGGTATCAGTTTGCGCCGTGGTATCATTGGGTTTCGACTTGCTGCCGCAACCTGCTACGGTTATGGTTAATGCCAGTACAAAGGCTATTTTTAGTTTATGTAACATGTTCATATATTATGCGTTAGACCGCAGCACCTCAAGCGGCGACCTGTTTAAAATGCCCCTGCTGTTAAGCAGGCCTATTACAACGGTTAACAAAGTAATGATAAAAAAGATAGCGATAACCGGTAAAAAGTTTACGGAGTATGCCATATCAAAGCTGTATTTAGCTAAAAGCCAGCTGGAGCCAACAGCTATAACTATCCCGGTTAATGCTGATAGCGCGCCAAGGAAAAGGTACTCTAAAGCGGTAATGGCAAAGATCTGTTTACGGCTGCCGCCAAGGGTGCGCAGCAAAACGCTTTCCTGTATCCGCTGGTATTTACTGATGCGTACGGATGATATCAGTACGATGATCCCTGTAATGATGCTAAAGCCCGTCATGAATTTGATAACGTAGCCTATTTTGCCAAGCAGTTCATCCAGTACACTCAGTACCAGCCCAAGGTCGATAATGGATACGTTGGGGTATTGCTTTACTACCGCCTGCTGGTATTTTGCCGAAACGGTGTTTGATGGCACATGCGTTAGTAATACGTGGATCTGCGGGGCATCTTCTAATGACCCGGTTGGGAATACCACCTGGAAGTTAGTCGAGATCTTGTTCCAGTTTACCTTGCGGATGCTGCTGATGTAAGTGTTCATTAACACACCCTGCACGTTAAACACCAGTTTATCGCCAACCTTGGCGTTAATGCGCCTGGCAAAACGCTCTTCGGCAGATACGGGGATATCTTTTCCCGGCTCGGCTTTGCCAACCCAGGTGCCGCTTGTTATGGTTTCCGACGAGGTGAGCGAGTCGCGGTAGGTAACCCGGTATTCATAGTTATAGGAGTTTTGTGATATGTTAAGGGTCGAGTCCTTTTTGGCATCAGCTGCGGTTTTGCCGTTCACTTTCTCCAGCCGCATGATAATCATAGGCACTTGCGAAAGGATGGGCAAGCCCTCTTTGCGGGTAAGGTCGGCCACGCCTTTTTTCTGCGGGGTTTGGATATCAAACAATATCATGTTCGATTGATTATCGCCGGTGGATAGCGTTACCTGGCTGATAAGCAATTGCTGGATCAAAAATAATGTACAAATAAACGCGGTGCTTAATCCGATAGATACCGTAAGGATTATGGTTTGGTTATTGGGCCGGTATAAATTAGCGAAACCCTGCCGCCAGATGTAACTCCAGCTGCTCATTACCAGTAGCCGTGTAAACCTGATGAGCAGCCAGGCAATGGCCGTAAGGATCAAAAAGGCGATAATAATGCCCAGTGTAAATACTGCTGCCGACGCCCAGCTATCCAGCTGCAGGTATGAGAAGGATGCGATGAACAGCAGCATCAATACATAAACCAGCCAACGGAGTGGGTCGCGCATGGTGGTGGTATCATCAAATGATAACCTTAAAGTATTAAGTGGCGATATATTGCGGATGGAGATGAGCGGTAGCAGGGCAAATAGTATGGATATGATGAGCCCTAACAAAATGCCTTGCCCAATGGCCATCCAGGAGATGCTTACAGATATGGTTATCGGCAGAAAATCTTTTAATACGTATGGTAGCAGATGCTGGATGCTGGTACCTAAAATAGCCCCGGCAACCGAACCGATAAGCCCGATGCCCGTAATCTGGATCAGGTAAATCAAAAATGCTTCGGATGCTTTTACACCCATGCAGCGCATAATGGCGATGGACTGGATCTTCTCGCGGATGTAAATATTGATGGCGCTCGCCACGCCCACACAGCCAAGCAGTAAGGCAATAAACCCAACCAGCGACAAGAAATTCGACAGGTCGGCAAACGAGCGGCTGGTGCCTTCTTTTTTGCCTTCAACGGTGTTGTAACTAAAGCCGGCCTTATCCAGTTGCGGATCCAGTTTTTTGGCCAGCTTTTCTACATCAGTTTTACTGCCGAATTTATAGTAGTAACTGTAGTTGATGCGGCTGCCAACGGTAATGAGCCCGGTTTTATCCAGGTATTGCATGGGGATGTAAACCACCGGCGCAATACCCGATGATATGCCCGTTTGGCCCGGCGCTTTGTTTAAAACGCCGGCTATCAAAAAGGTTTCGTTACCAACTTTAATAGAGTCGTTCACTTTGGCGTTAAACTGCAGCATCAGGGTTTTATCAACCAAGGCATTTTTGCCTGCTTTGAATTCACGGCCTGCCTGTATGGGGGTTGTTTCCAGTTCGCCGTAATAGGGGAAGGCGCCCTGCAATGCTTTTACCTGCACCAGCCTGGTAGATTGGCTTCTGATAAAATACACCATGGATGGGAAACTACGTTCCTGCGAGCGGTCGTCGCCCAGGCCATCCAGTAGCTTTTGCATCGTGGCATCGGGTTCTTTGTTGCCGTTGATGGTAAGGTCGGCACCGATCAGGCTTGCCGCCTGCTCATTAACATCATTCTGAATATTATACCTGAATGAATAGATAGCCACCAGCGCCCCAATGCCAAATACTATCGACGAGATAAACAGCAGCAGCCTGCCCCGGTTACGGCGGCTATCGCGCAGGGCCATTTTAAACAGCCAGCCAAAGTTTATCATTCTTTTAAAATTTACGGTATCCATGGGCGCGTTATTCATTACCGGTTTTATCATCGGCAATTAGTTTGCCGCCCTTTATTTTGATGATACGGTGCGTTTTTGCAGCCAGTTCCAGATCGTGCGTTACCAAAACCAGCGTAGTGCCGGCCTCGCGGTTAAGGTCGAAGATGAGTTTTACCACCTTTTCGCTTGTTTCGGCATCCAGGTTCCCGGTAGGCTCATCGGCAAATAATATTTTTGGTGAATTAGAAAAAGCCCTTGCCAATGATACTCTTTGCTGCTCGCCGCCCGATAGCTGGGCAGGGTAATGGTGCCCGCGATCGGCCAGGCCAACTTTATCAAGCAGATCGAGCGCGCGGGCTTTGATGTTCTTTTCGCCGCGAAGCTCTAAGGGAACCATTACATTCTCTAAAGCGGTAAGCGTTGGCAGCAGTTGAAAATTCTGAAAAATGAAGCCAACATATTGGTTACGTACCTGCGCCCGTTTATCCTCGCTTAAGTTACCCAGGTTAATGCCGTTTAGCTCAACAATGCCTGTACTGGCGCTATCAAGCCCGGCGCATAAGCCAAGCAGGGTGGTTTTACCGCTGCCGGATGGGCCAACAATAGCGTTTGTAGAGCCGGCGCTGATGCTAAAGTTTATATTATCTAAAACAGTTAATGCCCGGCCGGCACTTTTATATGTTTTACCGAGATTTGCTATGTTGAGTATGGTTTCCAAATTTATATGTTTGCTGTAAATGGGTAAATATCAAATTATTATTGATACAAGCCGGTTAAAATACGTTTACTTACAAAGGCATTACATTGTTATACTGTTTTTAAAATGCCGATTATTTTTTTACACTTGTAAAATAACACACCCTCTATGCAAGAATATCCCGGGCAACAGCGAATACTGGTTGCTGTAGATTGTATCATATTTGGATTTGATGGCTGGAACATCAAATTGTTACTGGTAGAAAGAAGTTTAGAGCCAGAAGCCGGTAAATGGAGTTTGATGGGCGGGTTTATTCATCCCTCAGAAAGCCCCGAAGACGCTGCTAACCGCGTATTGGAAGAACGCACCGGGCTTAAAAATGTGTATATGGAGCAGTTTAGGGTATTTGGCAAGCCCGACCGCGACCCGGTAGAGCGTACCTTATCTGTAGCTTACTTTGCGCTGATAGATATACAACAGTATGAAACACAGTTAACCAACGAGAACCACCCCGAATGGTTCCTGCTTGATGAAATGCCCGAAATGGTGTTTGACCATGCCGAGATGGTGAAACTTGCCAAAAAGCAACTGCGCTATAAGGCCGCGTTGCACCCCATACTATTCCAGTTACTGCCCGAGCGGTTTACTATTCCGCAGTTGCAGGCCTTGTATGAAGGGGTATATCAAACCGAGTTTGATGATCGTAACTTTAGCCGTAAGCTGTTATCAACCGGTTTGTTGGTTAAGTTAAACGAGAAGGATAAGCAATCATCAAAAAAAGGGGCGTTTTATTACCAGCTCGATCAATCTAACTACGAGAAGAAATTTGAAAAATTCCTGAACCTGGTACCCAATCCCGATAAGTTTTTTTAGGCAATATCCGCGTTCTTACAAAAGATAACCGGCAGATTTATTTAGGTTTACAATAAAACTGTTTACATTTAAAGCACATTTCTGCAACCTATATCGGCAGTGTAAATAATAAACCGGTTATTAAATTGAAGAGGGTAAAGGCATTTGGTGTTTTAATAGCATTCCTATTTATTTGCTGCAGTTTTTCGGCCTTTGCACAAGGAGGCACATCAAACCAGGGCAAGGAATTTTGGACGGCCTTTATGTCGCACATATACCCACCCGGTGATGGTGCTAACCTGAGCACAATGAATGTGTATATTACCGCTGATGTAGATACAAAAGGGGTGGTTAGTATTGCTGACGGAAGCTTCCCCGCCATCCCCTTTGAAGTTGTTGCCAAACAGGTAAAAGTTATAAAAATCCCCTCAAGCGCTTATATATATGCAAATAGCCCGGCCAAATCTGGAAAGGGAATACATATTGTTGCCGAAAAGAAAGTAGCGGTTTACGCGCATATTTATGCTTCAACGGCTTCGGGAGCTACCTTACTGCTCCCGGTTAATGTTTTAGGTAAAACCTATACCTCCATCAATTATACGCAGGAGTCAAACTCGGAAGATGACACTCATAACCCTGAAAATAATAATCCATCGTACTCCGCCTTTATGGTAATAGCAACCGAAAATAATACCACGGTTAATATAACACCATCGCAAGATCTATTGGAAGGGCAGCTGGCAGGGCATGTTTTTCAGGTTGTGTTAATGAAGGGCGAAGTTTATCAGGGCTTGTCAAAAAAAGATCTTACGACCACACAGATCCAAAGTGTTATTTCGCCAACCGGGGAATGCAAAAAAATAGCTGTTTTTTCGGGAAGCACCAAAATTGGGATCGGCTGCCGTTCTATTGGTTTTTCATCAGATAACCTTTTTCAACAGGTTTATCCAACGGCATCATGGGGTAAAAACTATATATCTATACCCTTAAAAAACAGGCATTATGATATGTATAGGATCGTTTTAAGCGATTTAAATACCGAAGTTAAAATAAACGGTATCGTTATTGATAAAGCGCTATTTCAAAATCCTTATTTCTACCAGTATAGTTCAACACAGCCCCAAACTATTACTGCCGATAAACCTATACAAGTAGTACAGTATGCGGTTACACAAGGTAACGTAGCAGAAAATAGCTGCGAGAATGATGCCAATGACCAGGGGGATCCCGAAATGATATATCTAAACCCGCTTGAGCAGACGTTAGACCACGTTACCCTATATTCTTCTCCTTACTATCAAATAACAAAACATTATATTAATGTAGTTATCAAAGCAAATAAAGCATCCACCTTTAAACTTGATGGCGTACCGTACACCAATTTTACAGCCATATTAAATGGCGGCGGTTATGCCTTTGCTCAGATAGAGGTATCTGCAGGCACGCATTACCTTGATGCAGATGATGGTTTTAATGCAATAGCATATGGTTTTGGCGGTAACGAATCATATGGGTATTCTGCAGGTACAAACCTTAAAAACCTTACCGAATATATTGTTTTGCATGACCCGCAAAGCACTTCGACTCAACTTAACGGTTGTACCGGCGGGCAGTATAAACTGGAATTGGTGCTGCCTTATCAAACCTCTAAAATAACATGGAACTTTAATAATGGTTCGGCCCCGCAACCATTTAATAACCCCGTAAGCACCCCCTTTATAATGGATGGTAAAACGCTTTACAGGTATGAATATCCGGGCACTATTGCTTATCCTAAAGGCAGTTATAGCTACACTGCTACTGTTGATAACCTGACCACCGAATGCGGGTTAACTAAGGATATTGATTTTGATTTTAATATTACCGATTATGCAAACGTGGCTTTTACCGCTGTTGGTAATTTATGTAGCGCAGATGCAGTAACCATACATAATGAAACCATAGCTGATGCAGGTACGGTTAGTAAAATAAAGATCTATTGGGATTACCTCAATCACCCGGATGTGTTTGAGACTTTTAATACAGGCGACTTCCCGGTTGATGATAACTACCATCATTTATACGCTAAGGCTACTACGGATGTTGATTACACCGTAAAAATGGTAGTATATACAGGGGAAGGGGCCTTGTGCGATAACGCTCTTGAACATGTGCTGACAGTACACGGCAACCCTTTAGCATCCTTTGAAGAAATTAGCCCCATCTGCCAGGATGCCGGTCCGGTGCAATTGATACCACATCATGAAGGTTTTACAGGCACAGGGGTATTTAGTGGTACAGGTGTAAGCGCAAACAATACTTTTGATCCCGCTGTTTCGGGGGCTGGTACATTTACCATCACCTATACTTTTACCGCAGATAACCTTTGCCCGGTAGTATTTACACGTGATATAGTTGTTAACCCATTGCCTATAGTAAATGCCGGTAAATATATGCAACTGCTGGAAGGTGAACCTGCTTTGCTGCCTGCAAAGGTAAGCGGCAGCAGCAGCAGCTTTACCTTTGTATGGGAAGCCATAGGTTTAGATAACCCTTCAGCCATAGGCTTAGATAACGCTAATGTTTTAAACCCGCTATGTTCTACAACAGAAGATAGAACATATAAACTTACGGTAACAACAACTGCCGGATGCACAGCGCACGATGAAATATTTGTTAAAGTACTGAAAAAGCCCATTGTTGTAAATGCTTTTACACCCAATGGTGATGGTGTAAATGATACCTGGACAATAAAATATATAGATACTTACCCCGGAAATACAGTTGACATATACAACAGACACGGAGAAAAGGTATATTCGTCTGTTGGTTATGCCTCCCCGTGGGATGGCAGGTACAAGGGAAGCATACTCCCTACCGGCAACTACTATTATATTATAAACCCTAAAAATGGCCGGAAGCTTATTTCCGGAAGTGTCACTATTATTAAATAAATGTTGAAAAGAATTTTACTAATTGTTATCATGTTTTTTTGCTTAACTACGGTATATGCGCAGCAAAAGCCACAATACACGCAATACATCTTTAACAATTACTTGCTAAACCCGGCTGTTGCAGGTATTGAGAACTATACCGATGTGAAGCTTGGTTACCGTAGCCAGTGGACGGGACTTGAAGGCGCACCGGTTACCGCTTATTTTAGTATAAATGCACCGCTTGGCAGCAATTTTACAGATGGTGATGCGACAGCATTCCCGTCATCGGGCGGAGAAAACCCCTATAGCCGGATGTACACCCGTGATTATCAGGCTGCCGAACCACACCACGGGATAGGTTTTATGCTGGTTACTGACAAAGCTGGGCCTATAGATCAAACCAATATGGCAGCAACGTATGCTTACCATCTTGGCCTTGCCCCAAGGCTAAATTTAGCGGTAGGGGTATCGGCAGGGTTTAACCACCTGCATTTAAATACATCACTTATTACGTTAGAAAACCAGGACGACCCCGTATTGCGGGATATCAATAACAATCAATGGAAACCCGATGCAAGCGTTGGTGTTTGGTTATATTCGGCCGATTATTATGTTGGGGTATCTGCGCAGCAAATAATACCGCAAAACCAATATATCACAACGGCTAATAATTCAAACCTAAGCAAAACAGTCCCGCATTATTTTGCAACGGTTGGTTATAAGGTATACCTAACAGATGATGTAAGCCTGCTGCCATCGGCACTGATAAAATTTATACAACCCGCGCCAACCACGTTTGATATCAATATGAAGCTTTCCTTTCGTGATAGGTTCTGGTTTGGTGGGTCGTACCGTAAAGACGACTCATTTGGCATACTGGCGGGCTTTAATTTGAGTTCACTTATCAATGTAAGCTACTCATACGATGCTACCACATCGGCATTGCGTACAGTAAGTAGCGGTTCGCACGAAATTGCGATCGGTATTATGCTTAATAACAGATATAAATTAACCAGCCCGCAGCATGGATGGTAGATACAGTTGGCAGTTATAAGTTGGCAGTAAGCAGTTTTATTGTGCCAACTGCAATCTTGAAACTGCCAACTTACAACTCTTTCCTCAGCCTTGCAACCGGGATGTTCATTTGTTCGCGGTATTTGGCAACGGTGCGGCGGGCAATGTTGTAGCCGGCTTCCTTTAATATATCGGTTAGTTTTTCGTCGGCAAGGGGGTGGCGTTTGTCTTCTTTGCCAATATGCTCTTCCAGTATCTTTTTTACCTCTTTGTTTGATACTTCCTCGCCGCTTTCGGTTTGGATAGCTTCGCTGAAGAATGATTTTAGCAGGAAGGTGCCAAATTCTGTTTGTACATATTTAGAGTTGGCCACGCGCGATACGGTGGATATATCCATATCTATACGGTCGGCAATATCTTTCAGGATCATCGGCTTCAGGTTCTTGTCATCGCCGGTTAAAAAGAAATCGTACTGGTACTGCATGATGGCGTTCATGGTTTTCAGCAAGGTTTGCTGGCGCTGTTTAATAGCATCAATAAACCACTTGGCCGAATCCAGCTTTTGCTTTACAAACTGTACCGCTTCTTTTAGTTTTTTATCTTTTTGCGATGCCTTGTCATAATGCTGAAACATCTCCTGGTATGATCGGCTCACCTTTAACTCGGGCGCGTTCTTAGAGTTTAGGGTAAGTATCAGTGCACCATCGTTGTTTTTGATATGGAAATCGGGTATCACCTGCATTTGTTTGGTGCTTACCTCGTTGCTATCGCCCGGTTTGGGGTTAAGCTTTAGTATCTCATTAACAACACCACGTAACTCAATCGAGTTCATGTTTAATGATTTCTCCAGCTTATCGTAATGCTTGCGGGTAAACTCATCCAGGTAATTCTCAACCACCAGGATGGCTTTTTTGATGATAAGTTCGTTCGGGTCTTTACGCCTAAGCTGTATCAGCAGGCATTCCTGCAGGCTGCGTGCGCCAACACCCGGAGGGTCAAAGCTTTGTATTACCTTCAGCATATCCTCCACCTCTTCATCATCGGCAATTACATTCTGCGAAAAGGCCAGGTCATCAGTAAGCGACATGATAGGCCTGCGCAGGTAACCATCATCATCAAGGCTGCCTATAATTTGCTTGCCTATGCTAAAGTCCTTGTTAGACAGGGGGAGCAGATCCAGTTGAGCCTGCAGGCTCTCAAAAAACGAGCTTTGTACCGCAATAGGTATTTCTTTACGTTCATCCTCGTCATCTCCATTCTGATCATAACGGGTGCCGTAATCGTTTACGTTATCGTCTTGCAGGTAGTCGTCAATATTAAACTCATCCATCGGCCCCTGGTCTTCATCGCCGTTGTAGGTGTCTTCATCAGGGTCGCGGTCGGGGTATTGTTCCTCGGGTTCGTTCAGGTTGGTTAAGCTTAAGTCTTCAAGCGCAGGGTTTTCTTCCAATTCTTCCTTAATACGGGTATCAAGCGATACGGTAGGCACCTGCAGCAATTTTATAAATTGAATTTGCTGAGGCGAAAGTTTTTGTAAGAGTTTTTGTTGAAGATTCTGTTTAAGCATAATTATAGACGAGGCCAAAAATACACCAATTACCTTAAAGTTTAAAAATTACTTACAAGTGGTTTATTTAGGGTTTAAAATGCTTTTGCACAGATTTTGTTTGGACGTAGCATAAATTTATTGCTAACTTTAATTACACACAACACATCAACATTATGGGATTCGTAAAAGAGTTTAAAGAGTTTGCCGTTAAAGGTAATGTATTAGATTTAGCCGTAGCTGTAGTAATAGGTGCGGCATTCGGCGCAATTGTGAAATCGCTGGTAGAGGATATTATTACTCCTGCTGTTTTAACACCTGCTTTAAAAGCCGCTAAATTATCAAACCTTAGCGAATTGGTTATACCGGGTACGGCCATTAAATATGGTAACTTTTTATCGCAGGTAATTTCATTTATTATTATCGCCCTGTCTCTTTTTGTTATTATCATGATCATCAACAGGTTCAAGAAAAAAGAAGAAGAGGCACCTACAGTGGCACCTGTACCAACTAAAGAAGAGTTATTGCTTGCCGAGATCAGAGATATCCTGGCTAAAAAAGCTTAATTCGCTGTAGTTATACCCGGTTGTTTTTTGCACAATAATTGATTTTTATGATCGATATTGAGGCCTTGCGCCGTATTGCCCTGTCCTTTCCCGAAGCCGCCGAAGGCCCTCATGCTGATAAAACGGCTTTTCGGGTAGGTAAAAAGATATTTGCCACTATGAATATAAAGGAGGGAAGGGCAACGGTAAAGCTTTCGCCTGCCGATCAGGACATCTTCTGCACATTTGATAGCGCTGTGATCTACCCCGTACCCAACAAATGGGGTAAGCAAGGATGGAC
This sequence comes from Mucilaginibacter sp. L294, assembly GCF_001636615.1. GTDB lineage: Bacteria > Bacteroidota > Bacteroidia > Sphingobacteriales > Sphingobacteriaceae > Mucilaginibacter. The sequence goes on along the minus strand of NZ_LGEK01000083.1, from coordinate 9,347 downwards.
ACACGTTAATCTGCAAGCTGTAAAAGAAGAAATGCTCGCCGAACTATTAAAGGTTGCCTACTGCGAAGTTGCGCCAAAGCATTTGGCCGCGTTAGTTACATTTGAATAATAGTAAAACCAATTGGGCCATTTATCATTCCCCAATGACCCAATGACTTAAAACGTCTTATCCAACTTAGGATTAGTTAAAATAACATAATCGCCCATTTTGGTGAATTTGCTCCAATCCGGGTTGTCAAAGCTGTCATCAGCATAAGCCTGTATGTTGATGATGCGCACTTTAGGAAGATATTTTTTTAACTGCGCCGCGGTACCCAGTTTCTCTTCGCTATGGAAACCGCCATTCACCTGGAATACCTTATAACCCGGATGCGCTTTCATGAATTTGGCTATATTCCAGCCCATGGTGGCATCCCAAAGGTTTTGCGATTGATAGATCTTTAAGTCGCCCATGGCGCTGTGGCCACCCATTATGGCCACAAATTTTTCATAATAAGGGCCTGTTGCGGTATCAATAGGTAAAGGTGCTAACCAGCCTTTGGCTGTAGCATCCAGCTTTTGCAGGTCGGCTAAACCAACGCGGGTAACCATGTTGGTATAACGGGTAGGGGCATTGGCGGCTATAACGGGTAAGTGCGCGGCTTTTGCTGTTTCTACTATCGGGCGGTAATCTTTATAGTTTTTCCAGGCACGGCCCTCGGTTATCAGATTCTTCTCGCGTATAAAATCGGCCAGGTACTCGTTCAGCACGGTCTGGCAATCGGTTTGGAACATCTCCATTGACAGGGCAGCTTTAGCAGGGTACTGCTCTGCTATTTTTTTAAATATCAGGCTTTCCAGGTAATGGCCGGTACTGTCGTTATGTTCTTCGCCAAAAAACAGTATATCGGCTTTGCCTAAATCATTTACAATATCATCAACTGTGGCTATACTGCCTTTCGCGGTGTTATATATTTTGTAATTTTGTGCCATTGGCTCCTGGCAAAAGGCAAAAACTGGGGGCAATAACAAGAGTAATACAGCCGTAAATTTCATATATTGCTTAGATATGTTAATAAGTTGATAAATATCGATTATCAAATTACCACATTTGTATTTGAAAAAACTAAAAAAAAGGCTACATTTGCGCTCTTGTTTTAAAAACACAGACGTATAGAATAAAGAATAAAATATAGTTATGAAAAGAACGTTTCAGCCCTCACAAAGGAAAAGAAGAAATAAACACGGTTTCCGTGAGCGCATGTCAACTGCTAATGGCAGAAGGATCCTTGCAGCAAGAAGAGCTAAAGGCAGAAAAAGGTTAACCGTTTCTGACGAACGCAGCCACAAAGCATAATTCTGGTTGTTTACTCCTTGTAAAAGGAGCTGACCCGGTTATGTAAACATGTTTTCGGTTCAGCATCAACAACTATGTATACTTTTAAAAAAGAAGAACGGTTATGTAATAAAAAGCTTATTGACGGGCTTTTTCATGACGGTTCTTCTTTTTTGTGTTATCCCTATAAGGCTTCGTGGATGCTTACCGATGGTGAGCAGCAATTCCCTGTGCAGATAGTATTTTCTGTTGCCAAGAAGCGTTACAAACGCGCGGTAGACCGTAACCTGGTTAAACGCCGCATGCGCGAAGCCTACCGGCTTAATAAACAAGCGCAATTATATGATGTACTGAACGGTGCCGGTAAAAAGCTGGTACTATCTATCAGTTACATTGGTAAAGAAATATCCCCCTACGAGTTTTTTGAAAAAAAAATGCTTAAGCTTTTAACCCAGCTTGCGGGGGAAGCCAGCAAGTGAATTTTTTAATAAAGGGGATAAAAAGCATTATTGGTGCTTTTTTTTTATTGCTGATAAGAATATACCAGTACCTTATTTCACCTGTGTTGCCCAATGCCTGCAGGTACACACCTACCTGTTCACAGTACGGTGTTGAAGCAATCAGTAAATACGGCCCGTTTAAAGGTGGCTGGCTTACGCTTAAACGCATAGCGCGCTGTAACCCATGGGGAGGGCACGGGCACGATCCGGTACCTTAATAAGTAGAAGGTGAAAAGTTAAAAGTATTAAAAAGGCTTTTGATTTTAAACATTCAACTTTATACTTTTGACTTCAGAAATGATACTACAAATAGAAACAGCAACAACATCCTGCTCGGTAGCTTTGGCACGTGATGGTAAGGTATTGGCTTTTAAAGAGATCAACGCCCGTAATATACATGCCGAGGTTATTACTGTTTATATTGATGAACTGATGGCGCAAACAGGCGGTACCTATGCCGGTTTGGATGCTATTGCCGTAAGCTGCGGCCCGGGCTCATATACTGGCCTGCGTATTGGGGTATCAACCGCTAAAGGGTTGTGCTTCGCGTTGGATAAGCCGCTGATATCTGTACCAACATTGGCTGCTATGGCTAATGGTGTAGCATTAAATAACGATGTAACTAATATGCTGCTGTGCCCGATGATAGATGCCCGCCGTATGGAGGTTTACACGGCCATATTTTACGCCGCAGGCGAGATAATAAAGCCTACAGCAGCCGAAATTATAGATGCAGATAGCTTTAGCGGGATCCTTGCCGAAAATAAGGTGTTGTTTTTTGGTGATGGTGCCGATAAATGCCGCCAGGCATTAGGGCATAACCCCAATGCAGCGTTTTTAGCTGATTTTGAGAACTCGGCCACGCACCTTACCCAAATTGCCGCCGATAAATTTAACCGTGCCGATTTTGAAGATGTGGCTTATTTTGAGCCTTATTATCTTAAGGATTTTATTGCGGGCAAAAAAGCGGGCAGTTAATTATCAATCCCTATCCTTATGGAAAATGCTATTCCATAAACGGGTGATAAAGCCCGGCCTGTCGCCAAGTGGTATGTGGCTGGCGTTCAGTGGGTGCTCTATTACATTCCCGAATTTTAACGAGAAGCCCAGGAATACATCAGCACCTGTATAAGATGCGTTTTTGTTGATCTGTGCCTGGTTTTTACCTGCGGCCCCTGCAAGGCTTACAGATTGCATTACGCGGTCGCTGCCAATGTAAAATTCAACATTTGGTGTTTTTACCATAAACTGCAAACCCGCGCTAAAAATTCCGTAGTTGTTATATGATGTGGTTAATGTACCTACCAAATTATCATATTGAAATGGGTTTACCAGGGCGGCTGTGTAACCATCATAAAAGGCCTCTTTTTGAAGTATAACAGTAGGGGAGTATTTAAAACGCCTGTCATAATCAAACCAATACGATTTATTGGCACTGATCTCTACTACCCCATTGGTGGCTGTGGTAAATGATTGTTGCTTATCGGCCGAACGGATAATGCTATAGACTGTAGCGTATAAATTATCCTCTCTTCGTGAAGTGCTCAGATCAGGCGCGGTTAGGGTTGTGTTAAAATTAAAATTACTAACCTTTGACTGGCTGCTCCAGTGTATAAAACCAACGTTTTTAACATTAAATTGTATGTTAAAATTATCGCGCGTATGTATAGAAGTACCAAAACTTATTGAGGCCCCGGGGTTTCGTAGTGATGGCAAAAGGTCTCGCCTGCTAAATTCGCCCGAGGTGTAGTTTATACGGTACCGGCCTTGTAGGCTGATGTCGGCTGCGTCATTCGTCTTATCAAAAATTATATTCGACCGGTCTATCTGTAGCTGCTGGTATTGTATACCCAATAATGCACTCAACTTAAAACCAAAGGCAAAGGTTTTATTCACCTTTTCCCTGTAATTGAAGCTTATTTGATGGTAGGCTTGTTCTGTGTAGCTATCGTTCAGGATATCGGGGTAATTGGTAAGGTCGGCAAAATTTTTAGGCCCGTCAAGCAATAGAAAGCTTTCGTCGCTAAAAATGCCACGCCCTTCTGCACGTGTTTGGGTAGATATACCTATCTCCTGGTTGCCATCTAAACTGGTGAAAACCTTAAACATGAGGCTATACACGTTTGCATTTGCATTTGCCCGGCTAAAGCGACCCTCGCCGAGGGTAAGGGCAACGTTTTCGTATTTACCAGAAAACGCGCGGCTTTTAATCGGTACCTGGCCGTTGCCGGTAATGTACAGGTTGCTGTTAAAGTTGGGGATAAAAAAGTTGAATGCCAGTTTACGGCTCGTGTCGGGTACAAATGAAGCCTGTGCGGGGTTCTCGAACGAGTCATACAAAGTGCCGGTATTGTATTGGGAGAATTGCTGGCCAAAAGTTTCAACAGATATAAACAAAAAACAAATAGCCAATAGAAAATTCTTCATACACACATTCGCGATACCTGGTAGTTTACAGGCGCTTTAAATAAATTGCTTTAAAACTCGTAACTAATATACGCTGCATTTTACGTAAATACGGGCTTTTTAGTTGTGTTTTATGGATTTTTAGTTGGTTTTTTTATTAACAGTGCTGTCTGGCATGTTTTGTAATAAGCAAAAATTTGTGTAGAAATTTTTGTCGGTTGCGGCAAACTGAAAAGAGGCGCCATAAAAATTCCTCCAGGATAATGAATTGTTTTTATAGGCAAAATAAAAATCATCTTTTAAACCCTCCCTTAAAATTTGCTGAGCGTTTTTAAAGTGGATAAAAAAGGAAACGTTACCTCTTTCGGCCAGTAAATTATCAAACTTTACGTACTGTTCGGTCTTGTTTAAAAATTTACGGTTCATATAACTGTCGTTATAGCTTTCCAGCTCTTTAATACTGTTGGCCAATACCAGGTAATTATCTATAATGCGGAAGTACGGCCTTTTAAACGCGTTAAAAGCATCACCCAATAAAAAGAACGGAAGCTTAGCGTAATTAAACTGGCCAATATCATCGGTTACCATTCCGCTTATGTTAGTCATAAAGGGGCGTAACTTTGAACCATTCTTTACTGTTATAATGGCTATTTTTTCCTGGTAACGTGTAGTAACAACGGCAAATTCGTTACCCAATAGCTGCGTAAATTCCTGTACAAGGTTAATGCCTGTTCCTGCTTTTACTTTGGCAAATAAGGCGTTTTTTTCGGTTTGTAAGCCTGCCCTTGTTTGAAAATCGGTAAGGTCGGTAGTAAAGCCGGCAGGGTTTGATACAGCCATGCTTAACGCATAAGCCGTTGTAGAAGGGAATAAATCCTTTAGTGCGTTTGTTACCGGCTGCTGGTTGGCAAATACATTTAAATAGGTGCCCCGCTTATCCCGCTGAATATTGGTATAGCCATTAAACATAATGGCATCATTCTTAAAATTAAGGTTCAGGGCAGCCAGTGCGGGTAATATTCTGAAAGGTTTAAAAATATCGGTGTTGCCGTTTTTAAATATTTGAGTGAACAGCGGGCCAAGGTGTTCATAATTGATATATATATTGGCCAGCGAGTTTGAGTTTTGCTGATCGGGCAGCAGCATGAACGCCTGTTTCTCGCGGTCGGGTTTGTAATTGGCGTTTTGGGTGATAAGGTCCTTTGAAAAACTCCCCGAAAATATATTATCATCAATATTGATAATATAAAAACGCTTTTTTAAGGAGTTGAAATAAATATTATAACCCTTTTTATCGCCTATTTGCAGAGGGGTTATCAGCATTCCCGTATTTTTTTGCTTGGCTAACTGGTCAAACTCGGTAAGGTCAATGTCCTTTGCTGCTGATGCCGTAACCAGTAGTTCAACCTGGTTACTTTGGGATGGGTGTAATGAAACAAACACATTGCGGCCTGTAAAAAAAGATTGAAGCGCCGGGTTGTTAAATAGCACATTGCGGATGGTATCCAGATCGTTAATTACCTGTTCGCCAATAAGGTTAGTGAGCAGGGTGTTGCCGGTGTATATATCGTAAAAACTCTTCTCGTTGGTAAATTCAAACACCAAAGCGGCGTTATCTGGGATGGTGCGGATAATATTGCCGGCATGCATCCCAGATGTGTTTAAGTTTTTAAAATACTTAACGGTAATAAATGCCGTTGCGGCAATTAAAATTAAAGTAATAACTATCAGTCGTTTCATTCTGTGTTTGCGTGTGCAATTTAGAATTTTACTGTACCACAATAAAGTAATACTTTCATTTGGTTAACTTAGCCTTTTATATCTGCATGAACAAACAAATAATCATTACAGCATCGGTTTTTGGCGCGCTGGCTGTTATTGCCGGTGCTTTTGGTGCCCATGCCTTAAAGGCCTCGTTATCCCCGTACCAGCTTGAAGTTTGGCAAACCGGTGTGCAATACCAATTTTACCATGTATTCGCGCTGTTGTTCCTGTCAACCTTTACCCGTTTTAAAAACAAGGTTATTGTAAGTACCTATTACCTGTTTACCTTTGGTATTGTTTTGTTCTCTGGTTCGCTTTATTTATTAGCCTGCCGCGATCTGATCAATATGCCGGGTTTAGCTGTATTGGGCCCGGTTACACCAATTGGTGGTTTACTGTTCATCATAGGATGGGTATTTTTAGCCTTCGCTGCTTTCAGAAACAAATAAACACTGATGTTAGAATTTACCGAGGGCTTATCGGCTACGCGTAAAACACTTTTTGTTGAAGTGATATTACCGCTGGCCATAAGCCGCAACTACACTTACCGGGTTCCTTTTGAACTTAACGATGCCATTGCAATTGGCAAACGGGTAGTAGTGCAGTTTGGTAAAAGCAAATTGTATACAGCAGTTGTATCGGTTATAACGGAGCATGCGCCCGAAAAGTACGAAGCCAAGTATATTATAGATATACTTGACGAGCGCCCCGTTGTTACCCAGCGCCAGCTGCAGTTTTGGCAATGGCTGGCCGAATACTATATGTGTAACGAGGGCGAGGTGATGAACGCCGCCCTGCCATCGGCCCTAAAACTAGCCAGCGAAACCAAGGTAATGCTTAATAAGGATTTCGAGTATGATAAGGCAAGCCTTAACGATAAAGAATACCTGATAACCGAAGCGTTGGATATACAGCCCGAATTAACCATAAGCGATATAGCAAAATTGCTTGGGCAAAAAACGGTGATGCCTATTCTTAAATCACTGTTTGAGAAAAACATAGTCAATATATCCGAGGAAGTGAGCGAGCGGTATAAGCCGCGCAAACGTACCTACCTTACGCTAAACCCCGCCTACTATAATCAGGATAGCCTTAAGGAATTGTTCATCATCCTGGAGAAACGCGCCCCAAAACAGGCCGACGCGGTGCTGGCCTTTATCAAACTATCGCGCCAGCAAAAAGCGGTTTCAAAAAATGAGTTGATAGAAGAAAGCGGCAGTGGCGATTCCAGCATCAAATCACTTATTGAAAAAGAAGTTTTTATTGCCGAGGACAGGAACGTTAGCCGCCTGGGGTATGATGAGGATGATGACCAGCTGAGCAATTTCATATTAAGCGAAGCGCAGGAAGTTGCCCTCGCAGATGTGCAAAAGCAACTAAAAGAAAAAGATGTGGTGCTGCTGCATGGGGTAACCTCATCGGGCAAAACGCAGATCTATATAAAACTGATAGAGGAGATGGTGGCTACCGGCCGGCAGGTGCTTTACCTGTTGCCCGAAATTGCACTAACCACCCACATTATAGAGCGCCTGCGTGTTTATTTTGGCGGTACTATTGGTGTTTACCACTCCCGCTTTAATGATAACGAACGCGTAGAGGTTTGGCAAAAAGTGCTGAACAGCGAATACAAAGTTATATTGGGTGCCCGCTCATCGGTGTTTTTGCCGTTTGACGATCTGGGGCTGATCATTGTTGATGAGGAGCACGAAACATCCTACAAACAATTTGACCCGGCGCCGCGCTACAACGCCCGCGACGCTGCCATATACCTGGCCAATATGTATAAAGGCAAGGTGCTGCTGGGTTCGGCCACGCCATCATTCGAGACCTATTATAATGCGCGTGTGCATAAATATGGTTTTGTTGAACTAACCGAACGTTACGGCGGTGTGCAGCTGCCACTGATAGAAGTGGTAAGCATATCAGAAGAAACCAAGCGTAAAACCATGCAATCGCACTTTAGCAGTGTGCTGATGCAGGATATGCAACTGGCGCTTGATAATAAAGAGCAGATCATCCTGTTTCAAAACCGCCGTGGATATGCCCCGGTGCTGATGTGTAAGGTATGCGCCTATACCCCCAAATGCATTAATTGTGATGTAAGCCTTACTTATCATAAACACACGCATAAACTGCATTGCCACTATTGTGGCTATAAGGAAGATTCGCCCACCATTTGCCCGGCCTGCGGCTCAACACATTTAGAGTATAAGGGATTTGGAACCGAGAAGGTGGAGGACGAACTATCCGTGCTAATGCCCAACGTTCGCCTTGCGCGTATGGATCTGGACACCACGCGGTCCCGCAATTCGCTGCAAACGATACTGAACAACCTGGAGGAAAAGAAAATAGATATCCTGGTAGGCACCCAAATGGTGGCCAAAGGGCTTGATTTTGCCGATGTAACCGTAATAGGCATCATCAACGCCGATAGCCTTTTAAAATATCCCGATTACCGCGCTAACGAGCGCAGTTACCAGATGCTTGCCCAGGTAAGCGGCAGGGCAGGGCGCAGGGATAAGCAGGGTAAGGTAGTTATCCAAACCTACGACCCAAACCACCGGGTAATAAAGCAGGTAATTGAAAATGATTACGCCGACCTGTACTTTACCGAAATGGAGGAACGTAAAAGCTTTAAATACCCGCCGTACTTCCGCATTATTAGTATGGATGTGAAGCATAGGGATCCCGAGGTGCTGTATAACCAGGCTGAATACCTTGCAAAAGAACTGCGCAAGCATTTTGGCGACCGTGTTATTGGCCCCGAAGCACCACTGATCAACCGTATCCGTAACTACTACATCAAATCTATCATGCTTAAGTTCGAGCGTGATACCATCTCCATAGTTAAGGCAAAAGCCATCATCAGGGACGTAATTACCCAGTTCCAAACCACCAAACTAAGCAAAGGCGGTATTATACAGCCAGATGTTGACCCCTATTAGGGATAATCAGCGTTGTTTTTACAAAACAACCAACCCTAATCTCGTTAAATATTTTTTATGCTTAAATAATATATGTGAAATATATTATTTATTAATTATGGTAGGTAACCATAGGTTTTTAATTTCTCTTTACCGTTAAAACGGGCCGGCGGCACGGTATGTAAAAATACCCACTTCTGGGTATTTTGCGTATTCGGATATACGGCTGATGGTAAATAATTTATATTTATGGCAACTTAAGCCCTTAAATATGAAACTATTGTCACAAATTTTCACGTCCTTCTTCGGTCCGCCACCAGTATCATGGTTGTATGTTAAGCAATCTGACCTGAGTAGTAAAATATCTTTTTTAAAAAGATAGTCCCGGCAATTTATTATAAAATATATAATCAGTTATATTTGACTCTTATACACATC
>NZ_LGEK01000082.1 GCF_001636615.1 Mucilaginibacter sp. L294 | reverse complement strand
ATCAAAATTTTACTTTTTAAAATTAAGAAGTGTTTTTTTTACAATAAGATAATCATACTTTTAACCCAATTTTTTTTTAAAAACTTATTTTATGATCATAATTGCTGACGGTGGCTCCACCAAAACAAACTGGTGTTTAGTTACCGAAGATGGTAAAAAGGTGTACTTTAACACCGAAGGTTACAATCCGTATTTTTCAGGCACTGATTACATCATTCAATCGTTAAACGAAAGCCTGCCTACCGATCTTGAGAAAGACAACATTACCGAGGTTAACTATTACGGTGCCGGTTGTTCAACTCCCGAAATGCGTAAAATTGTTGAAGATGCCATGAAGGTTGTTTTCGCAAAATCTAAAGTTTACATTGGCCATGACCTGCTTGCTGCTGCACGCGCACTGCTGGGCAACAACGAAGGCTTTGCTGCAATTTTAGGCACGGGCACCAATACCTGCCTATATAACGGTAAAGAGATCATCAACAACATTGATTCGGGTGCTTACATCCTGGGCGATGAAGGCAGTGGCTGCCACATTGGTAAAAAGCTACTGGTTGATTACCTGCGGGGCTACATGCCCGAGGCTGTACGTAAAAACTTTTGGGAAACCTTTAAGCTTACGCCTGATGATATAAACGAGATTGTTTATACACAGCCACGCGCTAACCGCTTTTGCGCAAGCTTCAGCAAATTTGTTTATGATAACATTGTAAACATTGAGTACTCACGTAACCTGGTACGCACTTCATTTGAAGATTTTTTCCGCAACCTGGTTACCCACTATCCCGATTATCAAAAATATACATTTAACTGCATAGGTTCGGTTGGTTACAACTTCCGTAACGTGCTTGAGGAGGTTTGTACCGAAAACGGCATGACCGTTGGTAACATCATCCGCTCGCCTATAGATAACCTGGTAAAATACCACCTGGAATTAGCGCCAAGCCAGCTTTAATAGTTGGCAGTTATTAGTTTGCAGTTTGCATAAAAGAGAAAGCCGGTAAGTTACTTACCGGCTTTCTCTTTTATAGATTTTTTTTAAATGATACTGCAAACTGGCAACTGCCTGCTGCAGTCTACTTATCCAGGTTCAAATCGTTCTGAAATATCTTGGTGTACTTGCGCCTGTCAAACTTATACAGTTTGGCTGCACGGTATGATACGCCCTTCTGTTTCTCATCCAGTTCTTTCAGGAAACCGTAACTCAGCATTTTTTTGCGGAAGTTACGTTTATCCAGCTTTTTGTTCAGCACCGCTTCGTATAACGATTGCAGTTGTGTAAGCGTAAACTTCTCGGGCAGCAGTTCAAATGCAATGGGTTGGTAGTTTAGCCTGCGGCGGATCTTGTTAAAGCCGGTCTCAAATATTTCGCTGTGGTCAAACGCCAGTTTGGGCAGGTCATTAACCGGGTGCCAGAATGCATTTTTAGCGTACTGGGTAACGGGTTTAACTTCTTTTTGCCCGTTAATACGTATCAGGGCATAATAAGCAACTGTTATTACACGCCCCTGCGGGTGCCGGTTAACTTCGCCAAAGGTATGAAACTGCTGCATGTGCAGATCGCGCAGGCCCGTAAGCTCATAAAGGATACGTTCGGCAGCATTATCAATGCTCTCGTCCTGTTCAACAATATATCCGGGCAGCGCAAGCCAATCCTTAAACGGCTCCTCGTTGCGTTCTATAAGTAATATCTTCAGCTCACCGGCTTCAAAACCAAATATGACACAGTCTATAGAAAAAACTGAGTTAAATGTAGGTAACTTTACTTCCAAGGGAAATCTATTTAGGTTATAATTGTGCTTAAATATATTGCTTAATTTTTAATGTAAAAATAAATAAATAAATTTAATGGTGTAAATTTGACACACTATATTCGCACCTACAAATTTACCTAAGTAAATAATGCAGAAAATTTCAAAGATAGCAGTTCTTACTTCAGGTGGTGATGCACCAGGCATGAACCCCTGTATAAGGGCTGTAGTACGTACCGCTATTTATAATGGCCTGCAGGTTGCAGGCATCCGCCAGGGCTACCAGGGGCTTATTGATAATAATATGTATGATATGAACACCCGCTCGGTTAGTAATATCTTAAACCATGGTGGTACTATATTAAAAACCGCAAGGTGCCTCCCCTTCCGTACAGACGAGGGCATGGAGCTTGCCTACAAAAACCTTAAAGCTAACGGCATTGATGGCATTGTAGTTATAGGCGGCGATGGTACTTTTACCGGAGCGCTGCGTTTCTCAAGAAAATATCCGGACATTGCCGTTATTGGCGTACCCGGCACTATTGATAACGACCTTTACGGCTCTACCTACACCTTAGGGTTTGATACAGCCACCAATACGGTTATAGAAGCTATTGATAAGATCCGCGATACTGCCGATGCGCACGATCGTTTGTTCTTTATTGAAGTGATGGGCCGCGACTCGGGTGCTATTGCCCTGCGCGCGGGTATATCATGCGGTGCCGAGGCGATACTGTTGCCAGAACGTGATACCGCTATTGAAATGCTGATAGAGAACCTGAAAGCCGGGCAGTACAATAAAAAATCATCAAGTATTGTGATTGTGGCAGAGGGTGATAAGAGCGGAGGCGCTTATGACCTTGCCGAAGCGGTTAGAAAACAAATCAAGTTTTACGACATAAAAGTTACTATCTTAGGCCACTTGCAACGCGGGGGCAGCCCGTCAGCGTTCGACAGGATCCTGGGCAGCCGTTTGGGCTTTGCCGCTGTTAACGCCATGATAGATGGCAAAACACAAATGATGGTTGGGCTTGAAGCCAACCACATAAAATTAACAAGCCTTGAAGAGGCGCTTACCCAGCATCAGTTTAAGTTAGAAGACGACCTGATGCAGATGGCAGATATATTATCAATTTAAATGATTGCAGTTGTTTATAGTGGATCTAACAATGCCGGCTGGCGATTAGCCGATAAGGGAAGAACGATTGCCTCGTTCAATACCAATGCCATTAATCCCTATTTTAACGACGAAAAATATATCGTACAACTACTCAATAAAAACATCAACCTGATACACCACGCCGAACAAATAAAACGCATTTATTTTTTTGGTGCGGGTGCGTCGTCAGACGGGCTTAAACAGGTTGTGCACAACGCTTTCGCGGCGTTTTTTAAATTCGCCAAAATAACCGTTGGGCATGATATTGAGGCAGCTGCCATTGCCTGCTGCCGTAATACACCGGGCATTGTCAGCATCTGCGGAAGCGGAAGCAACGCCGCCTGGTACGATGGCAAAAAGGTAAAACCAAACAATTACGGTTTGGGTTATATACTGGCAGACGAGGGATCAGGCAATTGGCTGGGAAGGCAACTGATAAAGGGTTTCATGAACGAAACACTACCGGCTAACATCCGCAAAAAGTTTGTACAGCGGTATGATGCCGACCGTAAAACCTTGCTTGAAAAAGTTTATCGCCAAAAACAGCCGGCCTTGTTCCTGAGCTCGTTCAGCGATTTTTTCCTGGAGAATAAACAAGACGCTTATCTTAAAAACATTGTCACAACCGGTTTTGGCAAACTGTTACAAACTTACCTGGTACCTCTGCATAAACAGCACCCGGAAGCACCTGTACATTTTGCCGGAACGGTAGCAGCCAACTTTCAGGATTACCTGCATGAGGCCGCCGCGGATAACGGGATTACGATAACGGATATTATAAAAGAACCCATAAACCATTTATTGACGTATTATTCAAATAAAAATTAGAAAAATCATGAAAATAGGAATCAACGGCTTTGGCCGTATCGGTCGCTTAGCTTTTAGGGCCGCAATTGAAAGACCAGATGTTGAAGTTGTAGGTATCAACGACCTTGTTGAACCTGATTACATGGCTTACATGTTAAAATACGATTCAACCCACGGCCAGTTCAAAGGCACTATTGCTGTAGAAGGCGGCCATTTGGTTGTAAACGGTAAAACTATCCGTGTTACTGCTGAAAAAGACCCTGCAAACCTTAAATGGAATGAAGTAGGTGCAGAAGTTATTATCGAGTCTACCGGTTTATTTTTAACCATAGAAACTGCACAAAAACATATTGATGCCGGCGCTAAAAAAGTGGTTATGAGCGCACCTGCAAAGGATGATACCCCTACTTTTGTAATGGGTGTAAACCACAAACTGCTTAGAGCAGATCAAACTATCGTATCAAACGCATCATGTACTACCAACTGTTTAGCGCCTATCGCTAAGGTATTGGATGATAAATTTGGCATTGAAGAAGGTTTAATGACTACAGTACACGCGGTAACAGCTACTCAAAAAACAGTTGATGGCCCGTCTGCAAAAGACTGGAGAGGCGGCCGTGGCGCTTACCAGAACATTATCCCTTCATCAACCGGTGCTGCTAAAGCGGTTGGTTTAGTTTTGCCTCAGTTAAAAGGTAAATTAACAGGTATGTCGTTCCGTGTTCCGGTTGCCGACGTCTCTGTTGTTGACTTAGTTGTGCGTTTAAAAACGCCAACTTCATACGAAGGTATTAAAGCCGCTATGAAAGAAGCATCAGAAGGCGAACTTAAAGGTATTTTAGGTTACACCGAAGATGAGGTTGTATCTGAAGATTTTAAAGGTGATGCACGTACATCAATTTTTGATGCAAAAGCAGGTATCGCACTTAACGACAACTTTGTTAAGGTTGTATCTTGGTATGATAACGAATGGGGTTACTCAAACAAATTGATTGACCTTGTTCAGGAAATTGGCAAACTGTAAGTTAGCTAAACCTTAATATTTAAAAAGCTCTCCCAATATTAGTTGGGAGGGCTTTTTTGTTTAATCAGGATACTGTTTAATATCCTTTAAATTAACCATTTAAAAATTTAATTTGCAGCATATTAAACCTTAACAAATGCACTACGCGCTAATTACCTACGGAACACGGGGAGATGTTATGCCTTATATAGCCCTCGCGTTAGGTTTAATTGAAAAAGGGCACCGGGTTACATTACTTGCCCCGCAAAATTTCAATGATCTTGTTGAAAGTTATGGCATTACATTTCATGCGCTTTATGGCGATTCCGAAAAGTTGTTATACACTCCCGAAGCATTAAGGGTGCTCAGATCAGGGAATACATTTTCGTTGATGCGATATATGCAAAAGGGCAGCAGGGAAATTCAGGCACGGGTTAGCCGCGACGTTTTAAAAGGCAGCGAGCAGGCTGATATTTTAATTTCTAATGTATTATCTATTATATGGGTGCAGGCAGTTGCAGAAAAACTGAATAAAAAATGGGGAATAGTGCAGCTTAATCCTCCTTCCGTCCCTACCAAAGCATTCCCATTTGCGGGGTTAGCCTTTTTTGATTCGCCTTATTACAACTTGTTCAGCCATCACCTGGTGCGCTATTTTTTCTGGCAGTTCAATAAAAAAGACCTGAACACGTTTCGCCAAAGCCTTGGCCTGCCGGTTTGTAAAATCAATCCGCTTAATAAGGTTGTTAACGACAATATTTTAAATATACACGGGTTTAGTCCGCAGCTAATCCCTCAACCGTTGGATTGGAATAATAATAGCCTTGTAACAGGGTTCCTTTTCGTCCCCAAAAAAATACGGGAAAGCCGGGGTATTGATAAACCACCGGATAAATTACTCCATTGGTTAAACGCCGGCGAAAAACCTGTTTATGTAGGTTTTGGAAGCATGCCAATACCTGACCCAGAGTTGCTTGGCGACATTTTAAACAAAATTGTTGCCGTTACAGGGTTAAGAGTTATCTTTTGCAGAGGATGGTCGGTTGTGTCTAATCTTAAAGCTCATCCTAACTTATTCGAGGTAGACTATATCTATCATGAATGGCTTTTTCCGCAATGTAATTGTGCAATTGTGCATGGTGGTGCCGGCACAGTTGCTGCTGTGTTAAAAGCTAAACTCCCTTTAATTATTGTTTCTATTTTTGGCGACCAGCCCTGGTGGGGAGATATCATCCGGAAAAAGCACCTCGGCACACATATTCCTTTTAAGCAATTAACTACCCAAAATTTACTAAAGGCCATCGAATATGTTCAAACCCCTGGGGTAGCTAAAAATATAAATGCTATTGGCGGGGAAATTGAAAAAGAAGATGGCTTAAATGCTGCTGTAACTGTTATTGACCAATATTTTAATTAGTACGTATATAACCTAAAGTCTATCAATTTTTAAAACCTTTCTGCTACTCCCTTGCTTATTATAATGCTTATGAAAGATATCATCAACCGCTTTAAGATCAGCAACACTAAAAATTTTTCGTTAGATAAATACGATACAGGCGACAGCGCTGGATATGAAAAAGAAACCGCAGACGAGTTGCTTGTTGACCTGATTAAAGACACCGCCAAACTTCAAACAGAACTATACGCAGCTAACGGGCATTCACTGCTTATTATTTTCCAGGCGATGGATGCCGCAGGCAAGGATAGCGCTATTGCGCATACCATGTCGGGCTTAAACCCGCAGGGCTGCCAGGTGTACAGCTTTAAGCAGCCAACCAGCGAGGATTATGAACACGATTTTTTATGGCGGCATTACAAAGCCCTGCCCGAGCGTGGCCGCATCGGCATCCATAATCGCTCACATTACGAAAACGTGCTGGTTACCAAAGTACACCCCGAGTTTATACTAAAAGAGAACATTCCCGGCATTACCAAAGTAAAAGATATCGGCAAAAAATTCTGGGACAAGCGGTATGAAAGCATCCGCAATTTTGAAAAACACCTGAGTGCCAATGGAACAGTGATTGTTAAATTCTTCCTCCACCTATCAAAAGACGAGCAAAAGAAACGCTTTTTAAAACGCATTGCCGACCCTGAGAAGAACTGGAAGTTCTCGTCGGGTGATATCCAGGAGCGCCAATTATGGGGCGATTACATGAAAGCTTATGAAATCGCCATTAAACAAACCAGCACAAATGATAACCCCTGGTATGTTGTACCTGCCGATAAAAAATGGTTTACCCGAATAGCCATATCAACCATTATCCTGCAAACCTTAAAGGATATGAAACTGGAATACCCCGTTTTACCAAAAGAGGAAATGGAAAAGCTGGAGGATACTAAGAGAATATTGGAGAAGGAATAAGCCAACCACTCAATTATTATGACAACCTAAAAAAGCGTGTCATTGCGAGGTACGAAGCAATCTTCGATAGAAAAGTCGGCGACAAGAGTGTCGAAGATTGCTACGCTACACAATGATGTGCAGTTAGTAAATATGTCATAATGAGCTTGTGGAACCTAAATAAATACCACCTAAAACCGGCTTTTAAACGCCCTCAACCGCTCCAATCCGCTCTCAAAACCCTGAAGTGTTCACGTTCACTGCTGTGAACGTGAACACTCGTGAACGCTGGCAATATACTGAAAATCAGCATTTTCCTATTATTCAATACTGGAAAAATTGCGCCACCACAGGCAGCATACAGGGTTTGAATTGTTATACTGAACGAGCATGATGCAGCTAACCGCCATATGCACCTCGTCAATAGATCTTTCACGCTCGCTACCCATAACAGGTTTTAGATAGGGTGCTGAGCCTATAGAATCACATAACGGGCAGGGCTTTTCCCTTCAAAGCCCCGCCGGGCAATGTCATTGCCCAGCGGGGCTTTATCAATCAGCATAACAACCCACCTTACCACGGCGTAACGCCATAATCACTAAAATAACTGCCGGTTGGGCCATCTTTATCAATCATGGCGTATTTAGCAATTGGTGCTGCGCCTTCTTCAACAGTTTTATATCCCTGGTTGTTATTAAAGTCCGTTTTGGTGTAACCCGGGTTTACAGCGTTCACTCTAAAGTTTTTCAGCTCATAAGCCAAAGCAATGGTATAACCATTTAATGCACTTTTAGATGGGCCGTACGCAGCAGTTTTAACATCGTAATGCCTCCATGTAGGGTCGCTGTGCAGGGCAAGCGAGCCAAGGTCTGATGTTACGTTAACAATCCTTGGGTTTGGCGCTTTTTGCATCAGGGGTACAAAAACCCTCACTACGCGCGCCACGCTGAAAAGGTTCACTTCAAAAACCTGTTTAAAAGTTTCATCAGGGGTGTTGGTAGCCGGCTGAGGGAAATCTCCGGGGATACCTGCATTATTGATAAGCACATCAAGATAATCTACACGTTTGGCCACTTCATCATGAGCCTGTTGTACCGATTGCTCGTTCACAACATCTATCAATATCAGTTCAACATCAGTTAAACCTTCGCTGTGCAGTAGCGATACAGCCTCATCGCCCCGCTGTTTATCGCGGCAACCCAAAAATATATGGTAACCGGCATTTGCCAGTTGACGGGCGGTTTCCAGGCCAATACCTTTATTGGCACCGGTAATTAATACGGTCTGTTTTTTCATATAGCAAAACTAAGGTGTTGCAAATATTGTTCCACTGCACATAGCAGGGCATTAACTGTACATTTCACGGATTTGCTGGCGGAACGCCATTGGGGTGCTCTCGGTAAGGCGTTTAAAGAAACGGTTAAAGTACGCAGAATCCTCAAAACCAAGTTCATCAGCTATTTGCTTAACAGAAAGATCGGTATGTAGTAACTTACGTTTTGCTTCGACTACCAAACGATTGTGGATATGACTTATAGCTGTTTTACCACTTTGCTGTTTTACAACATCGTTAAGGTAGCCGGGCGTAAGGTTAAGCAGGTTGGCATAAGCCGCAACATCATGCTGTTGAGTATGGCGCTCCCCTATCAGTTCCTGGAAGTTTTTGAGTACGCAATGATTTTTGGTGATCTTGCTCTCACCAAATTGCTCGGTATACAAACGGCTCAAATATATAATCAACACCCGTAGCCAGGATGCAAGCATTTGTTTTTGCCAAATACCATCCGCATTGTATTCGGCGGTCATCTTATGCATAACATCTTTAATATATGTAATGTCGATTTCGCTTAACACCAGTTCGTGAGCACCCGCGGGGTTTTGTATAACGGGTAACTGGCGTAGCATCCGGTTTTCTTCCAGCAATAAAAACTCTTCGGTAAAACCGGCTATATACCCTTTTACGGGCGTGCTTTCTTCTTTTAGGTGAACCTGTTGCGGAACGGTAAAATAAAAATGCCCGGGCTTTACAATATAAGACATAAAATCGATCCAATGGCGGCTACTCCCCTGCTCAATAAATGCGAAAAAGTAATAATCTTTACGGTGAGGAAGCAGGAAAGCATCCTCTATAATAACATCAACGCCATTAGCCTCATGCACCTCTATCATGGTGGGTTTGCCGCCATCAATGGTCACTAAAGGGTAACTTGGGATCGTATGGTTCTCGGTCGCTGTTAAAACGGACATGATTTCTATAGGCCTAATTTGTCATCCTGAGCGAGAGCGAAGGATCTAATGTACAACGTGTATGTCGGCGATTAGATGTTTCACGATGTTCAGCATGACAAGGTGGGTATTACATCAACTCGCTATCATTCTTCACATGCCATGTTTTATAGGCCATGTAGTATAACAATACGGTTGGTATTACATAAAACAACGCACCGCTTGCATTTATTGCCGGGTAGGCAACAATGATACTATATATCAGCAAGGCAAGGGCAACACTGCCCCCAACTAAATACAAATAGAAAAACTTACCGGCCATAGTTTTTTAAGCTTTTTTAGATTTTTTCTTTTCGGCTTTGCCGGATACTTTTTTAAATATAGCTGCACCCAGCGGCGGTGTGGTAATGCTTATTGAATTATCTTTTCCATGCCAACTGGTAGCTTCTGATGCAACCGGGTCAAAGTTAATGAGGCCACTACCCCAGAATCTCTCCGCATCAGAGTTAAAGATTTCCTGCCATTCGCCTGCGGCAGGTACGCCTATACGGTAGTTATAATGCGGTACCGGTGTCATGTTCAATACTACTACAAGGTCATTGTCCCTGTCTGCCCCTTTACGGATGTAGGCCAAAACAGAATCGTCGAGGTTACCGGCATCAATCCATTCAAAACCTGTCCACTCAAATGCTTTTTCATAAAGTGCGGGTTCAGACTTGTATAACTGATTTATAGCCTTCACAGCTTCTTTTATGCCTTGGTGGCTCATATGTTCAAGCAGGTGCCAGTCTAACGATTTTTGAAAATCCCATTCCGCTACCTGCCCAAACTCGCTACCCATAAACATCAGCTTGGTGCCGGGGTGGGTAAACATAAAGCTATACAGCAAACGCAGGTTAGCAAACTTTTGCCAGTCGTCGCCGGGCATTTTATTCAGCATAGATCCTTTACCATATACCACCTCATCATGCGAGAAAGGCAGCATAAAGTTTTCGGTAAAGGCATATACCATGCTAAACGTGAGCTGGTTTTGGTGGTATTTCCGATGCACAGGATCGTGCGCGAAATAATCAAGCGTATCGTGCATCCAGCCCATCATCCATTTCATGCCAAAGCCCAGGCCGCCGGTAAAAACAGGGCGACTAACACCCGTGAATGATGTAGACTCCTCGGCGATGGTTTGCACATCGGGGAAGTTGCTATAAACAGTAGCGTTAAACTCCTTAAGGAAGGATATGGCTTCCAAATTTTCGTTACCGCCAAATACGTTCGGTTCCCATTCGCCGTGGTTGCGCGAGTAATCCAGGTAAAGCATGGATGCTACTGCATCTACACGTAAACCATCTATATGATATCTTTCTAACCAAAATAAAGCGTTGCTTATTAAAAATGCGCGTACCTCGTTACGGTCGTAATTAAAAATGTATGATTTCCAGTCCGGATGGAAGCCCTTGCGCAAGTCGGCATGTTCATAAAGATGCGTACCGTCAAAATTGTACAGGCCATGCGCATCACCGGGGAAATGCGAAGGCACCCAATCCAGTATAACGCCTATCCCAGCTTTGTGGAACTGCTCTACCAGGTACATCAGGTCCTGCGGGGTGCCGTAACGGCATGAGGCCGCGAAGAAACCCGTGATCTGGTAACCCCAGCTTGGGTAATATGGATGCTCCATTAAAGGCATAAACTCTACGTGCGTAAAGCCCATTTCCTTAACGTAAGGCACCAATGTTTCGGCAAGCTGCCTGTAGCTTAAAAATTCTTCGGGGCTTTCGGGGCTGCGCGCCCACGAGCCCAGGTGCATTTCGTAAACCGAATATGGTTTATCTAAAGCGTTATGTTGATGGCGATCGGCCATCCATTGTTTATCGTCCCACTCATAAAAAGTATCGGCCACTATAGATGCTGTGCGAGGGGGCAATTCCCAGCGTAAGGCAAAAGGGTCGCTTTTTTCCAGGTCTTCGCCTGTTGATGATTTGATATAATATTTATAGGTTTCGCCAACGCCGATGTTAGGAATAAAGCCTTCCCAGATACCCGAGGCATCCCAGCGATAGTTTAGCGAATGAGCCCCCTTATTCCAACCATTAAAATTACCTATTACGGCTACGTACTGCGCGTTTGGCGCCCATACAGCAAAGTAGGTACCTACAACGCCCTTATGCTCTATCACGTGCGAACCCAGTTTTTCGTAAAGCTTAAAGTGTTTACCCGATTTAAACAGATCGATATCAAAATCGGTAAAGCGGCTGTATGGTTCAACGGCTTTTAAGTCGCTTTTATTCTCAATGATTTCCAGCGGTTTCGATTTCTTTGGAGCAGCAGCTTTTTTGGCAACGGGCTTTTCACCGGCAGCTTTTTTTGCAACCACTTTTTTAGCGACAGGGGCATCCTCTGTGTTCGGGTTGGCTTCCTTAGCAGCTTTTGGCTTAGTTTCTTTCTTCGCCTTTACAGGTTTTGATTCCGGCAGGGCAGCATCGGGTTTTAAAGTTTTCTTTGCCATAGTAAATAGCTGTTGGTACGTATAGGTTAAATTGGTTTCAGGATGTTACTCCCTCATGTATCAAATATATCATTATTGAACATACAATAATGGCAGATGTTTATATAAAAGCGATTTAACCACAAGGGGCACAAAGAAAAACCACAAAGTACACAGAGATTGAACATTGGTATAAGACAAACTCTTAGTGACCTTTGTGCAAAAACTTTGTGTACTCTGTGGTTAAAAATCTAAGCCCTATTTAAATATCTCTATCTGTTTAAAATTCTTACTAAATTTAAACTCGTAGGTTTTATCGGGATTGGAATTGATGGTTGCAATTTCTTTACCATCGGCCACAATTTTTGTTGGTTTAAATGGCAAGCCGTTCAGCTTAATATGATAGCCTTCATAGCGTGGGGTGTATAAACCTTCCATGCTTTGTTTAATGGTTAACTTATCTGCATCGCCCTTTACTACAAATTTCTTTTCCAGGTATATGTCCTGCTCGTAAGCAAAGGTTTCGCCGTAATCTTCAAACAGGAACGAGTTTACCTCGTAATCGCTGTAGTAAATATTCAGCTTAACTTCTTCTATTTCTTTTTCGCCTGTGTATTGCATTACCGGGTATTCGGGGATAACAGACCCTGCTTTTACGAAGATAGGCATCACATCTAACGGTGTTTGTACTACAACCTCTTTACCGCCTTCTACCATTTCAAGCGTCCAGAAATCGTACCAAGTGCCTTTTGGCAGGTAAACTTTGCGGCTTTTCTGTCCGGGTTCAAGCACAGGACAAATCAATATTTTATCTCCGTAGGTAAATTCATCCTGGCGGAAATGGTTAGAAACAACTTCCTGCTCTTGCATTACAACCGGCCTTAATATTGGGAAACCATAACGGTGATGCTCCCAAAAGGCTGAATATAAATAAGGTAATAGCTTGTATCGAAGTTCGATGTACTTACGGTTGATGGATGTGAATGGCTCGCCAAAGCTCCATGGCTCGCGCTCCTTGGTATCACCGGCAGAGTGCGCGCGCATAAACGGAGAGAAGGTGCCCATCTGGATCCAGCGGGTAAACAGTTCGCCATCAGGCTCGCCACTAAAGCCGCCAATATCTGTTCCGCAGAAAGAAATACCCGAAACAGAGAGCCTTTGCAGCTGGATGTTACCAAGTTTGAGGTGCTCCCATGATGCTACGTTATCGCCCGTCCAAACAGACGAGTAGCGCTGAACGCCTGAGTAACCCGCACGTGTGATAGTGAACGGGCGCTTATTCTTCATTTGCTTGCGCAACCCTTCGTACGTTGCGCGTACCATTTGCATACCGTAAACGTTGTGCGCCTTACGGTGCGACCCGCGATACCCATCATACTGGTGGCGCACATCATCCGGGAACGTGCCCGATCCAAATACAGCAGGCTCGTTCATATCGTTCCAAACGCCGGCTACGCCAGTTTCAACAAGGTCGTCGAACAGGTCGCCCCACCAGGCGCGTACCTCGGGGTTTGTAAAATCGGGGAACTGGCAGCGGCCCGGCCATACGTGGCCTTCCATAAAGTAATCATCGCAACGGCGGCAGAAGTATTTTTTTTCCTTACCCTCTTTAAATACCGAATAATTATCATCCACACGGATGCCCGGATCAATGATCACCACGGTTTTAAAACCGTTAGCGGCCAGGTCGGCAATCATTTTTTTAGGGTTAGGGAAATATTTAGGGCTCCATGTAAAACAACGGTAGCCGTCCATGTAGTCAATATCCAGGTAAATACCATCGCATGGGATCCTGTTCTGGCGGAAACCGTTTGCAATTACCCTTACCTTATTTTCGGGATAATAGCTCCAGCGGCACTGGTGGTAACCAAGCGCCCAAAGCGGCGGCATAGGGTGCGTACCTGTTAATAGGTGGTAGTTTTTCACCACATCCATCATATGCGGGCCGTGGATGTAATAATATTGCAGCTCGCCCCCATCAGCCCAAAAACTGGTTTTGGTAGGGTCTTCGCCGCCAAAATCAAAATGCGCCTTAAAGGTATTATCAAAAAATATCCCGTGGGCAATATTGTCGCTTACGCTGATATAGAATGGGATGGAACGGTACAACGGATCCTGGTTAAAACCGAACGAATAGGCATCGGTGTTCCAGTTTTTTAAGCGTTTGCCGCGCAGGTTAAACTCGGTAGCCTTATCGCCAAGGCCAAAGAAACTTTCCTCCTGCTCGCAAGTTTTGGTACAGAATACATAGTAGCCACCAAACTGGGTGTTTTCTTCCCAGTGCATCGGCACCGCATCAGCACTGGTTACGTGATCGTTCTTATCCGAGAAAGAGATAAAGAAATCCTGCTTGCGGATGTGGCAATTAATGGCCGGTGTAGATACGCGAAACTCCGTTTCGTTTTCCAGCAGGGTAAACTCAACTGCTTTTTGCGGTAGTTGTGGCACCGCATATGAGAACTCTTCCAGGAAAACGCTGTGTGGTGCTAAACGCACACGGACGATCTCGTTCGTAACTATCAGAACCTCTACTTTGGCATCGCCATCGGTAAAGAATATTTTATTGCCAAGTTGTTCTGCATGATTGGGTATGCCCAGGTATTTTTTTACGATGGGTTTTATGCCATCGGCCGGGTTATTTAAGTGGTGAAACTCTTCATCCTCAACTAACATCTCCTCCACCTGCAGCAACTTTGCTGTTATCAGTTCCGGGTTGGGGTCAGGTATATTTTCTGCCATATTAAAATTCAAATTCAATATATGCTCATCTGCCAAAGCGCGATAAACATAAATTACTACATCAGCTAATTTATTGGTAACAGCTAATAAACGATTATTTCCTGAATTTTCAAGCCATAATTACGCCAAAAAACTCCCGTTTCCTTATTTTGGGGCAGAATTACAAATTTAGCAATAAACCGCTACTGCCATTAACAACAACAGGTATACCGGCATATATGTCGGCAGTATCAAATGTACCGTCACTTAACAAATCTGTAAAATTATGCGCCCCGCTTAAGCCAAATTGTGCAATCAATTCCACAGGCAGCTGTATATTGAGGGCACGTTCGGCACGGTTAAAGTTGGCTATTACTAACACTTTTTGGTTAGCCGTGTATCGCAGGTAAATGTATAGCATGGTATCAAAGCCGGGCTGATGCTCGTTATCTATCATCAGTTCGTAAAATTCGCCGTTGCTTAAGGCTTCGCTGTCTTTTACAATATTTAATAATTTGCTGTAAAACTCACGAAGTTCTTTTTGTGTCGATGTAAGGTTTGCACCATCAAAAGCACCGTTATTCATCCATTGCTGATGTGTGGGCACCCCCCAATAATCAAAAATGGTGGTACGGCCATCATCGCCGCTAAAGCCCATCTCGCCTTCGGCAGGTTCGCCTGCCTCCTGCCCCGAGTAGATCATTACCGGGCCCGTTGCCAATGTAGCGCTTACAATCATGCCCGGTATGGCCAGCGCCGCATCACCTGCAAAAAAACGGCTGGCTATACGCTGCTCATCGTGGTTCTCCATAAAGCGCAGCATGTGCTCGTCGATGCCTTTGCAATGGTTGTTCCACACGGCGTTTATTTCCCAGGTAGATGCACCGGGCTCAGCGCAGGTTAACCTGCGGATAGCATCATACAGGCCCACTTTATCATACAGGTAATCGAACCCGCCGTTATGGATGTAGTTGTAATACTGATCCTTATCATAGGCTTCGCCGATGAATATCATATCAGGAAAAGTAGCTTTTATTTTAGGGATGAGCCATGCCCAAAATTCAACCGGCACCATCTCAATCATATCGCAACGGAAACCATCTACCCCCATTTGCGCCCAGTAGGTTAAAATATGATGCATTTTATGCCAAAGCGGAGGGACATGGTCAAAATACGACTTTTTACCATCCAGGTAATAAACGCCATAGTTAAGCTTAATGGTTTCGAACCAATCATTTATGGTAGGCGCAGGGTTAAACACATCATTGCCTGTTGCCTTTGCCGGGAACTCGTCAAACTTACCATCTTTTAATGGCGAGGTAAATTCATCGCCGCCGGGGTTGTAACCACCCGGTACAATAAACGGCTGCCCGGGGATATAATAAAAGTCGTTATCGGGAGAAAAATTCATGGTGTTATCATCATCCTCCCCAAAATCGCGCACACCATCAGGTTTTACATCTGATGCATAGGTACGCGCCACGTGGTTCGGCACAAAATCGATGATCACCTTCATCTTGTTTTGATGCGTACGGCCAACTAATTCTTTAAACTCCGAAATTCGGAACTCTGCATCAACAGCCAGATCGGTAGCGATATCGTAATAGTCTTTTATAGCATAAGGCGAACCTGCCCGGCCTTTTACCACATCGGGGTCGTCTACTTTAATACCGTATTTGGAATGATCCGTCATGGTGGCGTGCTCTATTACACCCGTGTACCAAACATGGGTAAAACCCATTGCATTGATCTCGGCCAGGGCTTTATCCGTAATATCGTTCAGCTTACCTACGCCGTTCTCTTCAACAGAACCGTAAAATTTATTGGTAGTGTTCTTATTGCCGAATAAGCGTGGTAGCAGCTGGTAAATCGTTAATTTATGATTGGGCATTTAATTGATTTAAATATTTGTCATTCTGAACGTAGTGAAGAATCTATTAGCAAACTATGCCTAAATGATTTGCATATCGGCGATTAGAGGCTTCGTTCCTCAGCATGAAAAGCTCTATTATTCCGGCAAATCTAAGGACACATTATTGTTAATGCTTACCTCTGATCCGTTTACTTTAACTATTACAGGTTTTTTAGCGTCTGTTTTGATGTGTATTTTACCCTTGCTTACTTTAACGCTGAATAAAACACCTCTAAACCCAATTTGGAACGACAATGCTTTCCATTCGGCAGGTAATAAAGGATTAAAAGATAACACACCATCCCTCACCCGCATGCCACCAAAACCTTCCACTACGGCCATCCATGTGCCTGCCATTGAGGTGATGTGGCACCCATCATCGGTATCGTTGTTATAATCGTCTATATCCAATCTTGATGTGCGCAGGTAAAACTGATAGGCGCGTTCAATATCGCCCAGCTTAGCGGCTAATATAGCGTGTACACAGGGCGAGAGCGACGACTCATGCACCGTACGCGGTTCATAAAAATCATAATTCCTGCGGATGGTATCCATATCGTAATTATCCTCAAAAAAGTATAGTCCTTGCAATACATCTGCTTGTTTGATAAATACCGAACGCAATATCCTGTCCCAGCTCCACTTTTGCACCAACGGCCGCTCGGAAGCGGGCAGGTCTTTCACCAATATCTGTTCTTTATCCAGGTAGCCGTCTTGTTGTAAAAATATCTGCAGCTTATCGTCATGAGGGAAATACATTTTGCCGATAATATCAGCGAACTTCTCACACTCCTGCTCTTCCCTGAAAGTTATTTTAGCAGCCAGATCGTTGTATTTGGCTTGGCTGGCTTGTTTTACCTTGCCAATAGCTTCGATAGTATATTTTAAACACCAAACGGCAATGGTACTGGTGTACCAGTTATTATTTACGTTGTTCTCGTACTCGTTTGGCCCGGTAACGCCCAGCATTACATACTGCTGCCGCTCGGCCGACCAAGTGATCCGCTGCGCCCAAAAGCGTGAAATGGCGATCAGCACTTCTAATCCGTAATCGGTCAGGTAAGCTTCGTCGCCGGTATAACGCACGTAGTTAAAAATAGCAAAGGCAATGGCGCCGTTACGGTGGATCTCCTCGAAGGTTATCTCCCACTCGTTATGGCATTCGGTGCCATCCATGGTAACCATAGGGTATAAGGCCGCACCATCTTTAAAGCCAAGCAGTTTGGCATTATCAATAGCTTTACCCAGTTGTTTATAGCGATACAACAGCAGGTTACGGGCTACTTTTTGATCTGCCGTCGCCAGGTAGAAAGGCACACAATATGCCTCGGTATCCCAATAAGTAGAGCCCCCATATTTTTCGCCGGTAAAACCTTTGGGGCCAATGTTCAGGCGGTCATCCTCGCCGGTATAGGTTTGATTTAGCTGGAATATGTTAAAACGGATGCCCTGCTGCGCGGCGGCATCGCCCTCTATAATAATATCATTATGCTTCCACTTTTCGGCCCAGGCAGCAGTATGCTCGGCAAGCAGGACATCGAAACCTTTGGCGGCAATAACTTTTAGCAGCTCGCCAGAAAGATTTGCCAGCTCTGCAGCCGGATGGTTTTGTGACGACAGGTTAGCGGTGTATTTTGTTAGTGTAATGCTTTGCCCTTGCCTGGCTTGCAGCTTTACTTCCGCAGCTATATATTTTTCTTTTTGGATAGGGTTTGATTTGATATTCACCGGCTTGCCATCCTGCTCAATGGTAAATTTCATGGCGGTAGCAACTTCGAACCCAGTCTTTTTGGTGCGCAGCTGTACATAACCCTTATCGCTATCTGTCGCTTTACTTACCTCATCCCAAAACTTCTCATCGTAGTTTGAATCTTTGTTTACGATATCACCATCTATAAATGGGGTTAAAGCAATTTCACCCTCAAAATTTAACGGGGTAAGCGTATACTTTATAACGCCGCATTCATCATCCACGATGCTGCAAAAACGGATACTTTTCACCTCAATTTCCTTACCCGAGGCCGTTTTGGCCCTGAAATTCCTTTGCAGATAGCCTTCCTTCATGTTCAGCTCGCGGCGGAAACTCAGCACCTCGCATTTAGCCAGGTCGAGCTGTTCATCGCCTATCCAAACATCAATGCCAATCCAGTTGGCTGCATTTAAAACTTTGGCGAAGTATTCGGGGTAGCCGTTTTTCCACCACCCCACGCGAGTTTTATCTGGATAGTAAACCCCCGCCACGTAATTACCCTGCAAGGTATCGCCACTGTAAGCTTCCTCAAAGTTGGCGCGCTGCCCCATACGGCCGTTACCCAGGCTAAAAACGCTTTCGGCAACCTTATTGTAATGCGGGTCGAAACCCTCTTCGATGATCTTCCACTCGTCAACCTTAAAATATTCTTTCATTGCTATATGGGTACAGTATTGGCCTGCAATAGTTTTGGCTAAAATAAGAGAAACAATCAGCATATTTAATTTGATGTGTAAAGTTTACACGGGGTAAGGCTTACCCTTGCATCTTCCGCACATAACTTTTACCTTGCAATACCTCCGTATGAAAAACAAGATCTTAATAATCGGGGCCGGGGCAGCCGGCTTAATGGCCGCGCGTACCCTTAGCAAAGCCGGCAAACAGGTTACTGTATTAGAAGCCCGCAACCGCATAGGTGGGCGTATCCACACTTTAAGCGATGAATCTTTTTTTAAGGATACCGAGCTGGGTGCCGAATTTGTACACGGCGACCTGCCCCTTACCCTTAATCTATTAAAAGAAGCGGGTATAGGTTACCGCAGCGCCAATGCCGAAATGTGGCGCTATGAAAAGGGCGAATTTAAGGAGAACAGCATGGTGATAGAGGACTGGGACCTGCTCATCAAAAAACTAAATGAGCTAAAAGAAGATACCAACGTATGGGACTTTATAGAGCAGGAATTCCCCGGCGATAAGTATGCCGAGCTGCGGAGCTCGGTATGGAGCTATGTATCCGGTTATGACACTGCCGACCCGCGCAAGGCTGCCGCTTTTGCCCTGCGTAACGAATGGCAGCACGAGGAGATGGATGCCCAGCACCGGGTTGATGGCGGTTATTGCAGCATGATCAGTTACCTTGCTAACGAGTGCAGGGCCAGCAGCGGCGAGATCTTTCTAAACGCTGTGGTAAAAGAGATTGGGTGGGAAAAGGGATCTGTAAAAGTTACTACAGCTGACGGCGCCATTTACGAAGCCGGGCAATTATTGATAGCTACGCCATTGGGCGTACTACAGGCCGCACAAGGCGAAACAGGCGCTATTAGCTTTACACCCGAAATACCCAAACATACCCAAGCTATACAGCAAATGGGTTTTGGTGCAGTTATAAAGCTGCTATTTGAATTTGATACCGCTTTTTGGCTGGATAAGCAAAGCCAGGAAATGGCCGGCAAAAACGTCGACAAAATAGGCTACCTGTTTAGCGATGAAGAGATCCCTACCTGGTGGACACAGGTGCCCGACCACTCCACCGTACTTACGGGTTGGATAGGCGGCCCGGCAGCGGCTGATAAAACCACTACGCCCGATACCGAAGTGTTAGAGCAAGGCCTGCAATCGTTAGCACAGATCTTCAAGATAGATTTTATTGAGCTGAAAGGCAAACTCATAGCTTACCGAATTATGAACTGGACGGCCGATCCATTTACCCGTGGCTCATACGCTTATGATACCGTTAAGGCGCCTAAGGCACGCAAAGTATTGAATACGCCCGTTGAGGATACCATATATTTCGCGGGCGAATACCTGTATGACGGCACTGCCATGGGCACCGTTGAGGCGGCCTTAACCAGCGGACTGGAGGTAACAAAGAAGATGCTTAAACACTAAGCTCATTTCGTTTTGTTCCATTCAGAAATGGAACAAGTGGAACAAACGGAACAATACTGATAATGAGGCGATTAACACTGACAAGATCTTGTCAGTAGCTCAACAAATACTTTACGACTACCACCTTAAGCGCTCACAATCAATAATTTATAAAAACGAGATTTTGTTCCACTTTTTTGAGAAATGGAACAAAATCAGCACCGGCAAACGAGGGATTTTTTAGCCTTTTTTCGACTGTCTTGTCCTGAAATGAGTTTACATAAAAGTAAACTAAATGAAGAAGAACATTAATGAAGCCCGGCGACACTATGCAGAGGGATTTAAGCGGAAAGTAGTTAAGGAGTATTTAGCGGGAGGGATAG
>NZ_LGEK01000081.1 GCF_001636615.1 Mucilaginibacter sp. L294 | reverse complement strand
AGATGTGTATAAGAGACAGAGATAGAGCGTAAAAATAAAAACGTTAATAGCTTGATTGCTAATATGTTCCATTTGTTCCACTTGTTCCATTTTTTAGTGGAACAAAACAAGTTGCAAAGGCTTAATTCAATAGTTAGCCATTTGCCCTTTTCAGGATCTCCTTAACCCGGTCAGGGCTGGTTACATCAACGCTATATTCGTCGGTAAAGCCACCTGTAAGCAATATATGGTCGTTTTTGTATTGCATACCGCCTTCAATTGTAACGCGGGCCGATGAATGCACTTCGGTAACGCCGGTAAAGTGTACCAGATCGGCCACGTTGTTTTCGGTGATACCGCTGCCGGGCATAATAGTAATGCGGCCTGCAGCTTTTTCCATAAGGTGCGCAATAACGGTAGCGCCTTCCATAGCGGTGCTTTTGCCGCCCGATGTAAGGATACGTTCGCAACCTATCTCAATAATGTCTTCAAGGGCCTGGAACAGGTCGGCACACATATCAAAAGCCCGGTGAAAGGTAACGCCAAGGCCCCATTGGCGGGCAAGGCGCACCAGTTCGGTGCAACGTTCCTTATCCACAGAGCCGTCGGCCTTCAGTATGCCGATCACCACGCCATCGCAACCCGCTTCAATACAGGTACGGATGTCGGCCTGCATTACTTCAAACTCCAGGTCGGTGTAGAGGAAATCGCCACGACGCGGGCGTATCAGCACATAAAGTTTAATATGTAAGTGTTTACGTGCCAGTATTATTTGCCCGTATGATGGGGTAGTACCCCCTTCGGCAAGGTTTTCGCAAAGTTCTACCCTTGCAGCGCCACCTTCCTGCGCGGCAATTGCCGATGTGGCCGAGTTGGAACAAACTTCGAGTATTACGGGTAATGGCTTATGGTTCATAGCGCATAGCAGGGGTTATGGTTTATGAAAACCTTATTTATGTGTAATATGTTTTAAATCAGTACGATAGTTATTTTTTTTCTTTATAAAAGCTTTTGCCCGGTATCAGCAGGTCTTGCTGTTTTTCGTCGCATACCGCAAACGAAAATCCTTCCTGTATGGCATAAGCGCCATATTCGCCTTTTTTGTTGATGGCCAAAAAGCCAACCTGTATCTCCTTAGCGGTTTCGGGTTTCTTTTTGATGATCCGGTTTACGGCCTCTTTGCAGGCATCCTCTGGCGAATAGCCCTGGCGCATCAGTTCAACCACCAAAAAGCTGCCTACGTTACGGATCACTTCTTCGCCCACACCGGTTGATGTAGCGCCGCCAACCTCGTTATCTACATAAAGGCCTGCCCCAATAATAGGGCTGTCGCCTACGCGGCCATGCAGTTTAAAGGCCATGCCGCTGGTAGTGCAGGCACCACTTATATTGCCTTTAGCATCAATGGCCAGCATACCAATGGTATCGTGGTTGTATTTACTGCCCGGGCGGTGTTGTTTGTTCTCAATATTTAAAACAGGCGAATATTTTGCTGTTTTAAGCCATTTTTGCCATGCGGTGTATGATTCAGGTGTGAGCAGTTTTTCTTTTTTAAAGCCTTGTTCAACGGCGAATTGTGTAGCGCCATCGCCAACCAGCATTACGTGAGGCGTTTTTTCCATCACCAAACGCGCTACAGAAATAGGGTGGGCTATATTCTCCATAGCAGCAACCGATCCGCAGTTGCCAAACTCGTCCATAATACAGGCATCAAGGGTAACCTTGCCATCGCGGTCGGGGTAACCGGCGCGACCAACGGTATGGTTATTCATATCAGCCTCGGGGATCTTTACACCGGCTTCTACAGCATCTAACGCGCGACCGCCTTTTTCAAGCGTTTTCCAGGCTTCTTTATTGGCTGCAACACCAAAGTCCCAGGTAGAGATCACAATGGGTAAATTCTTAGCGGCTGCCTTAATTGCAGGCATTGCAGGGGCATATTTTGATATGGCTGTTAAAGAAGCAGTTACAGCGGTTAATTTCAGGAATTTGCGGCGATCGTACATGAGGATAAATATAATGATAGGCTAATAATATGTTTCAATGTATCATCTTTGATACAATAGGTCGAGTAGACCGACTTACTCAAAATCCCGCTGGCAATTAAAGCAATGCCAGGCCTTACGTGCATAAAGCGGGAACGCCGATATTAAAACAAAAAGCAAGGCTACAAACCAGTGCGATTTTCTTTCTGTAGCGGCGCCATAACGCACATTGGTCGATCCGCAGTAAGGGCAAACAACTGCTGTGTTGGTTTCTTCGTCTATCTCGTGATGGTCTTGCTCATGCAAGTCGCCCTCCTGGGCAAGTATTTCGCGGCAGCGCTCCAGGTCGCGTTCAAATATTTTAAGTTTGATGCCGCCCACAGCATTACTGTATATGGGGTTGGCTGATATGATGTTATCATCGGCAATAAAACAGGAGATGCCGTTATCCTCCAGCCGGGTCCGGATAATGTGAGCCAGCATGGGGTCGTAATACTGCTCAAGAGTGATGATCTTATCTTGTGTTTGGTCGGCCATAATTATCTAATAATTATGCTAAGGTACTTAGTTTTTGCTTATTTTGTGGCTATGAACCGTATCGACCGTATATCAGCCATTTTAATACAGCTGCAAACCCGCAGGGTGGTAAAGGCGAGTGATGTTGCCGCCAGGTTTAACATCAGCCTGCGTACGGTTTACCGCGATGTACGGTCGTTAGAAGAAGCCGGGGTGCCCATTATTGGCGAAGCTGGTGTAGGGTATTCATTGGTTGATGGTTACCGCCTGCCGCCCATTATGTTTACCCGCGAAGAAGCCACCGCTTTTTTAACCGCCGAGAAGTTTGTGGAGCAAATGACGGATACCTCTACGGCCGCGCAACATAAATCGGCCATGTATAAGATCCGTGCCATTCTTAAAACCTCCGAGAAAGACCTGCTGGAAAGCATGGATGGTAGTATTGAGGTACTGAAAAGCCAGATACAGCGCCGCGTAAACAATAACGACCATATCCAAACCATATTGAATGGCATAGCCCACAAAAAAGTGCTTTGTATTGATTACATGGCCGGTTACACGCAAACAAAAACCAATAGGCATATTGAGCCTGTTGGCATTTTTTACCTGGATAGCTACTGGCACCTTATTGCCTTTTGCCGGATGCGCCATGATTACCGCGATTTTAGGCTGGACAGGATAATGGAACTTGCCGAAACCGATATTACGTTTGATGGCAAACACCCTACTCTGAAAGATTATATTGCCCAAACCGCATCAGAGCATAAGCTGGAAACCATTGTGATCAGGGTGGATAATAAAATTGCCCATTACATAAGCGCACAGAAGTATTACAACGGCTTTGTATCCGAAAAACAACACGCTAACTATGTGGAGATGACTTTCCTGACCATATCTGCTGAAGGGTTTGCCCGATGGTTTATGATGTTTGGCGATCAGGCTGAAATTGTTAGTCCGCCGATGGTGAGAGACAGGGTAGCTGAATTGACTGAGGCTATTTTAAGGCGTAATGGGGTTGCGTTATCCATCTGAAACCCCTTTATGTCAGTCTGAGTCCGTCGAATATCTGAACGCTTTGCAATTGGTTGGACAAGCTTAACATGACAAAAAAATCCCTGCTGACATACCGTTGTCAAAACTCATCCTTTCTTTGTGGCTAAGTTTTTGTGTTTAATAAAATACAGTTATGGCCATTAAATATTTCATAGTAGTTGTATCAAAAGATCATTTGGCCCGTGGGGTTGAGGGTGGTTTTATGCAGGTAAACCACGGCAAGGAAGCACCGCTAAAAAAACTAAACCCCGGCAATTGGGTTATCTTTTATTCGCCCAAACAAGCTTACGGCGGTAAAGAACCGTTGCAGGCATTTACAGCTATTGGGCAAGTGAAGGATGACAGGATCTATCAGCATAAAATGAGCGAAGGTTTTACGCCTTATCGCCGCGATGTTGATTTTTATAAATGCAACGAAACACCTATTGAACCATTAATACCCGAACTGCACTTTATTGAGAACAAAAAGGCCTGGGGATTTAAATTCAGGTTTGGCTTTTTTGAAATAAATGAAACCGATTTTAAAACCATCAGTTCGGCAATGTTAGCAGGCGAACCAACAATAACCAAACAAATCTAAATATAAAAACACCATGGAAAAGCTATCGTTATCAACCAAGATCGACATAAACGCCCCCGCAGCAGAAGTTTGGAAAGGCTTAACCGACCCGGAAATTGTGAAACAATACTTCTTCGGTACCAATGTAAAAACCGATTGGAAGGCAGGTAGCCCCATCACTTTCAGCGGTGAATGGGAGGGGAAAGCCTATCAGGATAAAGGGGAGATACAGGAAATTACCCCCGGCAAATACGTAAAATACAGCTACTGGAGCAGCATGGGCGGTACCGAAGATAAGCCCGAAAACTATGCTAACGTAAGCTATACATTAGAAGAAAACGAAGGCTTTACTACTTTAACTATCACCCAGGATAATATTAAGGACATTACTTCCAAAGAGCACTCCGAACAAAACTGGCAAACGGTATTTGGCGGATTAAAAAAGCTGCTTGAAAAATAGCGGGTTACTTTATATTATCTTTATAATAACCTAATTACTAAAAACTTATACTGCAGTATGGACTACGAAATTGAAAACCTGCCGATGTTTTACATTGCCGGGTTAGCTATAAGGACGATTAATAAAGACGGGCAGGCAGCCAACGATATTGGCAGCCTTTGGCAACGTTTTACACAAGAAAACCTGGCCGAAAAACTGGAAGACAGGGAAGGTAATGAACTGTATTGTGTGTACACCGATTACGAAAGCGATCATAACGATTATTATACGGCTATATTAGGCTGCAAGGTTAGCTCAATAGAGTACCTGCCCGAAGGGTTTACCGGCAAGGCTATACCGGCTGGCAAATACCGGGTGTTTACACCGGTGGGTAAATTCCCGGCAAATATTGGCGCTACATGGCAACACATCTGGCAATCGGATATCCAAAGAACTTATACCGCCGATTTTGATGTGTATGATACCGCGGGCAAAGCCTTTGAGGATATTGAATCGAAGGTATATGTAGCGGTAGATTGAAAAATAGCGTTCACGTTCACTGCCGTGAACGGTCGTGAACATAATTAAATTGCTTGTAATCAGTTGTTTGTAAATTAGGCTACTGGCAAAATACTGTCACCATTAATTCAGGGAAATAGTTTAGCGGGCGAAGGTCATCCTTTGTCCGCTTTGCTCACTTATCAGCTTACCGCCCTCATAAACTAAATTACCTGATACAATAGTGCTTATCACTTTAGCCTTAAACGTGTTTCCCTCAAACGGCGACCAGCCGCATTTGTAAAGGATATTGCCTTTATTAACCTGCCACGGGTTGTTCAGGTTAACCAGCGCCAGATCGGCCCAGTAACCTTCGCGGATAAACCCACGTTTTTCTATCTGGAAGATGGTAGCCACGTTATGCGCCATTTTTTCGGCTATTTGTTCCAACGTTATTTTACCGTGATGATAAAGCTCCAGCATAGCGGGCAGGGCATGTTGCACCAATGGGCCGCCGCTTGGCGCCTGCAGGTAGGGTTGTGCTTTTTCTTCGATGGTATGCGGGGCATGGTCGGTAGCGATAACGTCTATGCGGCCATCTAAAACGGCCTTTAATATTTCGTCGCGGTCGGCTTCGGTTTTAACGGCCGGGTTCCATTTGATGAGGTTGCCTTTTGTTTCGTAATCGGCATCGGTAAACCATAAATGATGGATGCAGGCCTCGGCAGTTATGCGCTTGTCGGCCAGTGGGATATCGTTACTGAATAAATTTGTTTCTTTAGCTGTTGAGATATGCAGGATATGCAACCTGGTATTGTGCTTTTTAGCCAGTTCAACCGCCATGGATGACGACAGATAACAAGCTTCGGCACTACGGATCTTTGGGTGAAACCTCACCGGAATGTTTTCACCAAGCAACTGTTTGTAATGTTCAAGGTTGCTTTTAATGGTAGCCTCATCCTCGCAATGGGTGGCAATCAGCATGGGCGATTGGGCGAAAAGATGTTCGAGCGTAGTGGGGTTATCTACCAGCATATTGCCGGTTGATGAACCCATAAAAACCTTTACACCGCAAACGTTTTTGGCATCGGTGCGTAAAACCTCGTCGAGGTTATCGTTTGATGCACCCATAAAAAACGAGTAGTTGGCCGGCGAGTTTTTCGCCGCTATATCGTATTTGTCCTGTAATAACTGTTGGGTTAACGCATTTGGTACGGTGTTGGGCATCTCCATAAATGAAGTAATGCCACCCGCTACGGCCGCGCGCGATTCTGAAGCAATGTTGCCTTTGTGGGTAAGCCCCGGCTCGCGGAAATGCACCTGGTCGTCAATACAACCGGGGAAAAGGTGCAGGCCTTCGGCGTTGATCTCTTTATCGGCTTTTGCATCAATAGTGCCGGCTATCTTTTCAATAAAGCCGTTTTTGATAAGCAGGTCGGCCTGGGTTTGCTTGCCTTCGTTTACTATGGTTGCCGATTTGATGAGGATACTTGCCATATGGCAAATATAGTTTTTTAGGAGAGAAGCAGGAAGTGAGCGAGCAATAGACAAGATGTAAAAATTGAAATTATAACTCGTTTTGTTCCATTTTAAAATGGAACAAGTGGAACATATTGATAATCAGATTGTTGATTTTTATAATTTCCCACTCTATTTAAAGTTTTACTTCACGATATTGAATTAAACCTATTATTATCAGCAACTTATGTTTTTTTGATTTTTGTTCCTCTTTTTGTAAAATGGAACAAAAATGAGTGAACAAAACAGCGCCCCCAAACGATTTTATTCGCCTTTTTTTGGCCTTGGTTCGCCTTTTTTAGGATGTTAACGCGCGTAAAAAGATGTATTTCGCTTTTACTTAAAACTTTGATTTGCAGATGGTTAATATTTTAAGCTTGTTCCACTTTGTTCCATTTTGTCTCGTTTTGAGACAGGGTTTTATTTACATAAGCCGAAAAAAGTAGAAATAAAAAGCCGGGAAAACAGGTTGCTCCTCGGTCTTCGATTCTAACATCTAAAGTCTACCTCCCTCCGAAATAGTAATTTACACCAAAGTTAAAGTTGTTGTTCAGGCTGGCGTTTACATAGCTGCCGTGGCTCAGGTAATTATACTGGTAGCTTATATTGCCAAAGCCCATATTTAAACCAATTTTAGGTGTGGGGAAGAAAACCACATTTGGGCCCGCGAAAGCGGCGAAGTGCCCGTTTGAAAAATCGTTGGCGTTGTGTGCGGTGCTTACGCCCATTTGTGGGTAAATGCCAAACTTATCTGTAAACATAAAATAGTAACGCAGGTTAATGGCAAGGCCAACAACATCTGTGTGGTATTTATGGGTGTAGCTGTAATTGTTTGCCGCGTTAACGCTTGAGTAAAAGTTTGATGTTTCGGTACCCGATACCCTTGAGTAGCCCGGCTGGATACCAATAGCCCATTTATCACTCAAAAAAAAGCCAAACTCGGGGCTGATGTTAAAGCTTACAATATCCTTATTAAAATATTGGGTGGTGCCGGTATCATAATTAAAATTTTGTGAGGTGCCGTCCTGGTCATAGCTAAAAGTGAAGCTGCCGCCAAGGTATTTGTGGCCTTTGCCGGTTTGCGCTGATGCTGTGCCGAAAATAAAAAGTACTGTGAATGTAATAAGTAAAAGTTTTTTCATGTGTTAAATTAATGGGGGCGAAGATAAGATTTGAGGCTTATACGGGGAAAGGTGTACAGATGATACAGGGATGGATAAAAGACAGGCACCTATCTTACGGACTTTCAGCCTTCGCACATCCTACTAAAAACAAAACCTTATCTTTGCGGCTATGGCTGTAACTTTTGAAGATTTTAAATTTAACCGGCAGATACTAAATGCTATTGCCGATGCCGGTTATACCGAAGCTACGCCTATCCAGCAAAAAGCTATCCCGCCAATAATGAACGGGCAGGATGTAATGGGCATTGCGCAAACCGGTACAGGTAAAACCGCTGCCTATGTATTGCCCATTTTAATGAAGCTTAAATACGCGCAGGGCGAAAACCCGCGTGCGCTTATTGTATCGCCAACGCGCGAGCTGGCCATGCAGATAGAGGAGAACATTAGGGCCTTCGCCGTAAATACCGATCTGCGTGTAG
The DNA here is from genome assembly GCF_001636615.1 of Mucilaginibacter sp. L294. GTDB lineage: Bacteria > Bacteroidota > Bacteroidia > Sphingobacteriales > Sphingobacteriaceae > Mucilaginibacter. The sequence continues at coordinate 12,740 of NZ_LGEK01000081.1, read as the reverse complement.
TAGTGTTGTACGGTGGCATAGGCCCCAAAACACAGATAGAGAATATAAAAAAAGGCGTTGATATTATTGTAGCTACCCCGGGCCGTTTCCTGGATACCTATATAGCCGGGCATATTGTTACCAAAACCATTAACACCCTGGTGCTTGATGAGGCGGACAAAATGATGGATATGGGCTTTATGCCGCAGATAAACCGTATTTTAGAGGTAGTGCCGGTAAAACGCCAGAATTTACTTTTCTCGGCTACCATGTCTGAGAAGATCCAGGAGCTTTCGCATAATTTCCTGGAGTTCCCAACGGTAATAGAGGTTACCCCGCAGGCTACCACAGCCGAAACGGTTGACCAGCAGCTATACCACGTACCCAACGTTAAAACCAAAATAAACCTGCTTAAAACCCTGTTGGATAAAGAGGGTGATATTAAAAAGCTGATGATATTTTGTAAAACCCGCGTAGCTGCCGAGGATGTTTTTAAATTCCTGCTGCGCAAGTTTGGCGAAAAAGAAGTAAAGGTGCTGCATGCCAATAAAGGGCAAAATACACGTATCAACTCCATCAATTCGTTTAAAAACGACGAGGTGAAGATACTGGTAGCTACGGATGTAGCATCGCGCGGTATTGATGTGAGCGATGTAAGCCACGTAATAAACTTTGATGTACCGGTGGTGATTGAGGATTATGTGCACCGTATTGGCCGTACCGGCAGGGCATATAACTCGGGCGTGGCCATTACTTTTGCCGTTCCTTCAGAAGAATACTACATCAGTAAGATACAGAAGCTAATCAGGCAAACCATCCCGGTGCATGCTATACCTGATGGCGTTTTTATTGAAGAAACCCCTTACGAGGAGCGACAAGACCAGGCCCGTGAGATAGATATGCAAAAACGCAAGGAAGACCCCGATTTTAAAGGGGCGTTCCACGAAAAAAAATCGCTTGCGCAGATCAAAAAATTTGAAGCCGAAAAAGCTAAAAAACAACCCAACAGTGCTAACAAAAAACCAGCTAAACAATATGGCGGAGCAAAACGATCTGCAAAGAAGAAACGATACTAACCCGGTAAAATTCAGGATAAGTCCGCTCAATTTTGCTACCGCATTTTTCTTTATCCTGGCAGGTTACATATTTATTTATGGTGCAAAGTTTACCGGCATCGCTTATGATCGTTTGAGCGGTACCATCGGCTGGATATTTTTACTGTTTGGGGTAGTTGTGTCATTTCTGGATATAATTTTCCGTAATTTCTTCTCCGAGACCAAAAAGCTATGGATTGTAGAGTTAAGCTTTATAACTTTGGTGCTGATTATATTTTTTCTTGTTAAATAAAATATAGATGTGCAGATTTCAGATGTGCAAATATGCAGATGAGAAATCGCTAAATCACTAATTCATTAATTCACTAATTATTCCAGATGAAAACTGCTGAAATAAAGCTAACCATACAACTCGACGACAATAATATCCCTGAAAACATCCTGTGGGAATCGACCGATTCAAAAAACAAAGAGGCATTGCCCGTGCAGGCCATGATGTTATCCCTGTGGGACAAAAGCTATCAAAACACGCTGAAAATTGACCTTTGGACAAAAGATATGCCGGTTGACGAGATGAAACGTTACTTCTACGAAACCCTGCAAACCATGGGCGATACCTTTTTACGCGCCACCGGCGAAAAGAACATCGTAGAAGACCTGCGCGATTACTGCGCCCACTTTGCCGATAAAATGGAAATTAAACAATAACCTGGTATGCGCCCCGCATCACTTGTATCATTACTGGGCTTTATCATATTAATAGCGGCAACTTTTTGCCCTATGCTGCGCCCGTTCCATTTATTTAATATGAACGTTTACAAGTTAAACCAGCCTTATGGTATGGTAATTATGCTGGTAGGCGTTATTGGTATACTGTGCACAGTACTCAACCAAACCAAGGTAAGCCGTATTGCTGCGTGGGCATCGCTCATATTGGTAGTATTATTATATATTGCTGCGCTTTTAAAAGTAAAGGCAAGTTTTAGTTTTATACCGTTCAAAGGCATCAACGGGTTTTTAACCCGACAAATAGCATTTAAATGGGGCTGGTATCTGTTATTTACAGGGGCCGCACTTGCTGTTATAGGCGTATCATTATCAAAAAAACGTGTTTATACAGAAGGTAGCTAAACGCTTTACCACTTGTATGTTTATTAGTTAACATTATTTTCGGTGCAAATATTTTTAAACATATTTGTAATACATTAAACCATCTCTTATTCTATGTTTAAGCTTAATTTTCGCAACCAGGTATTAGCGGGCTTTGCGGTATCTATTGTGCTTGTGTTGGTTGTTGGCGTATTGTCGTTCAAAAGCATCAAGCAACTGGAAGGCGACACCGTTTGGGTAGACCATACCCAGAAAGTTATTAAAACCACAAATAACTTACTGCAATATTTAATTGATGGCGAAACCGGGATGCGTGGTTATGGTGCAACTGCCAACAAGCAGTTTCTTGATCCGTACAACGATGCAGTCCCCAAAATTACCGAAACATTAGAGCAGCTTTCTAACCTTATTGTAGATAACCCTATCCAGGTTAAGAGGATAGATTCGCTAAAAATGATCGTTAACCGCCAGTTAGTGATCCTGAAAAACAATGTTGAGGCCCGCGAAACCAAAGGCCTTGATTATATGGTTGCCAATAAAATGTTTTTGAATGGCAAAGGCAACATGGATAGCATCCGCGATATCAACAATCGGGTTATCCAGACAGAAAACAACCTTTTGGCCGAGCGTAAAGCCGCATCAGATAAAGCATCAGAACAGGCTATTATTGTTATTGTAATTGGCTGTACCATATTCCTGCTGATTGTGGTGATCATGTTCTACTACATCCAGGCCACCTTTGCGCGCCAAAAACGTGTTGAGGAAGAAGTACGTGTAGCCAACCTTGAGCTTGAAAAAGTACTTGTAGAAAACGAAGGCAAGAACTGGCTGCTTACCGGTAGTGGTAACCTTAACGAACGTATGCAGGGCCAGCAAACCGAAAAAGAATTGTCTGAAAATATTTTATCCGAAGTAAGCAAGTATGCCAACGCGCTTACAGGTACACTTTACCTGTTAGACGAGAACGAAGAAAAGCTAAACCTGTATGCCTCATACGCTTTTAATGACCCATCGGCACTAAAACAGTCTATCCGTATCTCCGAAGGGTGGATAGGGCAGGCTGCTAAAGATGAAAGGGCTGCCGTTGTAAAAGGTAAATTGAACGATAAACTGCAATTAGGCTCATCAATTTTAGAGGACGAACTGATTGAAACGTTCATCGTTCCATTCTTTTTTGATAAGAAATTGAAGGGCGTGCTTGAAGTTGGTTTCCGCAACGAGGTGCCTGAGCAGGTAAAAGAATATATATTACTCGTTGCCAACGATATTGGTATAGCGGTAAATACCTCACAAGCGCGCACCATTATGCACGACTTGTTCGAGGAAACCCAGCAGCAGGCCGAAGAACTGGAAGCACAGCAGGAGGAAATGCGCGTTACCAACGAAGAACTGATGAACAAAACAGAAATGTTGCAGGCATCAGAAGAAGAGTTGCGCGTACAACAGGAAGAGTTGCGTACCATTAACGCCGAACTGGAAGAAAAAGCCAGCCTGCTTGAGGAGAAAAACCAGGCCATTGAAGAAGCCCGCCAAAGCATCAGCATAAAAGCTAATGAGCTTGAAACAACCGGCAGGTATAAGTCGGAGTTTTTGGCCAACATGAGCCACGAGCTGCGCACCCCGCTAAATAGTATTTTGGTGCTGGCGCGGATCTTGAAAGATAACAAACCGCTTAACCTATCAGAAGATCAGATAAAATATGCCAGCGTTATTTTCAACGCCGGGAATGACTTGCTTACACTGATCAACGATATCCTCGACCTTTCAAAAATTGAATCGGGTAAACTGGATATGCAGAACGAGGATATTAAGGTAACTGATATCCTGAGCGACATGCAATCGTTATTTGCTGAGGTGGCCAGCAATAAAAAGATCAACTACACCACAAACTTATCCGGCGTGCCGCCAACTATCTATACCGATAAGGTTAGGGTAGAGCAGGTGATCAAAAACCTGTTATCAAACGCGTTTAAGTTTACGCCTGAGAGTGGTACCATCAGCATAAACGCTGTTGCGGGCCCGCTTGCCGAAACCATCAGCTTTAAAATAAAAGATTCGGGTATTGGTATCCCTGCCGAGAAGCAACGCATCATATTTGAAGCGTTCCAGCAGGCCGATGGCTCAACCAGCCGCAAATACGGCGGCACAGGTTTAGGCCTGTCTATCAGTCGCGAGCTGGCCTCATTACTGGGTGGTAATATTACCCTGAGCAGCGAACCGGGTTTAGGCAGCGAATTTGTATTGACCCTTCCGTTTAAGGCGAAATTTGTGGAGCCACAGGAAGATACGGTGCCTACCGTAGAAAACTATAAGCCTACTACTTTCCTGGATACGATTGTTGTTAAACGCTCTGCCAACCCCGACCATGAACCGTTTGTGGTGATTGTAGAGGACGATAAGAACTTTGCAAATATATTGCAGGATTACGCCCGCGACCACGGCTTTAAATCGGTAATGGTAAGCGAAGGAACCAACGCGGTCGAGATCATTAAAGAACAACAACCCGATGCGGTTATATTGGATATTATGCTGCCGGGTAAAGATGGCTGGCAGATACTGAAAGAACTAAAACAGGACGAAACTACCCTGCATATACCGGTGCACCTGATGTCGGCAGGCGAAGCCGCGGCTAACCGTGTACGTAAAGAGGGTGCTATAAGCTTCCTTAAAAAACCGGTAAATACCGAAACACTTGATAAGCTTTTTGGCGATATCATGAGCAAGAGCGGTACCAAATTTACCCAGATACTATTGGTAGAAGACCACAAGGCACAAAGCCAGGCGCTTAAGGACCTGATGCAAAGCCAGGGCATTACGGTTGACCAGGCTTTTGATGGCGAATCGGCCTTCAGGATGCTGTATGAGAACGAGTACCAGTGTGTGATACTGGATCTGAACCTGCCGGATATTTCCGGGCTCGACCTTTTAGATAAGATAAAAGAGGTTGATAAGTTTGCCGCCCTGCCGGTTATCATCAACACCGCGATGGAGCTTGATAAAACATCGGTAAACAGGCTGATGCAATATGCCAATGCCATGGTGGTTAAAACAAACAAATCGTCAGACAGGTTGATAGATGAGGTAAACCTGTTCCTGAACAAAATAAGTGAAAGCGGCCCTCAAACAGGCACCACCGGTAACGGTTTAAAAGCAAAGATCACTGCCAAGGGTAAAGACAGCATCAAAGGCAAAAAAGTGCTGGTGGTTGATGATGACATGCGTAATATTTTCGCCCTAAGCAGCGCCTTAGAAAGCTACGACCTTGAAGTGGTTATTGCCAACGATGGCGAAGAGGCTATTGCCAAACTGGAAGAGATAACCGATATTGATATTGTGCTGATGGATATTATGATGCCTAAGATGGATGGTTACGAAGCCACAAGGCACATACGCAAGCAAAACAAATGGGCTAAACTCCCTGTTATAGCGTTAACCGCAAAGGCCATGAAGGATGACCGCGAAAAGTGTATAGCAGCCGGTGCTAATGATTATATTACCAAACCGGTTGATATGGACAGGCTGATAGCATTGATGCAGTTGTGGTTGGATAGCTAATATATGAAGGGAACGGTAAGTAAAGACGAAATAAGCAGCGAACAGCTAAACGAACTGATTGATATTGTAAAAAAAATTCACGGGTTTGATTTTAGCGATTATACAGAAGCATCCTTTAAAAGGCGGCTGGCGCGTATCATGATGCTGAAAAAGCTGGAGTTTTACGATCTTAAACACGTATTGGTAAATGATGCCGGGTTTTTCCAGGAGTTTTTGGAAGAAATTACGGTTAACGTTACCGAGATGTTTCGCGACCCCACCTTTTACAAGGCGCTTAAAACCCAGGTGGTGCCTTACCTGTCTACGTATCAGCAGGTGAAAATATGGTGTGCCGGCTGTTCATCGGGCGAAGAGGTTTACTCGCTGGCTATTTTGTTGAATGAGGAAAAGCTTGGTAAAAAATCGTTCATTTATGGTACGGATATAAACACCGAGGTGCTGAACGAAGCGCGCAAAGGGATATACAGCCTGCGCAAAATAAAAAGCTATACCGAAAATTACCTGTTTACGGGTTTACCCGGCTCCCTTACTGATCATTTTACCATGATGTATGATGCAGCCGCTATACACAGCGAGCTAAAGCAAAATACGCTATTCTCGGTACATAACCTGATCTCTGATACCGGTTTTAACGAGTTTCAGATGATAAGCTGCCGCAACGTGTTCATCTATTTTGAAACCGAGCTGCAGTACAAAATACTCGATCTTTTTTATAAAAGCCTGTGCCCGTTGGGGTATCTTTGTTTAGGTAATAAAGAAACCATCCGCTCTGATGCTTTTCGGAAAAAGTTTAAGGTGATCAATCAAAAAGAAAACATATACCAAAAAATTGGCTCTTGATGATAAAATAAGGCAACAATGGGCTAACTCCCGTATACTGCTGTTGGGCGGTTCGGCAGGGTCATTTAAATTGTTGTTTCGTTTGGTGAAACTACTACCCCAAAACCTTAATAAAACGGTTATCATTATTATACATCGCAAAAAGAATTTTTTTAGTGAAATAGAAAAACTTTTTGCAGAAAATAGCCGTATGTTGTTACGGGAAATTAGTGATAAAGAGCCCATAATGGATAATACCATCTATATTGCCCCGGCAAACTATCATTCCCTTGTTGAAAACGAGGGGTTTTTTAGCCTGGATGTATCAGATGCGGTTTGGTACTCAAAGCCATCAATAGATGTAACTTTTGAGAGCGTTGCCGAGGTTTATAAAGAGCGTGTTACGGCGGTTTTATTTTCGGGTGCTAACCAGGATGGGGCCGAAGGGCTGCTAAAGTTACGCCGTAAAGGGGCGCTTACCATAGCGCAACACCCGGAAGATGCCGAAATGGCCGAGATGCCACAGGCAGCAATTGATATACACGCGGCAGAATATATATTGAGAACGACAGAGATTTTTGAATTACTTGAAGATACTAATTGACCCCTATACCCTTACATCATTTAAATGACCCCAATCAATATCCTTATTGTTGACGACAGAGAGGAAAATATTATAGCCCTTGAGGCACTATTGAGCCGTGATGATATCCGGTTGTTTAGTACCACGTCGCCAAACGATGCGCTAAAAATAGCGTGGGATAACCCCATATCAATAGCACTTGTTGATGTTCAGATGCCCGAAATGGATGGCTTTGAACTGGTAGAGATGCTAAAATCAAACCCGCGTACAAAAGATATCATGGTGATATTTGTTACCGCCATATCTAAAGAAACCAGGTATGCTGTTAAGGGTTTTGGCGCCGGCGCGGTAGATTACCTTTATAAACCACTCGACCCATATATAACATCGGCTAAGGTTGATGCCTTTATACAATTAGCCCGCACACAGGATGAGGTTAAACAAAAGAACGATGAACTGCAAAATTTTGCCATCGTTGTAAAAAACAGCGCGGATATCATCTGTTCGGTTGATGCCGATACGTTCCGGATAAAAACGGTTAACCCGGCGGTTGAAACCATTTTAGGTTATAAACAAACCGAGGTTTTTGGCAAAAGCATTGTAGACCTTGCCGTTGATGCCGACCGTTCAAACTTTAGAAAAAAGCTGGGGGAGATCATTAAAGATAACCGCAGTTTCTCGGTATTCGAGTTTCAGTTCAATACTTTCGAGAAAAATATTATCTGGGTGGAGTGCCGGGCATCATACCGTAATAAAACCATCTTTATAAACATCAGCGATATTTCGCCGCAAAAAAGCTACCAGCTACAGCTTATTAAATCAAAAGAAGTTGCCGAATATGGCAAAAAGGTAAAAGAAACATTTTTGGCTAATATGAGCCACGAATTGCGCACACCTGTAAACGGTATTATTGGCCTGAGTAATTTGCTGCGTAAAACACCATTGAACGATCAGCAAAGCAACTTGCTGAATATGCTGGAAACATCATCACGGTCATTATTAGGGGTAATAAACGATGTGCTGGATATCTCAAAGATAGAGGCAGGTAAATTTAGCATAGTACGTTCGCCCAATAACCTTAAAGCTATTGTTAATTCTGTTTTTGGGTTGTTGAAGTTTAATGCTGATGAAAAAAACGTAGAGTTTTTATTAGAGGTTGATAATGATGTACCCGATACTTTGCAGGTAGATTCGCTGCGTTTGAACCAGATACTGATGAACCTGCTGAGTAATGCCATTAAATTTACCGATAGGGGGCATGTTAAGCTAACCGTATCGGTACTGCAAAAACTAAACGATAAGGTTAAACTAAAATTTAGTGTAGAGGATACCGGCATAGGTATCGCATCAGACAGGTTAACGAGGATCTTTGAATCATTTGAGCAGGCCGAGGAAGACACCGCAAGTAAATACGGCGGTACCGGGCTTGGGCTTACCATTGTAAAAAAACTAATTGAACTAAAAGGCGGCGACCTTACCGTAAGCAGCAAACCCGGCCAGGGTAGTACGTTTAACTTTATTAACTGGTTTAGCGTGGTAACCCAGCCCCAGGGCGAAAAAATTGTTAAACCCGATAAAAAACTTGCCCCGTTTGTAAATACACGCGTTTTGGTTGCCGAGGATAATATGATAAACCAGTTTATGGTTTCGAAAATTCTGAAGGACTGGGGTGTTGAGGTAGCAGTTGCAGAAAATGGCGATAAAGCTATTGCGCTGTTAAAAGAGGAACAGTTTGACCTTGTGCTGATGGATACCCATATGCCCGGTATAAACGGTTACCAGGCCGCCCGTATCATCCGTATGGAGCTGGAAGAACCTATGCGCAGCGTACCTATTATATCGCTTTCGGCATCGGCATTTGAGCACGAGCAGATGGAAGCTTTATCGGCAGGGATGAACGATGTTTTACCAAAACCATTTGAACCGCACGAGCTTCATACCAAAATGGTGAAATTACTGAGAACTAAGGCCGAGGCTAAAAAGCCAGCTTAGTTTGGCCGGTGCCCATAACCCGGGCTTCGTGCTCCAGCAGCCATTGCTTGCGCCACAACCCACCTGCATAACCTGTTAGGCTGCCATTGCTGCCAATAACACGGTGGCAGGGCACAATTATCCAAAGATCATTTTTTCCGTTGGCGGCCGCGATAGCGCGTATAGCCAGCGGGTTTTTCATTTTATCTGACTGCTGGCCGTAGGTGATGGTTTTGCCGTACGGTATCTTTAACAATTCCTGCCACACGCCCTGCTGAAAATCTGTGCCCGGTTGGTTAAGGGGTAGGTCAAAATCTTTCCGGTCGCCGGCAAAGTACTCGTCGAGTTGTTTAATGGCCTCTATCAGTAACGGGTGGTCTGTAGTAGTTTCTTCCACCGTTTCATCACGGATAGATACCTTGTTGATATGCGTATCATCAGCGGTAATCAAGGCAACGCCTACAGGGGTGCGGTGGTAAACTTCGTACATCAGTTATTCTCCCTGCTGTGATTTATTGAGCGATTTTAAATACACCTTACTCATTTTCCCTCCGATGAATTTTTTTGGCAAAAAGTTCATAAATACATTCCCAACACGGTTAAGCAGGCCCGGCACATAATTGTACTTACGGGTTATAAAAGCGTGGATACCTTCTTTAGCGGCCTCGCTAACCGGCATCAGCCAGCCTTTAAGCTCGTTAAACTTGCTGTTGTCGGTCATTTCGGTAGCTATACCGCCAGGTGCAAAAACGGTTATGGCAAACTCGGGATTTGTCAATTCGTTATGCAGGGCACTGCCAAAGGCCGTAATAAACGCCTTGGTTGCCGAGTAGGTTGCCTGGTAAGGCACAGGGAAATAACCCGCCATGCTGGATACCAGCATCACGCTGCCTTCCTTGCCGGGTTGCTCAAAGTATTTTACCAGGCTGTTGGTCATGCGTACCACGCCAATAACATTGGTTTTTAGGATGCTTTCAAAGTTATCCCAAGGCAATTCCGTATGGCGGCCAAAGTAGGTTACACCGGCGTTTAATATAGCACCGTACAGGTTACCATCGGCAATGCTTTCGGCAATTACGCGGTCGGCTTCCTCTGTTACAGATAGATCTGCCACAATAACTTTCACCTGTATGCCCGCGGCTTTTTCCAGTTCGGCTTTAAGTTCGTTCAGTTTATCGGCCCGGCGGGCGGCAATAATGAGGTTGGCTTTATGGATATGCGCCAGTTGCCTTGCCATTTCCTGCCCAAGCCCGCTTGATGCGCCCGTTACCAATACCCATTTGCCATTTAACCGCAGGTTTTTCATGGTGCTAAGTTATATTTTTAGTCGGAAAGTCCGAAAGCCCGGGAAGATAGAAGTTGGATGTCGGTCTGAGCTTGTCGAAGACTTATACAGCTTGCTAATGGTTCGACAGGCTCACCATTGACATGTTCATATCCTCATGAACCCTTTGTGTTTTTCTTCTGTCTTTCCAACTTCCGGTCTTCCCAATTTCCCAACTTTTTAGCTTTCTTTGCATTATGAAACTCGTGGGGCAAACTATTGAACTTTTAAAGAAGGAGATCATCCTGGAATGGCGCTCAAAATACGCCTTCAATGGTATCCTGCTTTATATTGTTTCAACCGTGTTTGTATGTTATATATCGTTTAACCTTAACCCCGGCTTTAAAGAGAGCCAGGGCTACCCCATAGTATGGAACATCCTGTTCTGGATCATTATGCTGTTTGCATCTGTAAACGCCATTGCAAAAAGTTTTTTGCAGGAAAGCAAAAGCCGCTTGCTGTACTATTACACCATTGCGCATCCGCAGGCCATTATCTTATCAAAAACCATCTATAATACGTTGCTGATGGCGCTGTTAAGCGTTTTGGCCTTGCTGGTTTACAAGCTGTTTTTCCCCAACCCGGTGGGCGATGCGCTTTTTTATTTTATAACGGTATTGTTAGGCGCTATGAGCTTCTCTACCGTGTTCACTATGCTATCGGCTATCGCCTCAAAAGCAGGCAACAACGGTACGCTAATGGCAATTTTAAGCTTCCCGGTCATCATCCCGGTAATACTGCTGCTTGTAAAAGTAAGCAAAGCCGCCATGGATGGTATTGAGCGCAGCCTTAGCTTTGGTAACATTGGTGTGTTGTTAGCAATAAATGTGATAGTAATTGCGTCTTCATTAATACTTTTTCCATACCTGTGGCGCGACTAATGTTTTCCATACCCCAACACAAACTATTACAACGCTGTTTGTACACGGCTATCCTATTATTGGCACTGCCATTTACCATTTCTGCACAAACCATAACCGGTAAGGTGGTTACCTCACCATCAAAAACCGGCGTACCCAAAGCCAGCGTGTTTTTAAACAACGCAACCTTTGGTACTGCTACGCAGGATGACGGTACATTCAGCTTGCGGGGGGTAAAACCCGGTCAGTACGATCTTATCGTATCTGCACTTGGTTTTGAAGAGTATACAGAAAAGGTGCAGGTAGGTTCAACACCTATCAACCTCAACATATCGCTTACCCCAAAAGTGATGATGATGCGCGAGGTAATTATCAGCAGTAACGCCGACTGGAAGAAAAACTTTGAGCAGTTTAAAAAGGAGTTTATAGGCACTACCGACAATGCTAAATATTGTAAGATAGATAACCCGCGCATATTAAACCTGATGTACACCCGCAAAACCCAAATGTTAGAAGCTTCAACAGATGAGTTTTTGGTGATGGAAAACGAGGCCCTGGGTTACCGTGTAAAGTTTTTATTAAAAGAGTTTACCAGCAGCGGCCTTACCAATACCATAACTTATGCAGGCCGCGCGCTTTTTGAAGACCTGCCCGGTACGGCCGCCCAAAAACAAAAATGGAAAGAAAAACGCGATGAGGCGTATTATGGTTCGGCCCGGCATTTTTATCGCTCGCTTTATAAAAATCAGTTAGGGCAGGAGGGTTTTATGATATACGATTTTAACCGCGCTATTGACCCTAACCGCCCGCCCGAAGCTTTGATCAAGAAAAAGCTAAAACAGTTTCAAATGGTGAACCGCGATTCGATAAGATACTGGATGCAGAAGGATGCCATGCCTAAATGGTATAAAGAACGCTTAACCAAACCGGCTTTAACCGCTTATGATGTTTTGCGCAAACCCAAGCAGGAGGGATTGTTTGTATTAACGTGCCCGAATTACCTGTACGTGGTTTACACCAAAAAACACGAAACCGAGGATTTTAAAGACCTGTACCGCCCGCTGGATATGGAGAATTTTGAAACCAGCGTAATAACCCTGTTTACCCCGGCTGTATTTTTTGATATGAACGGAACGGTGGTAGCCGATAGTCCGTTATATGAAGGTACCTGGTCAAAATCAAAACTGGCCAACCTGCTGCCGGTTGATTATGAGCCATCGGATCCGATAAAAAATTAGGGTAATATATTCCTCTTTGTCATACTCTTTCACGCCCGTCATTGCGAGGTACGGAGCAATCTCCCGATAGTCCTGTAAGTATGCAAGGCGTTTAAGCATAGTTCTGAGATTGCTTCGTACCTCGCAATTGTAATGGTTAGGTAATTCGGTAACAGAATTAGGTAATTTTATTTGTTGTTTAGGGAGACCATATCTATAGGTTTTTTACCGTTGATGCCCTGGTGTGGCCTTTCACAATTGTAATAA
>NZ_LGEK01000080.1 GCF_001636615.1 Mucilaginibacter sp. L294 | reverse complement strand
TTGATTTATAGAGAATTAACAATTTATGGCTTGTTCCATTTTGTTCCGAATGGAATGGCGGGTTTTGGGTTACCCCGGTGTCATTTCGAACGAGGTACGAGGAGAAATCTTCTAAACTTTGCATTCGGATATGCACAGTTCAACTTGTCGCATGAACAAGATTTCTCCTCACTACGTTCGTTCGAAATGACAGGGTGGGGATGCAAAGTTTGCTACCTGTCGCATGAACAAGATTTCTCGTCGCTGCGCTTCCCTCGAAATGACAGGGTGGGGATGTAAAGTTTGCTACCTGTCTCTTGTAAAAGATTTCTCCTCACTGCGTTCGTTCGAAATGACAGGGTGGGGATGCAAAGTTTGCTACCTGTCGCATGAACAAGATTTCTCGTCGCTGCGCTTCCCTCGAAATGACAGGGTGGAAAGCAAGATAAGTTTATCCTGAAGGATCCTGAAACAAGTTCAGGATGACACATTCTTTAAAAAACAAAGAACCCCGTACGAGTTGCACCTCGCACAGGGTAATCATACTTCACTTAACTGGTTTATATAATAATTGGAGATTATTCAGTTACTCTACCGACTGGCGCAGCATTAGCGCGCCTACGGTTACATTGGTCCGGCTATCAATAATAATAGCCCCGCCATTGGCTTTATTTACCTGGTATGGGTCGAATGCTAAAGGCTCGGCTGTTTTAATCACAATGCGGCCAATATCATTCAGTTTAAATTCTTCGTCGTAATCTTTCTCCAGCGTGTTAATATTCACTTTATAGATCACCTCCTGTATTTTGCAGCGGATGGTTTTGGTGTTATGCTGCACCAGGTAGGTAAGCGAGGTATCAAGCGGGCGGGTATCCATCCAGCACAGGTCGGCCTCAATTACGTTTGATAGCTGCGGCTGCCCCGCGCTGTTCACAATGATATCACCACGACTGATATCGATATTGTCGCTTAGGTGTACTGTTACCGACATGCCTGCTAATGCCTCTTGCGGTTGTTTATCATACAATTCTATCTTTGAAATAGTTGTACTAAAACCCGATGGCAGTACGGTTACCTTGTCATTCACTTTAAATGATCCGCTCGAAACCCGGCCTGCATAACCGCGGTAATCGTGCAGTTCATCTGTTTGCGGGCGTACCACCCATTGTACAGGGAGGCGTGCATGCGCTGATGAATCGTCAATGGTAATCTCCACATTCTCCAGATGCTGCAAAAGGCTATCGCCCAGATACCAGCTCATTTTTGCTGATGGATAAACGATGTTATCACCTTTTAACGCGCTCACCGGGATATAGGTAACGTTATCCAGGTTTACTTTGGCGGCCAGCTTTTTAAAGTCGGCTACGATGTTTTTAAACACTTCCTCGCTATAATCAACCATATCCATTTTGTTTATGGCAACCACTACCTGCGGTATTTGCAACAGCGATACCAAAAAGGAGTGCCGCGTGGTTTGCTCTACAACGCCTTTGCGGGCATCAATCAAAATAATGGCCAAAGCGGCATTACTTGCACCGGTAACCATGTTACGGGTGTACTGGATATGGCCGGGTGCATCGGCTATGATAAACTTACGTTTTTCTGTTTCAAAATATTTGTAGGCCACATCAATGGTAATGCCCTGTTCGCGCTCGGCTTTTAGGCCGTCGGTTAAAATGGCAAGGTCAATGCTGCCGTCGTCGTTTTTACGGTTTGATGCATGCAGGGCCTCTAACTGGTCGGCCAGGATGGCTTCGCTATCGTACAGCAAGCGGCCTATCAATGTGCTTTTGCCATCGTCAACACTGCCTGCTGTTATAAATTTTAGTATATCCATTCTTTTTATTTCGAATTTCGGATGTTCAATTTCGAATTTGTTTTCTCTCATATGGCGGCGTTCTACTGTCGCTGCCGGGTTTCCTTTTAATTAAGATTTTCGATTTTGGCTTTTACGGTTAAGTGTAAATCCGAAATCGAAAATTCGAAATTCGAAATTAAAAGTATCCCCCTTTTTTCCGGTCTTCCATGGCGGCTTCACTTACCTTGTCGTCCATGCGGGCGCCACGCTCGCTGATCTTGGATGATGCTATCTCGTCGATAATATCATCTATCTCAAACGCGTACGATTCAACAGCCGCGGTACAGGTCATGTCGCCTACGGTGCGGAAACGTACATTCTTGCGTGTTACCACATCATCCGCATCCATATTTAAAAACGGCGATGCCGCCATTAACTGCCCGTTACGCGTAATACAATCGCGCTGATGTGCAAAGTAAATGGTAGGCAAAGGGATGTTCTCGCGGCGGATGTAGTTCCATACATCAAGTTCCGTCCAGTTGCTTATCGGGAACACGCGCACGTTCTCGCCTTTGTGGATCTTACCGTTATAAATATCCCAAAGCTCGGGGCGCTGGCGTTTTGGGTCCCACTGGCCAAACTCGTCACGTACCGAAAAGATGCGTTCTTTAGCCCTTGCCTTTTCCTCATCGCGGCGCGCGCCACCAATACAGGCATCAAAGCCGTGTTTGGCAATGGTATCCAGCAGGGTAGTAGTTTGTAAAGGGTTCCTGCTGGCATTCTTACCTTTTTGCTCAATCACCTTGCCTTCGTTTATGCTATCCTGCACATGGCCAACGATCAGCTTTTCGCCAATGCGGGCTATCATATCATCACGGTAGGTGATGGTTTCTTCAAAATTGTGCCCGGTATCAATATGCACCAGCGGGAAAGGGAACTTACCCGGGCGGAAGGCTTTTAAAGCCAGATGCACCAGGGTAATAGAATCCTTACCACCAGAAAACAGCAACGCAGGTTTTTCAAACTGCCCCGCTACTTCGCGCAGAATATATATGGCCTCTGCCTCTAATTCGTCCAGGTAATCTAACCGGTATTTGCTCATTCTTTTAAATCGTTTAACGTAACTGCATGTAAACCACACTCTTTCTTGCTTTGGTCTTCCCACCACCAGCGCCCGGCCCTGAAATCTTCGCCGGGTTGTACCGCCCTGGTACAGGGCAGGCAGCCTATGCTCGGGAAACCCTTATCATGCAATGTATTGTAAGGTATATTATATTGTTTGATGTAAGCTTTTACATCGTCTAAAGTCCAGTTAAAAATAGGGTGGAACTTAATGAGCTGGTTGCCCTCGTCCCATTCCACATTGCTCATGTCCTCGCGGTTTGGCGATTGCTCGGCACGGATGCCGGTTATCCAGCATTGGTTACCTGCCAGTGCGCGGTGCAAAGGTTCGATCTTACGGATGCCGCAACATTCCTTACGGTTATCTACCGATTCGTAAAAACTGTTTGGGCCTTTGGCGTTCACCATGGCTTCGAGTTTGTTATTATCGGGATAGTAAGCATAGATAGGCTGGCCATAGATCTCCATAGTACGGTTCCACACATAATAGGTTTCGGGGAACAATCTACCGGTTTCCAGCGTAAAAACTTTAATAGGGATGTTATTGGCGAATATGATATGCGATATCACTTGGTCTTCCCAGCCAAAACTGGTAGAAAATACGATCTCGCCCGCAAACTGCTCCGCTAAAGCACGCAGCGCATCTACCGGGTTTTTCCCGTTCACTAATTGCGATATGTATGTAGTATCGGCCATTATATCACCTTCAATAAAAAATTAATAATACTGCGGATGCTGATCAGGATAACGATAACCGATACCGCCATCATTATGGCCTTTGCAGAAATTTTGTTAGAGATACGCGCCGCTACTGGTGATGCCAGTGCACTGCCGATAACCAGGCCTGCCACAGCATCCCAATGAGAGCTGTTGAGCATGGTGATGAACGTAAGCGATCCCATCAATGCGATAAAGAAACGCGAAAGTTTTACCGTACCTAATGAGAACCTTGGATGGCGCCCACCTGCTATTAATGTTGACAGTACAATAGAACCCCAGCCGCCACCGCCAACGGCATCAATAAACCCACCGCCAAGGCCCAGCAACGGTATGCGTTTTATCTTGGCTGTGGTGCGTTTCTTTTTAAGGTCTAAAGCTTTTTTAAATATTACTGTGCCCAATATTAATGTATAAACGGATACTGCCGGTTTGGTGTATTGGGCGTAATGTTCTAAGGATGAAAGTAAATATGCGCCGGCAACCGCGCCAATGATGCCCGGCAACAGCAATAGTTTAAACAGTTTCCAGTTTACGTTACCCATGCGGTAATGCATCCAGCCGGCAATACCATTGCTCATAATTTCGGATAGATGCACACCCATACTTGCCGAAGCTGGAGGGATGCCCATTGATAGCGAAAACGAGGTTGATGTTACCCCGTACGACATGCCTATAGCCCCGTCTATCAGCGCGAAAACAAAGCCTGCCCCCAGGAAATAATAAAACGTGGGCGAAATATTCTCCACATAGTTTTTAAATGCCGGTTCCTTAAGCCACAGGGCGGTAATGGTTACAGCCAGGAAAGCCACAAACGTAGCCCAAACCAGAAATTTTATTTTATTAGTGCTCGGTGCCTTTTTAGGGCCGAGTAATATGGCGGTAACCCGGTTCAGTTCTTTTACTTTATGCGTAAAGTCGCCGGACAGGGTGTTGCGCACCTCGCTCATTTGCTGCAGGGTGATATCCAGTTCGCCGGGTAACGACTGGCCCAAAACTTCTTTTAAGCGTTTGGCTATGGTTGGCGATTTGCCGTTTGTTGAGATCGCGATCTTCAGGTCGCCTTTTTGTACGATGGAACCTAAGTAAAAATCGCAAAGCTCGGGTTTATCGGCAACATTGATCAATAGCTTGCGGTCATGCGCCGAGTCGCGTACGTACTTATTCAGTTCGCTGTCGTCTGTGGCGGCAATAACAATATCGGCGGTATCAAGATCGGTATCCGCGAATGATTTTTGGACGACGGTGAGCAGGGGATATTGCGCCGCCAGCGCATGTACCTCGGGCAAAAAATCTTTGGCAATAATGGTAACAGCAGCAGCCGGACTATTTTGCAACAGGGCCGTAAGCTTTTCCAAGCCAACATTGCCGCCGCCAACCAGTACGGTATGCAGGTTGTTCAGCTTTAAAAATACCGGGAACAATTGATTACCCTGTACCTTATCCGCCTGAACCTCTGTTAAATTATTATCCATTCGCAACAACGTCATAAACTTGTTTTACCAATTCAAATTTTGGATGTAAGGAAACCACCTCGCCAAACACAATAAGGGCAGGAGAGGTGATGCCTTGTTCGGCAGCCAGGTCTGCAATGGTATCGGCAGTGCCAATAGCTACCTTTTCGTTAACAGTAGTGCCGCTTTGTATTACGGCAACAGGTAGTTTGCCTTTGCCTTCGTTTTTAAATATCTCTGCAATTTTTGCCAGTTTATGAATACCCATCAATACCACAACAGTGGCGTTGGTTTTAGCGGCATCGTAAATATCCTGCGAGATCTTACCATCGCTGGTAGTGCCGGTAACCACCCAAAAGCTTTCGCTAAGGCCACGGTGTGTAACCGGGATGCCCTGTAAGCCAGGCACACCTATCGAGCTTGAAATACCCGGTACAACCTGGGTAGGGATGTTATACTCAGCTGCAAAATCCAATTCTTCGTGCCCACGGCCAAACACAAACGGGTCGCCGCCTTTTAGGCGTACCACGTGGCCGTAGTTAAGTGCATAATCAACCATTAGTTTGTTGATGTTATCCTGAGAGAAGGAATGATCGCCGGAGCGCTTGCCTACATATACTTTAACAGCATTGGCAGGGGCATATTCCAGCAGGTCGTCGTTCACTAAGGCATCATATAAAACCACATCGGCAGTTTGCAGGGCTTTAACGCCTTTCAGGGTTATCAGTTCCGCGTCGCCAGGGCCTGCGCCAACAAGGGTAATGCGTGGTTCTTTTATATTGTTTGTATCTTTTTGTATCATGATTGCAACACTGCCTCTCTCTTAACTTTTACAGCTTCTAAAAAATCTGTAGCCTGCTGTTTGTAAGCGGTGGCAAATTCTTCAGATGGTTCATTTTTATTTATTTGCAGCACCAAATCACCGAAGGTACCCTCAAGGGTAAATTCGCCGGTTGCTACATAATTGTTATCAAATTCTTTTATTACGCCCGTTTGGGTGCTGCTGTTTACGCCTTTATCAAGCAGTAAAGCTTTAGCAGCGCTTACCATGGTGTTGTACGAATGGTAGATAGCATCAGCCCACAAGCCTTTGGCATACGCGCCGTTGGCCCAGCCCAGTTTCTCTTCACTCTCGAACAGCAGGGTAGCTACCAGGTCGATAATTACACCGGCGCACTCGCCAACACCAATGGCAGAAACATACGTTTCCTGGTGTCCCCAGTCAACAAATTCATCGTCGGTTAAGGTAGTTAAATCGGCCAGCGGTTTTAGCAGGCGATAAAAATAATCTTTGCCCTGCCTGTCGTAATAAGCGTGGAAGGTTTCCTCTGATATGGAATTGGTTTTATAATCGTCCAATACATACCTTAAAGCATCGGTAGCACGTTTTGATGGTACTTTTATCACACGTTCGGCAGCGCGGCCTTCGCCGTTACCCACGGTGCCGCCGCCCAGCATTACCTGTACAGATGGCAATACTTTTGCACCCGCCTTAAGCGAACTGCCGTGGAAGCCTATATGTGCCAAACCATGCTGTCCGCAGCTATTCATACAGCCGCTTATTTTGATCTTGATCTCGCGGTTGTAGATAAAATCTTCGTATTCGTTATAGATCACATCCTCCAGTACCTTAGCCATGGTCATGCTGTTGCTGATGCCCAGGTTACAGGTATCGGTGCCGGGGCAGGTGGTAACATCGGCAAGGCTATCAAAACCAGGCGCCGCGAGGTCTAAAGCGTGCAGCCCTGCATATAATGCCGGCAGCGCTTCTTTACGCACAAACTTTAACAATAAACCCTGGTTTTGCGTAATCCTGATCTCATCGGCCGCGTATGGTTTGATAGCCGTAACCAATTTGCGTGCAACATCCGTTGGGATATCGCCTACGGGTACTTTAATGTACACGCCGTAAAAATCCTTTTGCTTTTGTTCAAAAACGTTTGTAACCAGCCATTGCTCGTACCGTAACGGGTTATCGATCACTATGGGCTGCGGGGTGGTGGCTTCCGGAATTTGCGGCTGTGGTACAGCATCCCGGTTAATTGGCCATGTTTTTACCTTAAGCGCGGTACGCTCTTCTTTGGCTAAACGCAGTACCTCGTCTAACCCTATTTTTTGGATAAGGTATTTTAAACGGGCCTTATTACGGTTATTGCGCTCGCCATAGCGGTCGAAAACGCGGATAATAGCTTCTATGTAAGGTATTAATTGATCCTCGGGTAAAAAATCCTCCACCGGACTGGCCAGTAAAGGCTGCGCACCCAGGCCACCGCCTAACAGAATTTTAAAACCACGTTCGCCTGCAGCGTTTATTTTTGGTATCGCGCCAATATCATGGATGTAGGAGAAAGCGGTATCCTCATCGCTTGATGAAAAGGAAATTTTGAATTTTCTCCCCATTTCCTGACAGATAGGGTTCCGCAGAAAATACTCGAACGTAGCCTGTGCATATGGCGAAACATCAAATGGCTCCAGCGGGTCGATACCCGAGGTGGGGGATGATGTTACATTACGTACCGTGTTGCCGCATGCTTCGCGCAGGGTGATGTCATCCTGCTCCAGTTCGGCCCAAAGCTGTGGGGTGCGGTCAAGGCTTACATAATGGATCTGGATGTCCTGGCGGGTGGTTAAGTGCAGGTTACTGCTGCCGTACTCGTCAGATATATCGGCAATTTTTAAAAGCTGCTTAAAAGTAACCTTACCGAATGGTAGTTTGATGCGCACCATTTGTACGCCCGGCTGCCTTTGGCCATAAACGCCACGTGCCAAACGGAGGCTCCTGAATTTCTCGTCGTGTATTTTGCCCTCACGAAACGCACGTATCTTCCTTTCCAGGTCGATGATGTCCTGTTCAACGATTGGGTTCTCCAGTTCTGTTCTGAAGCTCTGCATATTCGGTACGTAATTTAGTTTTCTCAAAAAAAAGCCCCTTCTGCTGCGGCTGAAGAGGCGAGTATTATTTATTTACACACTTACAACCACGATGTATCCGCCAGCATACAGCAGGTGATCAGGTTGTTGTGATATGTAAATTCTATTTGTTGCATTATTATTCCCCAAATATATACATAGTATAGGGGAATAGTAGAATTTATTTGAAAAAAGTTTGTTGTGCCTTTCGAAGCCGTCATTGCGAGGAGCGTAGCGACGTGGCAATCTTCGACATGCTTGTCGCCGATCTTTCTATCGAAGATTGCCACGCTATCGCTCGCAATGACGCGCAGGGGGGGAGGACAGGCCGCTAAACAAAAAAGCACCGCCATACATACGGCGGTGCTTTCAATATCGATCTAAAAAAATATTAGGTAGTGTAACCCAGTATCTTTAATACCTGTTTACTGTTTTGCTCTTCGCCAAATACCTCAAAGTTGAATGTTTCATCCCTGTTTCTGCGGATGATAACATGCTTTGGTGATGGCAGCAGGCAGTGGTGGATACCACCATAACCGCTCAAAACTTCCTGGTAGGCGCCGGTGTTAAAGAAACCCAGGTATTGCACCTTACGGGTTTTTGGCATAAACACGCTGTTCATGTGGGCTTCCTGGTTGTAGTAGTCCTGCCCGTCGCAGGTGATGCCACCAAGGTTAACACGCTCGTATTCGCTATCCCAGTTGTTGATAGGTAACAGAATGTATTTTTGGTTCAATGCCCAAACATCCGGCAGGTTGGTGATGAACGATCCATCCAGCATCAGCCACTTTTCACGGTCGTTCTGTTGCTTGCGGCCCAATACCTTGTATAGTATACCCGATGCTTCTGCAACGGTGTATTTACCAAACTCGGTAATAATATCCGGTTCCATGGTATCGTGCTCCGCACAGATCTCTTTGATACGGCTTACGATCTCGTTGATCATGTACTCGTAATCAAAGTCAAACACCAGCGAATCCTTGAACGGCATACCACCGCCGATGTCTAAAGTATCCAGCGCGGGGTTTATTTTTTTGAACTTGCAGTAAAGGGTAACGTATTTCTCCAACTCGTTCCAGTAGTATGGCGTATCTGAGATACCCGAGTTGATGAAGAAATGCAGCAGTTTTACCTGGAAGTTGGGGTTGTTCTCAATCTTGTTATGATAAAAATCAATCACATCCTCCATACGTACGCCAAGCCGCGAGGTGTAAAATTGAGAATCCGGCTGCTCTTCCGCAGCTATACGGATGCCCAGGTTACATGGGGTATCCATTTCCACCTCGTCATCGTACAGGTTAAACTCTTCTTTATTATCAAGCACCGGGATGATGTTCTTAAAACCATCGTGCAGCATATCAATAATGTACTGCTTGTACTGAAAAGTTTTAAACCCGTTACAAATAACGGTCATATCCTTGCTTAGGGCACCTTTTTTCTCCAGCGCGTCAATCATCGGCATATCAAAGGCCGACGACGTTTCCAGGTGGATCTCGTTCTTCAGCGCTTCTTCAACAATATGCTTAAAGTGCGAACTTTTGGTACAATAGCAATACTTATACGTGCCGCGGTAATTATTTTTAATAATTGCCTGCTGAAATAGCAGCTTGGCCTGCTGTATTTTTTTGCTGATTATAGGCAGATAGGTGAAGCGCAGGGGCGTGCCGTACGTTTCAATCATCTCCATTAAATTGAGGTCGTTAAAATATAATTCGTCCTCTATTATCTCAAAACCATCCTGTGGGAAACCAACGCTTAGGTCAAGAAATTCCTGGTAACTCTGCATTCTTTAAAATTTGGTGCAAATGTATATTTTAAACGGATTTATTTTGTATTTGTTGGATGTAAATTTTATAGTAGAAATGTAATTTATTTTCGGGGTTGATTTATGTGCTTAAAGATCTTTCACGCAAAGACGCTAAGACGCAAAAAATGGTTGACCAGTTAACCGCGTCTTAGCGTCTTTGCGAGAGATTTATTTCCTATTTAATATATACGAACGATATACTTTGTTTAACCGTAAGCCCGCTTATGCCTGTGCTGTTATAGGTTATGGTGTATTTAGCGGGTTTATCAATTGCATATGCTTTTAGCAGGTCTGCATTTACTGTCAGACTATCATTAGCTTTAAGGGTGATATAGCTATCGGCAGGTGGCGGCATTATGCGTTTGGCCATTGCCCCTTTGTAATTCACTTCGCTTCCGCTCTCGTCTTTAATATCCAGGTATTTGCTCATTAAGGGCTCAAATGGGGTATGCCATTTGCAAAAGCGTGCGGTATCTGCCGAATTGTTTTTTACCGTGAATTTCAACAGTACAGAATCACCGGCTTTAATGGTATCCTTAATAGAGATCTCTGCGGTGAGTTTTTTTCCTATAGCTGCCGTATCTGCTACAGATTTGGTAGAATCAGATTGTTCTGCCGTTTTACTTCCCGAACGGACACCGCACGATGATAGCGCCAAAAGAGCGATCGCTAATATTTGATAGTTTTTCATAATAGTTATACGTTGCAACATTAAACTGTGCAACAAGCGGATGGTATTTAAGTTCTGATTGGTTATGAATAAGTACGACCTATCTAAGTCCAAAAGCGGGACGCTTGCGGTAGCTACGTCTTAGCGTCTTTGCGAGAAAAAAATCTATAACTGCTCCAAATGCACCTCTGCCATCATACACCGCGCACTACCGCCGCCATTGGTTTCAATAGTATTGATATCAGCATAAACCAGTTTACCATACTTTTCTAAAGTGATTTTTTGCTCAACCGTTAACGAGTTAAAAGCCGCCTGAGACATCACCACTAAAGTTTCACCGTCATTGTTTTTTACCTCCAGCATATTACCTGCAAAGTGGTTCATTTGATCAAAAGAGATATCGATGATCTCTTTTCCTGATGATTTAAGTGAATTGATAACTTTCTCTTTTTCAGACGAATTGATGATGCTATCTAAACAGATTACCGCGAATTTACTGCCAATGGCCATCAGCACGTTGGTATGGTAAATGGCTTGTTGGTTTTGGTCGAAGGCTCCGAATGTTACGGCTGTATAGCCGGTATAATCGCAAAAGGCTTTCAGCACTTCGGCATTGGTACGGGGCGAGAGGCAGGCGTAGGCTATTTTGTTTTCCCTGTCAAGCACCATGCTGCCGGTGCCTTCTAAAAACTGGCTCTTTGCTTCAAACCTGCTCAAATCAATAACATGATTAGCCTTAAAGCCTTCTTCCAGTTGACGGATGATATCCTCCCGGCGCTCCAGTCGGCGGTTCTCTGCCTGCATCGGGTACAGGAAAATATCGCCGTTATCATGAAAGGATACCCAGTTGTTCGGGAAGATAGAATCGGGGGTATGCGGTTCCGGTGTATCATTTATAACGGTCACATTCACGCCGTTATCGCGCAGCACTTTAACAAAGCCATCAAACTCCTGCACGGCTTTTTGCTGTACGGCCTGCTGGTCGTCGTCCCGGTTCTGGAAGGCGTTACTTTCGGCCGTTTGGGTGTTAAAACCAAACGCTACCGGGCGTATCATTAATAGGTTATTGGTACTTTGTTGGGTCATTGGGTCATTACACTTCGTTGTCATTGAGCCATTGGTTTAAGTTCATCAGGCCAATGACTCAATGACCTAATGACACAATGACTAAAAAACGCTATCGCGTTTTAAAGGCATGCTCATGCAATGGAAACCGCCGCGGGCGCGTGAAAGCTCGGCGCTTGGCATCAGTATCAGCGTATCTTTCATTTTTTGCGGGAGTATTTCGCCGCTTTCAAATTTGGGCAGCAGGTCGGTTATATGGATCACCTCGAAACCGCTTTGTTTAAAGGCTTCAACGGTTTTGTCGTTACGGTCGTACCCAACAACAACACCGTCTTTAAGTGCCAGCAGGTTGCAGCTGTCCGTCCATTGCTCGCGCGCATCAAACGGGAACACATCATTACCCGAATAAATGAACTTTGTAGGTTCGGTAGATTGCAGATCCTTCTGACTGATGTTATCCAGCAGGTCTTCCAGCGTGTTAAAAGTTTTAGGCTTTTTATCTTTTCTGAACTGTACTATCTCGGGTTTGTCCTTGTTCTTTTTATCGGCAAACCAGGCTATAGGTTCGCTTTGCGATTGCTCGGTTTCGGTAATGGTTAGCGACCGTAACAGTACCCATACATTACGTTTTACCTGCGTAAAAACGGTATCAATATGCATGTAATCGCGCTTATGCGGTATTTTCACAATCGTTATCTTGGTCACCACATCATTTTCAAACAATAGTTTGATGGCCTCATTAGCGCCGCTGATAGAAGTACGCTCGCTGCAGCCAATAATTAAATGCTGCGGACTAACCATCATTACATCGCCGCCTTCAATAGTGGTTTTTTCTTCATTCACTTCGCCCGGGCGCAAAAAGTGCTGCTTGTTTTCCGGGATCTCGATAACACTATCGCGGTAAGCCTCAAACAAAGGGTGGTTAAAAAAGATATAACGCATCAGCAGTGTCTCGCGCGAGCGGGCTTTTTTAGCAGGCTTATTCAGCAGGATATGGTTGTTGATGGCAATACCCAAATCGCGCGAAAATATCAGGTTAGGGATAGGTGCGAAGATCATGGTATCATCACCCAGCGAGCCGGAGATAAAGATCTTGGCCAGTTCTACAGGGTCGGTATCTATCAGTTGTAGCTGCAGCTTGTAATTACAGCTTTCAATAGCGCAAACAGCCGCCACCAGTTTTTTACGGATATCAGTTTGCTGCAGTATATCGCTCAGCAGGGTTTGAATCTCGATAACCTTTGTTGAATTATGAAAACCGGCGTTATCAGGTTTAAAAAAATCGCGGTTGCCGGCAGCGCTGTCAATACCGGCCAGTTTGCCTTGTATCTTGTCGGGGTCAAGAAAATACATCAGCAGCTTAATGTAGTAATCGTACTCCTTGCGGCGCATGGTATCCAGGTGCACAATGTCTTCAAACAGCCAGTCCTGTGCTTTTGAGGGTACTACTTTGCCCAGCCCGCTATCGGGGCTATGCACTAAAAGTGTACGCAGGTTACCAATCTCAGATGTTACATCTATCTTAAAATCGTTGTCATTAAGTGTCATAAATGGTTATAAAGAAGAAACAAATCTATTGTTTTTAGTTGGAAGATTTTACAACAAGCAATCCGTAGATATATTTTTAACCACAGAGGGCATTGAGGATTTGCATAGCGTTGAACACAGAGCTCACAGGGGAAAATCTCTGTGACCTTTGTGTTTTTCTCTCTGTGCACTCTGTGGTTAAAATAATTGAACATGCTACAATCCACAAAGGAAAAACTCTGTGATCTTTGTGTTTTTCGCTCTGTGCACTCTGTGGTTAAAATTTTGAATATACTGCAATCCACAAAAGGAAAATCTCTGTGACCTTTGTGTTTTTCGCTCTGTGCACTCCGTGGTTAAAATAGACAGTATGCAACGGTGGTTAAAACAATTGAACATGCTATATAAGCATTCTTTAATTTATGTTAATTTTGCGCGATGGATTTTATTATTGAGGCTGTTGTTAAGGCCGTTAAAGATTTATACCAAACTGATATTGCCGCTAAAGATGTAAACCTGCAAGATACCCGCAAGGAGTTTGAAGGGCAGGTTACCCTGGTTACCTTCCCGTTTACAAAAGTATCGCGCAAGGGGCCTGAGCAAACCGGTACCGAAATTGGCGAATACCTGCAAAAAACATTACCACAAATTGCCGCTTTTAACGTTGTTAAGGGCTTTTTAAATATCTCTTTAGCTGATAGTTATTGGCTTGATAAACTCCATGCCGAAATTTTAACCGATGATTTTGCCGCACCAAAGCCAAATGGTAAAAGAGTGATGGTAGAGTATTCATCGCCCAATACCAATAAACCGCTGCACCTGGGGCACATCCGTAACAACCTGTTAGGTTTTTCGATAGCCGAAATATTGGGTGCTGCCGGGTACGATGTGGTGAAAGCCAACCTGGTTAACGATAGGGGGATCCACATTTGTAAAAGTATGCTGGCCTGGCGCGAGTTTGGTAATGGCGAAACACCCGAGAGCAGCGGCCTGAAAGGCGACCACCTTGCCGGTAAATACTATGTTTGGTTTGATAAAGCCTACAAACAACAGATACTGGAACTGGTTGAAGAAGGCCAGACCGAAGACGAAGCAAAAAAGAATGCCCCGCTGATAAAAGAAGCTCAAAGCATGCTGTTACAATGGGAGGCAGGCGACCCGGAGGTGATTAGCTTATGGAAAACCATGAACGGCTGGGTTTACGACGGCTTTGATTTTACCTATAAAACCCTGGGCGTAAACTTTGATAAATACTACTACGAAAGCAATACCTATTTATTAGGTAAAGATATTGTGGAGGAGGGCCTTGCAAAAGGTGTTTTCTTTAAAAAAGAGGATGGCTCTGTTTGGATTGACCTGACCGCAGAAGGCCTCGACCAGAAACTGGTATTGCGTGCCGATGGTACATCGGTTTACATTACCCAGGATTTGGGTACCGCCCAATTAAAGTACGATGATTATAAGATGGACGAATCCATCTACGTAGTGGGTAACGAGCAGGATTATCACTTTAAAGTGCTGTTCCTGATACTACAAAAGCTGGGTAAAAGCTGGGCGCAGGGTTTGTACCACTTATCGTACGGGATGGTCGATCTGCCATCGGGCAAAATGAAAAGCCGCGAGGGTACGGTGGTTGATGCCGACGACCTGATGGCCGATATGTTTGATACCGCCAAAAAGCAAACCGAAGAAATGGGTAAGGTTGATGGCTTTACCGAAGAAGATAAGAATAAGCTATACCGCACCATTGGTATGGGCGCTTTAAAATACTTCCTGCTAAAGGTTGATCCTAAAAAACGCCTGTTGTTTGATCCGAATGAATCGGTAGATTTTCAGGGCCATACGGGGCCGTTCATTCAATACACCCACGCAAGGATCAAATCGGTGCTGAGCAGGGCTAATTATACCGCCGAAGGCAGCCAAAACGATGTTGCCGAACTGGATGGCATAGAGCGCGACCTGATCGTGACTCTGTCCAAATTCCCTGTAGTTATTGTGGAAGCCGCGGCAGGGCATAGTCCGGCGTTGATTGCCAATTATGTATACGAGCTGGCTAAAACTTATAACAAGTTTTACCACGAAAAATCTATCCTGCAGGCCGAGGAAGAACGTTTAAAACAATTCCGCCTGCAATTATCTGCAGCATCAGCAAAAATCATCAGCAAAGCCATGGGCCTGTTGGGGATTGATGTGCCGGAAAGAATGTAGTTTGCAGTTATAAGTGGGCAGTTTGCAGAAATAACTGCTAACTATTAACTGCCCACTGCTAACTGAAGTTACCTTCTCCAATGCCCCCGATGCCATACATAGCCACGCTGGCTACGGGCCCAACTGCCTTGTACGTATACGCGGTTTGCACGGGCACGGGTATAATAGCCGTTCCTGTAAACATAACGGTTACCGTTGTAAACCCATTCGCCGGGTACCCAATAAGCATTAGCATAAGGGGCCACAGGCCGGGTGTAAACCGGTTCAACAGGTTGTTCAACAACGTAACCCTCAGTTGCACATGATGCCAGGAACAGCGAACCCGCCATTGCTGCCACTATTCCAAATTTTGATAATGTTTTCATCTGTAATATATTTTGTAGATGTATGTATTGACAGATATGAGAAAAGAAGGTTTAAAATGAGGCGCGGAAGGGGAAACCCTGTTGTCATCCTGAGCGATAGCGAAGGATCTATTAGCGACCTGTAAATCGGCGAATAGATGCTTCACTATCGTTCAGCATGACAAGTATAATTTGAGCCGAAATCTGTAACAAAACGCGTAATTTAGCCTCCTATAAATATGACTATCTCACCTGTATCCATCCATAAAAATATTTGGTTTACCTTATTAACAGCCTTGTTGATTTTAGGTGGGGGCTTATTTATTCTGCATCATGTCCCGGCAGGTAAAAAGGATATAATAGCCACAGCGTTTCTGGGCGATATGGTCGTCACTTTTCCGATTGCTTATTATTTTTTATTAATGCGGCCGTTTAAATTAAAAAAGCGCAGCATTTTTTTGGTGATAAGCTGCTGCCTTGCTGTTGCATACCTTATTTTGCCGGCACATCAGCAAAGCTACATCGCGCAGGTAAAAAGGCTAACCATGTTTGCAGAACTGGGGCTGCTTATTTATGCTGTAAGCAAAATAAAACGCATAAACGCCGTATACAAACAGCTAAAAGCAACATCGCCTTATAACCCATACCTGCTGCGTAAAAGCATGGTTGAGGTGCTGGGGGATAGCATGGCTATAAAATTGATGGCATCAGAGGTTAGTATGCTCAAATTCGGGTTGATGCCTTTTGGGAAAAAAGAAGCAATTGTGCCTGCTGCTACCGGTTATAGTATTCACAAAGAAGCGGGTTACATAGCCATGTTCAGCATTGTGTTGTTTGCCTGCTTTGCCGAATTAATAGGTTTTCATTTGCTGATAGCGCATTACAGCAAAACCGTGGCGATAATTATAAGCGCGCTCACTGTTTATGGTATCGTAATTATAGTGGGCGATCTGGCAGCTATCATCAAAAAACCGGTATTGGTTATGCCCGATAGATTGATACTGAGAACAGGCATCCGCTGGGTAGCCGATATCAAGCGGGGCAATATTTTGTCTGTAGAAAAACTCCGGATAGGGTTTGAGCCGGATAAAGATACTTTTAGCGGGGGCATCATCAAAAGCAGCACCAACATTTGCTTTACATTTGCCCAACCGGTTAGCGTTGAACGGGTTTACAGCAAAACTGTATCGGTTACCAAAATAATGATGACGGTTGATGATGCGGATAAACTGATAGCGCAATTAGGCTGAATATAAAGAACATGTTGTCATCCTGAGCGATAGCGAAGGATCTATTAGCGAACTTTGCATAAACGATTGCAAGTCGGGAATAGATGCTTCACGATGTTCAGCATGACAGTTATAAAAAAAACGTCATTGCGAGGTACGAAGCAATCTTCGATAGAAAAGTCGGCGACCTGCGTGTAAGAGATTGCCACGCTATCGCTCGCAATGACGCGTGGGGAATATGGCTCTAAGCAAACTTTTCTGCTACAACCAGATCTTTACTGCCTGCAGTGTATTTATAAAAACCGCTGCCGCTTTTTACACCTAAATGCCCTGCAGTTACCATATTTACCAATAGCGGGCATGGTGCATATTTAGGGTTACCAAAACCGTTATGCAGCACTTTTAGTATCGCCAGGCAAACATCCAGGCCAATAAAATCGGCCAGTTGCAGCGGGCCCATAGGGTGGGCCATACCCAGTTTCATTACGGTATCTATCTCGTGTACGCCGGCTACGCCTTCAAATAAGGTGTAAACAGCTTCGTTTATCATTGGCATCAATATTCGGTTAGCTACAAAGCCCGGGTAATCGTTCACCTCAACAGGGGCTTTACCCAATTGGCGCGATAGTTCCATAATGGTACCGGTTACCTCATCAGTAGTAGCATACCCGCGGATCACCTCCACCAGTTTCATCACCGGCACGGGGTTCATAAAGTGCATGCCAATAACATTAGCCGGGTTAGCGGTGGCCGCCGCAATTTCGGTAATGGATATAGATGAGGTGTTTGATGCCAGTATAACACCAGGTTTGCAAACCTCGCTAAGCTGTTTAAACAATTTTAGTTTTATCTCGCGGTTTTCGGTAGCGGCTTCAACAACCAGGTCGGCATTGGCGGCGCCTTCCTTTACATCGGTATAAGTTTTTATATTGTTTAAAGTAGCTGTTTTGGCGGCCTCGTCAATGCTGCCTTTTTTTATCTGGCGGTCCAGGTTGCCGGCTATGGTTTGCAGGGCTTTTTGCAGGGCGCTATCGCTGATATCAACAAGCGAAACGTTAAACCCGTTTTGCGCAAAAGTATGGGCTATGCCGTTACCCATAGTACCCGAACCTATAACTGTAATATTCTTCATCGTGTAATTGGTTTTGTAAGCAAAAATGATGATTTGTTTACGTTGCAAACTTAAGATTTACTATTAGGTTTGTATAACCGGAGTTTAAATTAATTAAGCTGATTCACAAAATTTTTACGCGCCTTACCAATGTATAATACCCTTAAATTGTTTTTGGTGTTTGGTTTTATAACCATAACAACTGCGCTAAACGCACAGCAAATACTGGCGGTGAAAGGCAAGGTTGAGACTATCGAAGGAAGGCCTTTGACAAATATAACCGTATCCATATTCGGCAAAAACTTTACTAACTGGTCTGTTGCTGTAACCGATTCGTTAGGTGAATATGCTATACCATCGGTTTATAATGGAGACACCTTGTATTTTTCGGCTTTGGAGATAGAAGGGAAACGAATGATAGTGGAGGGGAATAATTATATACTGGCCAGGGTACAACAGGCCATTAATTATAGGCGGGGCGCTGTGGTT
Organism: Mucilaginibacter sp. L294; assembly: GCF_001636615.1. Taxonomy (GTDB): domain Bacteria; phylum Bacteroidota; class Bacteroidia; order Sphingobacteriales; family Sphingobacteriaceae; genus Mucilaginibacter. The sequence goes on along the minus strand of NZ_LGEK01000080.1, from coordinate 3,543 downwards.
GAGGAGGAGGTGGATTCGCTTAAAGCTTATCCGCCACAAAAGCGTAGACCTCTGTTTTTTCACTATAGCGCACTTACTCCTGCACCATTCAAAACCTGGAGAGATTTTGAAAATGAGGTAAAAAAGGAATTAAAATACCCATCTGCTGCAATTAAGAACCAAACGCAAGGCGTAGTTGTAGTAGGGTTAACAATTGCAAATACAGGAGCGGTTAAGCACCTGAAAATTATAAAAGGCATTGGCAGCGGCTGCGATGAAGAAGTGCTCCGGATAATGAAATTGCATCCCAAATGGCGCCCGGGGATAGAAAATGGCCGCCCGGTTGGTGGCGAAGTAGAATACGCAGTTACATTCAGGCTGAAGGGAAAATAATGTATCCCCCGGCTGCTTTAACAGATTCCTTATCAACGGTATCCATAAATGGCACCCGCCCCAAATGCTTTACCTGCGCGTACGCCGTAATATAATCCTCGGTTGATGTATTCTCCTCTCCATTAAATATTACGCCCTTAATGGCGATGCCACGCTGTTTTAATGCTTCTATGGACAATAGCGTATGATTTATACTGCCCAGGTAGTTTTGCGATACCAATATCACTTCGGCATTCAGTTGTTTGATCAGGTCGATAACCAGGGCGTGGTTATTTAAAGGCACCATTAAGCCGCCTGCACCTTCAATTAATAATTGGTTATTTGTTTTTGGGGCGATGATGGTTTTCTCGTCTATTTCAATCCCATCCAGCTCGGCAGATTTATGAGGTGAGTAGGGTTGGGTAAGCCTGTAGCTTTCCTGGTGGAAAACGGAAGTAGTGTTAGATACTAACCGTTGTACCTTCATCGTATCAGAGTTTTCCAATTCGCCCGATTGTATGGGTTTCCAGTAATCGCATGTTATCTTCTGCACCAATATGGCCGATATCAGCGTTTTACCTATATCGGTACCGATGCCTGTTACAAATAACGGTTTATTGCGCATGTGTGATGTTATTAATGGTTGATACAAGCAGGTCGATCTCTTCGGTAGTGTTATAGGAGTGGAGGCAGATGCGAATCCGTTCGGCACCCTGGGCTACCGTTGGGCTTAGGATAGGCCTGACATCCAATCCGGCGGTTTGCAACTGCTGAGCCGCTTTTTTGGCTTTATCGTTACTGCCTAAAATGATGCATTGTATGGCGCTATCGCTTTGCAGTAAAGGATAGTTATTATGGGCTTGTATCTTACTTTTAAAATACTGTATATTTTGCTGTAGCTGTATTATATCTGATCCTGAACGTGTTACAAGCTGATAAGCCATTTTAATAGCCGCCAGCTGATGGAAAGATGCGGCAGTGGTATAAATGAATGACCGGGCAAAGTTTATCAGGTATTGGCGCAACAGGTCGCTGCCTAATACAATAGCCCCGTGGCAGCCTAAAGCCTTGCCAAAAGTTACCACACGGGCAAATACCTTATCCTGCAAACCCAACTGGCTGATCAACCCCTGCGGGTATAAACCAACGGCATGTGCTTCATCCACAATTAAGTTGGCGCCGTATTGTTCAGTAAGCTTTACGATCTCTAAAATTGGCGGTGTGTCGCCATCCATCGAGTACACACTTTCTATCACCACATAACAAATGCCTTTAGCCTGCTTTAGCTTGCCCTCCAGGCTCTCCATATCATTATGGCGGAATGTATACCGGTTAGCATAACTTAAACGTGCACCGTCAATAATTGAGGCATGTATCAGCTCGTCGCATATAATGGTATCACCTTTTTGCGGCAGCGACGAGAACAAACCCACATTAGCATCGTATCCCGAATTAAATAATAAACCTGCTTCGGCCTGGTGAAAGGTTGCGATTTGTTTTTCCAGTTCTTCGGCGTAAGCCAAATTGCCCGATATCAGGCGCGACCCTGTTGCGCCGTTCAAACTTTGCGGGTGGTTTTCTATTTCTCTTTGTATGTCATCCTTTAAAAAAGGGGAGCGGGCAAAACCCAGGTAATCGTTAGAGCAAAAATCTGTAAGGGTACCTTCTGGCCGCAGGGTGCGGTAGTTGCCCAGCATTTTGCGTTCATCAAGTTTGGTTTGGATATATTTTTCTGATGATGCCACGCTTTTAATTTTCTGCTAAAATAAAAAAAGCGGCCTATAGCCGCTTCTTTTATTTTAGCAATAATGTTTTATTACTTGTTTGATTGGCCGCCGCCACCGCCGTTTTGCATGCGGGCGCGTCTTTCATCCATTTCTTTTTGGTAGGCAGCTGCCTGCTCAGGGGTTAATACAGCCTTAACTTTGTCGTTAGTAGCCTGCATCATCGGGCGCATTTGGCTGCGCATATCGCCGCCTGCATTACGTAAGCTATCCATTGATTTGGTTTGGCCGTCGTAAATAGCGGTAATTTTTGTTACCTGGTCGTCGGTAAGTTTTAAGCTTTCTTTTAGTGCTTTAACCCTATCGGCCGTACTCATTCTTTGGCGACCCTGCGCGTGGCTTACTGCTGATATTCCTAATACGAATAAGCAGATCATCATCATCTTTTTCATTTTTTAGTTTTTTTTAGTTTAACTGATATTATGATAAAGATAACGGTGAATAGTTTAACCTAATGTTATGTAACTTAATTGTTATGGGTTACAGCTTAAGTGTAACTTAAATGTTGCTGTAACCTAATTTACGTCCTTATTATTCAAATTAGCTATCGAGCGCTGCATCTGGGCCATCATACTGGTGAGGCTTTCCATAGTAGGCTCGGGTGTTGGCATTGGCATGTGGGTAGATATATAAGCCTTTGCTTTCCAAACCTCCAGTACATCTTCGGCGCTTATTTCGTACGGGTCGTACACCGGGTTGTCTGATATCAGTTTCAGGTTACGGCCTTCCTTATATTTATTGCCGGCGCGTTTGTAAACCACACCATCGTTTTTGGAGATAATTACATAGGTTTCGCCAACTTTTACATCGGCCCAGTTTTCCTGGTATTCGCCTATTATAATAGTACCCGATTGCAGGGGCAGCATCGAGTCGCCTTTTATTTCGAAACCACGGTAGGTGCCCTGCTTAAACATAGGCAGGTATAGTTTTGGCAATTGCGATACATATTCGGGGTCGGCGTAGCCATTTAAATATCCTGCGCTGGCTTTTAGCGGTACCATTTCAATATTCTCATTATCTTCCTTATCAACCGAAATACTTAGTATCCTGAGGTTTGCCGGGTTGCCCTTTGGCTTTGGTGCCCACTTATCATCAATGGTTTCGTTGATAAAATCATCAATTGATATGTCGAAAAATATTGCTAATTGTTTTAGTAGTTCATATTTGGGTTCGGCACGTTCCTCTTCGTATGCACCTACTAATGAACGCTTTATGCCTACCTGGTCGGCGAATTGCTGCTGGGTTAGCCCCTTCTTTTTGCGAAGGAATTTAATATTTTGTGAAATATTTGCCATAAAAATTTGGAATTGCTAAAATAGTTAGTATTTTTATGCTCATAAAATTAGTAATTATTTTTTAATCAGCAAATTTTTTTATCAAATGAAGAGGTTCGTTTATATAATCACAG
>NZ_LGEK01000007.1 GCF_001636615.1 Mucilaginibacter sp. L294 | reverse complement strand
AGATGTGTATAAGAGACAGGTTTATTACAATTGGGAAAGGCCACACCAGGGCATCAACGGTAAAAAACCTATAGATATGGTCTCCCTAAACAACAAATAAAATTACCTAATTCTGTTACCGAATTACCTAACCATTACAGCAATGACGCGCGGAGGAACAGCGTTCATCTGCGCCCTCCCCCTCTGCCAATTTGGCAAATCTCATCCTTTGGAACGGGCATTGATTGGGTGTATCCGTAAATCATTCAAATTTTCAAAAAAGTACAACTATGCAAGAAAAAGGAACAATTTCGATCCATACCGAAAATATTTTCCCCATCATTAAAAAGTTCTTATACTCTGATACCGAGATATTTCTGCGCGAACTGGTATCAAACGCTGTTGATGCTACGCAAAAAATAAAACGCCTTGCTTCATTAGGCCAATATAACGGCGACCTGGGCGACCTGCGCGTTGAAGTTGCCTTTGATGCCGACAAAAAGACCATTACCATATCTGATAACGGTTTGGGTATGACGGCCGAAGAAATAAAAAAATACATCAACCAGATAGCATTCTCGGGCGCTACCGAGTTTATGGAGAAGTTTAAAGAAGCTAAAGACGCCAATGAGATCATCGGTCGTTTTGGGTTGGGCTTCTACTCTGCATTTATGGTGGCCGATAAGGTGGAGATAGAAACCCTATCATACCAGGATGGCGCTACTCCTGCCCATTGGGTTTGCGATGGCAGCACCGAGTTTGAAATAAGCGATGGCAACCTGGAAGAGCGTGGTACCGAAATTACCCTGCACATTAATGCCGAATCTGAAGAGTTTTTAAGCCAGCAACGCATCCAGGAGATACTGGATAAATATGCCAAATTCCTGCCGGTGCCAATTAAATTTGGCACTACCACGCAAGAGGAAGAAGACGGTGTTGATGAGGAAGGCAAACCAAAATACAAATCTGTTGAGGTTGATAACATCATTAACGATACCAACCCTATCTGGACAAAGGCACCAAACGAATTAAAAGACGATGATTACCTTGACTTTTACAAACAACTTTATCCGTATAGCGAAGACCCGTTGTTCTGGATCCACCTGAATGTTGATTATCCTTTCAACCTAACAGGTGTATTATATTTCCCGAAACTGAAAAACGACTTTGAGATAACCCGCAACAAAATCAAATTATTCTCGCGCCAGGTATTTATTACCGACGAGGTGAAAGATATCGTCCCCGAGTTTTTAATGCTGCTACATGGCGTTATTGATTCACCGGATATCCCGCTGAATGTATCGCGTAGCTTTTTACAAGCCGATAGCAATGTTAAAAAGATAAACAGCTACATCACCAAAAAGGTAGCCGATAAATTGGCCGACCTGTTTAAAGCCGATCGTAAAGGATTTGAGGAGAAATGGAACGACATTGGCCTGTTTGTAAAATATGGCATGGTGAGCGAAGAGAAATTCTACGATAAAGCAAAAGACTTTGTTTTGGTGACCAACACCGCCAAAGAAAACTTTACCCTACCTGAGTACAAAGACAAGGTAGAAGGCACACAAACCGATAAAGACGGACAACTAATATACATTTATACCAACGATGCCGAGAAACAGGATGCGTTTATCCAATCGGCAAATAAAAAAGGTTATGATGTATTGGTGATGAACTCTCCTATCGATAACCACTTTATTAGTCAGTTGGAGCAGAAATTAGAGAAAACATCGCTTAAACGTGTTGATGCTGATGTTGCCGATAAGCTGATCAAAAAGGATGATGCCCCTGAGCATGTGCTTACAGAAGAGCAATCAACAAAAATTAAAGAGATATTTGATAAGGCCATCAACAAGCCAGCATACAAAGTGCAATTGGAAAGCCTTAACCCAGATGAGTTACCGGTAACTGTAACCATGGATGAGTTTATGCGCCGCATGAAAGATATGGCTGCTATGGGTGGCGGAATGGGCTTTTATGGTAACATGCCCGATAACTATAAGGTTATTGTAAATGGTAACCACAAACTAATAAGCCGAATTTTAGAAAGCGAAGATGAAGGTGTACAGGCGCAGCTGGCTAAACAAGCTTTTGACCTGGCCCTGTTATCGCAAGGTTTATTAACCGGTGCCGAACTTACCGAGTTTGTTAACCGCAGCGTTAGCTTGATATAATACTCAGTTACCTAACCCTCTTTACGGGATAATAGAATTTAAAGCCACCCAATACCGGGTGGCTTTTCTTTTTATAAATAATTCCAATCTTATTTATGGAATAACGCTACTGGCTGCATCTGTAAGTAAAACACAGATCATGAAAACAGATGCATTATACACAAACAGTAAATCGCCGCCGGATACATCAATCCCCTTATTGCCCATTAGTAATTAAACTTTTAACCCTATACAAAGTCTAATAAAAACTTCGTTATATTTATTTAAGCAATTAAAAATGAAAACTTTAGTAAAAATATTATTTGCGCTGCTTATCGTAGTTACGGCTATACCCTCTGCAAATGCGCAAAGCAAAAAGGCTATTAAACAAGCAAAGAAAGCCGCCGAAATAAAGGAACTTATTGATGCAAAAAATTATGTTTTCCAGGCATCATATATGTACCCGAGTGGTGGCGGGGCCAGGTATTTAACATCGGCATATGACCTTACCGTTGCTCCTGATACCGTAGAAGCTTATTTGCCCTACTGGGGGGTGGCATATTCAGGCGTGGGTTATAACAGCAGCGAAGATAATGGCATTAAGTTCAGATCAACCAAATTTGATTATAAAACAAATGCTAAAAAAGATGGCAGCTATAACATTAGTATAAAAACTAATGATACCCATAATGTTACCCAAATGACCTTACAGGTTTACGAAAATGGTAATGCCGACCTTACCGTGATAAGTATGAACAGGCAACAGATACGATTTAACGGTTATATAAAAGAAAGAGGCAAACCGAAAGCGTAATTAATGGTTACCCCTACAAACCATTAACATTATGCTTAAAATAGATACAGCACAGGCGGGATTTGTAGGCAATGTACTCCAAAATTTCAACCTGCCTGCCCCATCCGGCGGCTTTGATACCGAAGTAAACGGCAGTTTAATATTGCTGTTTGAAGATGAACAAGAAGCAGTAGCTTACCTTGATGTATTGGAAGATTACGCTGCGAAACTTGACGGCACCTCGCCTGAAAAGACGTTTTTAGATGCCTTGGTATTAGCCATAAATAATGATGAATTTGTACAGGCCTACTTACAATAAGCCTGTACAAATTCGTTTAAACTTAAACGTTTAAATTCTTATTAATATACTTTATGCTACTATTAATGCTTGCAAAGGCATCTTTCGGCATATCGTGCTCTACAAAAAAGCTGCGCATTCCGGCTGTTTCTGCCGCCGCAAATATGGGTTTAAAATCAATAGTGCCGCTACCTACGGGCATAATGTTTTCGCGGCTGGCATCAAGGTCTTTTAAATGCCACAGCGGGAAACGCCCCGGGTTTGCTTTAAACAGGTCTACCGGGTTTTTGCCCGCCTTAACCGCCCACGCCAGGTCGAGCTCCATTTTAAGGAGTTTGGGGTCTGTTTCTGATAATAGCAAGTCGTAAGGTATAGTTCCGTCGCTCAGTATTTTAAACTCTGCATCGTGGTTATGGTAAGCGAAGGTTAGGCCTGCCTTTGTTGCAGTTTCTGCTGTTTTATTTAACACAGCTATAGAGGCTTTTAATTCCTCTGGGGTACCAGTTGGTGTATTGGCACATACCAGGTATTTTACGCCGCCTTCCGCAGCCTCATCAACCAGTTGCTGCATGTTATCCTGCAGGTTTAGCATAGCCGGTAAAACCATAGGTTTGCCATCGGGCATTGTTGGCATTTTAGCACCCGCTGGCAGTTTAAACGGTGCGCCCAGTACATGGTGCGATTTCCATGACAAATGCAAATCGCTGGCCATAGCTTTAAACTCCTTTGGTTTCATGCCGTAGTAACCGCCTTTTTTACTAAAGGCCGATTCTATTTCGCTGTAACCAGCGGCAGCTATTTTTGTTAAGGTGCCTTTTACATCATCATCAATAATATTAAAAAATGTAAATAGCTGCACCCCAACCGGGTGTTTAATTAAGAAATTGGATGCCCTGCCCGAAAGCACGGCACTGCTAAGCGCCAGCGTACCCGCGCTTTGTAAAAACTTACGCCTGTTTAAGCTCATATTGATTTAGTGTTTAGTTGGTAAGTAAATCTAAATCAATATTTTCAAAGATGGAAATTTATTGTGTCAAAATCACGCATTGATATTGCCGCAATAATATGAGGGGTTATATATTTAATAAACCGGAATAATAATTAATTGAGGTTTTATTAGCTTATATCCCTCATCAGTTGAAAAATAATTAATTTTAGTATTTATAATGCTTAATTTTTATTTAAATTTAAAGCAGGAAAAAACCAAACCAGAGTATTAACACAAACCAACAACCGGATAACAATTCGGTATCACAATTTATCCCACTTCAAAAAATCAAATTAAAACCCTGTAAATAAGCCGGGTGGAATACTGCAATATTTAAATAATAACACTAAATTTATATTAAAAAATCACCATGAAAAGTTTAAAAGGATTTCTGCTTATACTATTTATAGTACCTGTATTAGCTACAACAGCCAGCGCGCAAAAGAAAAATAAAAAAATGTCAAGAGATTCTGTACAAGCTGCTGCTGTACAGGGACTGCTTTCATCAAAGAAATACACGTTTGTTGCTGAATATGCCTACCCACAAGCCGGAGGATCAGTTTTTCTAAGCTCGTATTTTTATATGGATATTACCCCTGATAAAATAGGATCAATATTACCTTATTATGGAAACACTTATACTACCGCCGGCTCTACCAGCAATGGTATTAATTTTTCTTCAAAAGATTTTGACTACGCTTCTGCAAAAAGCGATGGTAAATGGTATGTATCTATTAAACCTAGAGATAACAATAGTGAAAGAGAACTGACCTTAAGCGTTAATGCAGACGGTACAGCAAATTTAGTGGTTATAAGCAATATCCGTCAGCGTATGAGCTATACCGGGGTAATTCAGGAAAAAGAAAAGAAAGCTCAGGAAGAAGAATGATAAAGGCAGTTGGCTATCAAACCGGTCCAGCCGGTTTGATGGGCAGCCCCTAAACCTTCTCCGGTATCGCCGTTAAAATATTCATAGTACAGGATGTGATCATTAAAATTGGGATCCTCCTGTACTTTTTTGTTTGTGCCGTTTATTGGCCTATGGCCGTTCTCATCAGGCAAAAACAGGTTTGAGATACGCCTGTAAATTTCATTAGCCACTTCCTTTAGATTCATCATATTGCCAGAACCTGTTGGGCACTCCACCTTCAGGTCATCGCCGTAATACTGGTAAAAATCGTTCAGGCTTTCAATGATCAGGTAATTAATTGGCATCCAAACCGGGCCGCGCCAGTTGCTGTTGCCCCCAAACATATTACTATCGCTTTCGGCAGGTGTATACTTTATGCTGAACTGTGTGCCATTAATATTGGCGCTGAACGGATTGTTAAGGTGATATTTAGAAAGCGAGCGGATACCGTATGGGCTTAAAAATTCGTTCTCATCAAGCATGTATTTCAGGATCCCTTTCATCCGGTGGCCACGCAACAGGCTTATCAGGTGTTTGCCCGATGCGCTTTTCTCGTCCCAGTGTGATACCAGCGCTACAAGATCGGGCCGGTTGGCTTTAAACCAGTCCATCCTATCGCGAAAGATGGGGTTGCCGGCAATATCAGCTTCGTCCAGCACCTCGGTAGCAAACAAAGGTATAAGGCCCACAATACTGCGCACCTTCATTTTTTCAGCAGTGCCGTCCGGCATGCGTAGCTGGTCGTAAAAAAAGTCGTCGACCTCATCCCACAAACCGCTGTTGCCGCCTTCGCCCAGGCTTGCCATAGCAGCAGATATATAAATAAAGTGCTCAAAAAACTTTGATGCAATATCAGCGTAGGCTTTATTTGTTGTAGCCAATTCGGTAGCTATACGTAGTAAGTTAAGCGAATACATAGCCATCCAGCTGGTGCCATCAACCTGCTCTAAATGCGCGCCGTTTGCAAAGCGGGTGTTACGGTCAAAAACGCCAATATTATCCAGCCCTAAAAACCCACCCTCAAATATGTTATTACCAGCCTCGTCCTTACGGTTTACCCACCAGGTAAAATTAAGCATCAGCTTATGAAAAATGCGCTCCAGGAAAAATTCATCGCCTACCCCTCCGTTTGCCTGCTTATCCATCAGGTAAATTTTCCAGGTGGCCATAGCTAATACGGGTGGATTGGCATCGCTAAAATCCCATTCATATGCCGGTAATTGCCCGTTAGGGTGCATATACCAGTCGCGAACCAGCAAGTTTAACTGCCTTTTTGCAAAACCCATGTCAACAGCGGCTAAAGGGATACAATGAAAAGCCAGGTCCCAGGCGGCAAACCAGGGGTACTCCCATTTATCGGGCATGGAGATAATATCTTCACTGTTAAAATGCTGCCATTTGCTGTTACGCTGATGTTGTCTCTGGGCTGGCGGTGCCGTTTCAGCCGGGTCGCCATTTAACCACTGGTGGATGTTGTAATAATAAAATTGTTTATTCCACAGCATCCCCGCATACGCCTGACGCTGGATCTGCGCCTTGGCGTCACTCTCGTTTGCCGGGCGAAGTGTTTTGTAAAATTCATCGGCTTCCTGCTGCCGCGATGTAAATATATTATCAAAATCATTAAACGCATTTTCGGCCTTGTCAGTCAATCTTAAGCGAATAACAGACATCTGCCCTGCCGGGATAGTAATATCATGATTAAAGGCCGCCTTGGTGCCTGCATTGGTAGGGTTAACGGTATTATTACCGTTAACAATATAGTCGTTGATGCCATCCTTATAAAAGGATTTGCCATCATCAATATTATTAAAGCGTTTGGTGTTGGTTTCGTTATCACAAAACAGCACTTGGGCATCAGTTTGGGTAGTTAACCAAAGGTTGCCTAATTCTTTGTGCGCGACCTTGATCTTACTACTTTCAGCCGATAATTCTGGTTTGTAATCATCATAACCCCATTCCCATGTGTTACGGAACCAAATAGTTGGCAGTACATTTAAGCTTGCATCTGCTTTGCCCCTGTTATGAACTGTTATTTTTATCAGGATATCATCCGTTGATTGCTTGGCGTATTCTATAAATACATCAAAATATTCATCATTATTAAATATGCCGGTATCTATCAGTTCGTATTCGGGCTGTGTGCGGTCGCGTTTTTTGCTTTCGACTACTAAATGATCATATGGGAATTGCTGCTGCGGATATTTGTACAGCATTTTCATATAGGAATGTGTGGGCGTATTATCCAGATAGTAATATAGTTCCTTCACATCTTCACCGTGGTTTCCTTCGGCATTGCTGAGGCCAAAAAAACGTTCTTTGAGGATAGTGTCTTTTTTATTCCATAACGCGATAGAAAAGCAAAGTAACTGGTCGTGGTCGCAAATACCTGCTATACCTTCTTCGCCCCAGCGGTAAGCCTTGCTGCGGGCAATATCATGGGTAATATAGTTCCAGGCATCCCCATCGGCGCTGTAATCTTCACGTACGGTACCCCATTGCCTGTCGCTAACATAAGGCCCCCATTTTTTCCAACCTGTATTCTTTAATCTGTCCTGCTCTGCACCCATGTTTATGTTTTATTTCCAAGCGTTACGCAAAAAACGCAGCCAGTTGCCGTGCATCATATTGTTGATGTCGGCATCGGTATAACCACGTTTTTGTAATAGTTGCGGCACTTTCTGCATATCGGCAATGGTTTCCAGATCGTAAGGGCATTGTTCGCGCCCAAATGCACCATCCAGATCTGTACCCATCCCTACATGCAGCGCGCTGCCCGCTATCTGGCAAATATGGTCAATATGATTAACCATTACCTCAAGGTTGCAATTCATTTGACGCGGGGTTGACTGTCCCCTCACCCAATTAGGTACCATCATCCAGGCATCAAGGGCGGCGCCTATCACCGCGCCACGGTCAACAAGGGCTTTTATCATCTCGTCGCTGTATTGGCGGTTATGGTTTACCAATGCGCGGCAATTGTTATGACTGGCCCATACGTGGCCGTTAAAGTTATCCAAAGCCTGCCAAAAGGCATCATCACAAAGGTGTGTGGCATCAAGGATAATGTTAAGGCGTTCCATCTCTTTCAGCAAGTCTAAACCGTTCTGGCCCATCTTGCCGGTAGCATCAGTGCCGTTTGCGTACCTTCCGGGGCCGTAATGAGCCGGGCCAAGGGCACGCAGTCCGTTTTGATACGAGCTTTCTAAGTAGCCTACATCTATAATAGAATCGGCGCCTTCAAGGCTTAGTATATATCCAACAGGTTTCTGTAGGAATGGATCTTCACCAGCCCAAAGCTCTAAATGATCCTCCAGAGTTTCTAAATTATTTATCTGTACCATTTCACCAGCATCTTCCATGGCTTTGTACCAGGCAAGCTGCCCCTGAGTTTGCGCCCATGCCTGCTCAGGCGAGTGCCAGCCGGGCAACGTATTTCCCGGAGCCACATACCTGCCAATTTGTGTAGCTACCACCAAACCAATATTTCCCTTGCGCAATTCGGGCAGGGATACTACCGCCTTTGCACGGTCGGGTTTATCGGTTAACCCTTCTTCGCGCTGGTTAAGCTCGGCAACCGGGCGGGTTAGGTCGCGGTTCCATTCCAGCGCGTTCATGCTGAGGTCTAAATGGGCGTCTATAATGAACATCCTTTATATTGTTAAATTGATGTATGGCTATATTGTTATTTTTCTATCCCTTGCGATGGTTTTCCATTCACCCGTAACTAACTTATTTTCAATAGTTATGGCGCGATCATATAAAGCTACCGACGGACAAATATGGTATGGTAAACCATATAAAATATCGCCTACTTTATAGTTATGATCTTTACCCGCATCGGCTACTAAATGTTCTTCGCTATGGCTAACAAACTTTAGTTCGGGTGCATTTAAAAAGTGTACTCTTTTAGCCAATTCGTTCTCTGCTGATACTGACTTATGACCTAGATCGATGCAGATCTTACCCTCCTCGGGTAATGAAAGCACCCTTGCTACAATAAGTGCCGCGGTTAAAAATGGCTGCTCGGGATATGCCGTTTGATATCCCTTATCCCAATAAACAAATGTACCTGGGCTGCATTCCAGGCCCGCCCTTTTAGCAATTATTGGATACGTTGGCGAACCACCTGCAATAATTATGGGTTTAGGGTAACCTCTTGCAGTAATGTCATCTATCAATTTAAAAACAGGCGCCATGCTTTCTTCCGAACGCTTTTGGCGTACAGTATAATCGCTGTCATGGATATGGCCGTCATAAGCATGCAGGCCTATCATGTTTATTGCCGGTAATGATAAACAGTTTACATAGAGTTGTAAGGCATCTGCAGGTAAAATACCAGTACGGTTCATACCAATGTTAAGATCGATATAAACAGGGATAGTAATATTATTTTGTACAGCTTCGGCAGATATTGCCTTAGCTATTGTTTCATTATCTAACAGGCACGAAAACTTTGTTTGTGGATATGCTTTTATCAATTGCACAAAACGTTTAAGCTTTGGCCCTGTAGGCTGATAAGCTAAAAGCACATCCGGCGCCGCGGCCATGCCCAGCATTTCTGCCTCGGCAATAGTGGCACACTTAAATTTTGTGACACCCGCGTTCAGCATTAAATGGGTAACATCAATGCTTTTGTGTGTTTTTACATGCGGGCGCAGGCGCGATACATCATCGATCATTGTTTTAACCAGGTTGATGTTATATTTTACCCTGTCGGGATATACAACCAACGCAGGCGTATCCAGCTCGTCAACATTATTAATGGTGTACCACTCAGTTGCTTCCATGTTGCTTATACCAGTTCAAATAAGGCTTCTATCTCAACAGGAATATTATCGGGTAACGAGCCCATGCCTACCGCACTGCGTACGCCAATGCCGTTCTCCTCGCCCCAAACCTTGGCAAACAGTTCGCTGGCGCCGTTGATTATGTAAGGGTGTTTTTCAAAATCGGGCGTGCAGTTTACCATACCCAATACTTTTATAACACGTTTAACCCTATCAAGACTACCTAAATTGGCTTTGATGGTGGCCAGCATAGCTAAACCAACCTGCCTTGCGGCAAGTTTGCCATCTTCCATGTTAATGGTATCGCCAATGCGACCAATAATAAGACTACCATCATCCTGCACGGTACCGTGGCCGGATAGGTAAAGGTATTTGCCATCAATTAAACAAGGTTTGTAAACACCAAGCGGTTTTGGTGCCGGGGGCAGGCTTAAGCCCAGGTCTTTGAAATTTTGTTCGGCTGAGTTCATTTTGTAAAACTATTATTTATTATGAAATAATGATAAAGGTTGTGATTTAAACCAAAGAGGAAAAGACGCAGAGAACACAAAGTAAAGTTATGGTTCTTAGTTTTAATATTATTATCAAAATTCTATGCAACCCCTCTGTGAAAACTCCGTTACCACTGTGGTTAAAAAATAAATTAACAAAAAAGGCCGGGAACCACCCCGACCTTCACTTACATAACCATTATATATTAAAGCTTAAACGACACGCCTACGTTTACGGCATAATCCGCAAATGCAGCATCGCCTTGTGTATAAACACCTGTTTGTTGTGTGCTTAACTTATCAGGCACGCTCTGGATACGATCGCGCACCATGGCGATCGGCACATAGGTATAAACAGAGAACCTTTTTAATCTGTAAGTTATGCCCGGCTCGGCCGAGATAATATAACCCGGCCTGCGGAAACCATTGTTGCCGCCTACCAGGTCTTTTGCAGGCAGGCACTCTTCGCGCACGCCCGCCGAGAAGTTGAATTTACCTACACCATAATTGGCGCCAACCCTTATCATAAACTGATCGGGAACGCTCATGATATCGCTGCCATTTGCAATGGCTTTGGCAGACGCCACGCCACCGCGCGCTGATGATACGCCGTTTTGCTCGCGCGGGCTTATCATGTAGTAAAATGTACCATACAGACCAAAATTGTGCGAAAAGTTGTAGTAACCGTTCAGCTCTGTAATAATGCCTGTACCACCATCGCCCAATTGGATAGACTGATCTACGGGGCCTAATAATTTTGTGCCGCCCGGGCCGGTATTCTGGAAATAATCCTGGTAGTTGTAGCTGCCTGTAGGCAATTTTAAACCTAAGCCCGCCTGTATGTTCCCTTTGCGGGCTTTGGTAGGGTTTAACAACCATGCGTACACTTTAACGCTTACATCGCCTATGCCGAATGAACGGGTTTCGTGCCTCTCTTTACCGCCATGCTCATATAATGATGAACGAGTGTTATTAAGTACAGGTACATCTACCGCAAACGACCAGCGGTTATTGAAGATGCGGGTAAGCGTAAAATCCTGCGCGAAGGAATGATTGATAACGTTTGTACCTAATGCGATGCGTTGTTTTTGCTCTTGCTTGCCTACAAAGTGCTTGTATGAACGGTAGTACCTGCTATTGGCATTAAAAAGCCATGCGCCGTTATTGGTGGTGCTGTCAGGGTGTTCGTCCATAGCGCATAAACCGCCCGTGCTGCGTATAGCTACACAGCCTTGCGCATTAACTGTTGTGTTATTAAAAAGTACGTATATAGCAATCCCGATAAGGAATTTGTAAGTAAATTTCATGTTGATTATTTATTATAATAAAGGTTTAAATACAGCTAACCCTGTTGATTAGCTGTATCTGTAATAAAGGTTTATAATTGGTTGAAAGTCCTTCTAATTAATGTGCTTTTTGTAACGACTTTATAGTGAGATTTGAGGATACTTGTTTTGTGGCAAACCATAATGCTATCAAGGTGCCATAACTTCCGCCGCGCTCTATCCACTCAAACACTTCATAATGCGGATAAAGCAATTCGCTGGTTATTTTCCAGATGATGAATAAGAGCAATATACCGCGGATTGGTTTTATCAATACAACCAACGCGGCAGCGATTTCAAAAATGCCGATAAACTGGGCAACCTTAGCGGGATTTGCAAACCCTAATGATGCGTACTGACTGAGCAAACCTTTCTTTTGAATGAGATTTAACCAGCCATGCCCCATCAACAGTAAAAAACCTACTACCCTTAAACAGGTAAATACATTTTTTATGGTTTTGGCATCAACTGCTGCATTAGGGTCAATCCGAACAAACAACTGCCTGAAGCTTTTAACCCCACCCGAAAGGATAAGCAAAGCAAGCGGGGCACCAAAGTTACCCGCACGCTCAATAAACTCGGCAAATGGCTCGCCCGATGCAGGGCGCAAAAATGCTGTTACGGCACCCCACATTACCAGCCACAAGGCAATGGCACGTATAGGGTAAACAAGCATGGTAATACCCATTAAAATATCAACCACACCAACCCACGGCATTAGGGTATAAGCTGTATCTGTACCCATGCCAAACACGGCGAAATAATTACACCATATTTGTTTTGTAATGATACCAAATGTACCATGCCCTATAAAACACATAGCCACAGCTATGCGCAAAGCGTAATGTATTTTTTGTTCGGTCTTAAGCATATTCTCTCTCTTCTTAGTTCCCAGCTCCGTCTGCTTTGCCCCTGTTAACGGCATATTGGCCAACTTTTATACCTGTTTGCAAACCAACTTCGCAATCACTGCGGTAGTGGATAGCACCGTATAAGCGGGACATGGCCGCTTCATTAGCCATATCCATAAAGGCTTTTGCTTTTTCGGGTACTATATAACCCAAAACAGTTGCCGCCGCACCGCTAAAGTTTGAGTGGCCCGATGTATACGACGGAAAGTTAGGTATGCCTGTTAATGTTTTTATATTCATTACCATTTGTGTTGGGCGCGGGTTAAAGTAAAAATATTTGGCATCCCAGCATACAATGGCGGCATCCATTTCGGCCATGTTCAATAACGCAAGGTTGCGTGCCCAACGTACTTCGCTAAAATTGTGTTTAACAAACTCATCGGCAGCAATATTATTCCAGTGGCCCGGAGGGGTTACTGTACCAACACCATCTGCCCAGAAAGCGACAATGCGCTCATGTTCGCGGCTATGATCTTTACTCATTGCCAATACTTCATCAGATTCTTTTTTAAACTCGGGGGTATTAGTTCCGTATGGTGGTGCCGGGCGTAAGGCCACAACAGTTTCTGTAGGGAACAGGAATGGGTTAACCTTTGTAAATAATGGCAGCATTGGTGGGCGTTTTGGCAACTCAAGGCTTATCCATGGCGTATTTCCTGCTGCTGCTGTGTTATCTTCAAAAGCCTTCCAATCAGCAGGTGTACCAATAGCGGCACCGGCCTTATCGGCACGGGCACGGGCTAAAAATACAGCTGCAACCTGTTTACCCAAAGCTTCGCCTGCATCCATATCCGAGCGGGTATTGGCACCTGCCATAATACGGTATAGCTTTTCTTCAGCAACTTTTTTCTGGATAAAATCCAGGTCGCCCGGGAATAATAACTCCATCATTTTAGCTGTAACCCCGGCCACAACAGCATCCTCACTTGGGTATGCCGGCAGGTCTGATTTAGGAACAAGCGCCTGTATACTTGCGTCGGTTTTGTATGGTGCCGGGCGGCCAAACTGTTTTTTAAATTTCCAGGCCTGTACTAATGCATCATACTGTGCTGCACTTACATAAGCATAAGCACGGGCCGCATAAGGCGGGTTGGAGAAGGGAAATAACGGGTACGCCAACGGGTTTGCGGCACTAGGGAACGGATAAGATCCATCATCATTCTGATAAGGCGGCAGGTTATGCTTGGCAACAAGCTCACGTAATATCTCGTTCCAACGTAATACCGAACCGGCGCTCCAGTATTTTATAATAGCCTTCTGTTCGCTGGTAAGGTTGTGCTGGTAGCTTTTTATCTCGTTCAGGTCGGCCAGGTAATTTGGTGCAGTAACAGCATCAGGCGTAGCAACTGTAAATGTGCTGGCGCCTGTTAATATAGGCGTCCAGGTATCTGCGTTAAGATCAATATTGGTTGGCGCCAGTGCAGGGTAATCCTGGTTACGCTCCTGGATGTCTTTTTTACATGATGAATTGAAAACCGATAAGGTTATCATCATTACTGGTAATATATAGGATATACTTTTTTTCATCACTTTTCTTATTTATCAGATTTATTCTTTTTAACAGAGAATACATAGTACACGCCACCAAAAACCGAAAGGTTTTGGCCTACATTACGGCCTTTTAATACATAGTTACCACCCGCGGTAAGCTCAAGCCCTGCAATAGACTGAAACATATACTTAAATACACCGCCTGCTAATGTAGCATCCATGTTGTTGCTTGGGAATGGCATGTTGTTTTTGGTGATATCAAACCCACCAATAGTGTTTACTTTGGTTAAAGTAGCTTCGGCATTAAACTTTAAGCTGCGGTAACCGGTGCTAAACAAAAAGTTTGTAGCATTTGGCATGGCAACCTGGTTGGTGTAGTGCATTTCGGTAGTGTAGTAGTTGTCGCGGTCAATGGTGATGTTGTCCTTGCGCACATACTGGCCCGCACCGGCAACAAAAAACCGGCCTACCTGGTAATTCACCAACCCGCGCAGCGCGATGCTTTTGGTTTGCATACCTAACGATAGCGGAAGGAAATCGGCCTGGTAGTTACCAACCGGGATAACACCCGATACAATAGCGTGCAAGCTTAATAAGCCACGGCCCACCTCCTGCTTAACGGCTAACCATTTAACGGCAAGGCTAATATCCTGCACACCGCTCTGGCCTCTTAGCGTACCAGCTGATGCATTTGTTTTTATATAAGGTATCATAAACAACACGTTTACACGGTTGCTTAAGCCATAGTTACCACCTACCGCGTAAACGTTGCTGCTAATAGTGCCTAAATTGAGGTTTTCTCGTTTAAAGGTGCCCTCCCAGTAATGATCCCAGCTATTGTGGGTATATATGCCGGCGGCGCAAAAGTAGTTTTTAGGTATCATTAAAGCATCTGTTTCGGTTTGCGCGTTAACTGTTTGCGAGAAAACAACACATCCCAAAACAACCATACAATACCTGTTAATATATTGTAAATATTTTTTCATACAAGGGGTTATAATTGGAAGAAAGGACTTTATTTATAAGAACCGGCTGCTAAAAATCTCACAAATCAGAAACCGGTCCTTAATATTTTTTTCATCTTAATTACACCGTAAAACAACACAATGGGGTCATACAGAACACACTTTGTTAGGGTTACAGCAATCAAGAAATAATAAGTTTATTGAATAAACGATATCAGCCGATGTGGTTTGGCGGTTTGCCCGGCGATTTAATATATGGAGTGGATAATTTAGAAGCTATAATGTTCTCGCTTCTGTCGATAGAATCTTCAAAACTTAAAAAGGTATAATTAACCTCGGGGTTATTATACTCTGATATTGGGGATGAAGATGATTTTTTAGCAGGTACCTCCTGCCCCTTTTTTGTTAATGGGGCATCGCATACATTTTTGGCCAGAATTATATTCGCGTTAAAAAGCTTGGTTTTGGTATTGTTTGCAATGCAAACCAAAAACATGGTGTCGCGGGTCATTTTAACACCTACGTAGTTGTAAAAACCGTCTTTTAGCTGTACCTGCCCCTGTATACGTTTGTAATCGGGCCAATCGTTTGTTACGCGGTTCTTTACGGGGATCTTTACCTGCACAAGTTGTGTGGCATCTACCTTATTCTCGTAAATTTCTTTAACTATTTGTACTTCGGACTGGTGGATGAAATATTGGAGGACAAGGCTATAGCCACCTGTATTAAACAGGTGCACACTCAAGAGCATTATTGCCAGAAATCTTCTCACCAATGGTTAGTATTAGGTACTATAGGTTTGTAAATATATATAATAATTTAATTATCACAAAAATATTACACAAAAGCAAAAGACAACTGTTTTTTAAACCTTTGAACCGTTAAACAACAAACCAAACATTGATAGTTTGTTCCACTAAAAATGGAACAAGCGGAACAAATGGAACATATTGTAAACCAAACTATTAGCTATTTTATTTTTTACTTCTATCTAAAGTAACACTACGCGATTTGATACTTAATATATTGATATACAATAAGTAATGAATTTTCCATTTTTGTTCCACTTTTTTAAAACGGAACAAGCCTGTTATTGGCTCGGGATAAGGAGGCCTTGTAGCGGTAGCACCCACTTGTCATGCTGAACGTAATGAAGCATCTATTCGCCGCTAGGCACAGTTTGTTAATAGATCCTTCACTGCATTCAGGATGACAAAACGATTTTTTACTTGCCCGTTTTCGCCTTTTTTCGCCTTTTTTCGACCTCAAAACGACCTGAATTAACTAATATTTTATACAAGTAAAACATACGTTTTTATGCTTAAATAACTGACATATAGACACTAACGCATTTTATGTTCTGTTCCGTTTTGTTCATAATGGAACAGCCATTTTTTCGCTTAAAACAGGCCTAAAGCTCACTGTAACCATAGAGGATTATTCCCGCTACGCTTTGTTTCAGAAAGGATATGAGGCTTAATTTACCGGCGTAAGCCTTGTTAAATATTGATCAAACCCGTCATTATATAAAAACTCGGTTATCCAACCTTCTTCTGCAGCAATGGTTTTTAATGTTTCCTGATCAATATAAAGCCATTTAAACCAATCGGTTTTTTGGCCTTTGTAAACGTATTGATAGGAAAGCTCACCGTAGTATCCGTCGCCATCCGGTAATTCATCTTCGTATAAATAAACAATATCAGATGAATCAAATATCAGCCGGCCGCCCTTGTTGAGCAGCGTTTTGGCATGTTGCAAAAACCGGCGAAGTTGTTCAAGGGTTCCGCACAAGCCTATTCCATTCATCAGTAATAATAGCGTGTCGAATTTTTCTGTGTGGTAATCAAAAATATCCTTTGTTATTGCATGCTTAACACCACGCTGCAGCATAATGGTTACTGCCAGTTCAGATATATCCAGCGCCGTTACCTCTAAGCCCAAACCTTGTAATATTAAAGCATGACTGCCCGCCCCCGCGCCGATATCCAAAATCTTGCCGTAACACCTGCTCAAGGCCATATGTTCCAGATCGGGCATCTCCTCTTCGGTACGGAAATACACATCCAGGGGCATTTCCTCTTTTGGGCCATAGGTGTTGTTTATCCAAAGCTTATGCTTGCCGTTTTGTTTAAAATAATCAAACAAGGCATTACCGAATATATCTTTCAATTGGTTTGTAGTTATATACGCCAAAGAAAAGCATTATAGGTTAATTAGGCAAAAGCCAGGCATCAGAAAAATACTTATAATCCGTTCTCTGTGAAAAAACTATATGGTTAATAATTTCATGATCGGATTAACCACAGAGGTCACAAAGGGAGGAACACAAAGTACACAGAGATTTTTTTCTTAGTGACCTCTGTGAAAAAACGCTGTGCACGCTGTGGTTAATAATTTTATGATCGGATTTAACCACAGAGGTCACAAAGGGAGAAACACAAAGTACACAGAGATTTTTTTCTTAGTGACCTCTGTGAAAAAACGCTGTGCACGCTGTGGTTAATAATTTTATGATCTGATTTAACCACAGAGGTCACAAAGGAAAAACACAAAGTACACAGAGAAACATTAAAATGCTCTGATCCCTCTGTGAAAAGCTCAGTGCACGCTGTGGTTAATTACCATACATGCTAAATAAATTTTACCTTCACTTTTTAATTACTACCAATGAAGCTACATACCATTGATACCGGCTTTTTTAAACTTGATGGCGGCGCGATGTTTGGCGTTGTACCAAAAGCGTTATGGCAAAAAACCAACCCTGCCGATGCTAATAACCTTTGCACCTGGGCCATGCGCTGCCTGCTGATAGAGGATGGCAACCGCCTGATATTGGTTGATACCGGCATTGGTAACAAGCAGGACGAGAAGTTTTTTAGTCATTATTACCTGCATGGCGATGCTACGATGGATAGCTCATTAGCGGCAAAGGGCTTTCACCGCGATGATATAACCGATGTGTTTTTAACACACCTGCATTTTGACCATGTTGGCGGCGCTGTAGCACGCGATGGCGAAAAGCTGCTCCCTGCCTTTAAAAACGCCACTTACTGGAGCAACCCGCAACATTGGGACTGGGCCGTTAACCCCAACGACCGCGAAAAGGCTTCGTTTTTAAAAGATAATATATTACCGATACAACAAAGCGGGCAGCTTAAGTTTATTGACGCGGTGGATGGCGTGAGTTTTACCGATGATATCAGCATCAGGTTTGCTTATGGCCATACGGATGCGATGATGCTGCCGCTGATTAATTACAAAGGTAAACAGGTATTATACATAGCCGATCTGCTGCCATCTGTGGGGCACCTGCCCCTGCCCTACGTAATGGCTTATGATATGTTCCCGTTGAAAACTTTAACAGAAAGAAAAGCCTACTGGAACGAAGCCGTTGAAAAAGAATACATCCTTTACCTGGAACACGACCCGCTTAACGAATGCTGCACGCTTCAGCAAACCGAAAAGGGCATTAAGGTGAAGGACATCTTCAGATTAGACGAGCTTTAACAGCCCGGGGTTACTTTACAAACTCCAGGATATCGCCGGGCTGGCAATCCAAAGCTTTACAAATAGCCTCTAAAGTTTCTATCCGGATGGCCTTGGCTTTACCGGTTTTTAAGATGGACAGGTTAGAGATGGTGATACCCACCTTTTCACTCAATTCGTTTAACGACATTTTGCGCCGTGCCATCATTACATCAAGGTTAATTACTATGGGCATGGCTATATGGTTAACTCCTGTTCTTCCTTTAATTTACCGCCTTGATTAAAGGCTTCGGCAATGATGAATATGAAAATGGCAAACAATGCCGTTCCAAAACTAAACGATACCGTATTAATTACAATTAAAGGGGACTGCAGCAAGGTTTTAGCTTTTAAAAAATCCATCCATTGATAAACGTAATCAGTAAGGGCATATAGCAGGATATAAACACCTATTTTTCTGATCAATTTTACACAGGGCGCCCCAAACATGGTTCCTTTGTAAATACTAAACATAACTTTATTTGTAAAAGATGCGATATATCCTATTAAAACAGCCACTAAAAGCGCGGCAAATACTTTAATTATCTTAATCCATACGGCGGCTTGTAAATTAGTATTGGTAATCCGTACATCAGCCAGTATGGCTATATTTCTTAACTGGTAATCATGGCCTATCTGCAAACTATCGGCTTTAACTCCTGGTATCAGGTTGCCTTTTAAAACCGTAAATATGGCCGGGCCTAAAAACGGGCCATGATCGTCCATACTGATAGAATCGTTCCAACCATCTTTAGCCCCATTATAAACGTCCGATCCGAAATTTTGGAGAAAATATAGGGTGAAAGTTATGTAAACCAGTATTTGCAGTATTTTGATTTTTTTCATGGTGATATATTTGAACAACACAAATAAATAGCATATTTATTACAAATCAAAATTTATTTATTGATTTACAATAAATATTATCCTAAAATCAATCAATTGGAAATTTTTGTTCATTTTATAGTAAAATACTGGCATTGTTAGGTAGAAAGTATTATTTTTAGAAACAAATTTGTAGCTTTGCACGTTCAATTCTAAATTTAAGAATCGAGGTTAATAAAATAAATGAGACAACTCAAAATAACTCAATCCATTACCAACCGTGAGTCACAGTCCCTCGACAAATATCTTCACGAAATTGGTAAAGTTGACCTAATAACTGCCGAAGAAGAAGTAATCTTAGCCCAGAAAATTAGAGAAGGCGATCAGGCTGCCTTAGAGCGCTTAACAAAAACGAACCTACGTTTTGTGGTATCGGTAGCCAAACAATATCAAAACCAGGGACTTACCCTTGGTGACCTTATTAACGAAGGTAACCTGGGCCTTATTAAAGCCGCGAAACGCTTTGACGAGACCAAGGGTTTCAAATTCATATCATACGCCGTTTGGTGGATCCGCCAATCAATATTACAGGCCATTGCCGAGCAAAGCCGTATTGTGCGTTTGCCATTGAACCAGGTTGGTTCGTTAAGTAAAATAAGCAAGGCCTTCTCAAAACTGGAGCAGGAGTTTGAGCGTGAGCCATCTCCTGAAGAGCTTGCCGACATACTGGAAACCACAGTAGATAAAATATCAGATACGCTAAGCAACAGCGGCCGCCATGTATCAATGGACGCACCGTTTGTACAAGGTGAAGAAAATACATTGTTGGATGTACTGGAAAACCAGGAGCCAAATACCGATTCGATCCTGATCAATGAGTCGTTATCTGAAGAGATCAAACGCTCTTTATCAACCCTTACCGAACGCGAGCGCGAGATAATCGTTTTGTTCTTTGGTTTAGGCAGTAACCACCCGCTATCACTGGAAGAAATTGGCGAAAAATTCAATTTAACCCGCGAGCGCGTACGCCAGATAAAAGATAAGGCGCTGCAAAGGCTACGCCATACTTCAAGAAGCAAGATCCTGAAATCATACTTAGGATAACCGATAGTTAAAAAAAGGCCCCCGTTTAAACAAGCGGGGGCTTTTTTATGTTATAGAGGCATGGATCCATCCGGCTATGAACACCTCACCCCTGCCGAAGCAATTGATTACCAAAACCATTTGCGAAGCAGGATACAAATACGCGAACTGCACAAGCCCATTAAAACCTTAGCCGGGGCCGATATATCCTTCAATAAAAATTCAGAACTGTTGTATGCGGGTATAGTAGTATTCAAATACCCCGAAATGCAGGTGATCAGCACCTCAACCGCTATAGCGCATACTTCATTCCCTTATATATCGGGCCTGCTGGCATTCAGGGAGGTACCGGCTTTATATAGCGCGTGGAATAACCTTTATACCAAACCCGATTTGCTGGTGTTAGACGGGCAAGGCATTGCACACGAGCGCCGCACCGGTATTGCCACACACTTTGGCTTATTAACCGATGTACCCACTATAGGCAGCGCCAAAAGCAGGCTATATGGTAAGTACCAGGAACCAGCCGATAAAATATTTGCCCAAAGCCCGATGTATGATAAGGGCGAGCTGATAGGCATCGCGCTGCGCAGTAAAGAACGTTGCAACCCAATTTACATTTCGCCGGGCCACAATATCAGCATGCAGCAAAGTGTTGATGTGATCAAAAATTGTATCCGTGGCTACCGCATACCCGAGCCTACAAGGCAAGCACACCTCTTAGTGAACAAGATAAGGATAGAGAACGGGGAGAAACCAAACCAGCAATACAATTTATTTGATTGATTTACGTATAGTAAACAATTAAATGAAACGCCTAACTACCCTCACCCTGCAGTACTATCGTACGCTGCTCATTTATAATATAACCTTTACTATCCTTTGCGTTTTTTTGATTGGCTTTAGTGGGGCCGGAAACCCTGTTACCCTCTTTTTTGCCAAATTTGCCGGTTTTGCAGGGGCTGTAGGTTTACATTATTTTTCATCTGCCAAAACCTATTTTTATTATCGTAATGCGGGTATGGCCATACGGCGTTTATATGTATATGCTTTTACAATTGATGTGATTGTTTTTATATTAATAACCATGCTAATTGCCTTATGCCGCCACTTACGTTAAAGGTTGATAGTGTACAACTGGCTTTTGATGATCGCAAGATTTTGCAGGACGTTTACCTGGAATGCCATCAGGGCCAGGTAATTGGTTTACTTGGCAGAAATGGCACCGGCAAATCATCACTGTTAAGGGTTATTTTTGGCACCCTTGAGGCCTCTTTTAAATACGTTAGTATCGATGGCGAATTTATCCACAAAGGGTATCATAAAAACCGGATAGCCTATTTACCACAGCATAGTTATTTGCCTGATAAAATAAAGATCAGCAAGCTCGCAAAAATGCTTGTCGACGAGGACTTTTGGGATGACTTTAAAAGCTTGAATATCTATAAGCTGCATTCGCATAAAACAACAGGGCAGTTATCCGGAGGCGAACTGCGGCAACTGGAAATGCTGATGATCATTCACAGCAAAGCCGATTTTATTTTACTGGATGAACCGTTTACGCACATCTCTCCCGTACAGGCCGATGAGTTTAAGCCAATTATCCGTGCCTGCGCCAGTCGAAAAGGCATCATCATTACCGACCATCAGTATTATAATATATTAGAGGTGAGCGATAAGGTGATACTGTTAAATAATGGCAGTACAAAACACATCACCCATAATGATGAATTGGTTACTTACGGTTATCTTAGCGGTATATAATTAATAATAAAGCGTATGACTATCCCAATTTACCAGGCCGATGCTTTTACCGCTCAATTGTTTGGCGGTAACCCTGCTGCTGTTTGTCCGCTAAAGGAGTGGCTGCCCGATGCTACCATGCAAAAGATAGCATTGGAAAATAACCTTGCCGAAACCGCCTTTTTTGTAAAAACCGATAAGGGCTATTTATTGCGCTGGTTTACGCCCGAACTGGAGATAGACCTATGCGGCCACGCCACGCTGGCATCGGCACATATATTATTTACGGAGTTAGGATACGATAAGGATACCATTTACTTTGATACCGTAAAAGCTGGTACGCTGGTAGTAAAGCGCGACGGCGATAAATACTCGATGGATTTCCCATCCCGCCCGCCATTTGCCGCCGATAAGCCCGAAGGCCTGATAGAAGCCCTGGGCGGTAAAAAACCGAAAGAGATATTACGCAGTCGCGATTACTTTTTGGTTTACGATACCGAAGAAGATATCCTGGAAATGAAACCCGACCACTCTGCTTTGGCTAAAATAGATACCCTGGGTGTTATTGTAACCGCGCCGGGTAAAGATGTTGATTTTGTGTCCCGCTTCTTCGCCCCTGCGGCCGGCGTACCCGAAGACCCGGTTACCGGTTCGGCACACTGTAACCTGATACCCTACTGGGCTGGCAAATTAGCCAAGAACAGTTTGCACGCCTACCAGGTAAGCGCCCGTAAAGGCGAGCTTTGGTGCGAGCTTAAAGGCGACAGGGTTGTGATGGCGGGTAAGGCTGTGACCTATTTAAAGGGGGAGATATACGTGTAGGCGTATCAGTAAGAAATATTTGTTAGGCACTATCGGTAAGTATATTTAGCTAAATAATTACCATCTGATCTGTCGTACCACTCACCATTTATGTAATAGTATTTATCTTTTCCAAATTTAACGGAAGGAAACGTACCTTTTAAATATCCCTTTTGTTTGCTTCCGGATTTAGGTTCAAATATTGTGAAGTAACGGGAGATATACTCGTGCGAACTATAAAAGACATTTTGATCCTTATCGAACTTTAGGTTAGTAATAAGATTGGTATTAAAATTACTTTTCGGCTCTGCTACTGATTTTCTTTCATTATGTATTTTTGCCCGTATCTTATAGTTTTCTTTGGTACTTCCTGTTAAAGATAAATCCGTATTATAAAGCGTTTTCACCGCGACAGTCATAGGGTTCGTCGGCTTTCTAAAATCTAAAAAATCTTCTTTCAAAAAGGAGGTTACATGTAATGATTGATAAATGTGATTTTGGCTTACTGATAGAATCACTGTTTTTGTTGCGTTGATACCCGAACCCGCACGAAAACTATAAGTTACTATCAGAAATTTATCGTTTAGAATTTTGGCTATTTTAATTTCATTAACATTCTTTATGTAAACTGTATCTTTTGAACATATGATTGCTAAAATAGCCTTCCCATTAATCGGTAGAATTTGAATTGATTGTTTCTCCCCGCTAAAGGAGTAAAGTTTAAAAACCTGGCCGTTTGCCAAACTAAAAAATAACACACTGAACAGTAATGCAATAACGGAACTTCGTTTTAATGTAATGTGCATTAAACAATGATTTTTGGTTGTTAAAGGCTTGTATTGATATCTTATAAGTCCATTTAAAATTACTTTTTAAAGTTTACTTTTTATACTTATTTTAAGCCTTTACTATTTATTCGAACGCGCACTCATTAATGCAACTTACCAGGTTAGAAATCAAGGGCTTCAAAAGCTTTGGCGATAAGATCACCATTAATTTTAATGAGGGTGTTACCGCTATTGTGGGTCCTAATGGTTGTGGTAAAAGCAACGTGGTGGATGCTATCCGTTGGGTATTGGGCGAGCAAAGCACACGTGCCCTGCGATCGGAAAAGATGGACAACATCATTTTTAACGGTACCAAAAGCCGCAAGGCCGCAAACCTTGCCGAGGTATCGCTAACATTTGATAATACTAAGAACGTTCTCCCTACCGATTTTTCGCAGGTTACCCTTACGCGCAGGCTTTACCGCACCGGCGAGAGCGAGTATCGTTTAAATGATGTACAGTGCCGTTTAAAAGATATTACCGACCTTTTCCTGGATACCGGTATCGGCTCCGACTCATACGCCATCATCGAGCTGAAGATGATAGACGAGATCATCAATAACAAGGAAGGGTCGCGCCGTAATTTGTTTGAGGAAGCCTCGGGCATCTCAAAATATAAACTCCGCAAAAAACAAACCTTCAGCAAGTTAAAAGATACCGAAGCCGACCTGGAGCGTGTGGAAGACCTGCTGTTTGAGATTGATAAAAACTTAAAAACGCTGGAGAACCAAGCTAAAAAAACCGAACGTTACTATAAGCTGCGCGATCAGTATAAAACGCTGAGTATTTCGCTTGCATCGTTCCGGATAGCCAATTTCAGCAAGGCGCTGGCTGCCATTGAAGAAAAAGAGCAAATACAGCGCGAGCAAAGATCAGGTATTGCCACGCAAATAGATACACTGGAAGCTACTTTACAGCAAAACAAGCTGGATAGCCTCACCAAAGAAAAGAACCTCGCCGCGCAGCAAAAAGCCAGTAACGAGTACACTGCAAAGATCCGCGCTTACGAAAGCGAGAAACGGGTAAAGAACGAACAGTTAAAAAACGCGCAGGATAAAGAAAGCCGTTTAAAGGAGGAACTGGAACGCGATAACAACCAGTTTAAGCACGTACAGTATAACATAAAACGCCTTAACGAAGAAAAGCTACAGGAAGACGAAAACCTGCAAACCATAACCCAACGCGTTGCCGAGCTAAAAGAAGCCGTTGATGAACTGCGTGCCGAACAAACCGAAGCACGTAACCAACTCAACGAGCTAAACAGCATAAACGGCAGGTTACAAAACCAGCTTTATAAGGCCGAAAAGGATATTGATATCCTGAATATTCAACAACAGGCGCTTGAGCAGGAAAGCCAGCGCAATATGGAAGATACCACGAATAAGGAAGCGGAACTTTCGCACTTTAACAAGGTGGTGGCCGAATTGGATAGCCGCGTTGAAACGCTTAAAAGCGAATACGAACTGGCTGTTGATGCCGAAAACAAACTGCAGGAGCAAATAACCGACACCGAGGCCGAACTAAAAACCGTAAACGACAGCATTGCTGCCGACGGACGTAAGCTGGATGCCAAGCAAAACGAGTATAACCTTACCAAAAGCTTGGTTGATAACCTGGAGGGCTTCCCGGAGTCTATCCGGTTCCTGAAAAAGAACACCAATTGGGCCAAAACAGTCACCCTGTTCAGCGATATACTATTTTGTAAGGAAGAATACCGTGTAGCTATTGAAAACTACCTGGAGCCGCTAATGAACCACTACGTGGTGAATACTTATGATGAAGCCATTGCAGCTATCAACTTGTTAAGCAATTCGTCAAAAGGGCGGGCACAATTTTTCATCCTGGATAACTATGAGGCCACTAAACCGGCAGATAAAACGCTGGTGGACGATGCTGCTATCCCTGCCCTGTCTGTTGTGGAGGTTGAGGAACGTTATAAGCCGCTATGTAATCATTTACTAAAGAATATTTACCTGGTTAACGATGCTAACGAGCAGGATATCAATGGCATCCAACTGCCGGATGGTGTGGTGCTGATTGGCAAAAGCGGTAAATTCAATAAATCAAAACATACCATGGCCGGTGGCTCGGTGGGTTTGTTTGAGGGTAAGCGTATTGGCCGGGCTAAAAATTTGGATAACCTGTTAAAAGAGATAAAACAAGCCGAAACCCGTATCCAAACCTTTAAGAACAATAGTGAGGAATTGCAGAGCCGTTTATCGGCTTTAAAGCAATCGGGCAAGGCTAACGAGGTGAGGCAAAAGCAATACGAGCTTAACCAGCTAAATACCGAATTGGTTACCGTTAAAACCAAGCAGGAACAATACCAGGCCTTTATTGAGAACAGCCTTAACCGCAAACAGGATATTGCCAATAAGGTAGCCGGCATCAAAAACGAGATACTGACCCTTGGCCCGCTGCTGATAGAACTGAAAGAACAAAAGCAGGCACAGGCCGACCTGATGCTGGATAAACAACAGGCTTTTAACGAACTGAACGAAATGGTATCGGTGCAATCAAACACCTATAACCAGGAGAACATCCGTTTCCATCAGCAGCAAAACAAGGTATCGGGCTTAGTAAAAGACCTTGATTACCGCGAAACGCAGCTGGAGCACCTGGAGGTACGCATCAGGCAAAACAGCACCGAACTGGAAAAGGTGAAGGCCCAGATCATGGAGAACCTGCAGCAAACCGGCGACAGCGACGAAAGCCTGCTGGAAATGTACGAACAAAAGGAGGCGCTTGAAAAAGGCACCGCCGAGGCCGAGCAGGAATACTATGCATGGCGCGCCGCTATTACCGAAAGCGAGAACGAAGTATCAAAACTAAGGCAAAAGAAAGACCAGGCCGAGGCGATCGAGAATGAACTGAAAGACGAGCGCAATAACCTTAAGCTGGAGTTGAACGCCTTGCGCGAGCGCCTTTCGGTAGAGTTTAACGTGGATATTAACGACCTGCTTGACCTGGAAGTTAACGAAGCCGAAAACGAGGACGACATCCGGGATAAAACGGAAAAGATGAAACGCCAGCTTGATGATTTTGGCGCCATAAACCCCATGGCAGTTGAGGCTTATACGGAGATGAGCGAGCGCCATGCCTTTATACAAGGCCAAAAGAAAGATCTGGCCGAAGCAAAAGCATCCCTGCTGGCTACCATACAAGAGATTGATGACACCGCCAAAGAGAAGTTTATGGCTGCGTTTATTATGGTGCGCGAGAACTTTATCAAGGTATTCCGCTCGTTGTTTAACGAGGAAGATTCATGCGACCTGATACTGAGCAACCCCGATCAACCGCTTGAGTCGGATATCGATATCATTGCACGGCCGAAGGGAAAACGCCCGTTATCAATCAACCAGCTTTCGGGTGGAGAGAAAACGCTGACGGCTACGGCCATCCTGTTCTCGCTTTACCTGTTAAAGCCTGCCCCCTTCTGTATTTTTGATGAGGTGGATGCCCCGCTTGATGATACCAATATTGATAAGTTCAATAACATCATCCGTAAGTTCTCTACCGAGTCGCAGTTCATTATCATATCGCACAATAAGCGCACTATTGCCTGTACCGATATTATTTATGGCGTAACCATGGTTGAGCAGGGAATATCCAGAGTGGTACCGGTAGACCTGCGGGAACTGGCAGATTAATTGCAAAATCTATTATACAAGAAAGGCCGGTAGATAATCTACCGGCCTTTCTTGTATAAATTAAACCCGACTATTTTTTAGCCTTTGGATGGTTAAATATCATTCCTTTAAACTGCTTACGATCCATATCGAGCCCTGCTTTGTTCGCTTCATCTATTGAAAATACTTTAGCATTATTAGATAGGCTTTGCACCCTTGTGCTGGTTGTAGAAAACACACCTGTTTTAACATAATTGATAGCGTATTTTAATAAGATCTCTGTAGGGTCACCAAATTCTTTAGTTACATCATCATAATCTTTTTTACCCGGATACTTTTGAGAACCAGGTTCCATACCGGCATAATAACCGCCATTCCCTGCCGAGTTTTTAGTCTCGAACTGTGGTACATACAATTGATATTTGTTGATATCAATTGCAAAAAAGCCAACCGGTTTACCATAGCTTATACCACCTATTAATTTTACATCCATTTTAGGTATAAGATTATTTATAGTAAGCTCGCTTGCTGATGCTGTTGAGTTTGTTACAATAAAAAATACTTTACTAATGTTTAGTGAACCTGCTTTATTAAAATTCTTAAAATTTTCTGGGTTAGTAGGCAAAAATTCGCCCTTCGTAATATTAAATTGACTACTCAAAAGAGGGTGTTTATCATTCTGAAGATCCTGATTGTAATATGAAGTATACATTAAAGAACCGTTGGCAGATGATGGAGAGATAAGATCACTCAGGTATTCGGCTGTATTAACATATCCGCCACCATTGTAGCGCAGGTCAACAACAAGGTCAGTTATGCCTTGTGTTACAAAATCACTAAAGGCCGCATCAAGCTTAGGTTTTGCATTATCAAGCGAGGTAAAGCTATTAAATACGATGTACCCTATTTTCCTGTCGTTGCCGGCATCTATTACCTTAGTAGCCAACACTGGGTTTACCGTGTAGTTACCTGTCGCCATGGTAACATCAAATGTGGTATTATCAGGTTTTTGCAGGGTCATGGTAATGTTTGAACTATTGGCATATGCATTCACAATAAAATTAACATTTGCACCACTTGTGTTGCCGTCGTAAGTTAAACCAGACCCCGTACGATTATTTATCGTTATAATTTTGTACCCCCTTTTAATACCTTTAACATCGGCAGGAGAACCCGGATAAACATATTTTACCCTTAAATCGTCATTAGTATCGCCATAAGCCGGTGCAAAACCAAAATCGCCTTTTTGGCCATTTAATTCACCGGACACACTGCCATCATCAATAAATGAATATTTGGCATACCCTGGTGACGGAGTGTAATATTCATAAGGTTTACCGGTTTCGGGGTTAATAGCATATTGTGACAATGCATCCACCTCGGTTGATAATGCATCTATATCATTCGCACCGGTAAAAGACCTTGGCTTAAACGCGTCATAACTTGGCAGGTCTTTGTTCCAGTAATAAGTTTCTTTGGCATACAAATAAACCGAATCTTTGATCAGGTCAAGTGTGCTGTTAGATGGCGTAATCTTTTTATCTTTTGAACAAGATGCAATTACTACACAAGCAAGTATAAGCGGGTAAAATATTTTCTTCATGGTTTATTAATTATATCCGAGTTAACGGCATTATTATTTATATATTATAGTATTCAAATTATATTATTTCTGTAGCGGATATATAATCAATTCCGCAAGTTTCAGCACATAAACTATCTGTGTCAGAGTTACCTATCATTACAAGGTCGCGCCTCTGTAAATCATGCTCTTTCATCAGCAGGTGTAATGAATCGGGTTCGGGTTTCGGTAAGGTTTCTTCAGCAAAATAACAGGTTAAATAAGTCTCTAAACCGTGCCATTCTGTTTGCCGCATTTTATTCAGTTGCATTTGCGGGTTACCGTTTGTTACAATAAATAGCTGTTTACGGTCTAAAACCACTTCCTGTATAAATGTAAGTATATTTTTATACAGAAGCAATTTTAATGGCAAGCGCGCTGTTAACAGCATTATCTCTAAATTTTTGCGGTATTTTTCCTCCACATTTAATGCCGATACGATGGTATCGAATACTTCCCCCGCTCCTTTCTTTGTATACGTATCAATCATCAGATCGGTTGTCTGCGAAGCACTATTTAATTCGGTGTATTCCAGCAAATTCGCAAAAAGGTAATATATCTGGTAATAATAATCTTTAGCGGGGTAAAGTACATCGTCCAGTTCAAAAACAAAAGCCTTTTTATGTGGGTCTATATCACTATAAGTTATTGTGGCCATTTATAAGGGTAATATTATATTCTTTAAATAATTGCTCTGATAATAACAGCACGGCCGCCTCCTGCGTGTTAAGCAGGTAAATGGCGTCAATATTATTATCTAATGCCAGGGTCAGCATTTCGTGTGCGTAGGTATCTGATGCGGGGTTTGGGAGCTTCAGGATCCCCATAAATGCGGGAAGCTCTGTAAAATCGCCTAAAACAACTTCATCGTTTATTAAAGTATTTTTTAGCTTATGGGCCTGTGCCGATGTGGCAGATGTAATCAGAATCTTCACCTATAAATTAGTTACAATTAATCCGTCCTTCATTAGTATGGTGCGGTCGCTCATGTCAGATAGCTCCTGGTTGTGCGTAACAATCACAAACGTTTGGTTAAAATCGTTACGTAACTTGATGAACAACTCATGCAGTTCGAGCGCGTTTTTCGAATCGAGGTTACCTGATGGTTCATCCGCGAATATCAAAGCAGGATCATTTATTAAGGCCCGGGCTACCGCAACGCGCTGCTGCTCGCCGCCCGATAGCTCTGCCGGTTTGTGGGTTATCCTATCACCCAGGCCCAGCATTTCTAAAAGCTCTTTTGCTTTTTTCTCGGCTTCGGCGCGTGGCACACCCGCTATAAACGCCGGGATACAAACATTCTCGATAGCATTAAACTCTACCAGTAAATGATGAAATTGAAATATAAAGCCTATTTTTTGATTGCGGAACGCACTTAAATTTTTGTTGTTAAGCTTACTAACCTCAATATTATCAATAAATAGCTGGCCCGAATCGGGGTTATCCAGCGTACCCAGGATATTTAATAACGAACTTTTACCAGCGCCGGATGCACCTACAATGGTTACAATTTCGCCGCGTTTTACCTCCAGGTCAACCCCTTTTAAAATATGGAGCTTACCATACGATTTATTTATTGCATGTGCTTTAAGCATGGGCGAAGTTAGTGAATAGTTGATTAGAGAATAAAGATTAGTTGTTAAAATAGACCGGGGAAAACAAGCATTGTACAAATATTACAAATCTCTAACTTGTACCCACTAATCTTTAAAACGAAAATAGTAGCTTTACCGCAAATTCTTCAAATAACATGAACATTCACGAATATCAGGGCAAAGCGATATTAAAAAGCTTTGGCGTAAGAGTACAGGAAGGCATAGTTGCAGATACACCTGAAGAGGCTGTTGCAGCGGCGCAGAAAATGAAGGAAGACTTTGGGTCGGACTGGACAGTTATAAAAGCACAGATACACGCAGGTGGCCGCGGTAAAGGCGGTGGTGTAAAACTGGCCAAAAATGCCGAACAGGTTAAAGAGATTGCAGGCAAGATAATTGGCATGCAATTAGTAACCCCGCAAACCGGCCCCGAAGGCAAACTGGTTAAAAAAGTTTTAGTTGCGCAGGATGTTTACTACCCCGGCGAAAGCGAAGTAAAGGAATATTACGTAAGTGTATTGCTTGACCGTGCCAAAGGCCGTAACATTATCATGTACAGCACCGAAGGTGGTATGGATATTGAAGAAGTAGCACACTCTACACCTGAACTGATACACAAAGAAGAAATTGACCCTAAGGTTGGCTTACAAGGCTTCCAGGCGCGTAAAATTGCGTTTAACCTGGGCCTGTCAGGCGATGCCCATAAAGATATGGTGAAATTCATCACAGCTTTATATAAAGCTTATGATGCTACCGATTCATCACAATTTGAAATTAACCCGGTGTTAAAAACATCTGATAATAAAATTTTAGCGGTTGATGCTAAGGTTAATATTGATGATAACGCTTTATACCGCCACCCGGATTATGCTGCGATGCGCGATACCGACGAGGAAGACCCTACCGAGGTTGAAGCAAGCAAAAGCAACCTTAACTATGTAAAGCTTGACGGTAACGTTGGTTGTATGGTTAACGGTGCAGGTTTAGCTATGGCTACCATGGATATTATTAAAATTGCCGGCGGCGAGCCTGCCAACTTCCTTGATGTTGGTGGTACTGCTAACGCGCAAACGGTTAAGGCTGGTTTTAACATCATCCTGTCAGACCCGAACGTTAAAGCTATCCTGATTAACATATTTGGTGGTATTGTTCGTTGCGACCGTGTTGCACAAGGTGTTATTGATGCATACCATGAAATTGGCAACATCCCTGTACCGATCATTGTACGTTTACAAGGTACCAATGCTAAAGAAGCAAAAGAACTGATAGATAACTCTGGCTTAAAAGTATTCTCGGCTATCCTTTTAAAAGAAGCTGCAGACAGGGTTAAAGAAGTGTTAGCACTTTAATTTTTTTAGCCTTAAAATATGAGGGAGCCCGAAAGGCTCCCTTTTTTTGTTGATCAGTTTTGCACGTAAGCGCTTGAAGTGGTAAGCTCTACCTGCGATACCTTGCTGTAATCGGGTACAAAGGTTTCGGCACTGCTCAGTGTCATATCCATTTCAAAGCTTTGCGGGTATGGCGTATTTAACAAACTGCCTTTGGGTATATAAGGGAACAATTCGGCATACGTTTGTATCTGGCTGGCATTTACCCGCCTGTATATAAACATGCGGTGCAGGTCGCATGGTTTTTTCATACCTGCCGCCCCAATCATTTGTATGGCGGCGCTAACTGTTTGTTTATGAAAATTAGCCACGCGCACTTTTTTATCATCTACCACCAGGCCGCGCATCAGGCCTTTATCCTGCGTGGCAACACCTGCTGGGCAGGTATTCATATTACACTCCAGCGCCTGGATGCAGCCAAGGGCAAACATCATCCCGCGGGCGCTGTTGCACATATCGGCCCCAAGGGCAAAGTTCTTTACCAGGTCGAACCCGGTAGCCACCTTGCCCGATGCGATCAGTTTAATATGCTTTTTAATATCAAAACCGGTTAACGCATCATATATAAAAGCCAGGGCCTCACGCAGCGGCATACCAACCGAGTTGGAAAATTCCAGCGGCGCCGCACCCGTTCCGCCCTCGCCCCCATCAACGGTAATAAAATCGGGGTATATGTTTGTTTTGATCATGGCCTTGCAAATAGCCAGGAACTCGCTTTTGTGGCCAACGCACAATTTAAAGCCAATAGGCTTTCCGCCCGATAGCTCACGCAGTTTTTTCACAAAATTCATTAACCCTAAAGGATTACTAAAAGCCGTATGGTATGGCGGCGATACCACATCCTCCCCCATTTGCACTAACCTGATACGGGCAATCTCGGGCGTAACTTTTGCAGCAGGCAGTATACCGCCGTGGCCGGGCTTTGCCCCCTGCGATAGTTTTATCTCAATCATTTTTACCTGCGGCAATACCGCACGTTTGGCAAAAGCATCTTCATCAAAAGTACCGTCGGTGTTGCGGCAGCTAAAATAACCTGTACCAATTTGCCATATAATATCGCCATTGGGCTGCAAATGATAATCGCTTAAACCACCTTCGCCGGTGTTATGCGCAAAGCCACCAATTTTGGCCCCGCCATTTAAAGCCAGGATGGCGTTCTCGCTAAGCGAGCCAAAGCTCATGGCAGATATATTGTATACGCTTGCACTGTAAGGCTGTGCACAATCTGGCCCGCCCACTCTTACACGCGGCGACAGATCAAGCGCTTTATGGTCTAACGCTGCTATGCTGTGGTTTAGCCACTCGTAACCATTTTCATAAACATCCAGCTCGGTACCAAACGGGCGGGTGTCATCAACCTTTTTTGCACGTTGATAAATAACGCTCCTGTTTTGCCTGTTAAACGGGGTGCCGTTGGTATCGCTCTCAATAAAATACTGGTATATTTTAGGGCGAAGCTCTTCCATTAAGAACCGCAAGTGCCCAAACACCGGGAAGTTTCTGACGATGCTGTGTTTCTTTTGCATCAGGTCATAAACCCCAATGATAAATACCGGCCCTAAAAGCAGGAATGACCAAACTGCGGGCGGCCATACAATAGTCCACGCGGTAACCAGTACAAGTATTATTACAGTCGATATGATAAATAGCTTCCTCATAAATATAATTTTAATAAATCTACACGCTTAGCTCAACAATAAAATATTACTGCTTAATGTTAGGCGTTCAGTAAAGATGAGGATTACTTCGGGATCATCATCAATTAAACTGTCCTTTTACTTATCATTAACAATTGTGCATTACTAATATAAGTTTAAACTAACATTTCCCCTATTTATACCGTTATTTAATCAAATGTCTGCTTATTGTAATACTTTGAAAACATAATAGATGTTTAAACATCTATTATTATCTTTGTTCTATAATTAATCAGAAACACAACTAAATAAAAAATATCATGGCAACAACTAAATGGGTTTTAGACCCAATGCACTCAGAAGTACAATTTAAAGTAAAACACCTTGTAATATCAACAGTAAGCGGTTTCTTCAAAACATTTGAAGGTGAACTGACTACAGAGAACGAAGATTTTACAGGTGCAGAGATCGACTTTTCGCTTGATGTGAACAGCATTGATACCACACAACCACAAAGAGACGAGCACTTAAAATCTGCCGAGTTTTTCGACGCGGCAACCTATCCGAAGATCAGTTTCAAATCAACATCATTTACTGCTGATGGTGATGACTATAAACTGGTAGGTAACCTTACTATTAAGGATATTACCAAACCGGTTACCCTTGCTGTTGAATACGGTGGTAATGCAGGCGATTTTTATGGCAACACCAAAGCTGGCTTTGAAGTTACCGGTAAAATTAACCGTAAAGAGTTTGGCTTAACCTGGGATG
Organism: Mucilaginibacter sp. L294; assembly: GCF_001636615.1. Lineage (GTDB taxonomy): Bacteria > Bacteroidota > Bacteroidia > Sphingobacteriales > Sphingobacteriaceae > Mucilaginibacter. The sequence continues at coordinate 55,504 of NZ_LGEK01000007.1, read as the reverse complement.
GTGTAACCGAAGCAGGTTCTATCGTTGTAGGTGAAGACATTAAACTGAGTATGAACATACAGTTTGCAAAACAAGCGTAATTTGATTTCGAAATTAGAATTTTAAATTTCGAATTTCGCTTCAAAATATTAAAAGGTGCAATAATCGGAACGGTTATTGCACCTTTTGCTTTAATACATTCGAAATTGAAAATTCGAAATTCGATATTTGTATTATGCTGATAAAGATCTACCCTGAAAACCCAAACGAAAAAGCTATTGAGCAGGTGGTTGATGTACTGCGTAAAGGCGGGCTCATCATATACCCTACCGATACCGTTTACGGCCTTGGCTGCGATATTACCAACCACAAGGCCATTGAAGCCGTTGCCAGGATCAGGAATATTAAACCTGAAAAGGCTAACTTCTCCTTCATTTGTTACGATCTTAGCCATATCTCAGATTATATTAAACCGATTGACAACACCACCTTCCGTGTATTGAAAAAAGCTTTACCCGGGCCGTTCACCTTTATATTTAATGCCAGCCACGCTGTACCAAAGCTGTTAAGCTCCAATAAAAAAACGGTGGGTATCCGTGTGCCCGATAATAACATAGCCCGCGAAATTGTAAAGGTTTTGGGCAACCCTATCCTGTCAACCTCTATCCACGATGAGGATGAGATCATCGAATACTCTACCGACCCGGAACTGATCTATGAGAAATACCAGGACCTGGTAGATATTGTTATTGATGGTGGCTATGGCGAAAACATCCCATCGACCGTGGTAGATTGCACATCGGGCGGGTTTGAATTGGTACGTGAGGGAAAAGGCGAACTGGAAGATTATTTATAATCTTATCTTTACCACGCTTACTTCACCAAAAACATATCTTGATCAGTAACCTTAAACAATTTGCCGAATTTATACGCTCGTACGCTACCGGCGGCAGTATCCTCATTGCCTGTGTAATTGTTTCGCTGGTAATTGCAAACACTGGGTTACATGCTTCCTTCACTCATGTTCTTGATACTGTTATTGGCCCTTATACCACACTGGGTTGGATAAACGATGGTTTAATGGCCATCTTTTTCCTGCTGGTTGGTTTAGAGATTAAGGACGAAGTTTTAAACGGAGAATTATCAGACAGGCAATCGGCCACCCTCCCCGTTTTTGCGGCCCTTGGCGGTATGCTTATTCCGGCGGGGATATATGCCATCATCAATCTACATACCGCGACTGGTGCCGGCTGGGGCATCCCTATGGCAACAGATATTGCCTTTGTGGTGGCTATCATCAGCATTATAAAAAACCGCGTACCGCAATCATTACAGGTATTTATAAAGGCACTGGCTATTGTAGATGACCTGGGTGCAATACTGGTTATCGCCATATTCTATTCGGCGGGCTTGCATACCACGTACCTGCTGCTGGCACTGGGCATGTTTATTTTGCAAATGTTGTTTAACCGTTTTAACGTGCGTTACCTGCTGGCTTACCTTATTCCCGGGGTATTGATGTGGTATTTCATCCATCACAGCGGCATCCATGCTACAGTGGCGGGCGTGTTAACAGCTATGGCCATTCCGCATAACGTTAAATTGAACTTTTCGCCTTTAAAGAAACTGATTCATCTGCTGGAAAACCCGGTAAATTTCGTCATCATCCCCCTGTTCGCGCTGGCAAATTCAAATATCAATATCCATGAGAGTTTGGCGGGTGGTAGTATCATCACTCCGCTGTCCGCGGGGATACTATTTGGCTTGTTCTTAGGTAAACCTATTGGTATAACCTTATTTAGCTGGCTGGCGGTAAAACTAAAACTATCAAAACTGGCCGATGGCGTAAAATGGGTACAGGTTTGGGGGATCGGCCAGCTGGCGGGCATAGGCTTTACTATGTCGATATTTATGGCGCTGCTTTCCTTTGCCGATGCAGAATTACAAAGCCAGGCAAAGTTCACCATATTGGTTACATCGGTATTAGCTGCCGTAACAGGTTATGTTATCCTGCTCCAGGTTAAAAAAAACTAAGCTTTAATACTGCCAATAAACGCCGGGATCTTGCTCATATAATCATCTTCGGCCAATAGCTTCACAAATGCGCTGCCCACAATGGCTCCGTTAGCGTATTCGCAGGCTTTACTGAACGATCTGTGATCTGAGATGCCGAAACCAATAATGGTTGGATTTTTCAGCTCCATGGCTTTAATACGGTTGTAATAACCTTCAATGCTATCCGTAAGCTGTAGGCTGCCACCGGTTATAGATGATGACGATAGCAGGTAGATAAAGCTGTTGCTTAATTCATCAATCTTACGGATGCGATCCTCAGATGTTTGCGGCGTAACCAGGAATATATTGCTCAGGCCGTTATCTGTAAAATGGTTACTGTACAGCAATTCATACTCATACATAGGCAGGTCGGGCACGATGATGCCATCTACCCCTGCAGCTGCTGCTGCTTTGCAAAAACGCTCAACGCCATACTGTACAATAGGGTTAACATAGCCCATTAACAGCACCGGGATATTTACACGGCTACGCAAGTCTTTCAACTGTTCAAACAGCAGGTTCAGGTTCATGCCATTATCCAGCGCGGTTTGTGAGCTATGTTGAATAGTTGGCCCATCCGCAACCGGGTCTGAATATGGGAAACCTATCTCTAGGAAATCCGCGCCCGCTTTTTCCAGCGCTTCGGCAATATCAACAGTAGTATTAAGCTCCGGGTAACCGGCTGTAAAATATATAGAAAGCAGGTTTTCCTTTTTTGTTGCAAAAAGTTGGTTCAATCGGTTCATTGATGCAGTAGTATTAGCCATTTGCTTGCAAAAGTATAGTTAATTAAATAGTATTTATAGTTTTTTTACCACAGAGTGCACAGAGTTTTTTTCACAGAGAACACAAAGTTTTGCAACTATTTTAATCTCTGTGCTCTCTGTGGTTTTTTCTCAGTCTTCTCTGTGGTAAAAATGTTTATGGTTAATTTCTCCCTTGTTGGTGTTGTCACCAAAAAGCCGCCATGCATCCAATCTTGCAAGTTGGCCGTCCTAAATGTTGTTGGTGACAACACCAACAACGGCGAAGAAAAGTATTGTTAATTAAATAGTATTTATAGTTTTTTACCACAGCGTGCACAGCGTTTTTTTCACAGAGAACACAAATCTTTGCAATAATTTAATCTCTGTGCTCTCTGTTGTTTTTTCTCAGTGTTCTCTGTGGTTAATTATCACGATTGATTTTATGATGTTTATTGTGCCCTTTGTGGTTAAAATAACCATCGTACAACTAAATAATTTTGTTTTTGCTGATCCTAACTTCTACTTTAGGGCAATCTGCTTAATACACCTGTAAAAACTAAATTATGTCGCCGGCAATATTACTATCCTTCATCATTGGTTATTTTTTGGTATTGATGGTGATATCGTACCTCACCTCCAAAAAATCATCAGATAACGATACCTTTTTTGTGGCCAACCGCAACTCCAAATGGTATCTGGTGGCCTTCGGGATGATAGGCACCGCACTTAGCGGCGTAACCTTTATATCGGTGCCGGGCAAGGTGGGCGCGCCAAGCGGCGATCAGTTCGCGTACTTCCAGTTCGTATTGGGCAACGCGGCGGGCTTTATTATTATAGCTACCGTATTGCTGCCTTTATATTACCGCTTAAAGCTCACTTCTATTTATAGCTATATAGAACAGGCTTTAGGCACGTGGAGCTACAAAACCGCAGCGGGTATCTTTTTGTTGAGCCGTACCATTGGCTCGTCGTTCAGGCTTTATTTGGTGGTGATCGTATTGCAGAAGTTCATTTTCGATAGCTATGGCGTTCCTTTCGCGGTTACGGTGCTCATCTGTTTGGTGCTCATCTGGTCGTACACGTTTAAAGGCGGCCTTAAAACCATTATTATTACCGATAGCTTGCAGACGTTGTTCCTGGTATCATCGGTGTTCCTGTCTATCTATTTCATTTGCCGCAGCCTTAATTACAATATATTTGAAGCTGCCGAAGCCATCAAGAACAGCAGCTATTCCAAGATCTTCTTCTTTAACGATTTCCTGGGGAGCCATTTCCACCTGAGCAAGCAATTTTTGGGTGGTTTGTTCATCACCGTGGGTATGACGGGGCTTGATCAGGACCTGATGCAGAAAAACCTGAGCCTTAAAAACATTAAAGAAGCGCAGAAAAACATGTTCAGCTTTACCGCCGTATTCGTGGTAATCAATATTTTCTTTTTAAGCGTTGGCGCATTGCTATATATGTACGCGCAACGCAACGGTATTTCTGTAGAAAAAACCGACTACCTGTATCCTACCATCGCGCTGCAATACCTGGGCATAGTACCGGCCATGGTGTTTATGCTGGGCCTAACAGCGGCCACCTTTGCCACTACCGATTCGGCATTAACAGCTCTTACCACCTCGTTTTGTGTGGATTTCCTGAACTTCAATAAACGCGGCGATGTGAACAGCAAAAAAATGATAAACGTTAGGCATTATGTGCACATAGCGTTTTCGGGGTTGATGTTCCTGACCATTATTTTGTTTAACGCCCTGAATAATGATGCCGTGGTAACAGCCATATTCAAGGTAGCATCATATACCTATGGGCCGTTGCTGGGCTTATACAGTTTTGGCCTGTTTATGAGTTACAGGCAGGTGAAGGATAAACTGGTTCCTTTTATCTGCTTAATATCGCCCGCGGTATGCTACTTCCTGAGTACCGAATCCAAAGTGCTTTTAGGCGGGTATGTTTTTGACAACGAACTCATCATTGTAAACGGATTAATTACCTTTGCCGGCTTGTGGATCTGTTCATCACCAAAAAAATCAAAAGTATAAAAGCTAATTCTTCTTTATCATGACTAAAACAGTAACTTCTAAACTGTTATTATTTTTCCTTTTTTTATGTTATTGCACAAATGTTAATGCGCAAGGGTATTCTAAAAATTTAAACATCATTCCATATCCGTCAGCCCTTACACCGGGCAATGGCTACTTTGTTATCAATGCAAAAACCACACTTATTACACCCAACCGGTTTGCCAATGAAGCCGCACAGCTTAATAAACTGATAAAAGCGGGAAGCGGGTATATCCTCCCCGCAGGGAAATCGCACCCAACAAATACGGTGCAGTTTGTTTATGATGGTACCATAAAAAACCAGGAAGCATACCTGCTTAACATTACGCCTAAACACATCATTATTACGGCAGGCGCACCTGCAGGCGCATTTCACGCGGTTGAAACCATCAGGCAACTGCTGCCTGTTTCTGTTGAAACAGGGCAAAACAGGGCGGCTTTACGCCTGCCATCGGTAAATATTAACGACCAGCCTGCCTATGCCTGGCGGGGGATGCACCTGGATGTATCAAGGCACTTTTTTTCGATAAGCTATCTTAAAAAGTTTATTGATGTAATGGCCCTTTATAAAATGAACAAGTTTCACCTGCACCTTACCGACGACCAGGGCTGGCGTGTTGAAATAAAAAAATATCCGAAGTTAACCGAACAAGGCGCCTGGCGTACATTTAACAACCAGGATTCGGCCTGTATGAAAAAAGCGGTGGATAACCCCGACTTTAATATCGATAAACAACACATCATTCAAAAAAACGGTAAAACACTTTACGGCGGTTTTTATACCCAAAAACAATTAAAGGACCTTGTTTCCTACGCGGCCAACAAGCATATCGATATTATCCCTGAAATAGATATGCCCGGCCACATGATGGCTGCCATTAACGCCTACCCCTATTTAACCTGCGACAGCCAGAACAAATGGGGCGAGGTATTCTCAACGCCGATATACCCTTGTAATGAAACTACCTTTGAGTTTGCAAAGAATATATATACCGAGATCATGGAGATCTTCCCATCTAAGTATATCCATATTGGTGGTGATGAGGTTGACCGTAGCGACTGGGGCAAATCTGACGCTTGCAAGGAATTGATGAAACGCGAAGGCATAACCAGTTTACCCGACCTGCAAAATTATTTTATAGACCGGATGGAGAAGTTTTTCAACTCAAAAGGCCGCAAGCTTATAGGCTGGGACGAGGTGCTGGAAGGCAAGATAAGTTCGACAGCGATGATCATGTATTGGCGCACCTGGGTACCCGACGCACCGGTTAAAGCGGCACAAAACGGCAACCAGGTTATCATGACGCCCGGTACGCCATTGTACTTTGACAACCCGGCCGATAAAAATTCCATTTCTAATGTTTATCACTTTAACCCGGTACCGCAAAATTTAACTGCAGAACAGGCTAAACTCATTATTGGTGCACAGGCTAATATTTGGACGGAGAACATCCCATCAGAAAAACGTGCCGATTATATGTATATGCCCCGGATGACCGCCCTGGCCGAATTGCTGTGGACGAATAAACAGGATTACTATAAGAGCTATACACAACGCCTGGTTCAGCAATACAACCGGCTGGAAGCGCTGAATATAAATTACAGGCAGCCCGATCTTGAGGGGATCGTTGACAGCCGCGTTTTTATCACTACAGATACTGTGAAAGTAAATTCGCCGTTAAGTACATCTGCCATCAGGTACACAACCAATGGTGATTTACCAGGCCAGAATTCGCCGCTGTTACGTAATTATGTGGTGAGCTACCCGCAAACTATTAAACTGGCTGCATTTACCCCAAGCGGTAAACGCGGCGATATTTATACCGTAAAATACCTGCAGCAAAAACCGGCAGAGCCCCAAACGGCAGCAAAAGTTGCCCCCGGGTTAACAGCAAGTTACTATAAAGGCCTTTTTAAAGGGGCCTCGGGTATAAAACAGGGCGCTGCCGATAGTACCTTCGTTGTACAAAGTGTTTCCGTACCGGCATCGGTTAAGGCAGCGTCGTTCGGTATAAAGTACAGGGGGTATATTGATGTTCCGCAACAGGGCATTTACACTTTTTACCTAACTTGCGATGACAGCGGTATACTAAACGTGGCCAACCGCGAAACGGTGAATAATGATGGTATGCACTCGCCTATGGAAAAAAACGGCCAGGTTGCCCTGAAAAAAGGGTTGCAACCATTTGCGTTAGATTTTGTTGAAGGAGGCGGAGGATACACCCTTAAACTACAATACAGTATAAACGGAAGTGAACGGGGTGATGTACCTGAATCGTGGTTTAAACATAACCAATAACATAAAAGCTATTGAGCATCATATTTAATTTTTTGTAATAACATGACTGGTGAAGAAAAAATAAGACAAGCATTTGAGAATAAAAACTGGCAGGAGATAAAAGTAACCGACTCTTGGCAGATCTTTAAAATAATGGCCGAGTTTGTTGACGGCTTCGAGAAACTGGCTAAAATTGGCCCCTGCGTATCCATCTTTGGGTCGGCACGTACACATAATGATAATAAGTACTACCAACTGGCCGAGAATACCGCCCGTTTGCTTACCGAACGTGGCTACGGTGTAATATCGGGCGGTGGCCCGGGTATTATGGAGGCTGCCAACAAGGGTGCTTACGAGGCCGGTGGTAAATCTGTAGGTTTAAATATCGAGCTGCCTTTTGAGCAGTTCCATAATAAGTATATCGACAGGGACAAGATCCTGGAGTTTGATTACTTCTTTATCCGCAAGGTAATGTTCATGAAGTATTCGCAGGGTTTTATCATCCTGCCCGGTGGGTTTGGTACCATGGACGAATCATTCGAGGCGATAACGCTGATCCAGACCGGTAAAATTGCCCGCTTCCCTATTGTATTTCTTGGGGTTGATTACTGGGGCGGCCTGTTTAAATGGGTGGAAGAAAAAATGCTGGCCAATGAGCATAACATCAGCGCGGACGACCTGAACCTGTACCGCGTAGTTGATACCGCCGAAGAAGCTGCCGAACACATCTTCCGTTTTTACGACAAGTATGTTTTGAAACCCAACTTTTAAGCTGCACACGCATGTTTATACAGCGACGGGCTATGCCTGTCGCTTTTTTTATATATTTTAGCCAGCTAATGGATACTTTAACCCAACCAAAAAAGAAGGCTGCCCTAAGCTTTATATTTATTACCCTGCTTATTGATGTTATAGGTTTAGCTATTATAATTCCGGTTTTCCCCAAGCTGATAGAAACACTGATACATGGCAATATCAGCCAGGCATCCAAATATTCGGGTTTATTAGTGATGGCTTATGCGATTATGCAGTTCCTGTTTTCGCCGCTGGTGGGTAACCTTAGCGATAAGTACGGCCGCAGGCCGGTACTGCTATTTTCCCTTTTAGGGTTTGGCATCGATTATATTTTCATGGCGTTTGCCCCTACCATTGGCTGGCTGTTTGTGGGCCGTATTATAGCAGGTATTACCGGCGCAAGTTTTACAACGGCATCGGCCTATATAGCTGATGTGAGCGAACCCGAAAAACGCGCCCAAAACTTTGGGATGATTGGTGTTGCCTTTGGCCTTGGCTTTATTATTGGCCCATTTATAGGTGGTGTTTTGGGCGATTTCAATGTCAAATATCCATTTTACGCAGCAGCAGCCCTTGCCTTAATAAATGCTGCCTATGGCTTTTTTATATTGCCCGAATCATTAGATAAGGAACATCGTAGAGAATTTGACTGGAAACGCGCTAACCCCGTGGGGTCGCTTTTACAATTAAAAAAATACCCGGCTGTTATTGGGTTGGCTACTTGCTTGTTCATTATTTATATTGCCACCCATGCCGTACAAAGTGTATGGACATATTATACCATAGAAAAATTTAACTGGAGTATACGTACCATTGGTTACTCATTAACCTTTATTGGAGCGATGATAGCCTTGGTTCAAGGTGGCTTAATACGAGTAGTAATACCCAAAATTGGACAAAACAGAAGTATTTGGATAGGTCTTTTACTTTACGCTCTTGGCATGCTTTTATTTGGGTTAGCTAATAAAAGTTGGATGATGTTTGCCTTTATGATACCCTATTCACTGGGCGGAATCTGTGGGCCGGCGTTACAAAGTGTTATGACCAGTGAAGTGCCGAAGAATGCACAAGGAGAGTTACAAGGTGCCTTAACAGGTTTAATGAGCCTTAGTGCAGTATTCGGCCCATTGTTTATGACGTGGATATTTGCTTATTTCACTGCCGATAATGCACCAGTTCATTTACCTGGTGCACCATACTTCGTAGCATCGGCATTAATGCTGATTGGCGCGATACTTGCAGTACGTAGCTTCAAAAAAGAAAAACATTCAGTTGATAAAACATCTTATAACAGCGGTTCGCATTAACAGCCCATACATTATATGAGTAAACCCGCCCAACATGGCAAAGCCGCTTTAGGATTTATTTTCGTCACCATATTTATTGATGTATTGGGCTTGGGCGTTATTATCCCTATCCTGCCCAAATTATTAGAAGAACTTGGCCATGTTGATATCAGTATGGCCAGCCAGTATAGTGGTTACCTTACCTTCACCTATGCATCTATGCAGTTTTTGTTTGCACCGGTGCTGGGTAACCTGAGCGATCTGGTAGGCCGCAGGCCGGTGTTACTCTTCTCACTTTTTGGCTTTGGTATTGATTATCTTTTTATGGCCTTTGCCCCTACCATTGCCTGGCTCTTTGTAGGCAGGCTGATAGCAGGTATTGCCGGCGCCAGTACCACAACAGCAACGGCCTACATAGCCGATGTAAGCACCGGCGATAAAAGGGCCGCCAACTTTGGCCTGATAGGTGCAGCAACAGGCTTAGGTTTTATTTTGGGCATTGGCCTGGGTGGTTTTTTGGGCGCGATATGGATAAGGCTGCCGTTTATTGTAGCCGCGGGGCTTGCCTTGTTAAACGCATTGTACGGTTTCTTTGTACTGCCCGAATCATTAGCCATTAGAAACAGGCGCAGGTTTGAATGGAAACGTGCAAACCCGGTTGGATCGTTATTAAGGTTAAGGAAATATTCGATGGCTATTAGTACCCTGATAACCGCTTATACGGTGGTTTATATTGGCCAAAAAGCGGTTGAGGGTGTACTGCCCTTTTATGTGATAGAAAAATTCCAGTGGACTACACAAAGCATCGGTGCGTTGGGGATTTTTATCGGCCTGCTGATAGCGGCCATACAAGGCGGCTTTGTCCGCTGGACGATCCCGAAGTTTGGCCTGCGTAAAAACATACTGGCAGGCATCACTTTTTATGGTATAGGCCTTGCACTAATTGCCTTTAATAACGTGGGCTGGCTAATGTACGTATGTATGATACCGTACTGCCTTGGCGGCATAGGCGGAACAGCATTGCAAGGGTTTATATCAGATAATGTGCCGGCCAATGAGCAGGGTGAACTACAGGGCGCACTTGCCAGCCTGGTAAGTTTAACAACCATTATTGGCCCGCTGATGATGACCACCCTGTTTCACCATTTTACCATTAAAGGTGCGTCGGTGTATTTCCCGGGGGCGCCGTTTTTGCTGGGCGCGATACTGATGTTGATCAGCGTTATTTTAACGATAAGAAGCTTTAAGAAAAAGGACGATTCGCATAAACTGCCGGAGCCTACCTTAATGTAACCCGCTAACCCCGCCGGATATCACAAACTTCATCACGTCGGCAGCGTTACGGTCGATGGGTTTTACCTTGTCGGCAGATACAATAACCACCTGGCCCGCAAACGAGTACGACATGGGGAAATATACGGCAACCTCGCCCGGCAGGTTAATAGCCTTCATATCCTTTTGTACTAAAAAGCCTATCTTTTTTAATCCAAACTCATTTACTTCAACTAAAACGGGTTCGTTAAACTTCTTTTCCTCGCCTACAAAAGCTTCGGTAAGGTCTTTAATGGATGAGTACAGGAATTTGAACAGCGGCAGCCGGTTTAGCCAGCGGCCAAACCATTTTTTGATAGGGTCGGTAATAACGTTGGTAACCAGTATCCCCGCTATCAGGATAATAACAATGACATTTAAAATACCCAAACCGGGGATGTAAAGCGGTTTACCCTGGCTATCTACCAGGATCTCGCTGCTCAGGTTAAGCGAGGTATCTATCCGCGATACTATCCAGAAGATCAGGAAAAAGGCTGCGCCAAGCGGCACAACAATTAAAAGGCCTTTTATAAAGTAATTAAGCAGGGCACCGAATATTCTCTTCATCTCTATCTATCAAAATCTACTGGTAAAAGTACTCTCTTTTAAATTGGTAAAAAAAATGTGTGTTTCTTTTACATAATCATTACTCTTAAATTTTTCACCTATTATTAAGTATAACCTATTAATTTAAATATTTTAACACCCACCTCCGCCAATAACATTTTTCATCCAGATAACTTTTGAATGATATTTTAAAGTAATAATAGCATTTTTAATTTGGTAGCTTTCATCTCCCGCCGGTTTCCGTTGCCCATATTTAACTATTAAAGTGTAATCCTTATTAGAAAAAACGCTACTACTTTTTTCATGGGATTTATCGCTACGAGTTATCAAAATCATGTTATTATTGATACAAATCAATGCCCGAGAATAATCTGTATAAAAAACAAATCGTTCTGCCTTTTCATCTTGTTTATTCAAGAAAAGGTTTTCGCCACAACCTTCCATATTTCTTGGCACCTTTGTAAAAGTTGTTATTTTGAATACATTCTGAGGCTTTTGTTGTCTGTTGGTTATAATGCTCACAAACAGCAGTGCTGCTAAGAAAACTAATTTCATTATAATCGGTTTTTGATTTGTTTTATAGAATAAAAAGCCCTACTCGTAAAAGTACACTCTTTTTACCCTTTGCGAAATGTTTGTTAGTATTTCGTAAGGGATAGTGCCAATTTGCAGGGCAAGTTCTTCTATACGTTGCTGTTCGTTAAACACGATAACCTCATCGCCTTCCTTCACTTCCACGTTGCTTACATCAAGCATACACATGTCCATGGTGATGTTACCAACGGTGGGCACCAGCGTGCCATTAACCAGCATGCGGCCAACGCCATTGCCAAAAGCACGCAGGTAGCCATCGGCATAGCCAATACGTACGGTGGCTATTTTACCATCGGTTTTAAGGCTACCGTTGCGATTGTAGCTAATGGTTTCATTTGCGGCTATTTTTTTCACCTGAGATATGGTGGTTTTTAACGTAGCTACCGGTTGTAACCCGCTTTCGTCACGTGGTACGGCAGCATCAACCCCATACAGGCCTATGCCCAGCCTCACCATATCATACTGCGCGTTTGGCCAGCGGGTAATGCCCGATGTATTGCTGATGTGCTTAATAACCGTATAACCCAAAGCATCTTCTATTTGCTTATAAGCCGCTTCAAAGATCTTGATCTGCTGCATGGTGAACAGATCATGCTGCTCGGCATCGCTGGCCACCAGGTGCGAGTAAACCGATTGCACACGGATGTATTGGTTGATCTCCAGCAGGTCGCAAAGGGTCTCTACCTCAAAGGCTTCAAACCCTACACGGTGCATCCCGCTATCAATTTTAATGTGTACCGGGTAGTTGATGATATCCTCATCCTGCGCAAATTTTACAAATTCATCCAGTAAACTAAAACTATAGATAGCAGGCTCTAATTTATTGGCTACCAGCTTGTCGTATGATTCAGGTTCGGGGTTAAGTACCATTATCGGCATGGTAATACCGTTCTCGCGCAGCTCCACGCCTTCGTCAGTATAGGCAACTGCCAGGTAATCAACTTTGTTGTATTGCAGCATATTAGCCACCTCGAAAGTGCCGCTGCCGTACGAGAAGGCTTTCACCATCGCCATTATTTTAACACCGGGCTTTAGCCTGCCTTTATAAAAGTTAAGGTTACTGAGTAGGGTGTTCAGGTTTATCTCTAAAATTGTTTCGTGTGCTTTTTGAACCAGGACGCGGCTTATCTTTTCAAACTCAAAGCTGCGCGAGCCCTTGATCAGGATGGTTTCTTCTTGCAGGTGCAGTTTGCCCAGGTCCTTTAATAAAGCGGCTGTATCGGCATAAAAATGCGTTTGTGGCAGGTTAAACAATGATGCGTGCTCCTGTAAAGAAGTGCCCACACCAATAAAGCGATCAACCTGCTTGGTGCTTACCAATTGAGCAACCTGTTTGTACAAAGCATCCCGCTGTAAGCCGGATTGGTAGATATCAGACAGGATCAGTGTTTTCTTTCGATGCTGGTTTTGCTGGTTCAGAAAGTTTAACGCTATCTCCAGCGATTGAATATCCGAATTATAAGAATCATCAATAATAGAACAATCGTTTATACCGTGCTTCAGTTCCAGGCGCATACTTACGGCGGCCAGGCGTTCAATCCGGTCGTCGGCATCCGCAGGGTTATACCCCATGGCCAGCATGGTTGCCCAGCAAACTATGGCGTTTTCTATCGATGCTTCATCCCGGTACGGTAAAAGGCATTCTATCTCCTTCTCCTTATACATAGCACGCATGTAGTACTTGCCGGATATGGTGGTTTCGCTAAACACGTACAGATCTACCTGGTTAAACTTACGGCTCCAGGAGAAGCACTGGCGGGTTTTCAGTTCGTCCTTATGGTCAATCAGTGCTTCGTAGTTATAAATAAGCTGTTTACAGTTTTTAAACAGTTTTAGTTTTTCAGATAGTTTCTCCTCCGGCGATGCGAATCCCTCATCGTGCGCAGTACCTATATGCGTAAGCACCCCTATAGTTGGCTGGATAACGGCCTCCAGTTTATCCATTTCGCCGGTGGTTGATATACCGGCCTCAAATATGCCCAGGTTATGGGTTTCATTTATCTGCCATACCGAAACAGGCACCCCTATTTGCGAATTATAACTTTTAGGGTTACGTACGATGCTTTTTTCGGGGCTCATTAACTGGTATAGCCACTCCTTTACAATGGTTTTGCCATTGCTGCCGGTAATGCCTATAACATCAAGGTTAAATTGTTTACGATGATATGCAGCTAATGCCTGTAATGCAGCCAATACATCGGCCACTACCAGGAAATTAGCATCAGGCATAACGGTATCAGGCCGATGGTTTACTACAAAATTACGCACACCGGCGGTATACGCATCCGCAATAAATTCGTGACCATCCCGGCGGCCATCCAATGCAAAAAACAACGAGCCTGCAGGGTTATTTATACGGCGGCTATCGGTAAGCAGGGTGTTGATGATGGCATCATCAACTATGCTACCGCCTGCGTTTATAACCTGTTTTATATCATTTATAGCGTAAGAATTTTGCATGACACGAATATCGTACACTTTTGATGGATTTAATATTAAGTAAAATAAAATATTAAAAATGCCTACGGGTTTTAACCTGAAAAAGGAGTGTAAAAATGAGGATATATTAAGGCTACAGCTTTAAAAAACGCTCAAAATTGGGTATATTTAAGCTTATCGTCCACCAAAAACCAGATGTATTCAGACCCTGTTATTATCAATATTTTAGCCGTTATTTTTATTGCCACCGTTTTCAGATCAGCCTTTGGTTTTGGCGAATCGCTTGTTGCAGTACCATTATTAGCCTTATGGATCCCCCTTAATGTAGCCGTACCACTTTCGGTATTGGTATCAATAACCATTGCCGCGGTTGTAGTGGCCCAGGATTGGAACAAGATCCACTTTCGTAGCGCCGGCGGGCTCATACTATACACCCTTATTGGCATCCCGTTAGGCCTAATAGGCCTGCTGCATTTAAACGAGCAAGTTGTAAAAGCCGTACTGGGAGCTGTCATTATCATATTCTCCCTGTATTTACTGATAGGCAAACAACTTAAAGAACTAAAGACCGACAATTTTATATGGCTTTTTACATGTGGCCTGTTGGCAGGCGTACTTGGCGGTGCATACGGCATTAATGGGCCCCCGCTTGTTATTTATGGCGCTAAAAGGCGTTGGTCGGCCCAGCATTTCAGGGCAACATTACAGGGATATTTTTTAGTTGCCAGTGTTGTAGGCATCATAGGTTATTGGTTTGAGGGCTTGCTTGTTCCGGCTGTGATACATTATTATTTATGGAGTTTACCCGTGCTATTGCCAGCCGTTTTTTTAGGCCGGATGATAAACCATCGCTTACAAGGCGATAGCTTTTTCAAATACATCTATTTTGTTTTGTTGGGTATAGGGGTGTTTTTGTTTATCAAATCGGTAACCGGGTAAATAATATCGCATAATTTTAACGAATTTTGATTTTGATGGATGCCCCTAAAAAAATAAAAATCACCGATGTAAATGTGGCTACGGCGAAGGCCGAACATTACTGCGCTTACCAGGAGCGTTCGCAGCAGGAAGTGCGCAACAAACTGTACGAGTGGGGGCTTTGGACAGATGCCGTAGAAAACATTATTATCAGGCTGATTGAAGAGAATTACCTTAACGAGGAACGCTTTGCCAAAGCTTACGTAAAAGGCAAATTCAGCCAGAAAGCATGGGGCCGCATTAAGATAAAACAAGGCTTAAAATTAAAAAATGTATCGCCCATACTGATAAAAAAGGCGCTTTTAATCATTGATGCCAGCGATTACATGGGTGCATTAACGCGATTAATTGAAAAAAAAGAAGCCACGTTAATAGAAAAAGACCCATATAAACGCAGGTATAAACTGCAGCAGTATGCTTTAAGCCGTGGTTTTGAACCTGAGCTTGCCGCAGAGGTTTTGAAAAACAGCGAGTTATAAAAAACTTTAAAAAAAGTTTAATTTTTCCTTGCAGAACATTCATTTCTGTCTATATTTGCACTCCCGCAAACGCAGTAATGCTAAGTAGGAAAATACCAACGCGAAAGTAGCTCAGTTGGTAGAGCACGACCTTGCCAAGGTCGGGGTCGCGAGTTCGAATCTCGTCTTTCGCTCAAATCCCTTCCTTATCGGAGGGATTTATTGTTAAAAGGTTAATCACCGGCTTGGGTGAAATTAAACAAGCATGATCACAACACCTGCTCAGATGGTGGAACTGGTAGACACGCAGGACTTAAAATCCTGTTCCCGTTAAAGGAGTGCGGGTTCGATTCCCGCTCTGAGTACATCAAAATCGCAAGTACCCAAGTACTTGCGATTTTTTTTATCCCCACGATAGCGAAGGTATTCTTTGAAATATCCTAAAAGTCTATTCGGCTACTACATTTTTTTTACCCCATTCGGCTAATAGCTGCATCACATCGTTGAGCGACATCCCCTTTTCGGTGAGTGTGTACTCCACCTTTGGCGGGACTTCGGCATAAACTTTTCGACTAATGATACCATCCGCTTCCAGTTCCTTTAAATGCCTGGATAAAACCTTTAGTGCTATACCTTGAACGGCTTTATGCAGCTCACCAAATCGCCTGGGGCCCGATAATAACATCCAGATAATAACGGGTTTCCATTTGCCGCTTATGATATTGATTGAACCTATTATTGAACAATCACAATCCAACTCTACTTTTTTTTCAATTATTTTTTCTGCTAACATACTGATAATGTGTATTAGTGTCTTTAATGTCAATACTTGACAAATGTGCCATTACTTGACAAAGGTAAAGTTATGGATGAATTTTGTTAAAAAAATTGAATATGAAAATATTAATTATAGGTGCCACAGGTACCATCGGAAAACACGTAACCGCCGCATTACAAAAAGATCATGAAATAATTAAAGCCGGTTCAAAAAGTGCCGATATTCAGGTAGATATATCATCAACCGAGTCGATAGAAAACTTTTACAAACAGGCCGGAAAATTTGACGCCTTAATTTGCGCTGCCGGGGACGCGCAGTTCGGGCCTTTAACAAGTATGAAGGATGCTGATTTCAGGATTGGCGTTAACAGCAAATTGATGGGCCAGGTTAACCTGGTATTGATCGGCCAGCATTACATTAATCCGAAAGGGTCGTTTACTTTAACATCAGGCGCATTAGCCGATGACCCCATTGCAATGGGAGCAAACATCAGTACGATGAATGGAGCGATCAATGGATTTGTAAAGGGTGCAGCAATAGAGCTGGAGAATGGAGTGCGTATAAATGCGGTCGGTCCTGATATAGTTGAAGAATCTACAGCCTATTTTTCATATTTCCCTGGACACGTTCCGGTTACCATGAGCCGGGTTACACAGGCTTATGTCAAAAGCGTTTTGGGCGGACAAACCGGTCAGATCTATAAAGTGTTGTAACGGGCACTCAAAAAATAAAATAAAAAGATAAAAATAGTTTGTGTTCAATAAATGAATTAACAAACAAGTAAATAAATATTATGAAAATACTCATTTTAGGGGCCACTGGTAGAACCGGTCGTCTTATTGTTGAAGAGGCACTAAAGCAAGGTTATGATTTAAATGTTTTGGTGCGAGATAAAAACAAAATATCCTTTAGTTCAAAATCAATTAAAGTATACCAGGGAACACCTACCCGCAGAGCAGATTTATCGGCTGCAATGCAGGGTTGTGATTTAATAATAAGTGCTTTGGGTATCGTCAGAGCCTCAGATGCTCCCTGGTCTAAATTAATAACCGCCAAAAATTTCATATCTGAAAGTATAAAAAATGCGATAGCCGAAGCGGATCAACAAGGCCTAAAACGGTTAATTACAGTCTCTGCGTGGGGTGTTGGGGACAGCAAAAAAGATATACCTTTTTGGCTCAGATGGTTAATTGACTATACCAACATGGGCCCTGTTTACGCAGAACACGAAAGAGAGGAAAAACTATTAGCCAATTCAGACTTAAACTGGACGGCTGTACGGCCTGTTGCCTTAAATGATTCCCAAAAGATAAAAACTTTAAAGGTGAGTTTTAACAACTCCCCTAAGCCAAGTTTACAAATCAGCAGGCAAAGTGTAGCTAAATTCATTCTTGATATCGTAAAATCTGATAAGTACGATATGAAAAGCCCTACTATTTCTGAAAATTAATAAGATGGAGCTGCAAACAAAAGGTCTTATTGGTGATAAAACCTACAAAGGGCAGCAATTTACATCAGTAACTAAGGGCCTGCTTAGTGAAAAAATCAGCAAAACATCAAAAGGCTTCCACCCATTTTTTTATGTCATTAAAACATATAAGCACAAATCAGCATAATATGAAAGCAGTAAAAGTAATTGGATTTATCCTACTCGGATTGTTGGTAGTAGTGGCTGCCACAGGCACTTATGTTAAGGTAGCATTACCAAACACTGGCACAGCGCCTCAAATTAAAATAGAACGCACAGCAGAACGGATAAAACGCGGCGATTATTTAGCCAACCACGTTTCAGCTTGTATGGATTGCCACAGCACCAAGGACGAGGGTTTGTACGGAGGCCCGGTGGTGGGTGGCTTCGGGGCTGGAGGAGAAAAGTTTGATCAGCAGATGGGCCTTCCCGGTAAGTTTTACGCATCTAACATAACCCCTTATAAATTAATTAGTTGGACAGATGGCGAAATATTCAGGGCGCTAACTACCGGGGAGAACAAATTTGGCAAAGCCATCTTTCCACTAATGCCCTGGGGTCATATAGGGCAGATGGATAAAGAAGACGTGTATAGCATTATTGCTTATTTGCGTTCAATTCCCGCAATTAAAAAAAACATACCGGCATCTGAAATTGACTTCCCGGTCAATTTTATCATTAATACCATGCCGCATAAGGCAAATTTGGGTAAGCGACCATCGGAAAATGATACCATCAAGTATGGCGCTTACCTTGTTAACGCAGCGGCTTGTGTAGATTGTCATAGTAAAAGATATCATGGGGATATCATCCCTGGGACAGCGTTTGGCGGTGGAATGGAATTTAAACAGCAGGGAGGTATTGTATATTCTGCAAATATCACACCGGATAAGCTAACCGGTATTGGATCATGGAGTAAAGATATATTCATCCAACGATTTAAAAGCTTTGAAGGTAAAGAAAAGCAAGCGGCTAAACTTAACCCCGGCGATCCACAAATACCAATGCCATGGTATATGTACGCTGGAATGAAAGCCAATGATCTTGCAGCTATATATGCTTATTTAAGAACTGTTAAACCGATCAAAAACCCGGTTATTGCGTTTCAAGAGCTTTGAGCGCTTCGGGCGTACGTCATTTACCAAATATCGAGAAATATAAGTTTTTCGATATTTACTATGCTTGAGAAGGAAGCAAATAAGGATAGGAAATAAGTATCCGGCAATCGTCGGTCGTTCCTGGCATGTTGTAAAATGGCAAATTAATAGACTTATTGAAAAGCAAAAAAGCGATCAGGTGGATTACACTGATCGCTTTTTTATTGCAAAATCCTGGCGGGCCAATACTTATATCATTATTTACTCAGAAGGCCTGTTTGAACCACCTTTTGTATCGATCCGTCATTATTGAAATATAGTTTATCCACGCAAACTGAGCGCAGGTTACCACGGCCGGAAAGCACACTGTTGTGGTAAAATGCATACCACTGGCCTTTGTATTCAACTACCGAGCCGTGGCTGGTATCGCACCCCGTAGGGTCAAGATATACTCCCCCATAGGTCCATGGCCCAAGTGGGCTTTTGCTTGTTGCATAGTTTAGCCGGTTAGCTCCTTTCCCGTTTTCGGTATGGTTATCTGCATAGGTAAGGTAATAGATACCGTTTCTTTTGAACACCCATGTGCCTTCGTGAAAGTCTTTTAACCCTGTCATTGCTTTCAATGGCTCTGCAATTTCCGTCATATTTTCTTTTAACCTTGTGCCTACACACCTGCTGCCGCCGCCGTAATAAAAATAAGCTTGTCCGTCGTCGTCCATAAAAATGCATGGGTCAATCATCGAGCGGCTGTCCTTACCCAGGTCAAGAAATCCATGTGCTTTAAAACCACCGGCAGGCTGTGTACTGGTGGCAATGCCAACCTTCCAAGTGGTGTCCCAGTCGGCCCCGCTGGGGTGCGGGAAGTAGAAATAATATTGGCCGTTTTTATAGGCGCAATCCGGCGCCCACATAAAGCCACCCTCCTTGCGCCCCCAGGGTACCTGGTTGGCGTTAAGTATCTCTCCATGATCCTTCCAATGTACCATATCATCTGTAGAGAATACATGGTATTTATCCATCAGGTCGCATCCTCTTGGCGGGTCAACATCGTGCGATGGATAAATATATAATCTCCCGTCACTCCAAACATGGGCAGACGGGTCCGCTGTATAAATATCACGAATAATGGGATTTTGTGCCTGGCTGGGTAATGAGAAAAATAAGCAGGCGACAATAAGTACCGTAAAGGTGTATTTGTTTAATTTCATATATAGCATGTTATTCAGGTTTAACCCGAACAATTTTTAGGTTACAGCAACAAATAACAAGCTGGCGATTAAAAAAAAGTTAATAATCTGTTAATGCGAAAAGTTTTGACGAAGTATAATGCTATGCATTTTATAGCCTACCAGCAAATCTTTCAGCAAATTTTAAATAATGTGCACCCACCGGCACCTTACCAGGATGCCGATTATTTGAATTACGCGAAATTAAACTGGTCGCGGCAACAACGCTGGTTAAAAGTGGGCATCCTGAATGAAGAACTGGCAACCATTATTGAAAGCATTAAAGAAGAGCAGCGATGGACAATCATCACCGAACCCTGGTGTGGTGATGCGGCCCATATCATCCCATTTCTGCACAGGCTATCTGAACTGAACCCGTTAATAAAAGTTGATTACCAGCTAAGGGACAGTGAGCCATTCCTGATAGAACAGTACCTGACCAACGGAACCAGATCAATCCCAAAACTAATTATTGCCGACGATAACCATAACGATCTTGCGGTTTGGGGGCCGCGGCCTGCCGAATGCCAGGTTTTATATAACCAACTGCTAAAAGATCATGTGGAGATGGATCAAAAGAAAATAGCATTACAGCAATGGTATAATGCGGATAAAGGGGTTAGTCTGCAAAAAGAGTTGATTGCAATGCTACCTCCTATTATTAAGTAACAGCTCAGCTTAATGTTTAATAAACACATCAATCAAAAACCCCAGCAAAAAAGCAGCTATAGAAAACGTCAGCAGACCTAACAGGTAAGCGAAAAACGATTTTACGTAATCTAACACCTTTTTGCCGTTAAAAAACTGAGCGATAGCCCAGGTACAATAGGCCATCCAAATAACAGTTGATATCTGCATTAGCTTGATCTTCAACAAGGCTTCAGCAATGGCAAAAACGGAAAGGATAAGCATCCCCATGCCTATTACAAAGCATAAAAGTATAAGTATCTCGAAAATATTATAGTTGTATTTTCTAAAAAACAGCTTTAACCAAAACGCAATAAATACACCCATGATAATATTGGCGTACCCATAATGGCTTTCTACCCAGTCAAAGATCTGAAATATTGCAGATTTTTTTGGACCGGTATAATTAATATATCCTTCCTCTACATGAAAAAAGTGATTAATGGAGGAATAGATGAGCGAGGTGATGATTATAAAAATGATGGGTTTTACCAGGCGGTTGCGGTTATCGGTAATAAATTCCCTGATGCTTCTCCCCGGATGGATCAATAGTTCCTTAACGGTATATAAAATACCTTTTTCGAAATGCAGGATATGTTGAATCTCATGTGAAACGTAATGCCCGTCTACCCTTTTTAATGATCTGGTATGGCCACAATTCGAACAATAATTATCAGTGACCGGCTTCGTGCAATTTTTGCAAGTAATAGTATCTAACACGTACATAGCAATTAATAAGGTTTTGATTTGAGGTAAAAAGCTACCTCCTTAAAATCGAAACAAGATATGGATTATTCAGATTTCCGGGAGAATATTTTCAATAAAACCGGTTGCACGCCCTGCATTATAGGCAATGCGTTAAAATGTATCAATGTTACCCACTTCTGTATAAACTGCCCGGCACCAGCCCATATAACTTTGCCTCAACATTTTAAAACAACAACAATGGCAAAAACAATTTTCATTACCGGCGCCTCACGTGGCTTCGGTAAATTATGGGCCGAGGCACTTTTGCAACGAGGCGATAAAGTAGTAGCAACAGCACGCGACCTGAGCGCACTGGACGACTTGGTAAGTAAATACGGTGATATCATTTTACCGCTAAAACTGGATGTTAATGACCGCGACGCGGATATCGCAGCAATCCAAAAAGCTAAAGAATATTTCGGAGGTATTGATGTGCTGATCAACAACGCTGGTTATGGCCTGTTTGGCAGCATTGAAGAAACTACCGAGAAAGAAGCACGCGAGCAGATGGAAACCAACTTTTTTGGTTTGCTATGGCTAACACAGGCGGTATTGCCTGTAATGCGCGAACAGGGCCATGGCCACATTATCCAGGTTTCGAGCGTGTTAGGGCTGGTTACATTACCGGTACTGGGCTTATACAACGCCTCAAAATTTGCGGTAGAAGGTTTAAGCGAAACCCTGGCTACAGAAGTAAAGGGCTTTGGCATTAACATTTCATTAATAGAGCCCAACGGTTTTGCAACCGACTGGGCGGGCGCTTCATCTGCACAAACGGCTGCTATGCCCGAGTATGATGCTGTACGCGCTGCTTTCCAGGCCGGTTTAACAGATGATATTTTCGGCGTTCCGGAGGCTACCACGCCTGCTGTGCTGAAACTGATTGACAGTGAAACCCCTCCCCTGCGTTTATTCCTTGGTAAGATGGCTTACCCATGGGTAAAACAAACTTATGAAGGCCGTTTTGCCGAATGGGAAAACTGGAACGAGGTGGCATCTGCAGCACACGGAAAATAACCTGTTTTAATGATATTATCCTGACTGATCTACGCCGTAATACGGCGTAGATTTGTGTAATTTGTATAACCATGCAACATTTTAAAAATTTAGCCGATATGCACCGTTACAACGGTTTCCCTATGCCGGAGCACCCGCTCTTCAGCATACACAGGTGCACCCGTAACTGCAGCATCGGCGACAGGGAGTTTACATCTGATTTTTATATGATCGGGTTTAAAAAAATAAAATCGGGCGTTATTATGTATGGCCGTACCAAGTACGACCATGATAACGGCAGTATGATGTTTGTTAAACCCCGGCAGGTTATTGAATTTAAGACCGTGGAATATGAGGAAGACGCTTTCATCATGTTTATTCATGAGGATTTTTTCCATGGCCACTTTCTGCATACCGAGATCAACAAATATGCTTTTTTTGATTACGAGGCCAACGAAGCGCTGCACCTTTCGCCATCTGAAGAGCTAACCATTTGGGACCTTTATCACAAAATAGAAGCAGAATACCAGAACAATACCGACGAATACAGCAAGGATATTATGCTGACGCATATCGATTCGATACTGAAATACTCACAGCGGTTTTATAAGCGCCAGTTTATAAACCGTACCCAGCTATCGGGCAAAACGGTATCGAAATTTAATGATGCCCTGGCTGCTTATTTTGCGAATGGCTTATTGCTTGCCCAAGGCTTGCCAACAGTGCATGCACTGGCATCGCAGCTCAACCTATCATCGCGCTACCTGAGCGATATGCTTAAACAGGAAACCGGTAAAACCGCCATGGAACTGATCCATATCTACCTGGTAAACGAAGCCAAGAACCGCCTTAAAAGCGACGACCAGCGGGTATCTGATATTGCCTACGAGCTGGGCTTTGAAAACCTGCCCTACTTTTCGCGGCTTTTTAAAAAGGAAACAGGTGTAAGCCCTAACCAGTTTAAAAAAGGGTTGGTTAACTGATTGGGCGAACAGCGTAACCTGTACTTAAAACTCTTTTTAGAAAATACGACTACATTTTTTTGAAATTCTTATACTTTTATGCTTTGTAATGGAACAGGCAGGTTGATCCTTTCGGGAACATCAATTAACTTCATCATAAAGCATCAAACATTAAAACATGGAAAAGAATAAGGCACCATTGTTTACTTTCACTATTGTAGCAATCATTTTAGGTGTGACATTGTATAAGCAATTCGACTTTGAAAACTTAAAATTCGAGAAAACAGGATTAGCCATTGTTTACCTGATTGTGTTTGCAGCCTCAATTTATTTTATAATAAAGAGTTTAACAACAACAACCAACAAGGGCGGGAACAATTAAAATTTAACCAGTAGTTTTTCCGAAACAAGCTTGCCCCCCTTATAGTATTCAAAAAACCACTCTTCGCCCTTTTTAAGCACTATGCCGTTGGCATCTGCATTACTGGCTATATAATAGTTCTCTGCAGAGGTTTTCAGGAGGGTTAAGACTATTTTGGGGGTAGTGTCAATCAATTGATAGCCATTGGCAATTGCCTGGGCATACAACGTACCTGCCGGGCGGCTGATCATTGTTTCGGTTGGTTGGGCAGCAGTTACCGAAGCCGCTACCGGTGGTTTTACAGGCACAGCCACAGCTGTGGTTACCGGTGTGGGTTTTTCGGGCGCTGTTGCCGTAACAATTGGCTGAGCTGCCTCAGTAGCCGGCCCGCTATAGGTATACGAAACACCTGTGAAAGCATCTCTTAAAGCCATATTATAGGCGGTATTATAATCTTTCTCCCGGCTTTTGCCGGCATTGCTTTTATAAACAACATTACCCCTACAATCTTTTAATAAAAGCGTGATCTCGGTAGTGAGCATCCCGCTTTTTTGCAACAGGTCGGCGTTTAACGCCTGGCATTTATTGTTAGCCACTTCAGATGGCATATCGGCATTTTCAAGGTAAACGGTAAACCCTTTATCCTCCAATAGTCCTTTGGTCAGGCTTTTTAGTAAGTCTTGATAAGTTCCCTTAAACTGCGTGAATTTTTCGGGCACTATTACATATTTATAATTATTAATGGTGCTTTGCGCGTATCCCGATAAACAGACGAATAAAAACAGCACTAAAAAAGATCTTTTCATGTATTAAACCTATTAGATTATAAATTGGATAACAGCGGAGCGGTACTCCTGCTTGATTGCATTAAAATTAGCATTATTTTGGAAAGGATGACGATTAAAATAATAAGAACGTCAGAGATATATAGCGGCTTAGGTTTAACCCCTAATATTTATTTATAATTATATTTAACCGCAGAACCTGCACTATGAGATATAAACACTTTTTTGTTTTACTGATAACGCTCACAAGTCTTTTCGCTTTTCAATCGCCGGTAAAAAACACGCTAAGTTTTAAATCAGCTGCCGGGCACATCATCAAAGTATACAAAGGCCATATCTTTTACGACGAGAAGTTGATACACAACATTAAGTATCCGGATGATATCATTTACAAAAGTAAATACAACCGCTTAATTGAAGATCATGGTTCCATATTCCTGTTTATAGGAATGATAGATAATCCCAATCTCGACAAATTAATCGTTTTCAAGATCACACCAACAAAAGTTACGCCGGGCGAAAGTGCAATTCTATCAGAAATTAAAGATTATGACAAGGATGGGTTTCTGGAATTTGGCGGACGGGATTTAACAGAGGTATACCTTAACCCCGACTCCATGTATTATATACCATCAGCATATTATGAGATAAGAAACGGCGAAATCCGACCGGATAATGCACTCACAAAAAGCGAGGATATTAAATTAAACGGCTTATATCTCCCTCCTAATAAGCGATTTGATAATGATGGCAATTGCTGTAAAGTTGTGCCGGCACCTGTAAGAAAACACAAGCTACATAGTCAAACACAATCAAACCTTATTGCCAACTCATTTATGGGATCGGATACGATAACTGTATTCGCCACAAAGTATGTTTTGGATAACAAAGATGAGATAACAAATGTAGACCATCTTAAAAATGGATCCTGGTTTTTTTATAGTAGTAATAGAACCTACACACCGGAAACTGCTGCGAAAAAAGTCAGGTTAGCATCTATAGTAAAATTGGACAAATCAATATTATTACTATCACGGATGCCAAAGGGATATATAGCTACAAGATCATCAAAAACTGCGCCCTGGAGTTGGAGTAAGTTAAAAGATAAGGACTAAAAAATAACACAAAAAACACTACCCCAACACCACCAACGCCGAATTAATAATATCGTCAAAAACGGCCCGCTCGGTGGTTGATTTAGCCGTTACCTGTATACCCTTTACCGTATTGAACACGAACCGGGCCAGTGCCCGCGCGTTTTGCGTGTTAGCGATCTCGCCATTCTCCTGCCCTCTTTCAATCACCCGGAAAAACGCATCTTCCATATGCTGATCGTTCTTTTGGATCATCTCGCTCACTTCTTTATCATGCAGGGCTACTTCTACCTCCGCGTTTACGATGAAACAACCTTTCTGGCTTTTATCGTTCAGCAGTCCGCTAACAACAAAATCCAGCAAAGCCTTAATCGTTTCCTTTGCCGATGTATTGCCCTCTATGATCTGTACAAACTTACCGGTATTGGTGCACTGGTAACTCTCCAGGGCTTTTATAAACAAGGTGTGTTTATCCCCGTAAGTATCGTACAGGCTGGAGCGACTGATACCGAGCTCGTCTACAAGGTCCTGCATGGAGGTAGCGTTGTATCCTTTAAGCCAAAAAAGGTTAACCGCTTTAGCCAGCACTTCGTTTTCATCAAAATCTTTCGTTCTTGCCATAACAGGAATAGCTTTGCTTAAAATTAAGCAAAGCTATTCATTTAAAAGTTCTTATTAAAAAGCGGGTATTATCTTACACCGCCACCTGCAAGCAGGGTTTCGTTTGTTAACCAGCGCGAATCTTCTGATGCCAGGAAAACCGCTATCAATGCGATATCTTCCGGCTGGCCGATCCTGCCCAATGGCGTGGTTTTAACAGCTTCGTGGTGAAAGTCGCTGCCTATGAAGCCCGCGGCATGCGTGCCTTCAGTTTCTACCATACCCGGGTTAATAGAGTTTACCCTGATATTTTTAGGGCCAAGCTCTTTTGCTAACACGTGGGTAATGGCGTCTACCGCGCCTTTTGTTGCGGTGTAAACAGCACTGCCTACAGGGGTAATAGCACTTACTACCGACCCAATATTGATGATGCTGCCACCATTTGTATTGAAGTTTGCTACCGCAGCTTGTGTGGTTAACAATAAACCAAGTACGTTGGTATCAAACTGTTTGTGAAAATGGTCTTCGGTGATCTGCTCTATCTGGCCAAACTCGTATACGCCGGCGTTATTTACCAAGATATCTGTAGGGCCAAATGCTTTTGTTGTTTCGTCAAACAAACGGGTAACATCCGCTTGTTTTGATACACTGCCCTGTACTGCAATGGCTTTACCACCTGCTGCTACAATCTCTTCAACCACTTTATCGGCACCCTCTTTTGATGACGAATAATTTACTACCACCGATGCGCCTGCTGCTGCAAGGCTTTTGGCTATACCCGCGCCAATACCTTTAGAGGCGCCGGTTACTACTGCTACTTTGTTTTCTAATTTTTTCATTTTTGTGAGCGATTATTTTGTTAATCGGAATAATCGTTCCGCAAATATATAACGATATCGGAACGTACGTTCTGTTATTTAAAAAGATCATATTGGAATGACAATTCCGCTTAAAAGAAACGATCGTCATATATTTTTTATATATTTACTTTGAAATACAAAGTACTTTTACTTACCTTTGAGTTATTAGAAACCCTTATAAACTAAATTGTTATGACACAGGCAGAAAACTTACCAACCCAACCCTATCACAAATTCCCGTTAGCTAAATTGGCGTTCATCGGCTGGATTATCGGCTTAGCGGTGATCTTGGTTTTTATACTCCCGGTACTCAACCACTCCCACCCCGACTGGCCAAAGTATTGGATGTTACGCCCGTTGATTATTACTCCGCTGGCCGGCGCTGCTGGTGGTGTTTGGTATTACCTGATGGATTTTTTGCGCTACCAGGGCGGCTGGAAAACCATAGCGGCTTATGTGTTAAGCTTTATTGGCTTCATCATCGCTATTTGGATGGGCATTGTTTTAGGCCTGGTTGGCACTATGTGGCATTAAATTGAGCTGTATTCTGCAGAATTTAATAGCTTTGGGCATGAAAAGATCTGCCCTGCTTGTTGTATTCACACTTTTTTGCTCCGTTACATTTGCACAATCCCTAACCTCTATGAAATGGTACAGTAAACCGGTAAAATCGGCTATTGAAGGTAATACTCTAAAAATGACTGTTGACCCGGGCACCGATTACTGGCAGGTAACACATTATGGTTTTAAAAGGGATAATGGCCCGTTTTATTATACAGAACAAGCAGGCAACTTTGAGGCAAGCGTAAAAATTACCGGTGCATACCAGGAGCTTTTTCACCAGGCAGGCCTGATGGTGCGGATTGATAATAAGAACTGGATAAAAACAGGCATCGAATATGTTGATGGTGTGCAGAATGTGAGCGCGGTGGTTACCCGCGAGGTGTCGGATTGGTCGGTAGTGCCGAGGCATGACAGCCCAAAATCGGTATGGTTAAAGCTGTTGCGCAAAGGCGATTATGTAGAGATCAAATACTCTTTTGATGGCGTAAAATACGATATGCTGCGCCTTGCCTACTTCCCGCCGAATGTAAAGGCGATGATAGGTATGGTGGCCGCCGCCCCCGGCAAACAGCACTTTGATGTTACTTTTGAGGATTTTAAAGTAGTGGAAGTTAAGTAAACGCCAGTTTAACGGTTTTAATCCCTAATTTTGCAGCTATGAAACATGAAGATATAGTTATCGCCTTACATAAAATAGCCACTACGGGCGCGGCGGGTAACCTTACAAAAGACGAACTGGCACAGCTAAGATCATACACCCTGATAGATATTTTTAAACCCGATGGCAAAGGCAAAAAAGAAACTTACGGCCTAACCAAAAAAGGCCGCGTAATGCTAAAGGCTAATATAAAACCCGAAAAAACCGAGGAGGCAGAAGACGAAGATTCGGAATAATCTTATCCCAAATAATCGGGCGGGTATAGCTTTTGCCCGTGCCGTTCGGCAATTGCGGTAAACTTCTTTATCGTTTCTTCGTCCATAGGTTGCGGGGCAATGAACTCACCCGCCTTTACAGGTTTGCCAATTTCCAAAAACATTTCTTCGAGCCCCGCAGGTACAACAGTGCAAAGTAATTTGGCCAGGTTGTTTGATCTGTTCTTGAAACAGTGCACCATACCGCCCAGCGGAATATTCACAAAAGCGCCTTTTGTTGCCGTAAAGGTTGTTTCTTCGGTTTTTACTTCCACCTCTCCCTCTATCACATAAAACGATTCCTGGAAACCCGCGTGTGCATGCGGCCCAGGCCCGCCACCCGCAGGTACCGACATTTCTATCACCGCGAAGCCGCCATTGGTTTGTTTGCCGCTCACCAATATGCGATAAATGCCACCCGCTACAGAAAGGTTATCACCATCATCGGGGCTGGTTGCCACTAAAATATTTTTTGAGTTTGCCATATACTATCAACGTAAAATTATGGCAACTGTTCTAATAAGTATTAGGATAAACTAACAGGCATATTTAATATATTGCATTCATTAATCTCAAATTATGAAGCCAGCTAACAACACCTTATCACGCAGAAAATTCATCACCACCTCGGCTATATCAGCTGGCGGCTTAGCTTTGCTATCCATGAAACCGGCATTTGCTGGTGGGTTATTATCCATGCAACAGCCATATACCGTTCAGCAGGTTATTGATCTGATCATGAAGGAGGGCAACCTCTCGCCTATTCCGGGTACGGTGGATACGCTAAAGTCGGGCTCGGCAGATCAGGTAGTTACCGGTATAGTAACCACCATGTTCGCCACTGTTGATCTGATAAAACAAGCAGCAAAGCTGAATGCAAACTTCATTATAGCACACGAGCCTACCTTTTATAACCATACCGATAACCCCGACTGGGTAAAAAACAACAGCATTGTTAAACAAAAACAGGCGTTGCTAAAAAAGCACAACATCACCGTGTGGCGCTTTCATGATTATATACATTCCCTAAAACCCGATTTTATTAGCTACGGCGCTGTAAAAAAACTCAACTGGCTGCCCTATTTTAAAACCGGTGAAGCTACCATGACCATTCCTGTTACTACTTTAGGTGCGCTGGTTCAGCATTTTAAAACCTCACTGGGGGTAAATCACCTGCGTATTATTGGCGATCCACAGCAAAAGTGTAGTCGTGTTACCTTATTACCGGGTGCATGGGGCGGCCAGGAGCAGGTTGGGCATGTTGAAAAGGATAAACCCGATGTATTGGTTGTTGGCGAGCTTTCTGAATGGGAAACCGCCGAGTATATCCGCGATGCACGGGCAATGGGCTCTACTATGGCATTGATTATACTGGGGCACGCCCTGAGCGAACAGGCCGGTATGGATTACTTTGCAGACTGGCTACGGCCCAAATTAAATGGTGTAAAGGTTAGTTATATCACAACCAGCGATCCGTTTACATGGATGTAGATGAGTGCATCCCCCCAAAAAGAAACCCATTGTTTTGCAGCGATAATACATTATCTTGATAGCCTAAACTTTACACGCTCCCATCATGAACTTATCTGTAAACTCAGGGCTAAAACAGGGTTATACGCTTGATGTTATTGGCTACGATCAATGGCCTTCTGTAACCATAAAATATGCTTTTAAAAACATAGGGCCAATACCACAATTACAGCTAAATTATAAGTTTGATACAGCCGCTTATCTGCCACAAAAAAATAGCGCGGATACTGATTTAGAAGCATTAAAGCAAAAAGCAACGGCCGACCTGGTTACTTTTAAAAACATCCATAACCAGCTAAGCTGGCTATATAGTACTGATGAAAAACCTGATGAGCAGCTGCGGGTAATAAAACACGCGGCCACCACTAATTTAACCCCTGCCGCCCCCTTAAGCTTTGCCGGGGACGATCATGTGAGTTTATCAAAGTTTGTAAAGACAATCACCACTTGGTTACAGCGGTTATTGGATGATGCTTCTAAAGTAAAACACGCCGCCCGCACACCTGTAATGAAACCTGTTTTATTACCCATAACAGGCGCATTAGCGGTAAACAACATTTTTGAAATTGGGGTTAACCTGCATATCAACCGCATTGATGCCGATACCAGTTTGCAGGTGAGCCAAACAAGCAAAACCATACTGCCCGATATAAAAACAGGCGTTTCCTTAAAAGCCGGGCAAAAGGCATTCGCTCAAAGCTTCGAAACAGCATTTAAAACAACGGGTTCGCAGTTAAAATTAGCATCCGGCCGGGGCGATTACAACAATGCAACCCAACTATGGGCAGTACGCTGGGCCGATAGCGATAAGAGCGATGGCATTTATTACGATATTACGCCTGATATAGCCACCTCTTTTGCCCCTGTGCTTTTATTAAAAAACCTCATTAACGGTGATGTAAGTGTACCGGCTTACGTAAGCGGGCAAGGTATTGACCCCAACGCTCTCCCTGTAAATATCCAGTACCGGCAGGTTGACCTGGATGCATGGATGGCAACATTCCTGCAAAGTGTCGACCTGGTTCTGGCCCCATCTACCATTAATGCAGTGGTAACCTGCGCAACGCTTAATACTTTGCAACAGCCGGGTGGGGTAAACCCGCTTCAGGAGATCCTGGCAACAAAAACAGGCATTGCTGCACAACTGGTTAAACTGCTTGCACTGGTGGTAACCGAACAAACGGGCAATTTAGATAGCGCGGCCCAACATTTAACCAATCAGCTGAACTATGAGCTGGCAAACTTTTATTCAGGTACGGCCATTGTTCAGTTTAACGCCTCGGTAACTGCAAACAGCGGCTCCGAACTGGTTAACCTGTACGGTAAAATAGTACCGGTATCTGCAACAAGGTCGGCATCATTTTCTGAGGCGCTGATACCTAACGCAACCGGCTCAACAATCTCGTTTACTGTAAAACCTACCAACGCAAGGCTGCAAAGCTATTTACCAATCAGTGTAACCTACCAGCCTACCGGGCTCGATTATAAGTTTGATGAAGGCGTGGTTATTCCGCTGAGCTTTATTATCCCGCCGGTGGGTAATTCAACAGTGCTTTCTGCCAATGTGCCGCTGGTTTTGCGGGCCTACCCTCAGGCACTGACCATTGCTGATCAAGCTAACGAGAAAACATACGCGGATGATGCCATTAACATTCAAAACGTAAAGCTGTACAATTATACTTACAGGTATAACCAACCTACTGTAGCACAGCAAATTGTAGAAACAAGGCTCGTTATTAACGGTATCAGTACTTTAGCTGCTTCCAGTTATGGCGATTCAAATAATTTGTTTGAAAGCCTGGCGCAATTTATAAGCGTTTATCCGCAGATAGTAACAGATCTGAAAACATCATTACCGCTTATTAATAACGAAACAACGGTTGATAGTAAGGCGTACAAAGTAGCCTTACCGGCATTAATTACCCTGGCAGGATTAATAAAGAAAGTAAAAAGCGCTTTAAACGCCACAAATACAACACTAAAAGCCGAACACTTAAGCCAAAACCCGACAGCCTATTATAGTTTTACGCTTAAACAAGGGCCGGTAAAACCGGTTACTGATAAACGCCTGCTTATACAGGTTACCGCAAATAAAGGCCAGTCGGCACAATTAGGCCTTCCGTTGCTGTTGATAGATGGTTACGATGCCGTTTTGTTTGATACGGTTGAAAATGATGCAAGCATCACAAAAAGCTATACTTACGTTTCTGCTGCAAATGAGCCACTGCTGTTCAACAGTCAACTAACGCAACTCTCGCCTGTTATAAAAGTCACCTCCCTTGATATTTTAAGTGCGGAGAAAATAACCTTGCTTGTAAATGAAACCCGTAATAAAAACCTGCTGCCAAACCCCAAAGGCGGGCATTACACTACGGATGAACGGTTTATATACACTATTCCGCAAAATAGCAGCATACCAACATTTACGCCCGGTTTATTTTGGGATGGTGTTGAACTTGATCTGCAAAACATAAAGCCTACACCTGCTAAAGCCAATTTGCAGGTTTGTTTACAATTGTTGTTCGGTAAATTATTCAGCAACATTAATGATGTAACCTACAATACAAGAGTTAAAGTAAGTTATGAGTATAAGATTGACGACAGCGGCATTTTGCCGCCCGTTTCTATCCCGGTATTATTGACCCCAATGATATCAGTAAATACTTCAGACAAAAGTACGGTTGCATCTGATCTGTACAACAGTATCAAAAACTGGCTTGATGCCGTAAGCCCCGAGGGTAATGAGCCGAGGCTTTATTTTGAGATGGATATATTTACATCGCTCAAAGAATCAGACACACCTTTACTAACTATAGACAGGCTGTACTTTAATTTAAGCGATGTAAATTAAAAAGGAGCGGCAACGGTTAATAAACCGCGTCGGGAGCGTTATAGTCGAATATAAAATCAACTATTTTTTTCAGCTCGGGCATCTTTAATTTGGTGCCTTTGTACTCCCATTTCTCTTTTTCTTTATCTATGCTTATCTCCCCAAGAAAATTCGGGTCGTTACTATCTGTAGGTTCATGCGGAACATCCTTGTGGTAAAGTTTATTCAGCAGTTTAGCGGCAAATATTTTATATGCGCCGCTACCCCAAACACCTCTTTCGGTAACAATTTCCACATGCTTCTCGGTTTCGTTTTCTATGCCAACTTTTAAGATCACCATTTGCTTTAAGATTATATTGTTACGACAAAAATACGCTTAAGTTGTTTGATTAATTGTTAACTTTTCAATAACATAATATTATGTTAATACAGAAATAAAATTAACTGGAATTTTACATTTACAACGCTAAAAGCCTATAAAAATTTTATAAATTAATATATTTGCATCCCTTAATTATTGGCGCTAAAAAACAACTTATAGCATTGAAATTGCGTTGGCAAATACCTTTGTGTTTTTATAAAAGTATCAGTGTATTTATACTTTTAACCATTGCTTCGCAAGCGCTGCGCGCTACCCCACCACCTGCCGATACCATTGACTATTATAACAAATTGGTTTCGCGCTACCGGTATGATAAGCCCGACTCGGCCGCTTACTTTGCAAACATTGGCCTTAACCTGGCCAAACAATTAAAAAATGCATCAGGCCAGGCCTTAATGCTCAATCAATTGGGTATGATAGATGATAACTTAGGCCAGTATGATGATTCTCGAAAAAAATACCTGCAAGCGCTCGAACTTTATAAGCAGGCAGGTAATACCAAAGGTATGGCTACAGAAAACATTCGCCTGGGGGTGATTGAATTGCGCAAGGGCCAGTACGATAAAGCCATTGATTATTTTTTAAGATCGCTTGGCCTGAGCCAGCGCAACGGCAACCTTTTAGGGCAAATGGAGAGTTATATTACCCTGGGTGAGGCATTTGCCGGTCAGAAGAAATACCCCGAGGCCATCAGCTATTACCACACTGCCGAAAAAATAAACAACCGTATCCCCTTTTCAAACCTCTCGCTCAACCTTTTTAATGATATCAGCATCGCCTATCGCGAAACCGGTAAATTTGCCGAGGCTAAACCTTATTTGCTAAAGGGCATTGAGCTAAGCAACGTACCCCAATACCAGGGTTTAAATATTACGTTAACCAATACGCTTGCATCCGTATACGCCAAAGAAGGCGATCTCAAAACATCTATCGAACTGCAAAAAACGGCGTTGGAGAAAGCCCGGAAGATAAACAATTACATCCGCCAGATACAAACCCTAACGGGCCTGGCAACCACTTATGGTAAGGCCGACCCGGTCAACTCATTGTTTTACTGGAAGCAGGCCCTGCAATTATCTGATAGCAAGAACGGCTATAAAGAACAGGTTGACGAGCTGAACGCCATTGCCGGCATATATGAATACCAACAGGATTATAAAGCGGCTTACAACGCGCGTACAAAGCAATACCAGCTGGCTGATGAGTTCTTTTACAAGAAAATGTCTAAACAGATAGTAAGCCTGCAGGATGCCTTTGAGTTAAACCAGTCGAAAGCGCGCGTGCAGGAATTACGTTTTGCAAATAATAAACAGGCGCTTGAGCGGAAGGTTACTTTAGTAATACTTGCCGGGGTTATTATTATCCTGGTCATATTTGCCTTTTACTATTTCAGAACCCGCCGGCTTAACCGTTTGCTTCACAAAACAAACACCGATTTGCAGGACTCCAACATGGTTAAGGATAAGCTGTTCTCGGTACTGGGCCATGACTTGCGTTCGCCCTTTATTTCGGTACTTAACCTGTTGCAGATCATTGACGACGACCTGGAACCCGAACAACGCAAGGAGATATTACAACGCCTGGAAATAAACACCACGGCATCATTAGAAACGCTTGACAGCTTGCTGCGGTGGGGACAAATGCAGATAAAGGGCATCCCCCTAAAACAAACAGCGCTGCAAATAAACCCATTAATACACCGTACGGTGATCTTTTTATCGGGCGTTGCAGATGCAAAAGCCATTAAATTGATTAACCATGTGCCCGGCGATACGGTAGTGCTGGCCGATGCAGATCATTTCGAGTTTATTATGCGTAACCTTTTATCAAACGCTATCAAATTCAGTAAACGCGGCGGCGAGGTTTTGATACACGCGGCAGTAACTAATAATGAGGTAGCAATAACCGTAACCGACAGTGGTATTGGCATAGCTCCGGATAAGTTAAAGGATATATTTAACCTGGGTACAGAAAGTACCCGTGGTACAGGTAACGAAAGCGGTACCGGC
This sequence comes from Mucilaginibacter sp. L294, assembly GCF_001636615.1. Taxonomy (GTDB): domain Bacteria; phylum Bacteroidota; class Bacteroidia; order Sphingobacteriales; family Sphingobacteriaceae; genus Mucilaginibacter. The sequence goes on along the minus strand of NZ_LGEK01000007.1, from coordinate 20,067 downwards.
CTGGGGCTGTTATTGTGTAAGGAATTTATAGCCATAAACGGCGGCAGTATATCTGCCGAAAGCCAACCCGGTATAGGTTCGGCATTTACAATAAAGCTAAAAAGGGCCTGATAGCTTATTCAGGCTTATTTTCCTCTTCCCCGGTTACTTCACGTTCAACCGTAAGGCTGCATTCGCCTACAAATATAGCCAACGCGCCAATTGCCGCCAGTACAGGCGCTACAACCGCGGCAACTACACCAATGGTTAAGGGGAAATGCACTAACTCTTTACCGTGTTTATCGCTAATGCTGATGCTGGTAATATTACCCTCTTCAATAAGCTCCTTAACTTTATTGACCAGGTTTTTACCGTGCAGGTTAAAGGTTTCTTTTGTTGTCATATTGGTTAGATGTTAAACGATGCTTAAAGTTACATTATATCCTCTATAACCCAAATGGTTTGGTTTTTGCTTTATCACTATCAACAAACAGTATTAAGGAAACTAATTTTACCGTTATGCATATCATCACAGGCGCATCAGGGCAGGTTGGGTCGGCAGTTGTGGCCAACCTCATTAAAAAAGGCGAAACCGTTAAGGGTATCATTCACGATGAGAAAAAAGCAGATAAACTCAAAAAGCTGGGTGCTGAAGTCGCCGTTGCAGATGCTTTTGACTTGCAGGCTTTAACCAAAGCCACGCAAGGTGGCTCTACCCTCTTTGCCATTACCCCCGAAACAGGCAGGAATGATGATGTTATTGCCGATACCAAAAAGATCCTGGCAAACTATCGCGCGGCGGTCGAAGCATCGGGCATTCAAAAAGTGGTGGGTTTATCTTCCATGGGTGCGCAACTGGGCGAGAGCTCGGGGAACCTGTACATGTCCTATCTACTGGAACGTGCTTTTAACGGGTTGGATGTACAAACTACCTTTATCCGCCCCGCATATTATTTCAGTAACTGGATGATGTACCTGCCGGCTATTAAAGAGCAAGGTGTTTTGGCAAGCTTTTACCTTGTTGATATGCAGATAGCGATGGTATCGCCCATGGATGTTGCCCAATACGCGGCAGACCTGCTTACCAAAAATGATGATAACGGTAAGATATATGAATTATTTGGCCCCGGGTACTACAGCACGCAGGATGTTGCCGATGCTTTTGCAGATACACTGGGTAAGGCTGTTAAGGCCGAACAGATCCCGCGCGATCAGTGGGATAAAACTTTGAAACAGACAGGTTTCTCGCCCGATGGCATCAAAAATTTTATTGAAATGACCGACCTTGTGATTGCCGGGAAAACCGCCGCCGAAGCTAAAGGTACTACCGTGCTTAAGGCTTCAACCACATTACAACAGTATATAAACCAGGCATTGCGGGTGAAAGAAACCGCATAGAATTTATATCTTACCCATTATGAAAATATTTCAGCAAGCGCTTGACGTGCCACAGAAACGCCGGGGTTTCCATATCATCACGTATGAGGTTACGGAGGCGCTGCCACAGCTCCACGAAATTAAAACGGGCATCTGCCAGGTGTTTATTCAGCATACCTCCGCATCCTTGAGTATCAATGAAAATGCCGACCCAACCGTTCGGCAGGATTTTGAAATGTATTTCAATAAAGCGGTACCCGAAAACGACCCCGACTACCGCCACGATGATGAAGGCCCCGACGATATGCCCGCCCACCTGAAGGCCGCCATGCTGGGCTGCTCGGTAACCATTCCCATCCGCAATGGCCGGCTGGCATTAGGTACGTGGCAGGGCATCTATTTATGTGAGCATCGTAACCATGGCGGTACAAGGCGCCTTATTATTACTGCCTGGGGCGAATAAATTTCATCCTGAGCCTGCCGAAGGAACGTCGTTATTCACCTCTTTTTTTGGCGCAAAAACACCCCATATACTGGCCATACTTTTGTGACCTTTATAATAACCAATATTGATATTATGGAATTGATAGAGATCATAAATACTGCCAAACAACTCAATGTTTACGAAGCCAGGGTTGAGAACTCCACCATCCGGATGTCGTGCATTAACGGTTTAACGATGGATGATGTATCGGCCACAAACGTCAGGATATCTGATGCCAATTTAAGCGACCTGGAGATCAACGGCGCGCAAATGGGTGGTGCTTATATCCACAACATAGGCATGCCGCCCAAAGGCCATCCCTATTATGATGCCAATGCCAAACACCGCCCCCTAAAGTTTGATGATTGCGACTTAAACCACAGCACCATAACGGATTGCAATTTAAGTGGCGTAAGCATCAGCGATTGTAACCTTACCGGCATGACCATTAATGGTATTTTGGTGGAGGACCTGTTGAAGGCGTATAAGAAATAACCAAATTTATGCGTTCCAAACGGAACAAGGTGGAACAAACTTTAAACATATAACTATCTATATATCAAATATTTAAACTTTAATTACTATATATCGATTTCCGGCTTTGGGTAACCTAACCAGGACGAACTAAGGTCGAAAAAAGGCGAAAAAAGTCGTTTCATATCGTGTTAGATCGGTGCCGTTTTTGTTCCATTTCTCAAAAAGTGGAACAAAAACATGATTTTAATAAACATTTTATATATAGATACTTATATAAAATATTGAAAGTAAAACTTTAAGTAGAGCGATAAAATAAAAACGTTAATTGCCTATTTGTCAATATGTTCCGTTTGTTCCACTTGTTCCATTTTACAATGGAACAGAATGCTACCCCTCATGCTTCCTGATCTTTATAAATACCAGCTTACTGGTTGGGCAGTTGCTCTTCTCGGCCACGCTGTTAATGGGTACTAAAACATTGCCTTCGGGGTAATAGGTTGCGGTATTGCGTTCGGGGATATTGTAAGGTACAATAACAAATAAACGTGCAACACGCTCAATATCATCATAATAGTTAAACAGGTCTACCTTATCGCCCTGCATAAAGCCCGCTTTGGCAATATCCTTGGGGTTCATGAATATCACCCGGCGTTCGTTATGGATGCCCCGGTACCTGTCGTCCATGCCATAAATAGTGGTATTAAACTGGTCGTGACTACGGATGGTGGTCATCATATACTCATCATCGGCCAGTTTATGATCGGGTAACTTAGTTATGGTAAATGGCGCTTTATCCTTAAATTTTTCTGTTTTAAAAGTGCCTTCCCTGGCTGCATTGGGCAGGTAAAAGCCTCCCGGCAAGCGTACACGCTGGTTGTAATTTTCAAACCCAGGTATCACTTTACCAATATCATCACGGATAGCATCATAGCTATTGGCAAACCTGTCCCAATCAATAACCGTACGGTCTTTTAAGGTAGCTTTGGCCAGTTCGCAAACTATCTGGGTTTCATTTAGTAGTTCCATTGAAACCGGTTTCAAGATCCCTTTCGACATCTGTACCACCCCCATCGAGTTTTCGCAGCTGATGAATTGATCTTCGCCGTTTACCACATCCTTATCACTCCGGGCCAGTGTTGGCAGGATGATAGCCTCCTCACCATGTACCAGATGGCTGCGGTTTAATTTGGTTGATACATGTACGCTCAGTTCCAGCTTGCGCATCGCATCGGCCGTAAAAGTGGTATCCGGCGTAGCCGATAGAAAATTGCCGCCCATGGCAAAAAACACTTTCAGCTTACCCTCGTGCATGGCTTTGATAGATTCTACCACATCAAGTCCGTTTTTTTGCGGCGGGGTAAAGCCGTACACTTCTTGTATCTTATCTAATTGCTCTTTCTTGGGCTTATCCCATATGATCATGGTACGGTTGCCCTGCACGTTACTATGGCCGCGTACGGGGCATAAACCAGCGCCAGCCTTACCAATACTGCCTTTAAGCAGGGTAAGGTTCACAATTTCTTTAACCGTATCTACGCCATTTTTATGCTGCGTAATACCCATAGCCCAGCAAATGATGATCTTGCTTTTGTGTTTGATCAGATCTGCCGCTTGTTTTACCTGTTCAACAGACACACCAGCAGTAGCACATAGGGCATCTACATCAAAGTGTTTTACATATTCAATAAAATTATCATAACCAACGGTGCTTTTTTCAATAAATTCCTTGTCAAACACTGTTCCCGGCTGTTGCTGCTCTGCATCATATAAAAGCTTTTCTAAAGCTTTAAACAGGGCCATATCACCGTTTATTTGTACCTGCAGGTATACATCAGCCAGTTGGGTGGTAATACCCATGATACCTTTAACCGTTTGTGGGTTTTTAAACCCCATCAGCCCGGCCTCATGCAGCGGGTTTATGGCAATGATCTTAGACCCTTTCTTTTTAGCTTTTTCAAGCGCGGTAAGCATTCTTGGGTGGTTAGTACCAGGGTTTTGCCCCACAATGATGATCACATCCGTATCGTAAAAATCATTCAGTGTAACTGTGCCCTTGCCTATTCCGATAGCCTCGGCCAGCGCCACACTGGTAGATTCATGGCACATATTGGAGCAATCGGGCATATTGTTGGTGCCATATTCGCGTACAAAAAGCTGATAAACAAACGATGCCTCGTTACTGGTACGGCCCGATGTGTAAAATGCCACTTCATCAGGCGATGCCAGGCTATTCAATTTATCACCTATTTTATGAAAAGCATCATTCCAGCTAATGGGCTGATAATGCGTAGCACCTTTAGGTAAATATACAGGCTGTGCGATACGGCCCTTTTTGCCTATCTCCATATCGTCCAGTTTAGCCAGGTCGGCAACGGAGTTTTCGGCAAAAAATTCGGGGGTTAGTTTTTTCGTGGTTGCTTCTTCTGCCAAGGCTTTTGCACCGTTCTCGCAATACTCCGCTATCGGCGAACGGTCGTCGTCCGGATCGGGCCATGCGCAACTGGAGCAATCAAACCCACCCTTTTGGTTCATGGTGAATAAGGCCAGCGCGCCACGTGTAGGGCCGGTTTCTTCAAAAACATCAGCTAAAGCCGCAGTTACAGCAGGTATACCCGCGGCCCATTCTTTAGGTTTGGTAACCTTTAATTCATGTAGTTCTTCCGGGTTTTCGGCAGCGGGCTGCCCCTTAGTTTCCTTACTCATGGTTTTTAGCGGCTAATGGGTTGGGGTAATTATCGCTCTGGTCTTCGTCTACATCATCCAGGCAGGTAAAATCCTTCTCTACTAATAATTCCGTATCATCCTGTTTGGCTTTAAACCCTACCTGGTCGGTATTTGTCCATTCGTCTGCCACGCTTTCGGGCACTAACATGGTAATAATGTTATTTTTAAACGATGCTGAAAGCTGTACCTCTGCTGTACGCTGCAAAATGTAGATAAGCGAATCGTCGCCTATCTGTACTTTTTCTTTAAAGATACCATCATGGGCAAATGCCGCTACTTCGCTGCGGGTAAGCCTGTATCGCAGTCCGTTATTTTTGATACGAATTTTCATAGCTGGGTATTAAAATGCGCTGTGGCGCTGTATAAATATTAAATCGCTGCCCGCGCAGAAAGCCGGCCAGTGTAATGTTAAACTCCTGTGCCAGCTGCACCGCCAAACTTGATGGTGCTCCAACCGCTGCAATAATATTAATGCCTGCCATGGCGGCCTTCTGTATCAATTCAAAACTGGCGCGGCCGCTTAATAGCAACACCGTTTTATCAAGTGGTAAGCTTTGTTGTTTGATAGCAGCGCCGATCAGTTTATCTAAAGCGTTGTGCCGGCCTACATCCTCGCGGAGTAATAGTAATTCACCCTCCGGTGTAAACAAAGCTGAGGCATGAAGGCCCCCCGTATCTGCAAATACCTTTTGATGGAGGCGTAATTTATCCGGAAATCCGGTTAGCGTTTCTATTGAGATAGAATTTATATCTTTCTGTATATCAATATAATTACCAACTGTACGTATAGCGTTTATTGAACCTTTGCCGCACACCCCGCAGCTTGATGTAGTGTAAAAATTGCGTTCGGTATTTTGGAGGTGTGGAGTTACATTTTCGGCCAGGCTAACCTGTATCACATTTTCCCGGTTTTCAGCACAGGCTATGAAACAGTGCGCTGCGGTTTGGATATCCTGAATATTTTTAATGATGCCTTCGGTGAACAAAAAGCCTGTAGCCAGCTCTGCATCATTGCCGGGCGTACGCATAGTAACAGAGATATTCTGCACTTTGCGTTCGCCTGCAGGGCCGTGCTCTAAACGGATCTCTAAAGGTTCTTCGATAGCAATAGCATCAGATATTTCTTCGCTGGCACCATCTATTACCCGGGTAACCTGTATTTGCTGAACAGCGTTATTGGCCATAATCAAATATACAATTTGGCAGTAAAGATTGTTCTGATTTTACCGCAACCAAAGCATGTTAATTTATGTTATGAACAAGATTGTTGCATATTTGTAACAGGGATAAATTATGGAGATCAATATACTGGCATTCGGCATTGCAAAAGACATATTTGGGGCTTCAAAGGTTACAATTCAACTAAGTGATGCTGCGACAATTGCTGAACTTAAAGCATCGCTTGAAGAAAGATATCCTAAACTAAAGCAACTTGCCAGCTATATGGTAGCCGTGAATAACGAATATGCAGAAAGCAATCTTGTTATTACCGAACGTGATGAGGTGGCCATCATACCACCAGTAAGTGGAGGATAAATGCAAACCCAGATAGAGATACATACCGAACCTTTAAATATACAATCCTGCATTGATTGGGTGATGTCGCCCGACTCTGGTGGGATAGATGTTTTTATCGGCACCGTGCGTAATGCTACCAAAGGCAAGACTGTATTAAAACTTGAGTTCGAAGCATATAACAAAATGGCTATCAATGAAATAAATAAGATATCTAAACAAGCATTTAAACAATGGCCGGTACAAAAAGTGCTTGTACATCATCGAACCGGCACACTGCAGGTTGGTGAAATTCCGGTTATCATAGCCGTATCCGCCGCGCATCGCGACGCCGCTTTTGAGGCCTGCCGATATATCATCGACACCCTGAAACAAACTGTACCTATCTGGAAAAAAGAATTTTTTGAGGATGGCGAAGTTTGGGTAGCAGCGCATCCATAAACCGGGATTTGTACGATTGAGCAGATTTAGTGATTTGATTACAGTGATGGCTATGCAAATCAAAATCGTATTAATCGTACAAATCCGCTTAATCCCGGTTCCAGTTGCCTAAGCCGCCTTCCAAAGAATACGCTATAACACCTGGTAATTTCTGTTGAAGTAATTTTACAGCTTCTCCACTCCTTTTGCCTGACGAACAATAAAATACATAGGTTTTGCCGGGCTTAAATTCATCCAGGTTATCTTCTACTTCATCAAGTTCAAAGTGTATCCCGCCTATGTCAAATTCGTCACGCTCCTGGTCGGTGCGTACGTCAACCAATTCTAATGTATTGTTTGCCAAACCTTCTTTCGCCGCTTTAGCAGTAATAGTTGAAATTTCCACGCTCCGCTGCAAAGCGGTGATTTTGACTTTGGTTGATGCGCCAATTTTGATCACCCTGCTTTGCATGGTTTGGGCATCAAACAACAATACTTTGCCAACAAGAGGCTCACCACTATTTGTAATAAGCTTTATAACTTCATTAGCCTGCATACAACCAATTATCCCGGCCAGCGTTGGCATCACGCCACCTACCGAGCAATTAGGCACCTGTGTGGCATCTACCTGCGGGTATAGGTCGCGATAGTTGGGCGAATAGCTGCCGTCATTGTTACGGGCATTCCAAACGGCAACCTGGCCTTCAAACTGGTAAATAGCACCATACACTATAGGTTTACCTGTTAGCACTGCCGCATCGTTCAATAAATAGCGTGTCTCAAAATTATCGGTGCCATCTACTATAATGTCATAACTATCAATAATTTGCATTGCGTTAGCTGAAGTTATCTTGTAGGTAATAGGCACCATCGTAATATCCGGATTTTGTTCCTGCAGTCTTTTACAAGCAACCTCGGCCTTTAGCTGCCCTGCATCTGTTGGATTATACAACACCTGCCTGTGCAGATTACTTACGGATACGATATCAAAATCGGCAATACCAATAGTACCCACACCGCTTGATGCCAGGTATTGCGCTGCCGGGCAACCAAGTCCGCCTGCACCTACTATCAGCACTTTGGCTTGCTTTAAAAGTTGTTGTGCCGCTTCACCAAAACCGGGTAACGCCACCTGGCAACTATATCGCAACAGATCAGGATGCATTATTTGTGGCAATTTTTTGATGGAGGATGCGCTTTATCCGCTCCAGTTCTTCGGGCGTGTTTACATTAGCTAAAGCATCAGCATTAGGCGATTCCAGCACGGTAACATCGCTGTTAATAAGCACCTTGCGCGGGCAGGAATACCCCTGCGCTAAATATTGAAGTAACACGGGATAACTTTTTGGTTCATAAATAGTTATCAATGGTTCAGGGAAGTCTTTATAATCGCTTTTATAAGCCGTCGCGATAGTAGCTGTGTTACGGTTATCTACCAGATGCTGTATCACATCGGCATCCACCAAAGGCAGGTCGCAAGCTATAACCAGCCATGCTGAATCCGGTTCTTGGCGAAAGGCGGACAAAATCGCCCCATAAGGGCCTAACCCCGTAAAGGTATCGGGCAGACTTAAATAATCGGCGTTCATCCCCTTCCGCTGCTCCTCATCCCGGCAGGAAATATAAACCTGGGTGCAATGTTTTTTCAGCAGGTCGGCCATGTGGTAACGTTGTTCTTTACCGTACCAGTTTACTTCTCCTTTATCAAAACCCATGCGAGTACTTTTACCCCCGGCCAATACCAATCCGTTTAAAATAGGTTTGGCTTGTTGCAATTTGGTTTTGAAAAACTCAATGATCTGCCGGGTATCATTATTTAAGCTTAATACCGGTACCTGCTCCCAATTGGGGATGGCTTCCTGTAAATAATCAAACACGCCTTCTGCATTATCAGCAAACAGAAAAAGTTGCACATTGGTCAGTTGCTGAAGCCTGCGCTGTAGGGATGCCTTTTTGTTTGCATCGATAATAACTACCTGCGCGGCGGCCGGTTGATGGTTGCCGTTAACCAATACCAGGTCCATTGCAGAAAATAGTTCGCGTTGTTTAAACGGATTTAAGGCCGCTTTATAATTCAGCTGACTGTGATTGAGCTGATCAGTATACTCCAACGCTGCACCACTTGCCAATTTGCCCGGCATGCCCACCATATCATCGTTATGCGAGGTATCGGCATAGGCACACAGGTATTCGGACGATAACGCTGTGATCACCTGGTCTGCCAGAAATTTAATAACTGTGCATGGCCCACCCAGTATAGCCCATTCGTTCCGGGCAAAGTTGCCCATGGCAGGGCGGGCAATATTGGTATGCTTTTTATGTTCGTTTAAAGTCACGCTTACCTCCTGTTTTTGAGATCAGTTTGGTTTCTTTTATCACAATATCATGGCTCATGGCCTTACACATATCGTAGACGGTTAAAGCCGCTATGGATGCACCAACCAATGCTTCCATCTCTACACCTGTTTTGGCTGTGATGCTTGCCGTGCATTCAACAATCACTTCATTTTGGCCTGATAACTCAATAGTAACCTTGCAGTTATCCATACCAAGCGAGTGACAAAGCGGTATCAGGTCGCCGGTTTTTTTGGCAGCCATAATACCGGCTATGATAGCCGTTTGAAACACCGACCCTTTTTTGGTTTGCAGGTTACCATCCACCAGATGCGCCAATACGTCATGGGGCAATATCACAATACTGCGCGCAGTAGCTGTGCGGTGTGTAACCGCTTTTGCTGATACATCAACCATCGTAGGGTTATCGTTTTTATCTAAATGACTAAAGTTTGGTTCCACAGATTTATTTGATTACAGCGATTTAAATAAGTGCACTTTAAACACCTCTCCTGCCTTAAACTCATCCCGCTCCAAAGGCAGCTCCATAAACGCATCAGTATCAGCTAAGTTAGCAAAATCGCCCGAGCCATTACCTTCAATGGGTTGTGCCGATAAAACGCCTTGCTCTGTAAAGTTAAGCTTTACTTGTAGAAAGTATTTTAACGGCGGTATAAAAATAAAATCGTGGACTAATTGCGCGTACACGGGGGTTTTTACGGGCAAACCGAGTGTAGTGCTCAGCCACATTAAAAAATAGCGGTGCAGGCACATAAACGTAGCCACGGGGTTACCAGGGAACGCGAATACCAGCGCACTATTATCATGCCTGCCAAACCAAAAAGGTTTACCCGGGCGTTGCTGTACCTTATGAAACAGCTTTTTCACCTGCAGGCCTTCTAAAGCCTGCGGCACATAATCAAATTTGCCCATGCTGATGCCACCGCTTAACAATATCACATCGTAATTTTCAAGGCAGTGTTGCAATTGCTGTTTGGTTATTTCAGGGTCATCGGGGATGTGCAGCATATCCGCATCAAGCCCGTATTGTTTTAAAACAGCTTTTATAGTGTAGTTATTTGAACGCCTGATCTGATAGCCTGATGGTGTATCGGCCACATCTACCAGCTCATCACCCGACGATATGATCATCACTTTAGGCAATTTTTTAACAAGCAGGTGAGTTTTCCCTACTGATGCCGCTAAACTAATTATAGCGGGCGTTATGTATTGATTAGCCGCGGCAACCACATCGCCCTGTTTCTTATCCTTCCCTTTTTGGTGGATATTTTGACTTTGCTTGATATCGGCTGTAAGCAATGTTGCTTTACCGTCTTTTATCTCCAGATCTTCATACCTGATGATGGTATTAACCGATGTTGCTAAAGCCGCGCCGGTCATTATCTCGATGCATTCACCTGTATCATTAATATCAACAGGTTGCGCTCCTGCTGCCTGGGTGGCTTTTACCCTGAATGTTGTAATGCCTTGTTCAATAGCTTTATACGCTATTGCGATGCCATCCATGGTTACCCGGTTGTAGGGCGGCAGGTCTCGGTCGGCCCTGATATCTTCGGCCAAAACGCGACCAGGCGCATCTTCAAAGGGTACGGTTTCGGTGCCGTAATCTTTTAGCTGGGTAAGTATGATGCGTTCGGCTTCTTCTACCGTTATCATTGTTTGATTGATTTAACCGCCAATGGTAGCCATTGATTCATGAAAGTTTGGATTCTCCAAACGTTTGCGTTCTGCCTCCCAGCCGTCCTTCTCGCGTACGTTGAATGCTGCGCGTAAAGTTTCTTCCAGTTTAACATCGCTCATTCCCAAACGCATCAGGTCTTTTATATTAAGCACACCATCATCATAAAGGCAATTTTTCAATGTGCCCTGCGGCGTTATACGGATACGGTTACAGGTACCACAAAAAGTACGTGAATAAGCCGCTATAATACCTATACCGCCCTTATGCCCGGGTATGTGATAGTTGTATGAAGTAGAAAATTGCGGGTCGGGCACTTTCTGAATATCAGGAAACGATTGCCTGATCTCGTCAAAGATCCTCACATAATCCCATACCATGCCGCTGTAACTATGTCCATCGCCATTAAAGGGCATTTCTTCGATGAAACGCACACTTACCGGCAGTTCTTTGGTCAGCTGCACCAGCGGGATAATATCCTGTATGTTTTTCCCTGCCATTACCACGGTGTTTATCTTCACCTCAATATTGTGCTTTAAAAGCTGCTGCATGGTTTCCATCACGCTGGCAAACTCATCGCGACGGGTAATGGCAAAAAAGCGGTTAGCATCCAGGGTATCTAAACTCAGGTTTACAGATCGTACTCCTATTGCTTTCAATTCGGCCACGTGCGGGGCTGTTAAAACACCGTTTGTAGTAATACTTAGCTCTTTTAACCCATCCAGTTTAGAAAGCGCTGTAAGCAGCTGCATAATATCTTTCCGCACAAAAGGCTCCCCGCCGGTAATACGGATCTTCTCTATCCCCATTTTAACCAGCAAGGTACATGCCTGCAGCATTTCCTCGCCGGTCATCAGTTCCTTACGCGATAACCAGTTCAATCCATCCTCGGGCATGCAATAAAAGCAGCGCAGGTTGCAGCGGTCGGTAACGGCCAGCCGCAGGTAATTGATCTTTCTTCCGTGGTTATCTAACAACATATGTTTTAAACGAAAGAGACGCGAAGTATCGCGTCTCTGCACTATTTATTTTACTACCGAAAATTTATATATCGATTGTGTTTTATAGGTTTGGCCGGGCTCTAATTCTGTAGATGGGAACGTAGGCTGGTTTGGCGAATCAGGGTAATGCTGTGTTTCCAGCGCGAATGAGGTACGATATTCATCTTTCTTGCCACCCTTCATCACATTTTGCGCCTGCATAAAGTTGCCGCTATAAAACTGCAAAGCAGGTTCTTCGGTAAATACTTCCATTTTTATGCCGCTTTTATCGCCAATAACGGTAGCAATTGGCGTGGTGATATCATGGTTGCTCAGCACAAAGTTATGATCATACCCCTTGCCGTCTTTTAGCTGGATGTTGTCAGCATTAATACGCGCGCCAATTTTTGTTGGTTTTGTAAAATCAAACGGCGTACCGGCAACCGCTTCTATTTTACCTGTTGGGATAAGGGTGCTATCTACCGGGGTATAATTATCAGCAGTTATCTGTACGGTGTGGTCTAATATTGTACCACTACCTTCTCCATTCAGGTTAAAAAAGGCGTGGTTGGTTAGGTTTACCACGGTGGCTTTATCTGTAGTAGCCAGGTAGCTTACCTTCATGGCATTGTCATCGGTTATTTGGTAAGTAACTTTAACGTTTAAATTACCCGGGAAACCGCCTTCCATATCTTTTGCCAGGTAGCTCAACTCTAAAGTAGCGCTGTCTATCTGTTTGGCATCCCAAACCACTTCCTGGAAGCCCGGATGGCCGCCATGCAGCGTATTTGGCCCGTTGTTGGTAGCCAGTGTGTACTCTTTACCGTTTATTTTAAACTTGCCTTTGGCTATACGGTTACCATAGCGGCCAATAGTGGCGCCATAATAGGGTTCTTTTGAACCAATAAAACCATCTACACTCTCAAAACCCAAAACAACATCTGTTAGTTTGCCATCTTTATTGGGTACAAACAGGCTTACAATGCGGCCGCCGTAATTGGTTACAGCAGCTTCTACCCCATTTTTGTTTTTTAGGATGTAAAGATGTGTTTGTTTTCCGTTAATGGTTTTCTCAAAGGCAGATGCAGGTGGTAATTGTAGTGAGGTTGCGGTACTGTCTGTCATGGTAGTTGTTTTTTTAGCTGATTGATTGCAGGCCGCGATACATACGCTGCCTGAAATTGCGAGGGCTAAAATTGGTTTTTTTAATGAGTTTAGCATAATATTTTTATAATTATTGTAGTATTTTATTTGCTTTGCGATGGTGTTGGCAATGATGATCGGATACATACACACCAGTTTAACAGCTTCTTTTAAAACAGGTTTTCCGATTTTAAATAGTATCAATGTTATTTTTCCATGGGGTGCTATAAATTTAATGCATCGGGCTCTAAAACGGCGCTATTACATATATAGGTTGGCACTATCCCGGTTGCGGCAATCCGGTTCTCATAATCGGCCACTTGTGTATTACCGGTAAGTACCAGCACGGTATCAAGGCCAAACTTATTGCCGCCAATAATATCGGTTTGCAGGGTATCGCCTACCATTAAAATTTGTTTTTTGCTGATGCTGCGATAATCGCGGATCAGATCATAAGCAAACATAAACATCTGCGAGTCGGGCTTACCAAAACGAATAAACTTTTTACCCACAATGGTTTCTATCATTTGCGCCAAACCACCAATGGCAATACCCACATCGTTTTTTGATACCGGGTACGCATAATCTGTATTAGCCACAATAGCGGGGATGGTACGTTTACGCAGCAGGTTAACGGTTTTATTTAGGTCATCACACCAATCAAACCCCTCGTCGTCCATAAAAACCAGTACGTTTACTTTATCAATATTGCTGCTGTTTATATCACGCACGGGTAAAGTGTGCAGCCCGGCGCTCTCCAGGTAATGCGCCGAATCTTCGGTACCCAAATAGGCTACAATACCATCATTTACCTTTAGGTCCAGGTATTCTTTGGTAAGCATTCCGGATGAGATGATCCTGTCGGATGTAATGGCATAAAGCCCCTTATCGTGGTATGATTGTGCTAACTGGCCGGGGCTGCGCGATGCATCATTCGTTACAATGTAGTATTCTTTTTTCTGTGCTTCCAGATATTCAAAAGTACGTTCGATACCGGGCACCAGGCCACTATGGGTTTTTAAAACACCAAAAGCATCAAAAAAAATGATCTCGTAACGGTCAATAATCGATTTAAAATTGTCTATCCGATGCATTCCTTGTGTTTAATGGTTTGACGGCACAATATGCTTAAATTTTAAGAAACTACTTAAATTTAGTACAGTAATAGTTTTATGGCCACAATGTAAATCTTATTAGTTTTACCTGCTAATAAATATGATCTGCCTTAAATGAACAAAGCTAAATTATACCTTAAAAAACTAAAAAACATACGCTTTGGGACTATTAAGGCCATTAATGCTGCGGATGAAGCTATTGATGAGCAACTTATCTATCCGTCCGAAACGTTCGTGATGCCGGCGATAAAAGACATTTTCGGCCAGCCGCACAGTGATTTTGTGAACCACGAAGCCGCAATGCCTTCTTTTTATGTCAGGTGTTTTAATAATGCGTTTTGCTTTACCAACCGCGAGGAAGTGTTTTCCGGAAAAAAAGATGTTATAGTTGAGTACACTTCACAAAAAACAAACCCACGGATCGGGGAAAGCAAAAAAATGTTCTACCGATCAAAAAAAAGAGAGGTGAACGCTACAGCAGCGCATCTGTCATTATCCGGGCTTGAGAATAATTATTACCATTTTTTAACCGAGTGTTTAGCCAGGGTTTATTTATTGGAGCAATCAAAATTTAAGCCCGAATTTTATATAATAGCTAACCATTTACCTTTCCAGGCTGAGTTGTTGGGGCTTTTGGGAATAAGCGCAGACAGGATAATCCCAACAAATTCCGACCTTTTACTTCGGGTTAAAACCCTTATAGTGCCCGATCTTGTTAACAACTGGAGCAAGATACATTACAGAGGGTTTGAAGGTTACCAAAAACAATGGCAACCGGCCTGGATAGTGAACTTATACCGGGAAAGGATCAGCTTATTAACCAATGCCAGTAATGAAAGGAAGAAAATTTATATTTCAAGAGACAAAGCGAGTTACCGGAATTTTGAAAACCACAAAGAGGCTAACTCAATTTTTACCCAATTAGGTTTTGAAACTTACTACCTGGAAGAAATGAGCATTACCCGGCAAATTGAACTATTTGCCAATGCGGGTTTTATTGCCGGTATTCACGGTGCCGGCTTTGCAAACCTTTATTTTGCCAGTACTGATGCAAAAGTCCTTGAAATTTTCCCGGAGTATTATCACGATTCCAGTTACAGGATACTTTCAAAAACGCTGGGCTTAAGTTACTCCTATTTAATAGGAACAACTACAGGTTCAGAAACCATCCCTCCACAAAAGGAAAACCTGTATATTGATATTAGCCAATTAAAACAGGCATTGGTTACGTTTATTAGTGAATAATAAAACCCGCAATTACTCCAATTTTAATGCTTTAATAATTACTTCGGCATCAAAATCCCTGTCGACTGACGGCAGATAGATCTCTAATGCCTCTGTCTGCAGTTTTTTAGCGTACTGCTCGTTAAAGAAATACTTGCCGTCTTTTATCACATAGTTCAGTATAAAAAAACGATAGGCCTCTTTCAAAAACCTTATCTCATCGGCTGTTATAGGGTTAACCTCATGGTATTCTTTAAGGAAAGTGATAAACCTGTCCTCCATCATCGGCCCTATTACGTAGCTAAATACGGTGCGGTCGCCGGCATCAGATACCACGCGGCTAAAAAAGTAAAAATCAAGCAGACGGTAACTCATCCTAAACCAGTCGTAATCCCAACGCGAGTACAGGTCAAGATCTGGCGTTACCGAGAAGTTGCCAATATTCCAGTCGATAAATACCGGGATGATCTCGAACGATTTCATATTATACCTCGATCTGTTCTTCAGGAATTGCTCGCAATGGTGTTTGATCAGGTCGGCGTTACCAAACTTGTCCGGATTTTTTTCTAACTGGCGTTGCAGGTCATAAATATCGGTACGCAGTGTTTTTGAGGACTTGGGCAGCACGTTTTTAACCCGCGAACAAGCTTTATGAAATTTACCCAGCTGTATACCCAGTTTTTTTATCTGGTCGTCATCAAGGCGGCGGGGTAACCTATCTAAAATTCGGGTTGGGTTGTAAAATACTACCCAGGCGTCGTCTTTACCGTGTTTATAGCGGTAAACATATACCCTGTTGTTTTTAAGCAGCGACTTAGATAGCAGGTTTTCGAACGGATAAAGCAGGTTGTTTGATAACGACTGGATAATGCGATGATCTTCTTTAAAATGCTCAAACTTGCCGAAAAAGGAAAGTTTGGCAATAATGATATCCTCATCATGAAAAGTAATGCGATATACGTGATTGGTAGAAACCATCGCGCTGATATCTTCAATATCCCTGATGGTTTTAGAACTATCGTAGCCTTCCCAGGCCGATTTTATAATGAGATGAAAGTCCACTTTAGATTGGGTTTATAATTGCATAGATACTTGTATAAATTTATTTTAACCACAAAGAGCACAAAGTTTTTTTCACAAAGGACACTAAGATTAGTTATTTATTATAAAGTTCCATTAATAATACGCCTGATGCCATCTTTTAATTTAACTACATGAAAATTCATAAGTAACCCCAGTTTATAGTTACCTAACTTCATGTAAGTAAGTGTTTGAGCAAGATGCACATCATTTATTGCCTCCACACATTTGGTTTCAATTATAAGCTTATTTTCTACTAATAAATCAATCCTGTAGCCACAATCTAATCTTACTTCTTCAAATATTAAAGGCATTGGTTTTTCCTTTTCTACATAATATCCGGTTTGAACTAATTTATAAAAGAGGCATTCTTTGTAAGCGCTCTCTAACAAACCTGGCCCCAAAGCTTTGTGAACTTCGATAGCAATTCCAATTACACGATTAGACAATTCGTTTTCATCCATAAATCTTAGTGTCCTTTGTGGTTCCCCTTGGTGTTCTTTGTGGTTAAAAATAAAAACCTAAATACTTTCAAAGTAACGTTTCAACTCCCAGTCGCTTACGCTTTTGGCGTATTGGCGATGCTCCCAAAGGCGTGTATTGGTAAAATGCTCAACAAAGCCTTCGCCGAATAACTCTTTGGCAACGGCGGATTGCTGCATGGCTGTTGCGGAATCAAAAAGGTTGGTATGCAGGCTTCCGTTGCTTTTGTTTTGATAGCCGTTGCCTATGGTAGGCGCTACATCAAGCTTCAGTTTGTGTTTTATACCATATAAGCCCGATGCCAAAGCCGCCGCGATGGCTAAATACGGGTTGGTATCAGAACCGGGGATGCGGGTTTCAAGCCTGGTGGTTGCTTTTGATGTATTGATAACACGCAGGGCGGTAGTGCGGTTATCCAACCCCCATGTGATGGTGGTTGGCGCCCAGGCACCCTCAACAAGTCGTTTATAACTGTTTATGGTTGGCGCATACATAGGCAGCAGATGCGGCAGGCAATATAACTGACCTGCAAGATATTGCTTATGCAGCTCGCTCATTTTATTTATATCCTTGCCATCATAAAACAAGTTGTCTGATTGATCTTTCGACCACAGGCTTTGGTGGATATGACCACTGCAACCGGGTAAATCCTGGTTCCATTTGGCCATAAAGGTGGCAGCAATGCCATGTTTATAAGCAATTTCTTTAACGGCGGTTTTAAAAAGCACGGCTTTATCCGCAGCGTCTAATACTTCGGAATGTGCTATAGCCGCTTCATAAACTCCGGGCCCGGTTTCGGTATGCAAACCTTCTATCGGGATGTTAAACTGAGTTAAAAGGTTAAACAGATCATAATAGAAATCGCTATTTTGCGAGGTGCGCAATATAGAATAACCGAACATACCCGGCGTTAAGGGCTCCATGTTGGCAAAACCTTTTTGCTGTAGTGTTTGTGGTGTTTCTTTAAAATTGAACCATTCAAACTCTTGCGCAAATTCGGCATGATAACCCATATCTGCGCATTGTTTGGCAACTTGTTTTAACAGACTGCGCGGACAGGCAGGCAGGGCTTTATTATCCGGCCCGGTATAATCAGCTAAAAAGAATGGGATGTTATCCTGCCATGGTACGTTACGCATGGTTACCAGGTCTATATAGCATTGCTTATCGGGGTAACCTGTGTGCCAGCCGGTAAGCTGCACATTATCATACGTAACATCGGTACTGTCCCATCCAAAAACCACATCGCAAAAGCCGTATCCGCCCTGCAAACCGTCAATAAACTTTTGAGTGCTGATCACTTTGCCACGCAGTATGCCATCAATATCGGCGAAGGCGAACTTCACCTTCTGAATATTATTTTCTTTTATATAGGTGATAACTTGTTCCGTATTCATTGTTTGTAGTATAAAATGCCAATTTAAGCAAGATAAATAATATGTGGGAGGATTTAATTTTTTACCACAGAGAACACAAAGTACACAGAGAATTACTTTGGTTACTTCCGTTTTAAACATTGTAAGTTTTGTGACTAATTATTATTTGCACTTCCCTACCTTTAGTTTAATGATCAACCTCTTGTTTGTTTATGGCACCCTGTTGCAACCCGGTAATGATTTTGCAGAATACCTTAACTTAAACTGTACGTACGTATCTCCTGGAAAGATCAGGGGTTTGCTTTATGATATTGGCGAATACCCCGGCGCTGTTATTACAAATAATACCGATGGCTATATTCATGGCAGTATTTTTAAACTACTTCACCCAAAAGAAAACTTAAGGGTGATTGATAATTATGAGGGTTTTGGGCCAGAGCAGGATCACCCTAATTTATACATCAGGTCGGTGGTATCCGTTGAAACTGATCCTGGCTTTGTTAACGCCTGGATATACCTGTACAATTTACCGGTTGATGGCCTACTGCAAATAACAGCAGGTAATTACGCTGAATATATAGAGCAAAAAAAAATCCCCCGATAGTTAAGCGGGGGATTTTAAATATAGTTGGGTTATTAAACCTTGGCTGTTTTTACAGTTTTGATGATAACCGCAGCAACTTTATATGGATCTGCCGCAGAGTTAGGGCGACGATCTTCCAGGTAACCACTCCAGTTATGATCTACAGCATACAGAGG
The DNA here is from genome assembly GCF_001636615.1 of Mucilaginibacter sp. L294. GTDB lineage: Bacteria > Bacteroidota > Bacteroidia > Sphingobacteriales > Sphingobacteriaceae > Mucilaginibacter. The sequence goes on along the minus strand of NZ_LGEK01000007.1, from coordinate 898 downwards.
GATACGGATAGAAGCACCACGATCAGATACACCGTAGCTAAAGTCGGTTATAGAAGCAGTTTCGTGTTTACCGGTTAAGCGCTGATCGTTATCGGCACCGTAAACAGCTATACACTCAGCAACTGCAGGGCGGAATGCCTCACAAACTGCTTTAAATTTAGCTTCGCTGTTTGCAGTACGTAATAAAGTATTTGAGAAGTTAGCGTGCATACCAGAACCATTCCAGTCTAACTGACCTAATGGTTTACAATGCCAGTTAATGGCAACACCGTAGCTTTCGCCAATTCTTTCTAATAAGTAACGTGCAACCCAAATTTGATCGCCTGCTTCTTTAGCACCTTTAGCGAAGATCTGGAACTCCCACTGGCCGGCAGCAACCTCAGCGTTGATACCTTCAACGTTTAAGCCTGCTTCTAAACAAGCATCTAAGTGCTCTTCAACAATATCGCGGCCGTAAGCGTTCTTAGCACCTACCGAGCAATAGTATGGGCCTTGTGGTGCAGGGTAACCACCTTTAGGGAAACCAAGCGGTTTATCAGTTTCAGGGTCCCAAAGGAAATATTCCTGCTCAAAACCAAACCAAAAATCATTATCATCATCCTGGATAAGCGCACGGCCGTTTGACTCATGTGGCTGGCCTTTTGAATTCAGCACTTCGCACATTACAAGGTGAGCATCTTTGCGTTGTGGATCCGGGCAGGTAAATACCGGCTTTAAAATACAATCTGATGAACCACCCGGTGCTTGCTCGGTTGATGAACCGTCAAAGCTCCAGTTATCTAAATCTTCAACTTTACCGCTAAAAGATTTAACAATTTTTGTTTTACTACGCAGGCTTTGGGTTGGTTTGTAGCCATCAAGCCAGATGTACTCAAGTTCTGTCTCTTATACACATCTC
>NZ_LGEK01000078.1 GCF_001636615.1 Mucilaginibacter sp. L294 | reverse complement strand
AGATGTGTATAAGAGACAGGTGCTACCAGAAGCGTCCCGCTTGTGATTACCCTCCCCCCCTAAACCCGATAGCAGCGATACCGGACCTCACGACTAAGGCCTCGTGCAGTATAAGCGGATAGCGGGGCTACCGCATCCGAAGCACCACTACAGCACCTTTACATATTGGTCATTTGCTGCGCTGTCATTGGGTCATTGGTGCATGGTTCGCAAACCTCGCAAGCGTACTGGCCTAACGACACCTCTAACTGCGGCATAGTGTAACGCACGGCAGCACAACACCTGCCAAAGCACAACCCTACAAAGTGGGTTACCAAGCCGCGACTTTTATTAACTGTTGTTTTGTTTTTATAGGTGTTAATGAGCTCGCTATCGCTTGGTTCTTTGGTTACTTTCTTTTGGGAGAAAAGAACGGCGCAGCCCTCTTGAGCACCTTTAAAAAATAACTAACAGCGAAAAACGTAACAACCACTGACGCTTCATATCATTCGCTGCCACCTCTAACGAAGCACTAATTGGCGACCAACCTATCGAAGATTGCCACGCTATCGCTCGCAATGACGCGCGGAGAGGGCATTAGTCCATGTACCATAGTCGATAGACCATAGCAAAGCAGCTACCATGGACGATGGTCTATCGACTATGGACTTTTCGCAAAAATCCCTATCTTAACCACTCATAAACCATTATAAATTTTACCGCTATGAAAATTGCTATGCTTGGCTCGGGCTTTATCGCGCGTTTCTATGCCGATTCGTTGATAGGGCACCGCAGGCTGGATGTGCTGCACGCTGTGTACAGCCGTAATATTGCCAAGGCCAAAACTTTTGCCACCGACTATAAACTCCCCGTGTACAGCGATAGTATGGAGGAGGTGGTGAACAACCCCGAGGTAGATGTGGTGGTGATCTCGCTGCCGAACGATCTGCACCTGGCCGCTGTACAGGCCTGCGCCAAAGCTGGTAAACACGTGCTGTGTACCAAACCCCTCGGTCGTACCGCACATGAAGCCAAACAGATGCTGGACATGGTGGAGCAGGCGGGCGTAATGGGCGGCTACCTGGAAGATCTGTGTTACACCCCCAAGTTCAACAAAAGCCTGGCCAGCGTAAAGGCGGGCGCATTGGGGCGCATCCTTTGGGCCAAAAGCCGCGAGGCGCACCCCGGTCCCCACAGTAACTGGTTTTGGGACAAAGAGCAAAGCGGCGGCGGTGCCATTGTGGACCTCGGTTGCCACTGCATCGAAATTGCCCGCAACTATATAGGTAAGGATGTTCGGCCCGTCGAGGTGATGTGCTGGGCGGCTACGCAGGTGCACCCCATTGATGCCGAAGACAATGCCATAGGCATGGTGAAGTACGCCAACGGCGCCATCGGGCAGTTCGAGGTGAGCTGGTGTTTCCGCGGCGGTATGGACCTGCGCGACGAGGTGATGGGCACCGAGGGCACCATCTGGATCAACAACTTCCTGCGCACCGGGTTCGATATGTTCAGCACCGGCAAGGGCGGCGGCTACGTTGCCGAAAAGGCCGAGAGCAGCCAGGGCTGGCTCTTCCCCGTGGGCGACGAGGTAAACGAGCTGGGCTACAACCACATGTTTACCGACATGTTCGAGGCCATCGAACAAAACCGCCCGCCTGCCGAAACTTTTTACGACGGCTATGTGGTGAACGCCATTATCGACGCGGCCTACGCATCGGCCAAAAGCGGCATCTGGGAACCCGTAAACCTAACCGACTGGCGCGGCAGCACCAATACCAAAATAGCCGCCGATTTCGCCAGTTTCGACGAGCAGTACTACCTCATCAAAGAAGAGATCCTTCCCCACGGCGAACGCAAACTAATATTAAAAGATAAAACCACGGGCGAGGTAGTGGTGAGGGATAACCCCCCAGCCCCCTGAAGGGGGAGCTTTTGAAACGCTTAAAGTAAATCTTGTTCCCCCTTCAGGGGGTTAGGGGGGGCGTTCCCTTCGGGCCGGGCTATCCGCTCATACGCCTGCAGGCCTTAGGCGCGGGGCCGGTATCCGCTTTTATCCCTAACGCGGGGTGGCCTTTTCGCGCTCTCCGCGCGTCATTGCGAGGAGCATAGCGACGTGGCAATCTTCGATAGAAAAGTCGGCGACCTGCATGTCGAAGATTGCCACGCTACGCTCGCAATGACGGCTTGGTTAAAAAAAGCGCAGGCCCAAAGGTCAGAGCGGGCGGGCCGGGAGTATGGCGGGAATGACGGTTTAGCTTTCGAACTGCGCGCAGGCGCGGAGAAAGCGTTAAGAACCGGCAGGGAGTGGGGGAAGCATTCGCTCTGACTTGATTTTTTGGTTGCTTTTTGATCAAGCAAAAAGTAACAGCCCTCCCGCGGCAATTGAGCGGGCCTATTTTGTTCATAACACTAATTTTGTTAAAACAACTATAAAGCTATAAGGTTGATAAACATAGTTTTACACATATCCTAAAGAGATTGTCACGCTACGTTCGAAATGACAATCGTTTAATCAATAACCCAACATGAACAGAAGAACATTCCTATACAGCAGCGGACTCCTCGCCGCGGCAGCGTCCGCACCGTCGTCCGCAATGGCCGCTACCATCATCGGGCGGACAAAACCCGCCCCCGGCATCCAGCTCTACATGGTGAAGGAAGACATGGAGCGCGACCCTATCGGCACCCTTAAAAAGCTTGGGGCAATGGGTTACACCCAGATAGAAAGCTACGGCAGCGATAAAGGTATCTTTTGGGGCAAAACCAACACCGAGTTCAAAAAGATAGCCACCGGTTTTGGCCTTAACCTGGTAAGCACCCACTATAACCCCTGTACCTTGCCCGAGTTTGATAAGCTGGCAGCGCAGGCGGCAGAGATTGGTATGAAGTACCTGGTATGCCCATGGCTTGGCCCGCAAAAAACGATCGACACCTTTAAAACCTTTGCCGACGATTTTAACAAGCGCGGCGCCATCTGCAAAAAACATGGCCTTAGGTTTGGCTACCACCCGCACGATTATCCGTACAAACCGGTAAACGGCCAACTACCCATTGATGTACTGCTTGCCGGTACGGATAAGCAACTGGTGGATTTCCAGATGGACGTATACTACACCGTAACCGAGGGTGCCGACCCATACGCCTACATCACCAAACATAAAGGCCGCTTTAAACTGGCCCACATGCGCGATGTACTCAGGAAACGCCTGCCCGCAGGCAGTACCGAAGAATCGGCCTGTGATTTGGGCGAGGGTATCATCGACTTTAAAAAATTCATCCGCACGGGGCAGGATAACGGCATGCGTTACTTTTTTGTAGAGCAAAGCCGTTTCTTCCACGAAACCCCGCTGCAAAGCGCGCAAAAGAACGCGGTGTATTTGAAGGGGTTAAAACTTGTGTAGTTAAAGTATTCAAAATCAAAAAAGCCTGTACGGTAGCAACTGTACAGGCTTTTCTTTTATCTTGAATCTTCTCGTCCCGACTCTACAACAAGTATATCTTAAAAAACTTCTTCCCGTATTCGCCCCAGTTTTCCATGGCTTTGGCCAGGGTAGTTTTAAGGCCGTTGTAGGTAACCACTTTACCTTTTGCCGGTACTTTTAAGGATGCTTCGGCTACGGGCAGGTCGGTAACCTTGGTGGCAAACCAGGTAACATTTTCGTGCGGCAGGGCAACGCCCAATATCATGCCCGGCAACCCGGTGAATGATTCCGGCCCGCCAGATACGGGGATCTCGTCGCTATAAAAAGCCACCACGTATATGGAGTCCATTACCACGGCGTTTGCGCGGCGGCACATGTAACCGGCAATTTCGCGGGTTTCGTCGGTAATTTTCCAGGTGATCTTGCGGGTGGTATCCTTCATCAAAAAGGCCTCGTCGAACACTTTTTTACCGGTAATACTGAAGCTTGTGTTGAGGTCGGTATAAACGGTGTTGAGTTGCTGCGCCAGCGGCATATCACTAAACCAACTGTTTGATGGCGGGGCATCATCAGCAAGTGGGGCATACAGGGTTTTATTGCCGCCAAAGGTTAAGGTGCTTTTAAGCGTTTTAAACTGCGGGTTGGTTTTCTTGTACGATTCAAACGCCGGTGCGTACCAGCTTTCATTATCCTTGTTGATTACCTTTTTAATAACACCGTACATGTTCACCTTTTTCTCAAACTCGATGGTGCCCGATGTGGTGAAATGCGTGTTTTGGGCAAACAGCATGCTGCTTGCAAACAGGCAGGTAAGTAATATTAACAGGTGCTTTTTCATTGCTCGATATTTCTTTATTGTTATATCCTTAACTTATTTTTTTGGTGCTCCGCCACCCATGGCGCTAAAATCCCAGGTTAGGGATAGCATAAAGTACCTGCGGATGGTGGTGTAACGGTTCTCGGTAATTAAGTTGCTTGATGCACTGCGGGTAAAGCCCGAGTTTTGGTTAAGCAAATCGTTACCGCTTATTGATGCCTTTAAACTCTCGCCCTTAAAAAAGGCTTTGCTGATACGCGCGTTGATAATGGTTTGGCGAAAATCGTTATCAAATGATTGTGTGGCGGCGGTGTACTGGTATTGGCCATCGCTGCTTACCTCAATTTTACCCGGCAGGAAAACGCTTAGGTAATAGTTAGCTTCAAAACCACGGCCGTTGTTATTCCTATCAGGCTGTAACGAAGCCTGGCCGATGGTATAGTTTGGCCCGCCGCTTACGTATAAAGAGTATTTTTTCTCTTTGTATTTTGATAGGCCAATCGTAACCCTGTAGGTGTTTGATTTGGTTTTGTTCAGCTCGTTATTTACCATGCTGTAGTAAATGTTACCGTTGGTGTTTAAACTCCCGTTAACATTTAGGCCTATAAAGCCAAGTTTGCGGCTGCCATCAATACCCAAATAATAGTTTGATTGCTTTTTATTGTTAAGGTTTACCGATTGTATAATGCTTTTGCCGGTAGTATCGGTTACTACATTGCTTACAATAGGGTTGGTAGTAAAGCTGTAGTTGCCGTTTAACCAGATAGATTGATCGCTGATAACCTTGTACATATTGTAATAACCGTAAAACGAATTGGTGAACGACGGCTTTAAGTTAGGGTTACCAATGGTTTGGTTCACCGGGTCGGTATTTACACGGATGGGTTGCAACTGATCAATAGTTGGCTGGGTTTGGTTACCATTATAACCAAAATTTAAGGCGCTATAGGTAGATATTTTGTATTGAAGGTTAGCCTGCGGGCTCCAGTTGGTAAAATTGCGATGGCCTGTTGTGCCGGTTATCTCGTCTACCTGCTTGTAATCGATATTGGCAACGCGTGTACCAAACCTAAAGGTAGATTTGCCCTTTTTATAGTTAAAGTTTAGCCCTCCCTGGTTAGATGTTTGGTCGAAAACGTAGTGGTTACTTAATGAATCATTCAGCACGTTATAATTACCGGTACCGGGTGCCGATTGGTCGAACGATTTCCTATCCGAATTACTGTTGTTGGTGCTGAAACCGTAGTTTAATATAATTGACAGCGACTTTGATAGCGGCTCGGTATAAGTTAGGTTAGAGCTAAACCTGGATGTTTTGGTATTATCGGTTTTTAGCTGGTCAACAATCTCGGGGCTGCCTTTTGCTACCCCGACAGAATCATACAGTTGCAGGTTTGAATAAAGGAAACCGCGCGCTTTGCTTTCGGTAACACCGGCGCTTACATTAAGGGATAGGGTGCGGCCGGGTTTCTTCAATTTTTTTGTATACAGGGCCGATGCGTTGAACAATTGCTGGTCTACCTTATTGCTTAGGGTACGGCCGTTGGTGTTGATAATTGTGCTGTCAATCTTACGGCTTTCGGCAGTGCTGGTAGTGTGGGTGTCGCTGTTTTTTAAAGTACCGTCAATAGCTACCTTTAGGGTTGATGTGGTATCAAGCTTAATACTATAAGTAGCATCCAGCTTTTGCCTGAACATGCTATTGTTAAAGGTTTGGTCGGTATTGCTTTTAATAATGTTGGTAACCTTGCCGGGCAGGTTTTGCTGTTGTTTGTTATTGCGGCTGCCGTCAACCTCTAATGAGCCTACTTTGTAATTGGTGTTAAGGCTGTTTTTGTCGTTATCCCATTTATTATCGTAGTGTGCCCCACCGGTATTGGCTACGGGGATACCCTGCCCATCATACCTGCCGTTAAATGAATCGAGGCCGCCATCGTTGTTGCCGTCAATAAAAAAAGCATTGCCGTCATCACTAAACTGTAAACCATCGCCGGTGCCCAGCTTGTTGTTATCCTGCCAGCCCAGGCCTGTTTTGCCGGTGTTGCCAAATGTGCCGTAAACGCTGAATTTCTTTTTACCCTGAAACTTATTGTAAAGGGCCTGCCCCTGGTAATAGCCATCGGTGCCAATGCCGGCATCAGCTTTGCCAAAGTAGCCGTTCTTTTTATCCTCTTTTAGTTTAATGTTAATGGTTTTGGTTTTCTGCCCGTCGTCAATACCGGTAAAGGCAGCCTGGTCGCTTTTTTTATCATAAAGCTGCACCTTATCAACCATATCGCCGCGGATGTTTTTGGTAACCAGGGTAGGGTCGTCGCCAAAAAACTCCTCCCCATCAACCAGTACCTTTTGTACGGTTTGGCCCTGCGCGGTTATTTTGCCATCCTTATCAACCTGTATACCGGGCAACTGTTTCAGCAGATCCTCCACTTTGGAGTTGGGTTGTATGGTATAAGCTTTGGCGTTAAACTCGGTAGTATCGCCTTTAATTTTAATAGCGGCAACAGTACCTTTTATCAATACCTCGTTCAATAACCTCGATTTAAGGTTCATGTTGATGTTGCCAACATTGTGCGTTGTTTTAACAGAATCTAAGTTGAAATTTTCTACATAATCGGCATAGCCGGGATAGGTTACCAGCAATATAAATTTGCCTTTACCCAGGTTGTTTATATTGAATGACCCGTTTGCAGCAGCCCTGGTGAATTTGCGCAGGGTAGAGTCTTTAGCGTTTAACACGCTGATAGAGGTATTTACCAGTTTAATGTTGGCAACACTATCAACCGATACCCCTTTAACCGAATAAGAATTTTGTGCAAACGTAGAAAAAGAGCATAGGCATAGTAATACCAGTGCTGTAATTGTGAATTTCATACTTAGGGTTTATTGTGGAACTAAGATATAACTAAAAGTTTAGTAATAAAATGGCGGAGGATGTTAAAAAGTGTTAAATATGCCTTTAGAGCGGCATAGTCACATTATTGTTACGCATCGGTAACAATAAAAAATAAACGTATCAGGTTATGGCAATCCGTTAAAAAAGCCCTTTTGATAATTAGGGTTTGTAAACAAAGGGGCTTTCAAAACCAGCAAAAGGCGGCAGCTGCTGATCTTTAGGGGAGAGTACCGCGTCTTTTTCGGCAATACCCCAGCCAATAGCCAGTTCAGGATCATTCCATGCCAGGCCAACTTCAGAGTCTTTACCAAAATAAGCTGTAACCTTATAAGCAAATATGGTGTTATCCATTAAACTAACAAAACCATGCAGGCAGCCGGGAGGTACCCATAATTGTTTTTTATTATCGGCGGTAAGCTCAACAGACACATGCCTGCCATACGTTGGTGAACCTTTGCGCACATCAACAGCAACATCCAATACAGCACCTTGCAATACCCTAACCAGCTTGCCTTGTTCAAAGGGCGCTTTTTGAGCGTGTAAACCCCTTACTATGTTTTTATGCGACATAGACTGGTTATCCTGTACAAAATCAGTATCAATGCCGGCATCCTGTAAAGTGCGCTTGCTGTAACTTTCAAAAAAGTATCCCCTGTCATCAGCAAAAACTTTTGGTTCAAATAACAGTACACCAGGTATGGTAGTTTCAGTAATGGTCATAATTAGTCAACCGTTTTCATTAATGTATTAAATAATACAAAGCGCTCATTAAATTGTTGCTGGTGCAGTTCCTGAAATTTGAACAGGTGGGTGCGGTAATAATCCTGGAATTGCTCAATGGTATCGGCATTAAACTGAATACAGTAGGTGATGCCATCGTTTGGCGAATCGATAATGGTAAGCAAACGATAAGAGCTGAAACAGCCGGTAGCCATAACCGCCGGGATATGTACCTCTTTAATCCAGGTTAACCATTCCTGCTCAACAGTATCATCTAAAATTACGGTGTCGTTATATACAATCATGCCGTAAAAGTACAATTTGATTTTTAGATTTCACCGATTGGATTGATTACACCGGTTGAAATTCTGCTATGTCATTTCGAACGAGGTACGAGGAGAAATCTTGTTCAATCGACAGGTAGCCAACTACCACAGCGTAACAAGATTTCTCTTCACCCCACTACTCACAGGCCCCTTCGTTCATCGAAATGACATAGGTCTAACTAACTCGCGTCGTTTTTATCGCCCCTTAACAGCCTGAACCTTTTGCGGGCATCGTTTATCCAAAGGCTGCCGGGGTAATCGGTAATAATTTTCTGGTAGTAGGTTTTGGCCTGGTTAGCATCGTTTAGTTTGGTTTCGTAAATATCGCCCAGCATAAAAACGGCATCATCAGCCCACAGGTCGAACGCGTGTTTCTCCACTATCTCTTTTAAAATTGCTACAGCATTGGTAAAATCCTTTTGCTGTAGCATGATGCGGGCCTTTGCCATCAGGATATCCGCTTCCAGCGCATTGCCTGGGTATTTTTTGTCGATACTATCCAGCGTAAGCATGGCTTTGGCGGGTTGTTCGGCAAATATAAGCAGATCAGCCCGCGAGTAAATTTTGAGCGCGTTGCCTGCGCTGTCGGCATTCAGGTTATCAGATATCAGCAGCGACAAGTTCAGCGCATCGTTAGCAATAAGCTGTGTGGTAGCCGCTTTCAGGATATCCAGTTGGCGGCGTGCCCAGTTAAAATCGGCCGTGTAGTAAGCCAGTTTGGCGTTGCGTAAAGCGGCATCCTGCGCAATTGCGGTGCCGGTGTTATCTTTTTCTACCTGGCTGTATAGCAGGGTAGCATCCCAGGGCTGGTTATTAAGCAGGTAAATATCACCCAGATCGAGCTTGCAGGCGGCCAGCAGGGCGGGCCTTACACCTTGTATGGCAATGGCGCTTTCCAGCAAGGTTTGGGCATCTTTTAACTTATGCAGTTTAAAGGCCTGCAGGTTGGCCAGCTTTTGCATGGCAAACACGGTGCCCCGGCCACGGCCAAGCTCGTTCAGCAAGTCGGTATAATCTTTTTCCAGCCCCAGCAGGTCGGCCTGGGTATATTGGCCGTTTGTTATCTTCAGGTTTTTGGTGTTGATGAGCTCTATTTTGGCCGAGATATAATTTTGATTACTCTTATCGCCTTTACTAATGAGGTATTCATACCCGCGGATGGCGGCATCGTAAGCCTCGTTAACTACCAGGGTGCGGCAAAGCTCAAATACATTGCTGCCATCATCATTTTGCCTGCGGCTTAGGGCCAGCGCCTGGTTAAGCGCCAGGTCAAATTCCTTTTGCTGCAAAAATTGCCAGGTAAGCAGGTTGGGATAAACAATTTGTTGCGGGTCTTTCTGAATGCGTTTAAGTAGCGATACCTTAAGCATATCATAATCTGCCGGGCCTTCGTAAATACTGGCCAGTGTGCTTTCGGCCTGGCTTAAAAACACCGGGTTGGCAGGCAAAAAGTTAAGATATTCTTCAGTAAGGGCCTCTTTATCGCGCTTGTAACGGTACAGGGTTATCAGTTCAAAAGCAAAGGCATCATCATTATGCAGCAGTTTACGGCCTTGCAAAAATATTTTAATAGCATAATCGGCATTGGCGCTTTGGTAAAATTGCGACGCGATGCTGGCAATGGCCCCCTGGTCGGCAGGGAGGTTTTTAATCAGGTCGTTATACAAAGCATCGGCCTTGGCGGTATTGCCCTGTTGGGTGTATACATTGCCAAGCGCAATAATAAACTCGTTGTTGGCGGGGTATTTACGCAGCATCTTTTTGGTGATACTTTCGGCCTCGTCAAATTTCTTAAAAGTTAGCAGGGTATTAAAATATTGCTGATAATAAGCCTCGTTATCCTGTTTAAAAAGTTTCTGGTATATATCAAGGGCTTTCTGCTGTTCGCCGTTTGCCGCATACTGGCGGGCAAGCAACAAATCGTTATTTTGGGCTAAAAGCCTTGTGCTGCAAATAAATAACACCAGTACCAACACGTATAGTCGCTTCATTCTTTTTTTATATTTTAGCCCTGCAGGGATATATTATATGTAACGTTGCAAGCGGGTAAAATTGTAGTGACATTTGTATAAGATTAACTAAAATAAGTAATTTGACCTCTCTTAACAATTAGGATAAACCAAATGCAGGGTCGTTTAAGATCATTTTTCTTCGTAGCTTTTGTACTTCTTTTTTGCGCCTGCAAACAAAACGAAGTAAGGCAAATACCTGTAAGTGACTTTTTTAAGACACCCGATAAAAGCTTTTTTAAGATCTCGCCCGATGGCAAATACATCTCTTATTTAAAGCCTTATAAAGATAAACAAAATATATACATCCGATCGTTAGCTACCGGTGCCGAGCAACTGGCAACTAACTTTACCGATTACTCGGTACGCGATTACTCCTGGACGTTTAATAACCAGATAGTGCTTACCCAGGATATCATCGCGGTGGATGAGTTCAGGATCTATACGCTTGATGTGGCTACCTTAAAGGTAAAAAGCCTGGTTAACCTGGAGAAAGCCCGGATCCGCATCCTGAACCGTAACCGCCTGCAGCCTGATGTAATAACCGTGGCCATGAACAAGCGCGACCCGGTTAACTTTGATGTTTACCGCTTAAATGTTAAAACCGGCGAGCTAAAGCCTTATTTGCTTAACCCCGGCAATATTACCAAATGGTACCCTGATGCAAATGGTAATATACGCCTGGTAAAGGTATCTGACGGGGTTAACGAGAGCATTCTGTACCGCGCAAATGATAAAGCGCCGTTTAAATCTATTATCAAAAATAATTTTAATGATAGGGTAGACCCGATTGCGTTTACAGGAGTTAAGAGCGATTTTTATGCGCTATCGAACGTTAACCGCGATAAAACCGCGCTGATAGAAATAAATGCCGAAACCGGCAAGGAAACAAAAGTGGTGTATGCCAGCGATAAGGCAGATATACTGGGTGTAGATTATTCAAAAGGCAAGCACCGGTTAGAACTGGTGGCCTGGGAAGAAGCCAAACCGCAGAAACATTTTTTAGATAATGATATAGCGCAGCTGTACAAGAACCTTTCGGGTAAAATAAAAGGCAACGAGATAGATATTGTTGACCGCGACAGCGCCGAGAACAAGTTTATCATTGTTAGCTCTACCGATAAAAACCCGGGGTCGTACTACCTGTATGAGCGAGGCCTTGATAAGATCACCAAGCTGGCCGATATTAACCCCGAAATAAAGCCCGAAGAGCTCTGCGATATGCAGCCCATATCATTTAAAGCCAGCGATGGGATGACAATAAACGGCTACCTCACCATCCCGAAGGGGAAAGAAAAAAGGAACCTGCCGGTGGTAGTGATGCCGCACGATGGGATATGGGGCCGCAACTCGTGGGATTATGATGCCGAGGTACAGTTTTTGGCCAACCGGGGTTATGCGGTGTTCCAGGTTAATTTTCGCGGGTCTGCCGGGTATGGTAAGGCATTCCGTACAGCCGGTTTTAAACAGGTTGGCGGCAAAATACAGCAGGATATTACCGATGGTGTAAAATGGCTGATAGCCAATAAAATTGCCAACCCCAAAAAGATAGCCATTTTTGGCGGTGGTTTTGGTGGTTTTTCGGCTTTGTACGGGCTTTCGTTCCACCCGGAAATGTATAACTGCGCGGTTGTAAAATACGGACTGATCAACTTTTTTACTTACTTAAAAGATGCGCCGCCGTTTTTTAAACCCTATTTGAAAATGACCTACGAAATGGTGGGCAACCCCGAAACTGATGCCGACCAGTTGCGTGCCATATCGCCGGTTTTTCATACTGATAAAATAAAAAGCCCGCTGCTGATATTCCAGGGCGCTAAAGACCCCCGGGCCAATATCAGCGAGCTTAACCAGTTTGTGCGCGAGCTGAAAAAACGCAACGTGCCGGTAACCTACCGCCTTAAAGAGAACGAACGTGCCTATTTTAAAAGCGACCATAACCGTATGGAAATGTACGCCGAAATTGAAACCTTCCTGAGCAGCAATATGCAGGTTAAACCCTAACCTGTTATGAAAACGCAGAAGAATCTATACCGTAAAAATTTTTCGCTGATAACCGCGTTCCTGGTGCTGATAACGGTGAGCCTTGTTATCGCGATTGTTATTTCATATAACCTTACTGCCAAATATGTAGAAAACGAGTTTGCCTCCAAAAAGATAGAGGTGCTCGATCAAACGGTTAAGCCTTATAACGATTTCTTCCAGCTAAAGATCCCCGAGATAACATCCTACCAGGGTTTCCTGGATTCGGCATCGGCCGCAAACTATTCGGCAACGGTTTTTAAAAGCTATCCCTTTGTGCGCAGGGTGTTGTTTTATGATATCCAGATAGGTAACCCACCATCAAAAAAGCTTGCCAATAAACAAGGTATTTCTATAAAAGCGGTTTATCAGTACAAACCCAAACATGGCGGCGTAAAAGGGTTTAAAGATTCGGTTTGGGCAAACGCCGGCGATTTTAATGAAATGGCGCTGAAGTTAAGCCGGTTTATCAGCGTAGCCGATACTTCGCGGCAGCCCACGCAGGACGAGATCTTCCGCACCTTTTATAATGTTACCCCCGATAAAATAAGCTACCTGAACATCCCCCGCCGCGAGGATATCCGCATCTATCAGTCGTTATTAAAAAAGGGCGATACCAAAGCCTTTTATAAGCAAAACATGCTTACCTTTTTGATGGATGCACACCAGCTAAAGGTTAAAAACACCCATCCCGAATTGTACCAGCAGGTTACCATACAACCCGTAGTGTACGACCCGCTTGATGTGGAAGGAGGGCGTAAAGTTACCGAGGCGGCTTTAACCGGTGCATTCTCAAACTTTAAGCTGTATTTTATTTCAACAAACCAGCATCTTACCGAGGAGATTGACAGGCGCTTTTTACCCATAGGCGCCATTGTATTACTTATTTACTTTTTTTTGGTGTTGATAAGCTGGCTCATATACCGCAACCTAAACATCAACCTCAAGGTGTTTAAGCTACAGTACGATTTTATAAACAACTTTACCCACGAGTTTAAAACCCCGGTAAGCGTGATAAAAATTGCCGGGTCGAACCTGAAGGGCGACGCCGAATTAAGTGAACGCCAGCGCCGTCATTACGGGAAGATATTAGACGAAGAAGCCGATAAGCTGAACGACCTGATGAACAAGCTGCTTAGCTTTACCCAGCTGGAAAACCGCTCTATCACCGTAAAGCGCGAGGCTATAAACCTGCAGCAGTTTGTAAAAGGATATATTGATACCTTTAAAATAAAATATCCCGATTTTAAGCTTAGCTTTAATATCGAGAACGTAAATAAGTTTTATAGCGACCCGGTGCTTCTGGGCAGTGTTTTTCAAAACTTGATGGAGAATGCTTACAAATATTCGCACCCGGGGAAAAAGGAACTATTTATAAATATTAAGCCCGAAAAGCGCAATATTGTGTTTTTATTTACCGATAAAGGTATTGGTATGGCCCGGTATGAGCAGGGCGATGTGTTTAAAAAGTTTTACCGCATAGAGAACCAGTATAACCAAAACGGAAGTGTAGGCCTCGGCCTTGCTTTTTGTAAAGAACTGGTTAACTTTATGGACGGCGAAATAGCGGTTACCAGCAAGCTTAACGTAGGCTCAACGTTTATTGTTACTTTGCCGTTAGAGCATTAGATAATCATTAATAAAAATGAACAAGGAAATTAAAATAGCACTGGTTGAGGATGATGAGAACCTAAGGTTTTTAGTGTCCGAACGCCTGCAAAGCGAGGGTTACAAAGTTTTAGAAAGCGGCAACGGGGAAGAAGCCGAAGCCATGATAATTGCCGAGCAACCCGATATTGTACTGCTTGACTGGATGCTGCCCGGCAAACAAGGCAGCGATGTATGCAGCAGCCTGCGCGAAAAAGGGTTTGATAAACTGGTGATAATGATGACCGCCAAAGCCCAGGATATTGATAAAATTGGCGCTTATAACTTCGGCGTATCTGACTATATCACCAAGCCGTTTAATATGGATGTGCTGGTAGCGATGATAGACAGCAAGATCAAATTCTCGCTGAATAACGAGAAGACCGAATCGCACAAGTTTGGGAATATGGAGCACCTGCCCAACACCCACCTGCTGATACGCGATGGCCGCAAAACCGAGCTGACCATCTTGGAAAACCGCATATTGCTATACTTCCTTAAAAATAAAAACAAGGTTATAAACCGCGAGGAACTGATGATGGAAGTTTGGGGCTACAATGCCGATGTAAACACCCGCACGCTTGATATGCACATCGTTCGCCTGCGTAAAAAGATAGAGAACAATCCCGATTCGCCAACCTACCTGCAAACGGTTAGAGGGATAGGGTATAAGTTTGTTTATTAAGAAATTCCGGATGTAACATGCAGTCGCCCGGCTCTTGCCGGGTGACGACTATTAAACGGCGTCTCGCCGCAGTGGTTAAGTAGTTTAGGAGGCCGGAGCCCTTATAATATAGGTTACTCGGCTGGAACCGAGCGACTGCGAAAAACTTTGCTCACCACAAAATCTTCAAAGAAACTCTTCTCATCAGCAACCTCATACCCAAATTTATTAAACTGTTTCCCTACATCAGGCAATCGCCACGAGGGTACGCCGCAAAGCACTTTAAAAAACAGCAGCATACTTTTCAGCATGGCATATTGCCACCATTTGCCGGTAAGCTGGAAATCGGTATTAAACCATAAGCCACCGGGTTTTAAGGTTTGGTGAATATGTTGAAACACCCTGGGAAGGGTATCTTCGGTGAAATTGTCGAATAAAAAAGGGGTTATTACCACATCAAAATCTGCGGGTAAGCCTGCATCTTCAACGGCCTTGTTTATAAACTCAACATGGTTAGTGCCGATGTTACGTTTACGGGAAAGCGCCATCATGTTGGCCGAGATCTCCACATAGGTAATGCTTAAGCCAGATGGATGAAGTTTGCTTATCTCATCCAGTATCCAACCGGTGCCACCGCCAACTATCAAAACTTTTGCATCTTTTGGGATGCGTGGTAAAAGCCAGGCCTGCGCGTTAACCAAAGCCTTGCCAAATACCAGCCGCGAAAGCCTGTCATAAAATGAGGCGGAGTTGTCGTAATTAGCCGGCATAGCTATTGCCAAAAAGAAGACCCAAACCTACCATTATTACGTACTGCAATATTAATACACCATCCATATAAAAGAAGTAGTAGTATTCGTCCTTCTCCCATTTGGATTTAAAGATCAGCCAGCCCATGAGTATAGCGGTTGTGGTAAGGCCAAAAAAATCGAGGCTGAAACCATTGTTCCTAAAAAGAAATAACAATACGATATAGCCGGCAAGCAGTACCTGGCAAAACAGGTAAGCATTCTTTTCGCCCCAGGCAACCGGGATGGTTTTAAGGCCCGCCTGGCGGTCGCTAAACAGGTCGCGGATATCAAATGGGATGGCAAGCGCGAAGATGAGCAGGAAACGCTTGGCTATCATCAGGGTAATATCCCGCATGGAAATATCTGCCAGGTGCAGGTCCTGCGCCTCCAATACGGGCAGCAGCACGCAGCTCATGGTCCACACCAGGGCAATAAGGAAAGTTTTTAAGCCGGGGATATTGCGCAACCCAAACTTTTGCTCGCCTACGGTAAATATGGGCAGACTATAGCAAAATGATAGCACAGAAAGGAATATCAGCAGGATGCGTGATTCCATAGACAGTAGAAAGAACAGCGGGATAAGCGACAATAACGAGATCATGGTAAAGGTTACCATGAGCCTGTAATGCGCAAAAAACCATCGTACACGCTTATATGGCGATCTCTCGGGATGCTTTGGTTTGCTTAGCAGGATGCTGAAATTGTAGATACCCAATGTTGAGGTGAATAGTAACCCAATAACACTGTACACCGGTTTTGAATCTATCAGGCGGAAAGTAACCAGCGCTTGTGCCACCGCGCACAACGACATGAAGATGTTACTGAAAAGCAAAAAATCAAGCGCGTTGCAGAATAGTTTCTTCATGGATGATGAGCCCGCAGGTATTAAGCTTTTAATGATGGGTCTGCGGTAGCTTTTAATGTAAATATCGTAATCTCCGGCAATATTCCAATCCTACCGGGGTAAGCTAAAAAGCCATAGCCCACATTTACGTAGATCTGCTGGTGCTTTTCGCGGTATAAACCCGCCCATTCCTGGTAAACATATTCTATCGGGCTCCATTGAAAATCATCTGTACGCACACCAAACTGCATACCATGGGTATGCCCGCTAAACATCACATCTATCTGCGGATATTTAGGGATTACCTCGGCCCGCCAGTGCGATGGGTCATGTGATAACAGCAACTTTACAGGCAGGTCATCGGTATTGAGAACGGCTTTTTCCATTTTGCCGTACTTAGGGAAACGGCTCATTTGGCCCCAGTTGCCTATACCCAATATGCCCAGTTCTTCGCCACCAACTTTTAAGCGCCGGTGCTCATCTATCAGCAAATCCCAACCCAAGGTTTTGTGGGCCTGTATCATATCGGCAAAGTTCTTGTCTTTATCGGCGGGGGTAGGCCATGTGCCGTAGTCGCCATAATCGTGATTGCCAAGTATGGAGTAAACACCCAAAGGTGCGCGCACTTTTTTAAATACATCAGCAACACGGTTCACTTCTGATGTTTGCCCATTCACCAAATCGCCGGTAAAAAATATCACATCGGCTTTTTGGTTCATCAGCATATCTACCCCGCCATGCATATCATGCACACTGTGGAAACTGCCCGAATGGATATCAGAGATCTGCCCTATCCGCATCCCATCGAAAGCTTTGGGCAGGTTGGGCAGGTAAAGGGTTACGTTTTTAACATGGTAATCATACAACCCTTTAGACATGTTGTGTTTAAGCAGGTAAAGCGGCACAACCCCGGCCAGTATCCCGGCCTTCATCAAAAACTCCGAGCGGGGGATGGCTTTGAAAGAAGCAGGAGCCGTGGCAGTTTTTTTGTTTTTACGCGATAGGTAAATGATAAAGCGACGAGCATCATCAACCGCTATAAACAATGCATAAAACAGTTTGAATATAAACGTGATGAAAAACAGGAACAGAAACGCCCCGCGTGCACCTACCGACATTTTGCTGTAAATGCCCAGCAGCAACACACATATTAAAAACACTGCCCAAAACCAGTATAACCCTAAAAACCACTTTTTGCGCGTAAACTTAAACGCGGTGTTTATGCCTCTTAATATATAATAATCGAGGGCTAAAAGTACAAGTGGTATGAGTATAAAATATAGGGTGTTTCCCTGCATTATGTTTAAGCTGGTGAATAAATGGCGTTAGTAACGGTCGTCCAGGTCAAGGTCGTCGTCATCGGGCTCTAAGTTAAACAAGCTGTTAAACATATCCGAAAAAGCGAACCCATTATCCAAAAAACCTTTATTCAGCTGCGAAAACTCGGCCAACCCGTGCAATATAAACTCCATTAACAGTAGTTGCTGGTTTTCGCTTAAACGCGGGTGAAACTTTTTAACCACATCCTTTAATCCCGGTACAGCGTTCAACGATTTTTTATAATCCACTAACGAAAGGTCATCTACCAGCGATAGTGTGTTGCCATCGCTAAACCAGTTGATGATATCTGCATAAGGGTTTGGTGTTTTTGATTTCTTTGCCTTTTCAGGATCAGGGAAAAATTGCAGCAGCAATGTTTTAATGGCTTTGCCGATAAGGATGTTGGCTACTTTGCCCGGGCCTTCCAGCTCGCCCTCGTAAACCAATTCTATTTTACCGGTGATAGCCGGGATAACACCCAGGAAGTCGGAAATACGGACGAAGGTAGTAGCTTCGCCGTTGATGATCATGCGGCGCTCGGCGTTGCTGATCAGGTTTTCGTAAGAGGAGATGGTTAAACGCGCCGATACGCCCGATTTTTTATCGATGTACTCGGAGTTGCGCGCCTCAAAAGCAATTTGCTCAACCATATCCTTCACCAAACCATCGGCCTCAATATTGGCACGCTGATCGTCTGTTAACAAAGCCTCTTGCTGGGTTATTTTGCGCGAGATCTCTACAGTGCGAGGGTAGTGGGTCAATATCTGGCTCTCTATACGGTCTTTTAACGGCGTAACAATAGAACCACGGTTGGTATAATCCTCGGGGTTGGCGGTAAATACAAACTGGATATCCAGCGGTAAACGCAGTTTAAAACCACGGATCTGGATATCGCGCTCCTGTAAAATGTTGAACAATGATACCTGGATACGGGCCTGCAAGTCGGGCAATTCGTTTATCACAAAAATGCCCCTGTGGGCGCGGGGTATCAACCCAAAATGGATAATACGCTCGTCAGAGTAGGTCAGTTTCATGGTGGCTGCCTTTATGGGGTCAACATCACCAATCAGGTCGGCAACGGTAACATCGGGCGTAGCCAGTTTTTCGGTATAGCGTTCGCTGCGGTGTATCCAGCCGATAGGCGTATCATCGCCCTTGCTTTCAACCGTGCTATGGCCATACCAGCTGATAGGCGCCAATGGGTCGTCGAAAAGTTCTGATCCTTCTATATAAGGTATGTACTCGTCAAGCAGGTTTACCAGCAGGCGGGCAATACGTGTTTTTGCCTGGCCGCGTAAGCCCAGCAGCAATATGTTGTGGCGCGACAGGATAGCGGTTTGCAGATCGGGGATAACGGTATCCTCAAAACCGATGATGCCTTCAAACCCGCCTTCTTTTTTCTGCAATTGTGCAATCAGGTTAGCCCTCAGTTCATCTTTAACCGAACGGCTTTTATAGCCTGTTTTTTTAAGCTCGCCGAGTGTTTTTATATCTAATAGTTTATTAGTCATTGAGTCATTAGTCATTAAGTCATTGTTAAAGCGGCGTGTCATCTGCATATCTGCACATAGTCACATCCGCACATTTATCGTATGTTTTTCCTTCTGTTCCGGGCGTAATCCTCAAAAATGTATTCGCCCAGGTTGTTTAGCGAGCTGTAGAACGCCTTACCGCCGTTTGTTTCGGTAAACTGGCGCACAAATTGTTGCAGGTAGGGGTCTTTTGCTATCATAAACGTAGTGATAGGTATTTTAAGCCTTTTGCATTGTGCAGCCATGTTAAGCGTTTTGTTCACCACTTTCCTATCCAGCCCTATACTGTTTTTATAATACTTGGTGCCTTCCTTTAAGCAGGTAGGCTTACCATCGGTTATCATAAAAATTTGTTTGTTGTGCGTTTTACGGCGGCGCAGCATATCGGTAGCTAACTCTAAACCCGCATAGGTATTGGTATGATACGGGCCAACCTGTAGGTAAGGCAAATCTTGTAAAGTGATGGGCCAGGCATCGTTACCAAACACCACAATATCCAAAGTATCTTTAGGGTATTTGGTGCGGATCAGTTCGGCCAGCGCCATGGCTACTTTTTTTGCCGGTGTTATCCTGTCCTCGCCGTATAGTATCATGGAGTGCGATATATCTATCATCAGCACGGTACTGGTGAGGGTTTTGTAATCCATTTCCTCTACTTCCAGGTCGCGTTCGGTCATCATAAAATCGCCGCCTATACCGTGGTTAACCTGTGCATTCTGGATAGATTGCGTCATATCTATCTGGTCAAGGCTGTCGCCAAACTCAAATTCGCGGCGTTCGGCGTTTTTTTCATCGCCCTGCCCGCTTTGCGGCGAACGGTGGTTGCCCTTGCCCGATTTTTTAAGCTTGCCGAAGATCTCTTCCAGCGCCGATTGCCTGATGCTTTGCTCGGTTTTAGCAGTTATATTGTACTCGCCGCTTTGGTTATCCTCGTTCAGGTAACCTTTTTGCTTTAGCTCATCAATAAAATCGCCCATGCCGTAGTCGTCATTGGTAATGTTGTATTGCTTATCTAATTCGTTAAGCCACGCCAAAGCCTCCCCGGCATCACCGGCGGTATAGTTCAATAATTCCAGGAATAACTTTAGTAATTCTTCAAATCCGCCCTTCGGGATCTGGTTTGGTTTAAACTGTGAAAATCCAAAACCACGCATATTTTACCCTTTCTTGAGTATAAAGTAACGCATTATTCGGCTTAAAAGTTTGAAACCACACCATTTAAACGCAATTGTTAACTAAGCATGACAATAGGGCCGGGCTTTACACCAAACTTTTCTTGATGCTGTCTATTTCATCGCGGTTATAAATGGGGTTGGCCCCACGCTGGCTGGTTACATAAGCACCAATAGCGCATGAGTTAAGCAATATTTTAGGGATCGGGTTGTTAGCGATAAGCCCTGCCACAAAGGTAGCCAGGAAAGCATCACCGGCGCCAACTGTATCGGCAACCTCTACGCAGAAGCCCGGGTGTTCAAAAAATTCATAGTCGTGCCAGATGATAGCACCCTGATCGCCGCGGGTTACGCAGATAGTTTTGGTATGGTATTTTTTCTGAAACTCGGTTATCTTACTTTTAAGATCGTTGCTGCCGCCGCCAATAAGCAGGTCGGCCTCTTCCTCGTTCATTTTGATGACGTTGGCACGGGCCGCAAGGGTTTCGATAGTGGCCAATGTATAATGCGGGTGGCGCAGGTTTACGTCGAATATCTTGATGGCGTCGGTCTCATCAAGCAGGTTTAGTAAAGTATCGTGTGTTGTTTTTTCGCGACAGGCCAGGCTGCCAAAAACAATAATGGATGAGCGTTTTGCTGCTTCTATCAGGGTTTTATCAAGGTGGATGTTATCCCACGAAACAGGCTGGGGGATGATGTAGGTAGCCTGGTTCTTATCGTCAAGCTCAACGGTAACCTCGCAGGTGGGCAGGGTGTTATCGCGTTGTATCAGGTCGGAGTATAAACCGTGGTTCTTTAAAAAATCAACCAGTTCAGTGCCCGATGCATCGTTACCAACACGGCTGGCAAAAGTAACATCTACGTGCTGCTGCACTAAGTGCCTTGCAACATTCATTGGCGCGCCGCCGGCTTTTTTTTCATCGCCGAAGGCATCCCATAAAACTTCTCCAAAACACAGTACCCTGTTTTTCATATATAGTGGAACGGTAAAGGCCGTAAAGCTATAAAGGATTTATGGTAAACAATGTTAAATTTATAATAAATGAATGCGCAATTTGTTAACAATTGTTTAACAATGAGTTGGAGTTTCATTTCACGCAAAGACGCAGAGGCGCAAAGCACGGAAGAAAATAAAGTAAACATTGCGTCTTAGCGTCTTTGCGTGAAATATCTTTAATTGTGATTAGATTGATATATTTATGCTATGAAAAAACTGATCTTCTCTTGCCTCATACTTTTTACTACCTGCTTCGTCCTAAAAGCGCAGGACAAGGAAGCGATTATAAAACTCATGCACAACCAGCAAATTGCCTGGAGCAACGGTGATATTGATGGTTTTATGCAGGGGTACTGGAAATCAGACTCGCTGATGTTTATCGGTAAACGCGGGCCTACTTATGGCTGGCAGCAAACGTTTGATAACTATAAGAAAGGTTATCCGGATAAGGCGGCCATGGGTAAGCTCACTTTCAGGATAGATAAGGTAGAACTGTTAGGGACGCGCGATGCCTTTGTAATGGGCGCCTGGAGCCTTGCCCGCGAAAAAGATGCACCCGGCGGTTACTTTACCCTATGGTTTAGAAAGATTAACGGGGAGTGGAAGATAATTTGCGACCATACGAGTTAGGGGGATGCGTATTAATATGTTAAAAAAGCTTTTTGGTAAGAAGGTTATATTACCGCAGTTGCATTATTTATCTAACTATGTAAATAAGGATAAATTTTTTGTGCGGACTGCGCCATGGGATTGGCTAAACAAAAAAGAAATTTACGTTGCATCTAAAATAGACGATAAACCGGCTATGATCACAATGGATTTTTGGCCACAAGAAATTTTCTTAGATGCCAATGGACAGATCACTGTTGCTGAGCTAATAAATATTGCCTGTGAACAATTTATAAAGAGTAGTATCGAAATACCCCAAAACGTTGACGAGTACCTTATTAATGAATTGGAAAAATTAGTTAGCAAACTCCAAATTGTTGAGTTTAGGGATAACAAAGAAGAGCTCGGAGAAAGGGTTGATACTCCGATGTCTAAACAGTTAAAGAAATAAATAGTATCACCAAACAAGCGCAAGGTTTATGAAAACTGCTTCTTCTCTGCTCAAGATTGCTTCCGCATGCTTTGTTTGATTTTTTCCCGGTGCTGTTCGCCCCAGGCGCTTAGTTCGCCCAGTACACTTTTTAAAGTGCGGCTGTAACCGGTTGCTTCATAAATAATGGTTACCGGGGTGGTTGGGTAAACTTTACGCTCAATAAAGTCATTCAATTCCAGATCTTTTAATTCTTTAGCCAATACCTTGGAGGATATGCCGGCGATCTCATGCTGAATCTCGTTAAAACGCTTTGATGATTGCACCAGCGAGAGGATCAAAGCCAGCTTCCATTTTCCATTTAAAACATACAAAGCATCAAGTACGTTTTTAAGCGAGCCTGCGCATTCTGCTTTGCCCGGAAGGGACTCATTTTTAATGATTTTCATAAAGGCAAAGGTAATCACTTACCTCCATGTAAGGGCTTACCTTTGGGTAACTACTAACTTTTTACCACCCGGTAACCATAGTTTTGCCTTTGATAAATAATCACTGTATCTTATACACATCTCC